>PAQL01000024.1 GCA_002709295.1 Phycisphaerae bacterium | reverse complement strand
GGTCGAGGGCAACGCGATCAAGATCCATCCGCTCGTCTGCACCGGCTACAACGCCGACTTCGACGGCGACCAGATGGCGGTCCACCTCCCCCTCTCGGTGGAGGCCCAGACCGAGGCCCACGTGCTGATGCTGTCCCTGCACAACATCTTCAGCCCCGCCAACGGCAACCCCATCGTCTCGCCCTCGCAGGACATCGTGATGGGCGTCGCGTTCCTCACCGCCCAGGACGGCGACGAGGCCGATCGACCCGAGGGCGAACTGCGGGTCTTCAAGGACGAGACCGAGGCCATCCTCGCCCATGAGTTCGGCGAGATCGGCATCCACGAGCACATCCTGGTCCGACTCGCGGACTTCAAGCAGGTCGTCGGCGGCCGGGAGGGCACCGAGGGCGAGAAGTCGAACCCCGTCGACATGCCCGCCAACCGCCGCATCCGGACCACCGTCGGCCGGATCTACTTCAACGAGATCATCGGCGACCGGTCGGAGATGCCCTTCTACAACTGCCCGCTTGGCAAGAAGGGTTGCGCCCGCGTCATCGACGAGACCTTCGAGCGACTCGGCAAGGCCGAGACCATCGATCTTCTCGATGCGATGAAGGAGGTCGGCTTCAAGCACTCGACCACCTCGGGTCTCTCCTTCGGTGTCAACGACCTTCGAATCCCCGACGAAAAGAAGAAGCTCCTCGACGGAGCCCAGAAGCGCGTCGACCGGGTCGAGAAGGCGTACCAGAGCGGTGCCATCACCGAGCGGGAGCGACACAACCAGCTCCTCGACATCTGGGCGACCTGCCGCAAGGACCTCACCGACAAGCTCATCGAGGCCCTTCGGGAGGACCGCCGGGATCCGGAGTCCTACGAGGAGACCTCGATCGAGAAGAAGGAAGGCAAGCGGTACCTCAACCCGGTCTACCTCTTCATGAACTCCGGTGCCCGAGGCAACCAGTCGCAGATGCAGCAGCTCGCCGGCATGCGAGGCCTCATGGCCAAGCCGAGCGGCGAGATCATCGAGACGCCGATCCGGGCGAACTTCCGGGAAGGCCTCAACGTCCTCGAGTACTTCTCGTCCACCCACGGCGCCCGAAAGGGACTGGCCGACACCGCGCTCAAGACGGCGGACTCCGGCTATCTCACCCGGAAGCTCTGCGACGTCGCCCAGTCGGTGGTGGTGACCGAGACCGACTGCGGAACCACCCAGGGCATCGCCAAGCGGGCGATCTTCAAGGGTGAGGAGGTCGACGTCCCGCTGCGTGACCAGATCATCGGCCGGACGAGTCTCATGGACATCCGTGATCCCATCATGGACGTCAACATCGTCAAGAAGAACCAGATCATCGACGAGGTGGCGGCCGATCGGATCGAGACCCTCGGCATCCCGTCGGTCCAGGTTCGAAGCCCCCTCCCCTGCCACACCCCCCGCGGCGTGTGCGTGAAGTGCTACGGACGCGACCTCGCGACCGGGCAGGAGGTCGAGAAGGGCCTCGCGGTCGGCATCATCGCCGCCCAGTCGATCGGTGAGCCGGGCACCCAGCTCACGATGCGTACGTTCCACACCGGCGGCACCGCGACCCGTTCGCTCGCCGAGACCAACTGGGCCGCCCCCGCGGACGGCACCCTCAAGCACGTCGACTGCAACGCGGTCGAGGTCACCGACGAGGACGGCACCTCACTGGTCGCCCTGAAGAGGAACGGCGAAGTCCATCTTCTGGACGCCAAGGGTCGCGAGATCGACAAGTTCAAGGTCCCCTACGGCGGCAAGATCCTCGCCGCCGACGGCGACACCGTGAAGAAGGGCCAGATCGTGGTGACGTGGAACCCCCACGTGCAGCCGATCCTCGCCGAGAAGAGCGGTGTGATCCAGTACGAGAACCTCGTCGAGGACCAGTCCTTCAAGGTCGAGGAGACCAAGGCCGGCAAGATCGAGCGGATCGTGACCAGCCACACCGGCGATCGTGCCCCGCAGGTCAAGATCGTGGACGGCGACCAGACGCTCGACTTCCACCACCTTCCCGCCAAGGCCCGCATCGAGGTCGAGAACGGAGAAGCGGTGGTGATGGGCCAGATGATCGCCCGGGTCCCCAAGGACTCCGGACGTTCCGCCGACATCGTCGGTGGTCTTCCCCGGGTCACCGAGATCTTCGAGGCCCGCGTGCCCAAGGACCCGGCCGTCATGGCCGAGTTCACCGGCCGGGTCGAACTCGACCCCGACAAGCGCAAGGGCAAGATGACGATCTTCATCCATCCGGATGGTGATCTGGATCCGGTCCCCCACTACGCCCTCCAGGGAACCGCCCTGCGGGTCCACACCGGAGACCGCGTGGAGGCCGGCGACCGTCTCACCGAAGGCCCCCTGGTTCCTGCGGACATCCTCAAGATCAAGGGCGAGGAGGAGCTCTTCCTCTACATGCTCGACGAGGTGCAGAACGTGTACCGGGCCCAGGGCGTGCCGATCTCCGACAAGCACATCGAGGTCATCCTGCGTCAGATGCTCGGCAAGGTCCGGATCGTCGATCCCGGAGACAGCAACTTCCTGCCCAACGACATCGTCGACAAGTGGCAGCACCGGGTCGAGAACAACCGCCTCGCGGAACGACTCCGGGTCGAGGACCCCGGGGACACGGATCTCCCGGTCGGAGCGATGGTCACCAAGGCCGAGGCCAAGGAGGCCAACGACAAGGCCAAGGACGAGGAGAAGAAGACCGCCAAGACCAAGAAGCCCCGCATGGTCAAGGCCCAGCCGCTCCTTCTCGGCATCACCAAGGCCTCGCTGCAGGCCGAATCGTTCCTCTCCGGCGCGAGCTTCCAGGAGACCACCAAGGTCCTCACCGAGGCGTCCCTCAAGGGTGCGATCGACACCCTCCAGGGACTCAAGGAGAACGTCCTGCTCGGCCACCTCATCCCGGCCGGCACCGGCTTCTCCGACTACTCCCGGATGAAGGTCCATCGACTCGTCGACGAGCCGGAGATCGATCTCGCCGAGGAGATGGCGATGCGACAGGAGGCGGCCATGGCCGCGGAGGCGATGGGCGCCGAACGCCGCGACGCGGTGGTCGAGGTCCTCACCCCCGAGAAGCTCCAGGAGACCCAGACCGTCGGCGAGGACTGATCGTCCTCGACCTCGATCTGCCGAACACGATCCTCGACGCCCCTGCGAGACACGCTCTCGCAGGGGCTTTTCTTCTCATTCTCACTTCCCGACGAGGATCCTCAGATCGACGAGCCCACGAGGTCGGGAGGAACCCGGAACGGCCAGTCGTCCGGACGTCGCTGGCGGGGCCGTGACGAACGGGTTCTGCTCCATGATCTCGCGAAGCATGGTCCGCCACTCGCCGTAGGCGTAGGGGACGTGGAAGCGTTCGTGGATCGCCCGTACCTCGCGGTGGGCGTTCTCGGCGAGTTCAGGCACGAGATCCTGCAGACGGGGATCGCAGAAGTACACCCGGCATCCGGTCGGTCGCCCTTCCCGGGCGGTGCACAGACGGCCGTCCTGCCAGGGGCAGTTCCCCTCCAGCACGGCGGACTCGATGTCCTCCGGGGTGATGTGGCGTCCCTCCTCCCGGCAGATCGTGACGCACCGGGCCACCTCGAGCCCGGTGGCGTAGAGGCGATGGCCGTGGGCCTCGAATCGACAACAGTTCCCGCTGGCGAGACAGTGAGGTCCCACCTCATGGATGACTCGGGCGATCTCCCGGTGGATCCCGTCGATCGCCGCCTCGACCTCCGGTCGGGAGCAGGCCTCGAGCCAGGCTCGAACCTGCCCGGCTTCGTCGATCTGAATGGACCTCACCATGGCTTGTCCTCCGAACCCTTCTCACGGTCGAGTCGGGCGACGATCTCCTCGATCGTGAACAGCTGGCCGTTGCCCATCCCGGGACAGGGCGTGTTCCGCTTCGCTCGGGCCCACGCCTCATCGCTCTTCATCAGTTCCGGCCAGAACGGCCAGGTCTTGCACTGACTGGGTCGGGCATGATAGACCCGACACACCGCCTTGCCGGGAATGGTCTCCCGATCGAGGAACACGCAATCGTATCCGAAGCCGGTGAGGTGCTCGTTGAGGGATCGATGCCCGTCGATCATCCGCGTGTGACGGACCAGGAATTCCGGGTAGGTCTCACCGAGGACCTCGGCCATCCGGCGGCCCTCGTCGTCATCGAACCAGACCGCNCCNTCTCCACCGGTGCAGCAGTTGCCGCAGCAGGTGCATTCGAAGCGCATCCCGTCTCGATACCAGGGGCCCTCCTCACTCACCCGAACCGCCCGCCCGGATCCCCCCACCCGCCGTCGTCCGGGCCGCCGCCCAGAGGCGGAGGCTGGTCACCCTCGCCCCATTCGTCGACCATGATCGAATGCACTTCGGGCCGATCGCGTCGAGGGGCGAGATCTCCCAGCTCCTCGGGTCGTTCGTCGAAGGCGACCCGTTCGATCGAGTAGACGCGGTCGAGCATCCAGTCCCCGCTTCCCTCGACCGCGGCCTCGATCAGATCCTCCGCCTCCTCGAGACTTCGTGCGGTCGCCCAGACCGCGACGTACGCGCCTCCGGGCTTCTCGTCGACCGGGTCGGCCATCGCGATCGCGTGCCAGAGGGTGAAGCCGAGCTCGCGTCCCCCGTCGTCGATGTTGGAGTGGGGATCGACGTCCAGCTGCATGCCCCAGTCCTCGCGGAGCAGGAGCAGAAGCTCGTCGAGATCCGGCGAGTGCTCGTCCTCGATGACCAGGATCTCCCGCATCCGGTAGGGAGGATCCACACCGTCGAAACCCTCCTCGTCCCAGGTGCGCGAGACCTGGCCGAGCCCGTGGCGTTCGAGGATCTCTCCGATCGCATCCCGCATGTCCACCTGACACTGCACCGCGATGGATTTCCATGAATCGAGGAAGACCTCGAGGAACGGTTCGTCGGAGGTCGCACCCACGCCGATCGACACCTCCTCGGAGAGGATGGGTTCGAACTCCAGCCAGGTCTTCATGAAGTCGTCGATGAAGATCGGCTCGACCGCCATGTAGGTGTCGATCGAGCGGTAGGCGTCNACGGATCCGATCTCGACCACCGGAGCGACCTCGCCGGGAAGGAGCCCGAGGAGATCCCTCATCAGCGGCCGGAGCCGTTNGTGACTGACCGCGATCTGGAAGGCGTAGACGTCNGGNGCCTCGTCCTCNCCGGGNAGGAACTCNACCACCCANCCCTCNCGNGGAGGCGGNGCGTCGAGGCGNTCGACACCCAGGGGGAGGGCGTAACCCTCCACCACCACCCGGTCGAGATCTTCTCGCAGCCGGAACTCCCGCATCGNNNNGATTCTAGGAGGTGTGGNGCCCCCTGAGGAGCGGCCCGGAGGCTCGGTTCGGGATATATTCCCGGACGGAGTGGATGGCCTCTACCGACACCTGGAGATCTGGACGCATGAGTGACCGAACCCACTGGGGATCTCGCCTCGGCTTCATCCTCGCTGCNGCGGGATCCGCCGTCGGCCTCGGGAACATCTGGAAGTTCCCCTACATCACCGGTGAGAACGGTGGTGGGCTCTTCGTCCTNGTCTACCTGATCTGCATCGCCGCGGTCGGGATTCCGATCCTGCTCGCCGAGGTCATCCTGGGCAAGTCGACCCAGAGTTCGACCGTCCCCGCCTTCCGTCGGCATTCGGGGCCTGCAAGCCCGTGGATGGCCTTCGGATGGATGGGCGTGATCGCGGCCTTCGTCCTGCTCTCCTACTACGCGGTCATCGCCGGGTGGACGATGCAGTACGCCATCGCCGCGGTCGGCGGCGGGTTCGCCGACATGTCCAACCAGGACGTCCAGGCCTACTTCGGCGAGGTGGCGAGCAACCCCGGCAGCAACCTGTTCTGGATGCTGGTGTTCATGGTCATCACCATCGTCATCGTCGCCGGAGGTGTGAAGCGGGGNATCGAGACCGCCAGCAAGATCATGATCCCCGCCCTCGGAGTCATGTTGATCCTTCTGGCGATCCGGGCCGCCCTGGTCGGNGAGGGTTTCGACAAGGCGGTGGACTTCGTCTTCGGATTCCACGCCGAAGAACTCAGTGCCGGCGGCGTCCTCGAGGCCCTCGGGCACGCGTTCTTCACGCTGTCGATCGGCATGGGGGCGATGATCGCCTACGGNTCGTACCTCCACCGCAAGGACGACGCGATCACCACCGGCATCATCATCGGCGGTCTCGACACCGTCATCGCCCTCGTCGCCTGCCTGGTCCTCTTCCCGATCACCTTCGCTTCCGGGTTCGATCCCGCCGCCGGTCCGGGGCTGGTCTTCCAGAACATGCCGATCGCCCTGATGGACCTGCCCGCGGGCACGATGTGGGCGACGATCTTCTTCGTGCTGCTCTTCTTCGCGGCCCTGACCAGCGCGATCTCGCTTCTCGAGGTCGCCGCGAGCTACCTGATCGACGAGAAGGGCGTGTCCCGACACGCCGCCGCGATCGGATGCGGAGTCGCGATCATCATCTTCGCGATTCCGTCGGCCCTCTCCAACGGATCCGCCCTCGGCGGCTTCTTCAACGAGGGATTCGCCGACATCACCGGCAAGAACTGGTTCGACTCGGCCGACTGGCTGGTCTCCAACGTGATGCTNCCGGTCGGTGGACTCGGNGTGGCCCTCTTCATGGGCTGGAAGGTGACCGAACAGGCTCGTCGCGAAGGATTCAACGAGGGNGCGAGCCTTCGNAACCTCTANGTCCTCTGGCTCCACCTGCTTCGCTGGGTCGCCCCGGCTGCGGTGCTGCTCGTCTTCCTGCAGGCGATCGGCGTCCTCGACATCGATTCCCTGCTCTCCGGATCCTCCGCCACGGAGGCCGAAGTCGGGGAAATATCCACCGAGACCACGGAAGCATCCGATTCGTCAGACTGACCCCCANGCTCCCTCGACACCCNTGAGAGAACCGAACACATGACCTTCCTCGATCGCATGAACGAAGTCCTCGACGTCATCAACGGCGTCATCTGGGCGGACTGGGTGCTCTACGTCGTCCTCGGCGTGGGCGTCCTCTTCACGATCTGGTCCGGATTCTGCCAGTATCGCGCCCTCGCCCACGGCACCGCGGTCACCGCGGGCAAGTACGACGACAAGGGCGATCCCGGTGCCATCAACCACTTCCAGGCCCTCTCGGCCGCGCTCTCGGCGACCGTCGGCCTCGGAAACATCGGTGGCGTCGCGGTGGCGATCGCCCTCGGCGGTCCGGGCGCCGTGTTCTGGATGTGGATGGTCGGCCTCGCGGGCATGGCTCTCAAGACGACCAGCGTCACGCTCTCGATGCTCTACCGCGACGTGAGCGATCCGGACAANCCCAAGGGCGGCCCGATGTACGTCGCCAAGCGGGCCTTCGCCGACTGGGGCCTCGCCCCGCTGGGCATGGTGGTCGGCGGCATCTTCTGCATCACGCTGCTCATCTCCGCGATCACCGGCGGCAACATGTTCCAGGCCTGGAACGTCGGGGTCCAGACCGAGGAGGCCCTCGGCATTCCGGCGGTCGGCGTCGGGATCATCCTCGCGATCATCGTCGGAGCCGTGATCATCGGCGGCATCAAGCGGATCGGCCACGTAGCCGGGATCCTCGTGCCCTTCATGTGCGTGCTCTACCTGCTCGCCGGCATCATCGTGCTGCTGATGAACATCGGCACGATCCCCGCCATGTTCGGGCTCATCATCAAGAGCGCCTTCAATCCGACCGACGCCACCGGGGCCTTCATCGGCGGCACCGCGGGCTACGCGTTCCTCTGGGGCATGAAGCGAGCCCTGTTCTCCAGCGAAGCCGGCCAGGGTTCGTCTCCGATCGCCCACAGTGCGGCCAAGACGAAGGAGCCGGTGCGGGAAGCCGTGGTGGCGGGACTCGAACCCTTCATCGACACCATCATCGTCTGCACCCTGACCGCCATGGTCATCCTCTCCACCGGGGCCTGGGACCGAGGGTCCGTGGGTGAGACCACTCTCGCCTCGACCCCGGCGTTCTCCCAGGCCGAGGGCGGCTGGAACGTCGGCAGCTTCGGCGACCCCGATCCCTCCGACAACGACGACACCGAGACCTGGTTCGTCCCGCTCCCCGGGAAGCACAAGGACGCCAGGGCCGTCACCGGCAAGGACTGGGTGGCCGGGGACACCGTGTTCATGATCGCGGAGACCGACCGGATCAACGACGACACCGGGGCCCGGCGGGTCAAGGTGAAGGCCGAGGTCGACGAACTGCAGGACGGCGGCTTCGTGGCCATCTTCGGCACGGACGTGATCACCAGCGATTCCGCCCCGACGTTCATGGACAACGAGATCTACAAGGATTACCCGGGGGCGACCCTCACCGCCCACGCCTTCGACCGGGCGATCCCCGGCCTTGGCACCTGGCTGATCCTCATCGCCTCCTGGCTCTTCGCGATCTCGACCATGATCTCCTGGAGCTACTACGGCGAGCAGGGCATGGTCTTCCTGCTCGGCAAGGGAAGCGTCCTTCCCTACAAGCTCGTCTACTGCCTGATGATCATCGTCTCGACCCTGCCGATCATCACCAGCGACAAGGAGCTCGACAACCTCACCGCCCTCGGCACCGGAGTCATGCTCTGGGCCAACATCCCGATCATGCTGATCTTCGGCGGGATCGCGATGAAGGCGTACCACGATTACGGTCGCCGCCTGAAGTCCGGCGAGTTCAAGAGCCACGAGGCTCGCAACGTCGAGGACATGGCCAAGGAGTGACCGACCCGACCCTCGCGACCATTCCCGCCGCGACCGTGGCCGATGCCGCGGTCGCGGCGGTGCGCGCGGCGTGCGAGGANCACGATCTCGCCCAGGAGGTNCGNGGCGTGGACAGTCTGGCCGAGCGGGAGATCCAGTCGATCCTCGAGGNCGGCTTCGAGGCTGCGGGACTGCACCCTCTGCGGGAGGTGCGCTTCCCCCACCGGGCCGGAGAGCCGATCCGCAGCGTGGGCACCCGGTGCGACTTCGTGCTTCGGCCCGAGGATGCTCCGCTGGATCTCGGGGACGAGATCGACGAGGAGGAGGCCGAGGCACCGGGTCTCTTCGCGGAGCTCGCCCCCGAACCGCCATCACCACTGGACCCCGAGCAGGCGTTCTGGCTGGAGGTGAAGACCGGAGCGGCGTGCCGGGATCTCGGCGAGGCGGGCGACCTCGCCACGCTTCCGAAACGGACCACGGTCGATCTCGCCCGACTCGCCCACGCCCGGCGGATCCGACACGCCGCGGTGCTGGTGGTCGCCTTCGGTCCGGACGAGGAGACGATGGCCCACGACGCCCACGTCCTCGATCGCCATGCGGCCGATCAGGGCCTGCCGACCCTGGGCGCGGTGGTCAGAACCTTTCCCCTCANCGATCGGCACGGCAATGCCGCGGGACTGGTGGCGGTGATTCCGGTCGGGCGGGGCTGAGTGGCCCCGGCGTTTTTTTCAGACTGGTCGACTTTTTCGTCATCACGCCCCCCGATGTCGCAACCATGGAAGACCGTCCGGTCGTATCGACCGCGACCGAAGAACCATCAGGCCCGAACCATCCCGCTGCGGAGCACCACATGCGAATCCATCCGGTCATCCTGCTCGGCATCATCCTCTCCAGCGGACTGGGAGCGGCCCCCCCGGCCCCCGGGAAGGCCTTCCATGCCGCTCCAGATCCGAGCTCGACGATCTTTCTCAGAACCGACGGCTCCATCGACCCCGGGGACCTGCTCGAAGAGGTCGGGGCCCAAGGTGGTCGTGGCCTGCGCTTCGCGGTGGATCGTGCAGTGCTGACCCGAGGTGCCGCCGATCTGGATGATGCGACTCTCGATCGCATGCTCGCCAGGCAACGGGCCACAACCGGGCGGCCCGCCCCGGACCCGCGGTTCGACGCCTACGTGAAGCTGTCACCGGGGACCGATGTCCGGCTCCTGGTCGCCTCGCTCGCCGAACGGGAGGGGGTGGTCATGGTGGGACGGGCCCCCGCTCCGGTCGCGCCGCCGAACCCTCGGCCCCTTCCGAAGCCCTCGATCGGAGGCGGGGATCTGGAGTCGCTGCAGACCTACCTCAGGCCCGCCTCCGAGGGTGGGATCGGCGCGACCCCCGCATGGTCGCTCGGACTCAGTGGATCCGGGGTCTCGATGTGCGACATCGAATACGACTTCAACGACGCTCACTGCGATCTTCCTCCGATCACCGTCCTCGGCTTCGAACCGTTCAGTCCCTACGGCAACGACCACGGGACCGCGGTTTTCGGCGAGATGGTGTCCCGGGACAACGGCGTCGGCACCACCGGGATCGCCTTTGGATCCGACGACCTCTACTTCTCACCCACCTACGACGGGACGACCTACGACATCGGAGCCGCGGTCTACCGGGCGACCGCCGCGATGCCCGAGGGATCGGTCATCGTCCTCGAGGTGCAGATCCGTGGCCCGAACTACGTGGACAACAGCTCCCAGGACGGGCTCGTGCCCATGGAGTGGTGGCCCCCGTACTACGACTCGGTGGTCAACGCGATCGCCAACGGCATGATCGTGGTGCAGGCCGCGGGCAACGGTGCCGAGGATCTCGACGCCCCGGAGTACGCCGTCGGCAACTTCGGCCACCATCCGTTCCTCCCCGAGAACGATTCGGGATCGATCATCGTCGGCGCCGGAGCCGCCTGGCCGAACTGCTGGGGGGTCTCCGCCCGAAGCCGCCTGAGTTTCTCGAATCATGGTTCACGTCTGAACCTCCAGGGGTACGGCAACTGCGTCATGACCACCGGATACGGCGACTTCGACTCGACCGCGAACTGCGACTACTCCAGCGGATTCTCGGGCACCTCGAGTGCCACGCCGATCGTGGCCGGCGCCTGCATGCTGGTCCAGGAGTTCGCCCGTGAGACCCTCGGCCGGAATCTCGGCTGCCAGGAGATCCGGGAGATCCTCGCCACGACCGGCACCCCGCAGACCAACCCGGGAACCGGGAACATCGGGCCCCTGCCCGACGTCATGACCGCCATCCTCGCGATCGATCCGCCCCCGCCCCCGTGCGCCGCGGACTTCAATGGCGACGAAGTGGTCGATGGCGCCGATCTCGGCATCCTCATGTCCTGGTTCGGAAGCGGTGGCTTCGCCGGCGACCTGAACGACGACGGAACGATCGATGGCGCGGACTTGGGTCTCTTCCTCGTCTTCTGGGGACCGTGCCCGGAGTGACGCCCGGAAGCAGGGATTCATCGATTCGTCGATCGCCGCCCGTCAAGTTCCAACCGTCGGGCGCGGATCGCATCGATGCGGTCCCGAAGGGGCACGGCATGCCAGAGGCGGATCGTGTCGTCAGTGCTGCCGCTGGCAAGGGTCCTTCCGTCTGGGCTGAAGGCGATGCCCACGACCTCCCTTTCATGTCCAGTCAGAGCATCGCCGACCGGCTGACCGGTCGCGACGTCCCAGAGACGCACGGTCCGATCGATACTCCCACTTGCCAGCAGCGAACCGCATGGACTGAAGTCGACGCTCGTGACGCCTCTCGCGTGGCCACGAAACGGTTCGCGAAACGGTCCGAGCGTCCTCATGTCCCAGAGGAGGATCGCGTCATCTGCTCCTCCACTGGCCAGCAATGATCCGTCAGGGCTGAAGGCAAGACACATGATCGGCCTGGTGTGTCCACGCAAGACCTCGCCGAGCGGCTGCCGGGTCGACGCGTCCCAGAGATGAATGCCCCGGTCCAGGCCACCGGTGGCCAACAGCGATCCGTCGGGACTGAAGGCGATCGCCGTGATAAGCCTTTCGTCGGCGATCAGCGGCTCGCCGAGCGGGATCCCTGAAGATGCATCCCAGAACCGGACAGTGCCATCCAAATCTCCGCTGGCGAGTGTGGTCCCGTCCGGACTGAAGTCGATGCTCGAGATCTCGTCCTCATGACCGCGCCAGGGATCACCGATCACCTGCCCGGTGGATGCATCAAGGATCCGGATGGTTCGATCCCGCAACCCGGCCGCAAGGACTCGTCCGTCCGGGCTCGAGGCAAGACAGTTGATCATCCGGTAGGGGATCGAGCTTGCAAGCTCCCCGACTTCAAGCACGGCCATGGTCCGGCCGGTGAGAACATCAAGGCGATGAATGGTACCCTCCCGGCTTCCCACCATGAGCCCGGATCCACCCGATTCGAAGCCGAGACATCTCACCGAGCGATCCGGATCATGAAGGTGACGATGACTGACCACGTCCCAGGTTCGAATCGTCTGATCGGAACTCGAACTCACCAGGCGTCGCCCATCCGGGCTGAACGCCAGGTTGTCGACACTCGATTCATGTCCGCGAAGCGGATCACCGAATGACCGGCCCGTGGGCACCTCCCAGAGACGAACCGTCCGATCGACGCTCCCGCTGCCCAGCAGCGAACCGTCGGGACTGAACGCGAGTGTCGTGACCATCGACCCATCGCCGCCGAATGGATCACCCTGCTGTCGGCCGGTCGCGGCGTCCCAGAGACGAATCAACCGGTCCCGACCCGCGCTGGCGATCACCGATCCATCCGGACTCACCGCAATCGCTTCGACCGAGCCGTCATGACCTCGAAGCGGGTCGCCGATCGGCCGACCGCTCCCGGCATCCCACCAGCGAATGGTGTGATCGGAGTATCCCGCCACGATCGCCCTTCCATCCCGGCTGAACGCGACAACCTGTGGGTTGGAGACCGGCTGGATCACTCGTTCGATCGGGACCTGCAAGAGCCGCCCGAGAGGCAGACCGCTCGTCGCCTCCCAGAGACGTATGTCACGACCGGCGATGGTCGCCACCACCTTGGAATCCGGACTGAAGACGATTTCAAAGACCCTGGCCGGATGGCGCATCGGCTTTCCGATCGGCTCCCCGGTCGCCGGGTTCCACAGCCGGACCGTCGGGACCCGCTTCGGTTCGCCCGGGGGCTTCCCATCCCACGCGATGCGAGGCTCGTCGGCATCCGGGGCATCAAGGCCGCTGCTGGCGAGAATCGTCCCATCGGGACTGAAGGCACAGGCGTGCACGTTTTTTTCGTGGGCCTGGAGGGGTTCCTCTCGGGCCTGGCCGGTGGACGTATCCCACAGCTGGATAGAACCGTCGATATGTCCGCTGGCCGCGACGGCCAGATCGCGACTGAAGGCCACCCTGGAGAAGGGACTTTCACCATCGATCGGGATCCTCTCGATCGCCTGGTCACTCAAGGATCGAGCGAGACCGGCATCAAAGCGATCGGATCCTCCCAATTGATCGATGAGTTGGAGATGCGGCTGCGCCGCCGAGGAATCACCAATCATGGCGGCATCCAGCGCCTTGCCGACCACGACTGCGACAAGCAGATCCTCGGACTCGTTCTGGGCCGCACGGGCCTTGATCGCGAAGTTCGTCGAGGCGATCAACCCGATGATCATCGACATCACCACCAGGGCGGCTGCGATCGCTGGAGTCCTGTGTCGTTTCAAGGTCTTCCGAAACCGATACCAGTTCGACTCGGGACCCGCCTCTAGCGCTTCACCATCCAGATACCGACGAACGTCCTCGGCCAGGCTCATGGCCGATCCGTAACGAGCCTCGGGTTCCTTCCGCATGGCCTTGAGGGGGATCCATTCGAGCTCCTTTCTAAGGTCGCTGGTCAGACTCTCCACCGTCGTACCTCGAGCCCTTGCGATCCCGGTCGGTTCCTTGTCCTCATCACCTTCCTTCGAGTGCCCGGTGGACAGTCTGAGACTCGGTCGCGGCGGATCCTCCTCGCAGATGATCCTCTGGATCTCGCGGTGACCTCGAGCCCGGAGCTCGTCCGGCTCGAAGGGAAGTCGTCCGCAGATCAGCTGATACAGCACCACCCCCAGCGAATAGACATCCGTTCGCGTGTCGATCTCGTCCACCAGGCCCGAGGCCTGCTCCGGGGACATGTACTCAGGCGTCCCCATCATCTGCCCCATCCGGGTCACCAGGGGCTCCTCGGTGAGGTCCTCCCCCGTCGCCTTCGCGATCCCGAAGTCGATGATCCTCGGCTGAGGGACGTCTCCATCCTCGTCGCAGACAAGGATGTTGCCGGGCTTCAGATCCCGATGGATGATCCCCTTCTGATGTGCATGCTGCATCCCTTCGCACACCTTCGCGAAGAGCTTCAATCGGGCCCGCGTGTCGAGTTTCCGTTCGTCACAGAACTCGTTGATCGGGACGCCACCTACGAACTCCATCACGAAGTACGGCCGGCCGTTCCCGGTGACCCCTGCATCGAAGACCTTCGCGATCGACGGGTGGTTCAGGACGGCAAGCGCCTGACGTTCAGCCTCGAAGCGGACCAGCACCGCCCTCGAGTCCATGCCTGCCTTGAGGACCTTGACCGCGACCCTGCGCCTGACCGGCTCGAGCTGCTCGCAGAGGTAGACCGAACCGAACCCGCCCTCGCCGAGCTCCCTGACCACGGTGTAGGGACCGATCGCATCCCCCTGCCAGAAGGTGCCGCTGGAACCGCCCGGTGGATGTGAATCCTTCACGGTGACGCCGGTCGCGAGGCTCTCCGATGACTTCTCGCCCGCCTGCCCCACCTGCTCCTCACGATCATCCATGCGATCTTCCGCGGCCAGCAGTCTCTCGACCACCGCGCGGAGAACGGCATCATCACCGCATTTCCGATCGAGATGGACGGCGCGGGCATCTCCTTCGAGCTCGACCAGTTCGAGGTAGAGGTCACGAACCCCCTGCAGCCACCGGGTCACAGGAAGATCTCGGCCGCCATCCGATTGATCGATCATGGATCGTCCTCCGTCCGGGTTGATTCTGACAGAGTCGGCACCAAGCCTCAAGGACAAGAGCCCGAAGGAACTCCCCGAAGGACGGTGGCGTGCCCTTCAAGGGCACGCCACCGTGGTCATGATCCATGGAATGTCGAATGCCGCCGGAATGGATCCTGACCCATTCCGGGTGGACTCAGTCCCGTCGACGACCGGTCGCGAGACCGGCGAGGCCGAGCACCGCGATCGCACCGGGCGCGGGCACCTGGTTCACCACGAATCCGAGGTTCCAGATGTCCACCGAGGGACCGTTCTCCTGCGCCCAGATCGTGTAGTCGCCGGGCCCCAGGGGGCCGTCGTAGCCGATGGTGCCGAAGGCGGTCCCCATCTCGAGGAAGATGTCGCTTCCCACGTAGTTCTCGTCGAACAGGGCGTACCCGAGCATCTGCTCGGTGTCCGGTTCGTCGGGGTCGTAGGGCAGGAAGGCGCCGGGCGTGATCGCGATGAACGCCAGATTGACGTCGTTGTTGGTGTCGAACTCCTCCACCACCAGCCCCGCGAGCTCGTAGCCCTCGGTGATCGTGAAGGTGAAGATGTCGCGATCGGAACCGGGGTCGGTCACGAAGAGGACGTTGTTGACACCCTCCGAGAAGTCGATGAAGGTCGGGGCCGAACCCAGGTCGGACAGGTCCCCGTCGACCGCCTCGTCGTAGACGACGTCGGCCGCGGCGATCCCCGTGGCCACGAGGGCCGTGAGGGCGGAGACGGTCGATCTGCTGACGGATCTCATGCTGGACTCCTCGGTCGCGGGCGAAGAACGAATCACGAACGGACGGGGTCGGCCCGTGGACCGGAGAGGATTCCTCCCGTCCGACCCGGTGGGT
Source organism: Phycisphaerae bacterium (assembly GCA_002709295.1). Classification (GTDB taxonomy): domain Bacteria; phylum Planctomycetota; class Phycisphaerae; order Phycisphaerales; family SM1A02. The sequence continues at coordinate 42,910 of PAQL01000024.1, read as the reverse complement.
CAGCAGTCACCCCAGGCGATGAGCATCTCACCGAGATCGGCGCCGTTGCAGACGCCGTCTCCGTTGATGTCGGACTTGCAGGGCGAGGTTCCCCACGCTCCGAGGAACAGCCCGAGGTCGGCACCGTTGACGACGCCGTCCCCGTCGAGATCGGCCGGGCAGGGCGCCTGCAGTTCGTTGATGACCAGGGTCACGCTCCAATCATCGACGGTGAGGCTGGTCTCCTGAGCCCAGAAGGTGTAGTCGCCCGCACCGAGGGGCCCGTCGTAGCCCTGGGACCCTCCACCCTGGCCCATGATGCTGAAGATGTCGGTGCCGGAGTCGGCCTCGGCCACGAGGGCGTAGCCGAGCAGTGGCGTGGGATTGGGGGCGAGCGGATCGGTACCGAGGACGTCGCCGGCCGAGAAGCCGATGAATGCCAGGTTGTTGGGATCCTTCGAGTTGGTGTCGAAGAGCTCGAGAATGACGCCCGTCAATTCGAAGCCTTCAGCGACGTTGAAGGTGAAGATGTCCCGATCGTCACCCTGCTGGTCGGTGGTGAAATTGACGGTGTTGCTCCCCGCCACGACGTCGACCATCGTGGGGGCGTTCGGGTTCGCGGACAGTTCTCCATCGACCGCTTCGTCGAAGACCACGTCCGCGGTGGCTCCGCTGAGGGAGATGGAGAAGGCGAAGGCGGCGGAGACGAACGTGCGAGGAGAGATCATGGAGAGGTCCGATTGTGAAACAGGGCTGGGTGATTCGACGATGGTGCGCGGTGCGGCGTTCACCATCAAGTGCCCTCAACATAGCGCCGAAAACAGCCTCCGCCCACCGAAAAGGGCGTTTGAGAGCCACATAAACGGCCGTGAGCCGGCGATATGGGACGTGGATTCGGAGAGTTCGGATTCAGCCTTCAGGGGATGCGGGATCCCGGGCCGCCCCCGACCAGACGTCGACCAGGGCGAGCATCCGCTCGGCCGCGACCTCGCCGGGATCGATCCCCTCGAACCGGGACCGAACCTCCGCCAGACTCGCCCGCATGGCCGTCAGGGCCTCGGGGTCCTCGAGCAGGGGCATGGCCGCCTCCACGATCGGCTCCGCCCCGCGAGAGGCGACGTAGGGGACGAACTCCGGAACGATCTCCTCGCCGGCGACGATGTTGGGCAGGAGCTTCCACGGGGTCCTGACCATCAGGGAGGCGACCGGCATCTGCCACCGGGGGATCGCGTAGCTCCCGATCATCGGACAGTCCTGGCGAGCCAGATCGAGACTGACCGTTCCGCTCGTCGCCAGGGCGAGATCCGCCCACGAGATCACGGTCTCGAGTCCCCCCTCCTGCAGGGTCACGCCATCGGGCAGCGGGTCGAATCGGGTTCGAACCGTCGCGGCGATCCGCTCGTTGGCGGCCACGATCACCGCGGCCGCCTCCGGGAAGCGTCCCCGGATCGTGGAGAACGCCTCCAGCTGATGTCCGAGATTCGCCTTGATCTCCCCGCTGCGGCTCCCGGGAAGGACGATGATCCTGGGTTCGCCCGGGGGCAGGGCGCGACGTCCCTCGGCCAGCGCGGCCTCGTCGATCGGCTTGGCCATGACCGGATGACCGATGAAGGTCGCGTCGACGCCGCGTTCGCCGAACCACGCTTCCTCGAAGGGCAGGATGCAGAGGACGTGATCGCTGTGATGCACGAGGCGACGAACCCTCCAGTGCCCCCACGCCCAGACCTTCGGTGCGATCAGATGGATGGTCCGGGTCCCCCGCCGGCGCAGACGTCGGCAGATCGGAAAGTTCGCGGACGGGCTGTCCACCGGCACATGGAGCCCCACCGGGTGCTCGCGGGCCCAGGTGTCGATGCGGTCGATGGTCCGCTTCATCTCGAAGGCCTTGAGGAATCCACCGAGCCCCATCACCCCGTCCTCGCTGGTGCGCTCGATGATCTCCGCCCCCGCCTCCTCCATCCGCGGGCCTCCCCAGGCGCAGATCCGGAGCTCCGGACGTCGCCGCCGGAGCTCGGCGATGACCGGGGCGGCATGGGCGTCCCCGCTGGGCTCGAAGGCCGTGAACAGCACCACCCCACCCTCGGGGGATCGCCGGGATCCGGTCCCGGCGGGGCGGCCGGGGGCGTCCTGTTCCGGTCTCATGTCCGGAGAATACCGCTGCGGGGAGATCGACACGCTCCATCCCCACCCCCACCTCCGGTACCATCCGCCGTCTCACCTCCTCCCCGACCCATTTCGGATCCGGAACCAGATGCTCAAGCGGACGCATTCGTGCCAGGCCCTTCGCCCCGGGAACATCGGCGAGACCGTCGTGCTCGCCGGATGGGTGAACACCTATCGAGACCACTCCAAGGCCCTGGTCTTCATCGACCTCCGGGACCGTGAGGGTCTCACCCAGATCGTCTTCGACACCGCGGACGTTCCTACGGAGGTGGTCGAGGCGGCCCAGGGGCTGCGGCGAGAGGACGTCATCGCGGTTCGTGGCACCGTCCGGGAGCGCGGTGGTGGCGCCAATCCCAAGCTCGCCACCGGGGAGATCGAGGTGCTCGCCTCCGAGCTCGAGATCCTCAACAAGGCCGAGACGCCGCCGATCCTTCCCGACGACCACGAAGCCGAGAAGATGAACGAGGAGATCCGGCTCAAGAACCGCTACCTCGATCTTCGTCGACCGAAGATGCAGCGGATCCTCGAGACCCGCTCACGGGTGGCGCAGTTCACCCGCGCCTTCTTCCACGACCGGAACTTCCTCGAGATCGAGACCCCCCTGCTGATCAAGTCGACGCCCGAGGGCGCCCGCGACTTCGTGGTGCCCAGTCGCCTGGAGGCCGGGGACTGGTACGCCCTGCCCCAGAGTCCCCAGCTCTTCAAGCAGATCCTCATGATCGCGGGCTGCGAGCGGTACATCCAGCTGCCCAAGTGCCTCCGGGACGAGGACCCGCGGGCCGACCGGCAGGCGGAGTTCACCCAGATCGACCTCGAGATGAGCTTCGTCGACCGTGACGACGTGCTCGAGACCATGGGCGGATTCGCCGCAGCGCTCTGGCAGGAGATGCTGGGCGTGGACGTCGGCGAGATCCCCCGGATGACCTGGCGAGAGGCGATGGAGACCTACGGCATCGACCGCCCCGACCTGCGATTCGGACTGGAGATCTCCGACATCTCCGATCTCGCGGCGAAGACCGAGTTCGGCGTGTTCACCTCGGCGCTCGAGAAGAAGAGCCCGATGGGCTCCGGCGTGGTGAAGGCGTTCCGCGTGCCCGGAGGTGCCGAGAGGCTCACCCGCAAGATGACCGACGGGTACTCGGAGTGGATCAAGCTCTTCGGAGCCGGCGGCGTGCCGACCACCAAGTGCAACGGCGAGGGCTTCGAGTCCGGCGTCGCGAGGTTCGTCGAACCGATCGCCGACGAACTGATGGAACGACTCGGATGCGAGAAGGGCGACACCGTCTTCTTCACCGCCGACACCTGGGAGGTCGCCACCAAGGCGATCGGCGAACTCCGCATCAAGGTGGCCCGGGATCTCGAACTCATCGACGAGGACGCCTGGAAGTTCGTCTGGGTCGTCGACTTCCCGATGTTCGAACTCGACGTCGAATCCAACCGCTGGGTCGCCCTGCACCACCCCTTCACCGCACCCAACCCCGGGCAGGAGGGGCTGCTGGAGACCGACCCCGGCAACTGCATCAGCGCCGGCTACGACCTCGTGTGCAACGGGAGCGAGATCGGTGGAGGTTCCATTCGTATCCACCGCCCCGAGGTGCAGCAGAAGGTCTTCGACCTCATCGGGCTCACGCCCGAGGAGGCGGAGATGAAGTTCGGCTTCCTGCTGCGGGCCCTCAAGCACGGCGCCCCGCCGCACGGCGGCATCGCGTTCGGTCTCGATCGTCTGATCATGCACCTGGTGGGCACCGACAACATCCGCGACGTCATCGCCTTCCCCAAGACCCAGTCCGGCGGCGATCTCATGATCGACGCTCCGGGTCCGATCGACGACGAGCAGATGAAGGAGCTTCACGTCCGGACCGTGCCGACGTCCTGAGACGTCCCGTTCGGTCACGGGTGGATCAGGGTCTCTCCCGGGTGCGCGATGGTCAGGCCGCCGCGGCGGCCGGTTCCTCGTCGTCGGGAGCCAGTCGGGAGATCAACCTCGCCCCCACCGCATCGCCCCAGACGTTCACCGTGGTGCGGCACATGTCGAGGATCCGGTCGACGCCGATGATGACACCGATCGCCTCGAGAGGCAGCGGCTGGATGCCCCGGCCCGCGAGACTGGTGTTCACCGCGGCGACCACGATGACCATGGTGACCAGGCCCGCACTGGGGATGCCGGCGGCTCCCACCGCGGCCAGGGTCGCGGTCACCACCACGATCACCAGTTCACCGACCCCGAGCTCGATGCCCCAGAGCTGGAACATGAAGACGACCGCGACCGCCTCGTAGAGAGCGGTGCCGTCCATGTTGACGGTCGCTCCGAGGGGCAGGACGAAGTTCGAGCTCCGCTTGCTGCAGCCTCCCTGATCGATCGCGGTCTCGATGGTGACCGGCAGGGTCGCGGAACTCGAGTCGGTGCCGAAGGCGGTCAGCAGCGCCTTCCGCATGCGAAGCATGAATCGATAGGGATTGACGCGACCGAACAGGGCCAGCACCGTGGGCAGGGTGATGAATGCGTGGATCGCCAGACCCACCAGCACCGTGATCATGTACGCCCCCAGCGGCCCCACGAGGGAACCGAAACCGATCTTCGCGACGGTGCCGGTGACCAGGAGGAAGACTCCGATCGGGGTCAGCCACAGGATCCAGAGGACCAGCCTCATGGTTCCGTCGAACAACGAGCGGAGGGTCGCGATCGCCGGGGCACCGGCCTCACCGATCGAGGCCAGGGCCAGGCCGAGCAGCAACGCGAAGACGATCACCCCGAGGGTCCGGCGGTTGGCGAGTTCGGCGAAGAAGTTGGTCGGAATGACCTGTTCGAGGATGCTCATCCAGGCTCCACCCAGGCCCTTGTCGCTGGCGGTGTCCATCGCCCCCCGAAGCCCGGTGTTCTCCTGGTACTCGGCCGCTCCCTGGCTCTGCAGGCTCGCCACCGCATCCGCGGGCAGGCCCTCGCCGGGAGCGATGGTGGTCACCAGGACCGCACCCAGGACCACCGCGGCGATCATGGTGCCGAAGTAGTAGACCAGTGTGGTGCCTCCGACCACGCCGAGCCGCGAGGGATCGCCGATCGAGGTCACGCCCACGATCACCGAGAGGAACACCAGCGGGAGGACCAGCAGCATCAGCGGACGGACGAGGACGATCTTGCCCAGGTCCATCCAGCGTTCACCGGTGGCGACCGGATCCGCGGAGTTTCCATGGAGCACCTGCCCGAGGATCGCGCCCCCGACGAGCCCCACGAGGATCAGGATCGTGATCAGTCCGTCCTTCTTCACGGGTCAGTCCCCTTGTTCGGCGAGCCAGCGTTCGGCGTCGATGGCGGCACGGCAACCCATGCCCGCGGCGGTGATCGCCTGGCGGTAGACGTGGTCGGCGACGTCGCCCGCGGCAAAGACGCCCTCGATGTTCGTTTCACTGGTGCCACCGTCCGGGAGGGCGACGTAGCCGCTGTCGTCGAAGTCGATCCCGCTGCCCTCGAGGAACCTCGTCGCCGGCGCGTGTCCGATCGCGATGAACAATCCGCTGACGTCGAGATCCTCGTGACTTCCATCCCGGGTGTCCTCGAGACGGATGCCGGTGATGAAGTCGTCCCCGAGGACGTCGACCACGGCCTTGTTCCAGTGGACCTTGACGTTCGGGGCGGCCAGAACCCGCTCCTGCATCGTCTTGGAGGCCCGGAACTCGTCCCGGCGGTGGATGATGTGCACGGTCGAGGCGAACTTGGTCAGGTAGGCCGCCTCCTCCATCGCGGTGTCGCCGCCACCGACCACCGCGAGCGGCTTGTCGCGAAAGACCGGGAGGGCACCGTCGCACACCGCACACGCCGAGACCCCGCCACCGGAGGTCGCGAGTCGAAGCTCGTTCTCCAGCCCCAGCCAGTTGGCGGTGGCTCCGGTCGCGATGATCACCGACTTCGCGCGGACCACGTCGCCGTTGGAGAGGTGCAGAGCGAAGGGGCGTTCCCCGAACTCGCAGCGTTCCACGTCGGCGCCGAGGACCCGGGTGCCGAAGCGTTCGGCCTGCTTCTGGAACATCTGCATCATCTCGGGGCCGGTGACCCCATCCGGGAATCCGGGATAGTTCTCGACCTCGGTGGTCAGCATGAGCTGCCCGCCGGGAAGCACCGGGGCCGGATCCTGCCGGGGCGTGCCGATCACGCACAAGGGCTCCAGGTTCGCCCGGGCCGCGTAGATCGCCGCGGTCCAGCCGGCGGGGCCGCTTCCGATGATCACCACGTTCTCGATGCGATCGGCGTCACCCATGCAACTGCGCTCCTGTCCGACCCGTGTGGCCGGGGATGGCTCTTCTGGAAGGCCGGTTCCACCGACCGATGGTCGATCCCGACGACGGGATCAGTCGATGAGTCCCTGTTCCCTTGCGAGGGCCCGCAGCGGCGGCCAGACGATCATGTCGCCGGTGATGCCGTCGAGCGTGGCCTCCTTGAAACCGGAGTCCTCGTGATCCCTGCCGCGTGCGTAGACCACGCAGTTCTCGACGTAGAGACGGCCGTAGTCGGTGTCCACCGCCTCGCGATCGTCGCCGAGGTACTCGAAGAGGAACCGGCCGTAGATCTTGTCGAACGGATCGAAGTCGAACCGCTTGGGGATGTAGGTCACGTACGCCTGTTCCCGGTCGCGGGGCCACACACCCCGGTCGGTGCGGTAGCCGCAGAGGCCGGCGGCCATGATGGTTCCGTTGATCTCGACGATGAGCCTCAGTCGAAGATCGAAGAGATCCTCGAGGTCGGCGACCGACTCCGCGATGATCGCGTAACGCACCTCGTTGAGCCGCGAGAACTCGGTCGGAACCTCCTGGATCGGGTCGTAGGGGCGGATCCGCCAGCGTCGCCACCAGTCGTCGTAGACGTCCACGAGCTTGTCCCGGGATGCCTCGAGGCTGCCGTGATACTCCGCGATCTTCTCCCACCGCTTGGTGGCCCCGAACCGGGTGAGGGGACTCACTCCGGACTGGATCACCCCGAAGACCTCTCCGAGCCGCTGGGGATCGGGCGTGCTCGAACCGCCGAAGACCTCGTCGAGGATCGCTTCGACCACGATGCGGTCACCCTCGGGAAGTTCGAGTCGTTCGAGCTTCTCCGCGTCCGAGACGCGGAGGAATGGAAGTTCCTCGGTGGAGATGCGTCGAAGCTCCTCCGTCGAGATCTTGCCGACGTAGCTCCAGAGGCCGTCCCTCATGACGGACATCGCCTCGGCGAGCATCAGCATCGCCTGGGACTTCTCCGAGAGCATCTGCCGGTCGCAGAGCTGGCGGAGCACCCGGGCGTTGTCGATCATCGCATCGAAGCCTTCCTTCCATTCACCGGCCTCGAACCGTCGGTACATCTCCGCGGCGGACCAGGTCGAGAAGGTCCGGAAGGCGTTCATGTAGGGAAAGTCGATCTTGACTTCTCCGCCGTCCTCGATGTCCACCCTGGCGAAGAGACCGGCGTCGCGATAACGAGCGTCGACCGAATCCCGGCCGTACGGCAGCCCCATGATGGTCTTGCCCGAAGCCTCCTTGAGAGCCGCGGCCAGAGACTGGTTGCTGGAGGCCCAGTCCTCGATGGCGGCCCAGTCGTCCATGCCCGGCCAGACGTCGATCTGATCGAAATCGGGCCCGATCTCCCTCGGGCACGGCGTCAGGTCGAGGTAGGCGTCGAACAGGCCGGTCCAGGCCTTGTTCTCCCCGCTGACCTGCGGCATCATCTGATTCAAGGCTCGGGCGACGTCCTCGTCGGCCCGTGCGGTCGCCGAAACCCCGGCGATCATGACGCTGGTGGCCACGAAGAGATGACTGAGCGGACGGAACGGTGCGAACCCCATTGACGAGCTCCGGTCGGGACGGGAATCGTTGGCGGCACGAATGGGCCGCGATCGGCTCGGAAATGTAGCACAACGGTGGATTCGATCGGGATTCGGGGTCGGGTCCGCGGCCCGCTACACTTCCCCCCTGCCCTTCAAAGGAGTCCTGCATGTCGTCCAATCGACCCTGTCCCGATCGGCTCAACGTCCTTCTCATCGGCGGTGGCGGACGGGAACACGCCCTGGCATGGCGAATTCGCCAATCACCCCGGCTGGGCACGCTCTGGGTGGATTCCGGCGCCAATGCCGGCCTGAAGGCTCTGGGACGGCCATGCCCGGAACCGATCTCCGGCCGCGAGTTGTTCCGTCTGAATCGATGGTGCGACCGAGAGGAGATCGGCCTGGTGGTGATCGGCCCCGAGGTGCCTCTGGCGGAGGGGTGGGCGGACGAGCTTGCCGGGGAGCATCGACTGGTCTTCGGCCCCGGGAAGTCCGCGGCCAGACTGGAGGCAGACAAGGCCTGGTCCAAGGACATCATGCGGGCCGGCGCGATCCCCACGGCCGAAGGTCGCACCTTCACCCGGATCGAGCAGGCCCTTCCCTTCGCCGAGACTCGGGAGGAAGGGTGCGTGGTCAAGGCCAGCGGGCTGGCGGCGGGCAAGGGGGTCGTGGTCTGCGACACCCCGGAGGAGGCCGTGGCGGCCGTGGAACGCATCATGGGCACCGATCCCGAGCGCCCCGGCCGGGGTGAGTTCGGTGACGCCGGGACCACCGTGGTCATCGAGGAGAAGCTCCTCGGTCAGGAGATGAGTGTCCTCGCCCTGGTCGACGGTCGCTCGATCTGGGTCCTGGATCCGTGCCAGGACCACAAGCAGGTCGGAGAAGGCGATGTGGGCCCCAATACGGGGGGCATGGGCGCCTACTGTCCGACCCCTCTGGCCTCGGAGGAGGTCATGCGGGAGATCGAACGGGATGTCCTCGTGCCGACCATCGACGCCCTTCGGCGGGAGGGCATCACCTACCGAGGCGTGCTCTACGCCGGCCTGATGCTCACGGCGGGCGGCCCCAGAGTCCTCGAATACAACTGCCGGTTCGGTGATCCGGAGTGCCAGCCGCTGATGAGCCGGCTCAAGGGCGACGTGCTCGAGGTGCTGTGGGCCACCGCCGCCGGCCAGCTCGATGCCCTCGCAGAAGCGGGACGAGGCCTCGAAACCGACCCCAGAACGGCCTGCTGCGTGGTTCTCTGCTCGGAGGGCTATCCGGGATCGATCACCACCGGCCATCCGATTTCCGGAATCGAAGCCGCCGAGGCCCTCGGAGAGGATGGCGAGGAGGTGATCGTGTTCCATGCCGGCACCACCACCGATCAGGAAGGCCGACTGGTCACCAACGGCGGCCGGGTCCTGGGTGTGACCGCCCTCGCCGCGGATCTGGGTCGAGCCCAGGCCCTCGCCAACGAGGCGGCCGGGATGATCGAGTTCGCCGGGGCGTTCCACCGCTCGGACATCGGCGGCCGAGTCCTGGCACCCCGGGTCCCCTGAGACCACAGGAACCGTCCATTCACCCCCCATCCCGGTCCCGTAGATCGAAAAATCCGGGTATCATTCGACTCTGGCCTTCATCCGCGTAGTCCCGGATGGAAGCCCGTATCGAGGGGATGGAACCCCTCGGATCATCCTGCGGAAACCCCTTCCAACGATGATCACCCTGAAGACTCGCACGATGCGATTCACGAACGCATGCCTTTTCGCGACGGCCATCCGGTCGTTCGCCACGAGATCCGGAGATTCCAGAAGAATGATGCTGCGACCCTTCGCCGTCATCGGCCTCGCCACCCTGACCGCCTCCGCCACCATGGCGTCGGTTCAGGATGCTCGAGACAACGCCACTCCCGGCCAGATCGCGGCTGCCCGCGTCGCGGCCATGGGCGGCTTCGAGCTTCCCGAAGTCGACTTCGATTTCCGACCTCCCAGCAACCGCGCGAAGACGGTCCAGCCGGCACGGGTCTTCAAGAAGACTCCGACTGAAGAACTCCGTCTTCCCACCGTGGACAACGGCAAGGGCTTCGTCGGCACCGGACGCGTGCTGGTCAAGTTCCGCAACGACGCCAGGGTCCGCGCGAACCTCTTCCCGTCCAACACGCTGATCAGCGCCGGCGGCATCGACGTCGACGTGGTGACCGGAATCCTCGACGACTACGACGCCACCATCCAGCAGCTGATCAACAAGTCCCCCTCGGAACTGGCCAAGGTCACCCGAAAGGCACTCAGGCACAGCAACCGGCTCGCTCCGGACCTTGCCTCCTTCACCGTGGTGTCCTTCCCCGACGGCATCAAGGGCAGGGAACTTCTGGCCCTCGGCCGAAGGCTGAACGACCTGCACATCGTCGAGTGGCTGAGCTTCGAGACTCCGGTTCACCCTGCCAGCCCGATGGGCGACACCCCGCGGGTGGTCCCTGCGGACAATCCCGCCACCGAGACCCCGAACTTCCTCTCCAACGACGGCGTCGGTGGTGGAGTCGTCTTCGGTGAATGGCTGACCCAGGCGATTCCGGATCCGGTCCCGGTGCCGATTCCGCCCGCCGACGTGTTCAGCTTCCCGCCCTACACCTATCAGACCAACAGCATCCAGCAGTACATGCTGAGCACGGCCACCAACGCCTTCGCCGACCTGGCACCGGAGAACCCCGAGACCTGGTTCGCCGCGTCCGGCTTCGAGACCGCCACCGGATACAACCTGCCCGGCATGATCCGGCTCGCCGGCCAGGCCTGGCGACGCTACGGCTCCCCCCCGAGTGACAACCCCGCGTTCGACGTGGGCTCCGGTCCGGCCAGCGGATTCCTCGGCAGCCTTCCCAACCCCACCAGGGTCTGGCTCTACGGCGCCGAGTTCGAGATCGTCGATCTCACCGAATGCAACAACGGCGAGGCGCTCGACGCGGAAGGCAACCCGTACGAGTGCGAGGACTGCTACGAGGTCATCACCAGAAACGCCGACGGCAGCATTCCGCTGAAGGATGCCACGAACCCGTTCCCCGAGTTCGCGACCGATCTCTACAACCTGCAGATCTACGAGAACATCAAGCTCTGTCCCACCGGACGGCGGACCGAGATCGGTGTGGTCGACATCGCCGCCTTCGAGCGTCACGAGGAGTTCATCTACGACCGCTACGGCGACCTGATCCCCGAGGACGAACGAAACGTGGTCTTCGAAGAGGGCCAGTCGATGGTCCTGCTCGAGGGCCCCGGAGGCGAGCTCCTCCGCAACAACGCCAGTCACGGCTCGGCCGTGATCGGTGCCCTGGTGGCGGGCAACAACAACTTCGGTTTCACCGGCATGACGTGGGGTTCCCGCGTCCGCTTCTACCCCTCCCTGAGCAGCGAGGAGGGCGCCCGACTCTCGACCGCCATCATCTCGGCGATCAGCGACCTCGAGCCGGGATCGATCCTCTGCCTCCCCATTCAGACCGTTCAGGGGGAAACGGGCACCGATCCCGAGATCGGCACCTTCGCGGGCCCCAACAACCAGGAACCCGCTCAGGCGGACTTCCCCGCCCCCGCGATCAGCGGAGGCCAGTACCTCAGCTCGAACGGGCTCTATGCCTCGCTCATCAATCTCGCTCGCGACGCGGGCATCGTCGTGGTCGAAGCCGCCGGAAACGCGGGTGAGGAATGTGCGGCCTCCGCCGCTGCGGGCGAAGGCGAAGGCGACACCCAGGACCTCCCCTCGATCATCGTGACCGCGTGCACGCCGGTCATGGGAGAACCTGCAGCCTCTCCGTTCTGGGGAGAACCCTTCCTGACCAACACCGATGAAGCCGCCCCGACCTTCAGCGCCGGGTGGCCGAGCTGCGGATTCCAGGGCTTCGGCACGCCCCTCGCACCCCCGGCGACCCGCTGGGCGGGTTCGAACTACTTCGGTGCCGAGTCCGAAGTCAACATCCTGGGCCAGGGACACACCGTCAGTGGCTGGGGGATGGGCATCCCGACCATCGGGTTCGGCGACCTCTACCGAAGCCAGGTTCCGCCCGAGGGCATTCCTCAGAACGAGATCGATCCCCTCGAACGAGACTGGCTGAAGAGCTACACCGGTCCCCGTGAAGGAGGAACCAACCCTCTTCCGCCGCTCTTCAATCCGTTCACCTCCGTTGAAGTCTCCGACGGGTACCTCTTCGGCAACGAGGGGAACTTCGGCGGCACCCCCTGGCCTCACCAGTCGATCCAGTTCCAGGGAACCAGTGCCGCCGCGACTCAGATCGCCGGCTTCTCGGCGTGGGTCCTCGGCTTCGGTCAGATGTTCTACGACACGCCCCTGAGTGCGACCCAGGTCCTGAGTGCCATGGGAGCGATCGATTCAACCGACCGGATGATCAACGGCTGCGAGGGCGAGGAGAACGACGAGGGCTTCAGCGTCGGGTACCCCGGTGCCACCGGTGGCGGGGTGAACAACTCCGTCGATCCCCGGACCATCGCCCTCGTTCCGCCGGTGCCCAACGGGCCGGCAGCCGCCATCGGCGTGCTCACCCAGATCGGCCAGGGCTTCAACGGCTCCGTGACCATCCACTACGGTGACCGCATCCGCGGCAACAAGTTCTCGCTCGCCGAGGAAGGCGACGGCAACGTTCTGGTCATCCGCTCCGAGCCCGCCAACATGGGCCAGCGGAACGAAGGCCTCACCTACCTGGTGACCGGCGAGACCACCGACCTGGGCCTCCTCTTCGAAAGCCCGGCCGACGCCGAGGACATCATCAGCATGGAGGTCATCGTCAACCGTCGTGTGACCCTGCCGGGCGTCTTCGAGGTCGCCTACGCCAGAGACTTCACGGTCAACCGGTACATCCCACTGGGGGTGAACCTGCTGCCCGACGCCTTCACCGAGCAGAACTACCAGTTCGGACAGGCCGGCACGCTGCTGATCAAGAACTTCATCGACGACGACAACAACGTCGACATCCGGTTCTACAACCTCAGCTTCGGCTTCGTCGGAGACTCCACCTTCTCCGCGCTGTACGACAAGGTCGAGCTGGTGGTCAACGGAGACAACGCCCCCCTCTGATGCATGGGGCCTTCGTTACCCGCACCAATGATTCCATCCAGGGGTCCCGTCCACATCGGACGGGACCCCTGTTCATGAACCCGGATCCCCTGTGATCAGTGTGAGGGCGAACTTTCAGAATCTTCTGAAAGTTCGCCTTTCTAGATCCTTCCATCGACTAGACTTCGGACATGGCATCCGAAGGCCCCATCTCGCCCGCCGAGGACAAGGTCCGGGAAGAATCCCCGGATGAACTCCGCAGGTCCAAGGAGGCCTTCATCAGCCACTGGGGGGAAATGGGCTCTTCATGGGGCGTTCCCCGTTCCATGGCCGAGATCCACGCCCTGCTCTTCATCGAAGGCCGCCCCCTCTGCGCCGATGAGATCATGGACCGACTCCAGGTCTCACGCGGCAACGTCTCCACGACCCTTCGCCAACTGGCCGACTGGGGCATCGTCACCAGAGTGCGACTGCGAGGCGATCGGAAGGACCACTTCCAGGCCGAGCAGGACGTCTGGACCCTTCTCAGTCTGATCGTCCGGGCCCGAAAGAGGCGGGAACTCGAACCACTCCTGGCCGCTCTGGACGACGCGAGCTCCATTGCGAGGGAGGACGTCGCATCCGCGGCCGATCCCCGAGCCGCGAAGGAACATCTTGCCCGGCTGGAGTCCATGCAGGACGCCCTCAAGAGACTCGATCGCCTCAGCGACCGCTTCATCGGTCGGGGCGGCAAGGGACTCGATGTCGCGGTCCGACTTCTGACTTCACTTCTCTGACCATGTCGATCCTCCCCCACCAGACCTCGCCCGACACCATGGCCGTGACCCGGCCTCGCAAGGATGTCGTGGGCCCGTCGAGCCGGATCGACTCCGTCCCGGCACCCACCTGGAGGGTTCTCTGGCGGGCCATCCAGCCGGCGACCGGACCCGGGTCCGAACCGGCTTCCACGACCCTCGAAGCCCTTCTCTCCCCGGAAGTGATCGAACTCAAGCTGCGTGACCGTCACGGGGCCATCCTCGATCAGCGACGATTCGACGTCGTCTCCGCCGAACTTCAGCGGGACGACATGCACCTGCTCGAATGGAGGCCCTCCCCCGAGCAGGCCTCCGAGCGAGCCATGGCCCGGATCCTGCTGGAAGCCGGACGCCCCCCCCTGGTGAGGACGACGCTTCCGGAGTCCATGGGTCTCCCGGGTGGCCGGTACGACGTGCTGGAGTCCACGCCGATCGAGACCATCCCGGTGTCCGACGCCACATAGGAATCGGTCCTCAGGCCTGCTACACTCCGCAACCCGGGACAGGTGGCCGAGCGGCTGAAGGCACCGGTTTGCTAAACCGGCGAGTCTCTTATAGGGGCTCCGCGGGTTCGAATCCCGCCCTGTCCGTTCCCACGAACGCCAACGAAGGCATCGGTCTCACCGACCGATGCCTTCGTCTCGTTTCAGGGGAGGGCCGACGATCTCTCCACGCGTGATTCGATCCCCGGCCTCCCGTGGCCGGCCATCGCCCCGAAACGCACGTTTCGCCGCATTCCGCGCGAGATGACCGAATGCCTGTGTTCGGTCCGCCGATTTCATGGACAAGGTTCGTTTCCTCTGCCTCACCCACCGGAGATCGATCATGTGCGAGGGAAGCTGTCAGGGCATCTGCCGGAGAAACGGGGGTCGGCGCCCGGAATCCTGCCCCCGGCAGGATTTCACGCCGCTCACCGTCACCATCCCGATGACGAACGATGCCCCCTTGATCGAGACCTCCCTCCGCGCGGAGTCGAAGGCCGTCCCGATCTCCATCGAGCCGACGCCCGACCTGCCGGTCGCGGCCTGAGATCGACCCGAGGTCAGGATCCGGCTGATTCCGCCTTGAAGGTCTCCGGCGACACCTCCAGCCGCCTCGGAACGGCATCGGGTTCGGCGAAGTCGCTCTCCCCCTGCAGGACTCGAAGTCCGAAGGCCGGAAGCGTGGCCAGAAGCTGATCGAAGATCGTCGCCTGAACCTCCTCGTAGGCGGCCCACGCCGTGTCCTTCACGAAACAGTAGAGCTCGATCGGAAGCCCCTCGTCGGTGGGCTGGAGCTGTCGCACGAGCATGGTGAAATCGTCGTTGTGGATCTTCGGATGGGTCTGCAGATAGGCCAGCACGTAGTGACGGAAGAGTCCGCTGTTGGTCGTCCGATCCTGCCCCTCGACCGAGGTGAGGGCGGCACGATCCAGTTCCAGCGCCTTGTCGACGAGCGGAATCGCGGACAACGCCCTGATCTCCTCGTCCGAAAGCGGGCGGATGGTTCTCTGGTCGAGCATGATCGACCGCTTGATCCGCCTGCCGCCCGCCTTGTACATCCCCCGATAGTTCACGAAGGACTCCTGCACCAGCAGGTAGGTCGGGAGGACGGTGATCGTCTTGTCGAAGTTCTGGACCTTCACGACGTTCAGGGAGACGTCGATGACGTAGCCGTCCGCACTGCTCGAGGGCACGTGGATCCAGTCGCCGACCCTGGCCAGATCGCCGGTCGTCACGATGATGTTCGCGAACATCGAGAGCAGGGTGTCCCGGAAGAGGATGAGCAGCAGCGCGGACACCGCCCCCAGTCCGGTCAGGAAGTAGACCGGCGACTTCGCGAGCAGGGTCGAGACCATCAGGATCAACGCCCCGCCGTAGACGAGGAAGGTCCCGACCGACACGTAGCCACGAAGCGCTCCCGGCCGATCCACCGATGGAAGCCTCGAGTAGGCGTAGTCCATCAGATTCGCGGTGCGAACCACGAACTGGGCGATGAAGAAGATGAACAATGCGTCCACGAAACGATGTGCGTCGGCGAGGTAGTTCGGCTCGAATCGCGGAAGCATGTCGATGACCATGCTCACGACGGCCGTGGAGAGGATCGAGGCAAGGCTCGAGAGCACCTTGCTCCTCTTCAGATCCTCGGCGTGAAGAAGCTTCGTCACATCGATCAGCTTGTTGCCGACCAGAGGACGGATGACCAGGAAGCGAAAGGCGAGATGGAGCAGCCAGAGAATCAGCAGCAGGGCTGCCGAGACCACGACCGCGTAGAGCATCGGACTGGACTCGAGAGGTTGAAGCCACTTCTCGAGGCTGGAGGAGACCACCTCGGAGGACTCGGTGATCGCTCCATGGACCTTCTCGCCGGTCGTCTCGCTTGTTTCCTGGTTCATCGTGGCTCCTGGACTCTCGGACGATTTCCGCTGGAGAGGCTAACACCCACCGCAATCAAGGGAGTCCTCCTCCGATCGATCCCGTGGATCCGGGAGACGCCGCAATCCCGGTTCATCACTTGACGCCGACATCGGTGGAGGCCACGATGGCCCCGGCGCCCACGGGGGCGGCCTACTGGATCTCGATTCGCCGCATCCATTGCGTCACCGGAGCGCCTCCATGAAAGACGTCGCCACCCTGCCCCCCATCGTCGGGAGCCGCCTCCTGGCCGAACTCGAGGCCGAGGGGATCCCCGCCGGAAGCTCGGACATGGCCCCGGGTTCCCTGGGAGCGATCCCGGGACTGGCCATGCCCTCGGTCACGATCTGGGTCGAGGATGAGGCGCATCTGGAGAAGGCGAGGGCGATCCTCGAACGACTCCAGGAGGAGGCCGGCGACCACACCGAGTACTTCGAGGGCGACTCCGCCGCCGAGGACGATGATTGAGAACCCGGGCCCCGACCCGGGCCGGGGTCCATCGGTCGTCGTCATTCGAGGAGGACCTTGATGAAGGAACTCGCCACCCTGCCCGCCGTCATCGGAAACCGACTTCTCGCCGAACTCGAGGCCGAAGGGATTCATGCCGACTGCGCAGACCTGCCCTCCGGAGATCAGAGCCCGTTCGCCGCGGCGATGATGACGATCAGGATCGAGGACCAGGTCGATCCTCGAGCGGATCATGAAGAGCATGGGCCTAGATTCCACGATCGGTGGCCTGCACGCCGAGGATGAGATCGCACCCGACCGGATGATCTGGAACGCACCCGAAGGCCTTCCCCCCGGCGGCGTCGACGACCCGGGACACTTCGAAGGCGATGCCACCGGTGGAGACGACGGCTGAGGAGCCGCTCCGGTGCGCAGTAGGTACCTGATTCGCGAATCCGACCATGATTACCACGGCCGACATGGACATCCAACGTCCGATCGAGGACGTCTTCATCCTCGCCACCGACCACATCCCGGCATGGAGCGGGATCGTGACTTCGGCACGCCCGACCCACATCGCCGAGGACGGTGGAGTGGGGACGAGGTTCCTGTTCACGGCCAGGACTCCGGATGGCGGAAGCATGAAGAGCGAGGGCGAGGTGGTCGAGCACGTGCCACCGACCCGGTCGGCCATGGTGATGCGTGGCCGATACCACGAAATCGAGGTCTCCTTCGACCTCGAGCCTCTTCCCGATCGAAGAACGAGGGTCACTCAGCAGTGGAGCCTGCGGATCAAGGGGATCCCCGGGCTGTTCCTTCGTTTCATGCAGCCGCTGTTCCGCAAGCATCGAGAACGGATCGCCGCCGTGGAACTGGACCGCCTTCGAATCCACTGCGAGTCTGGAGCCCCCGCGACGCCCGGTGGCCCCGAGACCGACCCCGGAATGGAAGCGGGCTGAGATCGTGATTCGGGCGAACTCCGGAGGCATCCACTCCCATCCCCTCGAGCGAGGCACCGGACATCCCCCCGCCGGCTCCTCGGCGGACGACTCGACGGCGGGTGTCATGGATGCCGCTTCCGCCTCCGCCCGGGTGCGAAGTCTGCGACGAAGGATCGTCGCCAGACTCTCCGGTTCGAGGAAGGCCTCCGGCGGGCGATAGTAGATCTCGACCTCCGCACCCTCGGTCGCCTCCACGGTGCCTCCCGCCCCGTCGGGGGCGATCATCCGGACCGTTCCCTCCGCCCCGTCGAGAGCCTCCTGAAGACTGGCGGGAGAGGTCGTCCGGAAGACGACGTCCCGATCCTTCACGAACAGGCTTCGCACCCCGGTGAGGGCGCTGGCCAGCCTGATCTCCGCGAGCTCGACCAGACGAGCGACGCTCGCGGGAAGATCGCCGTAGGCGGACTCGAGGTCCCGGACCACGCCGTCGATCTGCTCGAAGGCGTCCGCCTCGCCGATGCGGCGATAGGCATCCATCCTTCGCTGGTCGTTGGGCACGTACCCCCGGGGGATCGAGCCCTCCAGACCGATGTCCACGATCGTGTCGCCGGCGACCACGCGGCGATCGCTGGTCAGATCGCGTACCGCGTCCTCCAGGAGCCTGCAGTACATCTCGTAGCCGACCGAGGCGATGTGGCCGGACTGCTCGGCACCGAGCAGGTTGCCGGCGCCGCGGATCTCCAGATCACGCATCGCGATCCGGAATCCCGCTCCGAGCATGGAGTAGTCCTCGATCGCCTTGAGACGACGGAGGGCGTCCTCGGTCATCCGACGCTCGGACGGCAGCAGCAGATAGCAGTAGGCACGGTGACGACTGCGACCGACCCGGCCTCGAAGCTGATGCAGCTGGGCGAGACCGAAGCGATGGGCGTCATGGATGATCATCGTGTTGGCGCTGGGAATGTCCATTCCGCTCTCGATGATCGTGGTGCTGACGAGGATGTCGGCTTCACGGCGAATGAAGGCGAGCATCACCTTCTCGAGTTCACGGTCCGACATCTGGCCGTGACCGATGATGATCCGTGCATCGGGTGCGAGGCTCCGGATCTCGTCCGCGAAGCTCTCGATGTCGTGGACCCGGTTGTGCACGACGAAGACCTGGCCTTCTCGGGCCAGTTCACGCCGGACCGCCTGGGCCAGACGACGCTGGTTCCACGGGATCACCTCGGTGACGATCGCCCGTCGGTCCAGAGGCGCGGTGGTCAGATTCGAGATGTCCCGAAGCCCGAGCATCGCCATGTGCAGGGTCCGGGGGATCGGAGTCGCGCTCAGGGTGAGCACGTCCGCGACGGTGCGGGCGGCCAGCAGCTTCTGCTTGTGCTCGACCCCGAATCGCTGCTCCTCGTCGATCACCACCAGACCGAGGTCCTTGAACCGGACATCCTGGGAGAGGATCCGATGGGTGCCGATCAGGACGTCCACGACCCCGTCGGCGAGTTCCCCCAGCAGCTCCTTCTCCTCGCTGCCGGTCTTGAAGCGGCTGATGGACTCGACTCGGAAGGGATACGAGCGGAACCGGTTGCGGAAGGTCCGCTCATGCTGCTCCGCAAGAACCGTGGTCGGCACCAGGACCGCGACCTGGCGACCGTACTCGACCGCCTTGAAGGCGGCACGGATCGCGATCTCGGTCTTGCCGAAACCGACATCTCCGCAGACCAGACGATCCATCGGGGTGCTCGAGGCCATGTCGCGTTTCACCGCGGCGATGGCCGAGACCTGGTCCTCGGTCTCCTCGTAGGGGAACTCCGCCTCGAATTCCCGCTGCCAGTCGGTGTCGGCGGGAAAGCGGATGCCGGGGGGCGCGGTCCTCGCCGCCTGCACCCGGAGCATCTCACCGGCGAGATCCTGGACCGCATCCGAGACCTTCTCCTTCTGTCGCTTCCAGCGTCGGCCCCCGAGAGTGGAGAGACCGGGGGCACTGGTGCTTCCCGCACCCACGTACTTCTGCACGAGCTCGATCCGTGAGAGCGGAACGTGCAGGTGGGAGCCTCCCTCGAACTCGAGCGTCATCACCTCCTGATCGGGACCATCCTCGCGGGGAAGCGATCCGAGTCCCACGAAGCGGGCGATCCCCTGATCGCGATGCACCACCAGATCACCGGGTTCGAACCGCAGGAACTCCTGCCGACTCGCCCCCCCGCGGACCGAGCGACCCCCACGACGACGGACCCCCCAGCGATTGAGCATCTCGTGGAAGGGCACCAGCGAGAAACCGGATCGTCCATCCTCCTCGAGCCATCGGAAACCGCGATGGACATGGATCCGTTCGACCCTGATCCGATCCGCTCCTTCCGCATCGTCCGCGCGGCGTCGATCGAGAATCTCCCGGGCCCGTTCACATTCCGCATCCGTCGAGCAGGCCAGAGCCACGTCATCCTCGACCGCGAGCTCGAGGAGGTCGTCCATCGCCCTGCCGATCTCCTCCGGAAAGGGTGGCAACGGGGCCGGCGAGAGCGAGACCGCCCGATCCTCCACCTGACTGGCCGAGAACTCGTTGACGTCCAGAAGACACCGCCCCACCTCGCGAAGTCCGGCAAGGGTCGCGGGAGGGGCCTGCACCCCTCCGGAGTCGCGCACACGCTCCCAGTAGCCACGTCCCTGTTCGACGATCTCCCCGAGCTCGGCCAGCACGATGGTGGTGGTCCGGGGAAGAAGCGTCGTGAAGGGCGTGTTGCCCGCCGCCAGAAGTCCCTCGGTGGCCCCGACCAGTTCGACCGATTCGATTCGTCGATCACTCGCCTGGGACCGAGGGTCGATCTCGTGAAGACGCTCCACCTCGTCCCCGAAGAGATCCAGCCTGACCGGCATCGCACCCCCGGTCGGAAAGAGGTCCACCACCCCCCCGCGAATCGCGAACTCTCCGGGATTCTCCACGATGTCGATCCGCGACCATCCCGCCTCCCCGAGCCATCGGGCCAGTTCGGCGGGATCGATCCGGTCGCCCTCCCGCACCACTCGAAGTCGGTCCTGGAGATCGGCGACCGGTGGCACGCCCTGCATCAGGGCGGGGAACGGAGCGACGATGACCTCGGGAAGCCGGGCCTCGAGGGCGGAGCGGACCAGCCCGAGTCTGGCCGAGACCAGGTCGACTCCCGGTTCGCGTTCCCCCTGCATGACCTCGAGGGCCGGAAAACTCGCGGCATCGATTCCGAGATCGGCCAGTTCCTCGACGACCTCGTCGGCATCATCCAGATGCGGGACCACCATCACCACGGGACCCGGGGCCTGCCGGGAGATCGTCGCCACCAGCATCGTGGTGCTGCTCCCGGCGACCCCTCGAGCCGAGACCTCTCCACCCTCGGCGACCAGTCCCAGCAGAGTCGTGATGGCTGGATCCGCGGTGATCCGCTCGATCCACCACGGAACCTCCCTCGACTTCGGTCCGGCGACGCTCATCGACCGGATCCCCGCCGGAACCCCGCCGCGGAAGGATGAACCAGGTACGGGGCCGCCTCCCGAAGGGTGATCGGTCCCACCCCGGACACGGACTGCAGCGGGCCGAGTCGTCCGTCCCTTCTCGCCGCGTCGATGCGACCGGCGACCGACGGACCGATGCCGGGCACCAGGGTCCACTCCGCAAGGGTCGCCCCGCCGGGATCGAGTCGACGACCGTCCAGCGCGGACTCCGGCACCGCCTCGATGGATCGAAGCGATCGGTGAAGATCGACCGCCACCACGACAAGCCCGAGCAGGCCGAGCCCCGCGAAGATCAGCATCGCGGTCCGGGTCCCCGGAGGGTCGGGAGTCCGGTTCGTCGCCTGGTCAGGTGTTCCGACGCACGCCGTCGACGGTTCAGTCACCGGGAGTCGCTCCACCACCCAGGTGCTCCGGAAGCTCCGTCACGCCCTCCGAGGTTCCTCCGTCTCCGGCATGGACCGGAGGTCGCCAGGGACCCAGTGGACGACCGATCCTTCGTCGCCAGCTCACCAGCCGTTCGAATCCCGGCCGGGGCGTGCCGTCCTCCTCGACGATGCCGAAACCGACTCCGCCTCCGGGATCGGGAGTCGCTCCGTCGGTGTGCGCCGACCAGCAGAACGACTCCACATAGGGCTTGCTCATCGCGATCGCGAACATGCGATCGATCCATTCCGCCTGCCGATCGGGCGTCCAGGCCTCGCCCCATCGTCCGGCCCCCTCTCCGAGCGGGCGACACGGGGCCCCCACCGCGGAAAGCAGCACCGACTGCTCCAGACCGAAGAACCGGTCGAGGGTGTCGCTGATCGTCATGAGATCCCGACTTCGAGTGCCCGGCTCGGTGCCCCCGACCGCGATCCTCGCACCGACGCTCTCGAATCGCAGTCCTTCGGCGGAGAGTCTCTCGAGGAACTCGAACGGTCCGAACGACCCCGAGAGCTTGGCCCTGGTGTCACCGAAGAGATCGTGGACCTCGATCATGCTCCTTGCGGATCGCTTGTGACGTCGGACCACGAGAGTCGCGGTCCGGGTCGCGTCGACCATCTCCGCCAGGGGTCGACGACCGCCGCGGCAGAGATGCATGCCTGCACTGATCTTCCAGATGCCGACATGGTTGATGTACCGACCCACCGTCGCATCGAGGTAGTCGTAGAGGGGATCGCGCAGGGTCGAATAGTCGTGTCGGTAGACCTCGGCCCAGGGAGGCAGGGAACCGGGGGCGAAGTCGACCAGCGGACCTGCGATCACCGGCTTTCCGGCATCCCTCGCCCACTGAACCCACGCATCCAGTCGGGAGAAGTCGAAACGTCCCTTGACCGGCTCCACGTCCCCCCACCGGAACGGGATGGTGATGACATCGAAGTCCCGGAGGGTCGGACCGATCACCGAGGGATCGGTGCTCGGACAGATCGTGGTCGCAAGGGTCGCATGCGACGCGGTCTTGCGTGCGTACCGTCGGTGCAGCAGGATCTCGGCGTGGGCGTCCGCGAGTTCGTCGGTCGCGAGGAGTCCGAGGTCGATGGCATCGGCCGCGAGCTGGCCCTCCGCCGCGAGGTCGGAGGCGACCAGGGCGTCGGTGAAGGTGTGACGGGCGGTCTCGAAGTGATCCACCGCGTCCGGAGCGAACGCGGGATCGAACATCAGCCAGTCCTCGCTCTTCTGGATGAAGGTCTTCACCCGGTGGCGGGCGAGTTCGAGGGCGAGGTCGTAGGGCTTCTCCCGGGGAGGCAGCAGACAGGTCTGCAGGACGATCTCCCCGGCCCGCCCCACGTCGACCTGGACCCGGAGGGCGGCGTCGGCGACGTCCTTGGTGCGGATGACGAAGGTGCCCCCGTGAGGATCCTGTCGAAAACGGATCTCCGCCCTCAGACGAGTATCTCCGGGGCCCAGCATGCGGACGCCCAGGGGCGGCCGGCCCAGCCGGATGCCGGTTCGCTCGTCGAGTTGGAACTGGAATTCGGCCACGTCGACTCCGGGTGGATTCGTCCCTCATTGTACCGATGCGGGATCATCCATCGCCGTTCCGGACTTTTGTCGGAATCGCCCCCGTTGTGGCGGTCCCGCGGGGGGATCTTCCATCGTGAGCACCTGGAGAGGGCGTAGAATCCCCCCATGCCCACCGCCGCCGATCCCGTCTTCGAAACCCACCTCCCTCTTCCCGATCGACGCCAGGGAAAGGTCCGCGATGTCTACCGGGTGCCGACCGAGCTCGGCCCCGACCGGGTCCTCGTCGTCGCGACCGATCGAATCAGCGCCTTCGACGTCGTGATGCCGACCCCCATCCCGGGCAAGGGTCGGCTCCTGACCGAGACCAGCGTCGGCTGGTTCCGGTTCATCCGCGAACTCGATCTGGTCGGCGACCACCTCATCTCCACGGATCCCCGGGACGTCCCCGGGATCAGCGACGACGATCGCGAGATGCTCGAGGGCCGGATGATGCTCTGTCGGGCCGTCGAGGTCGTCCCCATCGAATGCGTGGCCCGCGGCTATCTCGCGGGGAGCGGCTGGAACGAGTACGTCGCGGACGGCACGGTCTGCGGCATCCAGCTCCCCGAGGGCCTCGAGCGATGCGGTCGTCTTCCGAGAAACATCTTCACCCCGGCGACCAAGGCCACCGAGGGACACGACGAGAACATCGACTTCGCCCGCGCCTCCTCGATCGCCGGCGAGACGCTGATGGAACGACTGCGCGATCTCACCCTCGCGATCTACGACGCCGCGGCCGACTACGCCGCGGCGCGAGGCGTGATCCTCGCCGACACCAAGTTCGAATTCGGACACGCGATCGACTTCGACGGCGAACCGACCGGCGATCTCCTGATCTGCGACGAGGTCCTCACCCCCGACTCCAGCCGGTACTGGCCGGCCGAGGACTACGAGGCCGGCCGCGAGCAGGCCAGTTTCGACAAGCAGTTCGTGCGCAATCACCTGCTGGAACTCGTCGAACGCGGCGAGTGGGACAAGGAGCCTCCGGGGCCCGCCCTTCCTTCCGACATCGTCGATCGCACGATGGATCGCTATCGCGAGGCGTCGGAACGACTCTTCGGCCGGGAACTCTGAGCACCCCGTCCCATCGGATCACCTCCGCCCCCCTCGCCGGCTTCGGCCCCCGAGAGATCCGCAGGGGCGTTTTCGTGGAATGATCCTTCATCTCCCCGCCGATTCGTGGACACTGTCCCCCGGGTGGCCATGTGGTGGTGCTCGCCGTCGATTCCTGCCGGCGATCCATCACCGGGGCACCATGACACCCTCTTCCGGGAACATCCGAATCATGTCACCTTCAACCACCAGAACGACCTCCACCCTCCTGGCCCTCGGCCTCGGCAGCCTTCTCCTGGGATCGAGCGCAAGCACCGTCATCGCCGACGACGAGAAGGAGACCTCCGCCGAGAAGGTGGAGGCGAAGATCGACCGCACCGCCCTGCGTTCGCTCTCCAAGGCCAACCAGGAGTTCGCCTACGACTTCTACCGCCGGGGCATCCACCCCGGCAGGAACCTCGTCCTCTCCCCCTACGGCATCTCCGAGTGCTTCGCGCTTTTGTACGCCGGAAGCAGTGCGGACACCGCCCACCTTCTCGAGGACCTCTTCCACTACCCCGTGCCCGCCGATGAGATCATGGCCTCCTTCGGGAATCTGCGCCGGCACATCGACCGACAGGGCGACGACGAGACCTGTCGGATCGACATCGCCAGTTCCTGCTGGGCGGGCAAGGATGTCCGCGTCCGTCCCGGGTACGCCCGAGACCTCGAGTCGAACATCGCCGGCGAGATCTTCTCGGTCGACTTCAACGATCCCGATGCGGTGCAGGAGAGGATGAACACGTGGGTCGATGAGAACACCAACGGCCTGATCAAGGAGGCTCCGGGCCCGGTCTCGCCCGCGGACCTCCTGATCCTCATGAACACCGTCCACCTGGACGCGACCTGGAAGGTCGAGTTCAAGACGGCCATGACGAGGTACCGCCCCTTCACCCTGAGCGATGGCGGTTCGATCAACGTGCCCACCATGAGCCAGGAAACCGGCCATCGGTACCTCGAGAACGAGGACGCCCAGATCATCGAGCTGCCCTACGTGGGCGACGAGGTCTCCATGACCCTGGTGCTTCCGAGGGAGGGTCGATCCCTCGCGGATCTCGAGAAGACGCTCTCCTCCGCCACCGTCGCCGGATGGGACCGTGCGATGAAGAGACGCACCGTCGCGCTCGAGCTTCCGAAGTTCGAGATCTCCAGCGAGCTCGACCTCAAGGATTTGCTCGGGGCGATGACCTCGACCGGTCTTTTCGCGACTCCCGATCTCGGTCGAATGCTGGAGGGAGCCTCGCCCACGATCACCGACGCCACGCAGGATGCGGTGATCAAGGTCGATGAATCGGGCACCGAGGCAGCGGCGCTCACCACGATCACCACCAGCCGAAGCGTCAGGCCGAGGCCTCGGCCCGTCGAGATGACCCTCGACCGTCCGTTCATGTACCTGGTGAGGGATCGCGTCGCCGGCACCATCTACTTCATGGGCCGGGTCGTGAACCCCCGCGGCTGAGCGTCCGAGGATCCTCCACACGACCGATCCGGGGCAAACGCCCCGCGGACGCCGTACAGGGGCATCCGCGGGGCGTTGGTTTCACGGCCTCAGAAGACGTTGCGAGGATCAGGGCTGGCAGCCGCCCCAGTTGGCGAGCAGCACCCCGAGATCGCCGCCGGTGATCGTGCCGTCACCGTTGAAGTCCTCGGGGCAGAAGCCGTTGTCCGGGCAGTCCAGGCCCGCGACTGCGAGCCAGAGCCCGAGGTCGACGCCGTTGACCAGGTCGTCGTTGTTGAGGTCGCCGAGGCATACGCACAACGTGTTGCCTCCAAGGTCGTTGTAAGGACCGTAGAAGTTGTCTGGTTCGTTCTCGCAGACCGTGGTCTCGGCGAGGTTCGGCCCGTTCTCGGTCGGACGACTCCAGAAACCGCCACCGGCCTTCGCGTCGTTCTCCGTGACGTCGCAGCGGAGGAAGTTGAAGCTCGAGGGCTCCTTGGGCGACTCGAAGTACATCGCTCCGCCGCCGGTGTTGGCGAGGTTGCCCGAGATCTGACAGTCGATCATGTCCACGTTGCCGTAGACGACCTTGATGCCGCCACCGTCGTTGACCGCCCAGCCGTCGAGCATCGCGCAGTTGGTGACCACCGTCTCGCTTCGGAAGAGCATGAGGTTGCCACCATCGCTCTGGGCGAATCCGTCGCTGAAGAGGCAGTTTCGGATCTCGCCCGCGGACTCCAGTACGTAGGCGTTGCCTCCGAAGCCGGAACTGTTGCCAGCGATGATGCAGTCGTCCATGTCCAGATCGGCGTTGAAGACCAGAAGGCCGCCGCCCACGAAGGCGGGCACGCCGGGAAGCTGGGAACCGAATTCGCCTCCGGTCAGCCGGAACCCCTGGATGCGGGTGCGCATGGTCTGTCCACCCGAGACCTCGATGACCGAGGCTTCGAGACCGGAACCGTCGATCGTGGTCTCCAGGGGACCTTCGACCGAAGCAAGGACCAGGTTGCGACCGTCCTCGGGGAAGAGCAGTGTCTCGTTGTAGGTGCCCGGGGCCACCATGACCAATCCACCCTCGGGAGCGGCATCGATCGCCGACTGGATGGTCGCGTACTCGGCGGGAACCTCCAGCGCCTCGCAGCTGTCTGGGATCCGGTTGCCGTTCAGATCGGACTCCAGACCACTCGCGATGTCGCAGGTGTCGATGATCCCGTTGCCGTTGCAATCGGCAGCGGCGTCCCATTCGATGAGATAGGCCCGAGGCGAGTCGCCGGAAACGTCGTTGAAGCGACCGAGACGGGAGGGAAAGAGATACATCTCCATCCGCCCTTCGGCGCCACCGAAGTACGCGGTGTCGTTGGGTTCGTTCACGTTCCAATCGACCCCGTTCCAGGGTTCGTTGGTATCCCAGAACCAGCTGCCGACCGGCTCGACCGCTGGCTGTCGCTGGATGCCGCCGACCGATGCGGAGTCCGACTGGAACTTGAAGGCGTTGGCGACGAAGGTGTTCTCGCCGGGGAGGGAGAAGGTCGCCAGGTAACCGCCCCGGGCCTTCGCCGCGAGATCGGCGTCGGGGATCGTGGTCGGAACGGTCACGAGTTCGTACCAGTTGCCGTTGCCACCGTCGGCGACTTCCCAGCGAATGGCGGTCTCGCTCGGGGGAATCGAGGAATCGGCGATCTCCAATGCATCCTCGATGATGTTGCCGTTGCAGTCGATGAACTCACGGACCGTGAAGCCCGCCTGCTGGCCCGGAGTGCCGATGCCCTGGTTCCAGGTCGCGAAGAAGGTGGATCCCACGATCGTGAAGGGACCGTCGTAGGCGAATCGCCCGA
Source organism: Phycisphaerae bacterium (assembly GCA_002709295.1). Taxonomy (GTDB): domain Bacteria; phylum Planctomycetota; class Phycisphaerae; order Phycisphaerales; family SM1A02. Next base: position 15,542 of record PAQL01000024.1, on the reverse strand, counting down.
CCAGCACCCCGAGACCTGCGGGGGTCGAGGTCGCCAGGCCCTGCAGGTTCGGGGGCGAACCGTTGTACCAGCCCGCTCGATCCATGGGATATGCGACGTCGTCGCCGCCGAAGAATGGATCGATCCCGGTCGCCGGCGCGACGCCGGGGATCTGGGCCGGAGCCGTGGTGCCACCGGCGAAGCCGCCGACGGTCACGAAGGAATCCGCGAACCGGACCGCCGAGGAGTCGAACGGATCACCGAGGTTCCCGGGAAGCCAGGTCGGGGCCGTCGGACTCTGAAAGTACGGAACCCTTCCACTTCGAACCAGGTCGAGTTCGTAGATGTTCAGATCGACATCCTTGGGATCGTCGGTGAGCAGGTAGAGGTCCTCGACCGTCACGTTCACCGGCGTACCGTCGTATTCGGTCGCCAGCACCGAATAGCGGACCACGACCGCATCATTGAAGTCCGCCACCGCCGATCCCGTGGAGATCACGAGGACCATGCCACCGATCGAGGTTGCCTTGTTCATCTTCAACATCATCATGATTCTCCGATTCGCGCTGTTTCTTCTGGTGTGCATCCGGTCCCGGACGCCGCTTTCGTCATGCCGAGGGAGGATCCGGCAGATGACACACTATCCGTGATCAGACTTCGGGCTTCAATGATGAAATCCCCTATCCGAAGCACTGCATTTCAGACACCCGATCAGCATCAATGAGGCGGATTTCCACCGCCAGAATCCGCCATGAGCCCCCCGATGCATCAATCAGCACCGCCCGGAGCGGCGAGAGCCGGCTCCGGGCGTTCGGAGAGGAGAATTGGCTTGTGGATCGGATTCTGATCGTCGGTCAGCCGGTCTGTCCGCGGCAGGTCCGATTCCGCTTCTGATGCAGGACGCCCTCGGCATGGACCAGACCACGAAGCCGGGCCAGTCCTCGATGTCGCCAGTTGTTGACCGTGGTCACCGACACTCCGAGGCTTCTCGCCGCCTCGGCGTAGCTCAGACCCTCGCAGACCACCAGTCGGATCGTGTCCCGCTCGTCGTTGGACAACCGGTTCAGGGCCAGTTCGAGATCCATGTTCTCCAGCACCGTCCGCGGTTCGGGACGCTGGTAGATCCCATTCGTCCCATCGGCTTCCTTCCGTCGCTGCCTGGGCTTGATCTCCTGCTCGAGGATCTCCCGAAGCCTCGCGGTGCGGGTGTGCCGCCGTCGCAGGATGTTCTGAACCACCCGGAGCATGTAGCTGATCGAGATCTCGAGTTCCTCGAGTCGCGGATGCTGAAGAAGTCGGAGGAACGCCTCCTGGGTCGCATCCTCGGCGAGGTTCGGCCCCACGGACCGACGTGCGAACGCGAAGACCCTGTCGTAATACCGGTCGAAGAGATCGAGAACGATCGCCGACCGCCTCTCGGCGGATTCACCATCGGACATCCTGAAACCTTCCTGCCTGTCGGACCACCCCACGGAACGAGAAATGAGACGAAACGGCTGTGGATGACCGCCCGTCATCAGTCCATACGCAGAGAAGTCGGAATGTCTGCGGGAATATCCGCGGTTTGGGAAATTCGCGGCATCCGGCCGTGGTGAGCGTGAACAACGCCGCTCCACCGCAGAGGACGCCCCCATCCATCGGGATGCTGGAGGTGCCATCCAGGACGACACGATCGCCCCTGGAGACGTCGACGGAACCGTGATGCCGGTCACCTCCCCCGGTGAACACCGCTGAGAACGGAACGCGATCCTCGAATCATCACCCCAGGGCGGCTTCGCAGGTGTTTCGAAGCAGCATCGCCACCGTCATCGGACCCACGCCGCCGGGCACCGGGCTGAGGTGACCCGCGACCTCGCTCACCTCCTCGAAGGCGACGTCGCCCACGGTGCGCCGCTTGCCGTCCTCGCCCTGGATGCGGTTGATCCCGACATCGACCACCACCGCCCCCTCCTTCACCATGTCGCGGGTGATCAGCCCCGGCACGCCGGCCGCGCTGACCAGGACATCCGCGCTGCGAGTCAGCCCCGGCAGGTCCTCGGTGTGCTTGTTGGTCGAGATCACCGTCGCCTCGGCCCGCATCAGCAGGACCGCGATCGGCTTGCCCACGATGTTGCTCGCCCCCACGATCACGCAACGCTTGCCGCGAAGTTCGACTCCGGTCGACTCGATCATCTCGACGCTCGCAAGGGCGGTGCACGGAACGAGACTCCGACGGCCGTAGACGATGTTGCCGATGTTCGCCGGATTGACCCCCTCGACGTCCTTGGTCGGATCGATCAGGGACTGGATCGCCTCCGCCTCGAGCCCCTCGGGGAGGGGCATGTGCACCATGATCGCGGTGACCGACTCCCCGGCGTTGAGACCGGCGACCACCTCGACGACGTCATCCTGAACGACATCGGCCGGCAGACGGTGCAGGTGGTACTCGATGCCGACCGCGGCACAGGTCTTCCGCTGGTTGTGAGCGTAGATGTCCGCGCCCTTGTCCTCTCCGACGATGACCGCGTCGAGGCGCACCGGTCGGCGGGCCTCCGCGACCCGGCGAGCGACCTGCCTCCGCACCGCGAAACTGAGCTGCTTGCCATCGATGAGCTGGGCGGACATCCGCGGAGGATAGTCCGGGACCGCGGATCGGACGGCGACCGGGGTAGGATGTAGACATGATGACGCTGGCCACCTTCGGGATCGTCCTGTCCCTCGGAAGCCTTCCGGCCCTCCAGGAGGCCCCGACGGAACTTCCGCCCATCGCCACCTCCCGATTCGCTCCGGACGACTCCACGATCCGCGAGCTCCGGATGCTCGGAGAACCCGCCCCCCTGCCCGAGGCCGGGAAGCCGCTGATCGGCCCTCCTCTCGAGGCTTGGTCCCGGGACGGATACACCCTCATGGTGTTCTGGTCACCCTTCGTGGGAGGTGCCGGTGATGACCTCGCCCGACTGGGAGAGGTCGATCGAGATCAGGATCACATCGATGGCATCTCCATCGCCCTTGGTCCCGAAGACCGGGCCGAACAGGTCCTCATGAACCTTCCCGGGCGTTCGCCGGTGACTCCAAGGACCATCGTCGACGAGGGAGACACCTGGCGCAGGGCGTTCCTCGAGCCCCTCGGTATCACCTCGCTGCCCGCGGTGATCGCGATCGACCGGGAGGGCCGGATCTCCTACCACTCGCCGCTGACCAGGATGCTTCGGCCCCTCGCCGACATCGTCTCGAACACCTGGAATCCCGGCGACTATCGTCGCGACGCCCTGGTCTACGAGGCACGGATGAACCTGATGGGCACGGTCCAGCAGCAACGCTCGCAGGCCAACCGCGGACAACTCTCATGGGACGAGGTCATCGCAACCCTTGATGAGGGACTGACCCTGGATCCGCGAAACACCCCATTGCTGGTGAGGAAGTTCGACATCCTGCTCGCGGATGCCGACCGGCCGGAACAGGCCTACGACTTCGGACGTGAGATCATCGAACGATTCCCCCGCAGCCCCATCACCCTGAACGAACTCGCCTGGCACACGGTGTCCTTCCCGAACGTCCGGACGAGGGACCTCGACTTCGCACTCGAGGCGAGCCGTCGCAGCAACGCGGTCCAGGGATGGATGGACTACGGACATCTGGACACGCTCGCCCGGATCCACTGGTTGCGAGGCGAGGCCAGCGAGGCGATCCGCCTCCAGCGGAAGGCCGCCGGACTCGCCCCCGACACCTGGCATGGCGACGGCATCCGGGCCAACCTCGAGGCCTACACCGCGGGTCGTCTCGCACCCGGCGAGCTGCCGCGACCCTACCGATCGCCCCGTCAGCCCCGCTGAGCAAGCGTTCACCGGCAACCCGGGGGATCCACCGCTTGCCGGAGGGACCGGCGCGATAGGCTCTCCGGGCCGGATCGGGTGGTCCGGAACCGTCATGCATCCCAGTCGGAGATCCGAGATGCCCAGCCCCCTCCAGATCGTCGCCACAAGCGTCTTCGCCCTCGGTCTTGCTTCGATCGCCGTGGCCCAGCACGGGCCGGCCAAGGTCGCCGCACAGGACAGCATCCCCGCGAAGAAGATCGCCCCTGCCGCGGCCCCCGCCGAGAAGGCCGGCCAGGAGGAGAGGATGAAGCTCCTTCGGATCGGCGACCAGGCACCCATGCCGCACCTCGCCGAGATCCTCAAGGGCGACACCGACTTCGAGGCCTTTCCCGAAGGCAGGGTCACGGTCATGGAGTTCTGGGCGACCTGGTGCGGACCGTGCCGGGCCGGCATGCCCCACATCAGTGAACTCCAGCAGAAGCACGCCGACCGGGGCCTCACCATCATCGGGGTCACCCGTGAGAAGCCGGAGGTGGTCAGGGAGTTTCTCGCCAAGCCCGAATGGGACGAGAAGACCCGGTACACGATGGCGCTTGACGACGAATCCCGGACCAACAACGCCTACATGAGGGCCGCGCGACAGACCGGCATCCCCTGCGCCTTCGTGGTCGACCAGGAGGGCCGTGTCGCCTGGATCGGCCATCCCATGCGGATGGACGAACCGCTGGCGAAGATCATCGACGGCAAGTGGGACGTCGCGAAGGCCCGGAAGGATTTCGACGAGGCCGAGAAGTCGAAGCAGATCATGCGTCAGGTGAGCATGAGCATGCGGGAGAGCAGGCAGAGCGGCGACTACACCGACACGCTCAAGACGCTCGACCGGGCGATGCAGCAGCTTCCCGACAACTCCGACCTCGAGATGATGAAGTTCCGCCTGCTCGTGGGTCCGGTCGACGACGAATCGGGCTATGAACTCGGATGGAAGCTGCTGAAGGCCAACCGGCACGACTCGATGATGCTCAACAGCATGGCGTGGTACGTGCTCGACGACCCCGCAGTGAGGAACCGGGATCTGGAGTTCGCGATGTCGGTCGCCAAGGCCGCCAACGAGGCCGCCGGCGGCAACAACGCCGCCATTCTCGACACCCTCGCCCGCGCCTACTTCGAGAAGGGCGATATCGGCTCCGCGGTGAAGTATCAGAAGAAGGCGGTGGACAAGGCCGACGACCGGATGCGTGAGGAGATGACGAAGGTCCTCGAGCTGTACCGCGACGCCGCCTCCCGTCAGCCCGCCTGAAAGCAGCCGTCACGGATCCGGAGGCGGTCCACCGTCTCCGGATCGACTTCCGCGTCCCCGGGATCCCATGGTTCAGAACGCCGACAGTCCGGTCCTCGTCGTCGGAGGCGGCATCATCGGCCTCGCCAGTGCCTGGTGGCTGGCTCGGCGCGGCGTTCCCTGCCGGGTCCTCGACCACGAACCGATCACCGACGGCGCGAGCTTCGGCAATGCCGGCCTGATCGTGTACGGACACCCCCCGCTCACCCGACCCGGGGTGAGCATGCAGGGACTGAAGTGGATGTTCGATCCCAACAGTCCCCTCTACATCCGACCTCGCCTGGACGGTGATCTCGTCCGGTGGTTGTGGACCTTTCATCGTCACTGCACCACCGCACACTTCGAACGCTGCATGTCGATTCTCGCCCACATGGGCTGGGAGACCTCGCGGGGTTTCGATCTCATGCTCGAAGAAGCCTCGATCGAATGCGACTGGCGCTCGTCCGGATGGCTCGACGTCTGCCTGGGCTCGGACAGTCTCGCAGAGGCGACCCGGGAGATCGATCATCTCTCGAAGTTCGGATACACCGCCCGCACCATCGACGGCGACGAGCTGCGGGCCGAGGACCCCGCCTTCACCGACGAGGTCGTCGGCGCCGTGCGGTACGACCAGAGCGCGACCATGGACCCCACGGCCTTCATGAAGGGCCTGCGCGAGGACCTGAGGCGACGAGGGGTCGAGATCCTCGAGGGGGCCGACGCCGGCGTGGAACGCCTGCTGGTCGAGGAGGAACGGATCGGCGGGGTTCGACTCGCCGATGGAAGCGACCTTCGGTCCGGTCGCGTGGTCCTCGCCGCCGGCACATGGACGGGCCCCCTCGCGGCGACCGTCGGCCTCGAGGTGCCGTTGGAACCCGCCCGTGGATACCACCGGGAACTCGAAGCGGTGCCTCACACCCCGCGGACCGGCGGCGTGTTCCGCGAGACCTTCATCGCCTTCACCCCGATGTTCGACCGACTCCGACTCGCGGGCACGCTGGAGATCGCCGGACACGGCCGGCCGTGGACGAAGTCGCGCCTGGACAACCTGGTCGCCGCCGCCGGCCGGTATGTCCGTGAACTGGACCGATCCCGTCTCGGCAGCGAGTGGGCCGGCTACCGACCCTGCACGCCGGACGGCATGCCGATGATCGGCGAGGTCCCATGGGCGAAGGGACTGGTGGTCGCGACCGGTCATGCCATGATGGGCATGACCCTCGGCCCGATCACCGGACGGCTGGTCAGTGAGATCGTCTGCGACGGAGCGTCCTCCATCGACACCCCCCTGATGGATCCGGTGCGATTCGGACGAGTGGGCTGAGGATTCAATCCGACCGGGTCTCCGGCCAGAGCCACGCCGCCCCACGAACCCCGCTGGAGTCCCCGTGGACGTTCCGGAGCACCGGAGTGTCGCAGACGCCGCCGAAGACCCTCGGATGCAGCAGGCCGGGGACGACCTCGTAGATCGATTCGAGGTTGCTGACCCCTCCCCCGATCACGATCGCATCGGGATCGAGAAGATTCACCACCGTGACCAGGCATTCGGCGAGGCGATCGTGGAAGCGGTCGATCAAGGCCCGCGCCACGTCGTCGTTCCCGACGTCGGCGACGATCTCGGGAAGCTTCCTCGGCCGACCGGCGAGACGTTCATACTCGCCCTCCAGGGCAGGTCCGCAGAGGTACTGTTCGAGACAGTCGACACGACCGCAGTAGCAGTCGCGTCCCGAGAGGGCGGGATCCTGTCCTCGATGAGGCATCGACATGTGTCCCCACTCGCCGCCGATGCCGTTGCGACCGTCGATCACCCGGCCGTCGATCACCACCCCGCCTCCGACTCCGGTGCCGAGAATCACCCCGAAGACCACCCCGGCTCCGGCGGCGGCGCCATCCACCGCCTCGGAGAGTGCGAAGCAGTTGGCATCGTTGGCGGTGCGCACCGGTCGAGGGATCGCCTTGCCCAGATCCGCCTCGAACGGCTTTCCATTGAGACACGTCGAGTTCGAGTTTCGATGGAGACCCGAGGCCCGGTGCACCGATCCCGGCGTGCCGACTCCGACCGGTGAGGCCTCATCGAGCCCGGCCCTTGCGGCGACGGAGGCGACGAGGTCGCGGATCGACGCGATCGTGCCCTCGTAGTCGCCCTGCGGGGTCGGAATCCGCTCGCGCACCACGATCTCGCCGTCGACCATCGCGACGGCCTCGATCTTGGTGCCTCCAAGGTCGACTCCGATGCGTCCCGGGCGACTCATCCCTGCGGTCCTCCCCGCAGCCAGCGTCCACCGACACAGGTGCCGACGACCGCCTCGGGCCCGGTGCCGAAGATGATCGCCTCGATCATCGATCCGGGTTCGACCGCTTCCAGGGTTCGATGCCCCGGGTCGAAGGCGACGAAGTCCGCCAGTCGACCGGGCGCGATGGCACCCGCGTGGATTCCCAGACTGTCCGCACCGTGGCGGTTGCCGATGGCCAGGAGCGGCGGACCGGTCCGACCGTCGGCGACCACCGCACCCCGCATCGTGCGGTGGATCCGCTGCACGTATTCGATCCAGCGGAGATCCTCCGCCGGAGCGATCCGGCTGTTGAGATCGGTGCCGATCGAAAGCGGGATGCCGGCATCACGGATCGTCGCCAGGTCGGGGATGCCGTCTCCCAGGTTTCCCTCGGTGTTCGGGCAGAGGCAGATCCGTCCACCCGCGGAGGCGTGGTCGCGAAGATCGGACTCGACCGAGTGGGTGCAGTGGATCGCGGTGACGCGATCGTCGATCACACCATGATCGAGGAGCAGACGCATCGGGGTCGTGCCATGCCGCGTTCGACAGTCCTCGATCTCCGTCACCACCTCCTCGAGGTGGATGTGGAAGACGGTGTCCAGCGACCTGGCCGCCTCGCGAACCGCGACGATCCGATCGATGGGAACCGCCCGCGTGGAATGGGAGATCGGAGCCGCCCCGGCCAGGGAGCCCCGGCAGAGATCGCGGATGCGTTCATGGGACGCAAGGAAGTCGTCGAGCGAACCGGTGTCGAACCGGCACTGACCTCCGGCGAGCGGGCGATCGTCGAAGCCGCCGCGCACGTAGTCGACGTGAAGCAGCATGAGACGGATGCCCGCATCCGACGCGGCCCTGACGACCGCCTCGTCGAGAGCGTGATCTCGTCCGGCATCGGCACCGTGATGGACGTAGTGGAACTCACCCACGGTGGTGATCCCGGCGTCGAGCATCTCCTCGAAGCATCTCCGGGTGATCTCATGGCAGCGATCGGGATCGAGGGACTCCACCAGTCGGTACATGGATTCCCGCCAGGTGAAGAAGCTCCCCGCCCCGTCGGGATAGGACTCTCCCTGCCCTCGCATGCCTCGCTGGAAGGCGTGACTGTGCCCGTTCACGAATCCCGGAAGCAGGCAGACCTCCCAGTCGCAGGGACCGGTCGCGGGCCGGATCGCCTCGATCCGGTCTCCGGAGATCACGACCTCGTGTCCGGATTCGAGCCTTCCATCGTCCAGAACGAGAAGGCGGGGTCTGAGAACCGAAGATGTCTGTCCGTGATTCACGGTTGCATCCTACGAGCAGCAGGGATTTCACCCCGGGGAGTGCCTCCGGAAGCCCCGCGAAACGAACCCGGAGCCGGTACCATGGCCGATTCGACCCCGAAACATGACGAAGCCGGAGATCCAGAAGTGATCGAGCCCCGCCCGTACACCGAATTCGACCCCGACAGCCCCGAGAGCCGCGAGGCGATGAGCCATGTCAAGGCGCTGCTTGGCTTCGTGGGAGACGATCCTGCCCGCGAGGGTCTGATCGACACCCCGAAGCGGGTCGTGAAGGCGATGAACGAGCATTTCTGGGGCTACCGAGCCGACCCGAAGGAACCGCTGAAGCGGACCTTCACCGAGGTCGAGAACTACGACGAACTCGTGCTGCTCCAGGACATGGAGATCCACAGCCACTGCGAACACCACATGGTGCCCTTCGTCGGGAAGGCCCACGTCGCCTACATCCCCGACGGCCGGGTGGTCGGGCTCTCCAAGCTGGCCAGGGTCGTCGAGATCTTCTCCAAGCGGCTCCAGGTCCAGGAGAAGCTGACCGCCCAGATCGCCAACACCATCCAGGAGGAGCTCAATCCCCAGGGGGTCGCAGTGATCATCCAGGCCCGTCACTTCTGCATGTGCTACCGGGGCGTCCGCCAGAGCAGGGCGTGGACCACCACCAGCAAGCTCCACGGCGTGTTCCTCGAGGACTCCGCGGCGAGGATGGAGCTGCTGACCCTGATCGGATCCTCGAACTTCGGCCTGGATTGAGCGAACCGATCCGCCGAGCGCCGGTCATCCGGTCCATGCGGCGAGGATGATGCCGAGGTCCGCGGAATCCGTGTTGCCGTCACCGTTGAGGTCGGCTCCCGCGTTTCCAATCCCCCAGAAGGCCAGGACGTAGCCGAGATCGGCGGCGTTCACGACCCCGTCGCCGTTCAGGTCCGCCGGTTCACCCGGTTCCTCCGGCTCGTCGGCATCGATCGCCTTGAAGAAGTCCCAGACCTCGCGGGTGGCGTCGATGTCCATGTTCCCCCACCGGCCGGGCCAGTCGTGGCCACCGCCATCGACCTGGTAGTACCAGAGCCGACGGTCGTGATCGAGGCTGCTGTACATGTCCAGCCGCACCGTGCTGCCGTCCACGGGGTTGATGTCGTCCAGGAAGACGCGTTCGAGTTCGGGAGTCTCCAGCTCGTCGACCCAGAACGCCACCATGTCCGGGATGGAGTGATACGCCCCCCAACCGCCGGTGTTGCCCATGTCCCCATCGAACAGTGTGACGTCGTCCAGGGTGCCGTTCATGGTGATGATCGGTCGCGGGAACTCCGGCTCACAGTCCACCCAGAGGGTGTCCAGCATCATCCCGATCACCGGTCCGAAGCCGCGGAAGGTCGCGGATTCCCGACAGGCGAGCTGGAAGCACATCTCGGCTCCGTTGGAGAACCCGGTGACGAAGGTCCGCTCCGGATCGACGCCCAGCGTGTCCTGGAGGTGGACGGCGAGCGAGGAGAGGAAGCCGTCGTCGTCGATGTCGAACTGACCGTGGAAGGCGTAGTCCACATCCCAGAACCGGCTGTTCCACTGGTCGCGGGTCCCGTTGGGGAACGCCACCACGAATCCCTCCTCGGTCGCGAGTTCACGCCAGCCGTAGTTGTTGGCCATGTCGTTGTTGTTTCCCCCGTAGCCGTGCAGCACCAGCACCAGGGGGGGCGACTCGGAAAGATCCTCCGGCACGTGGAGCCGGTACTGCCTTGTGAGCCCGTCGTGATCGAAGTCGATGTTCGAGGAGCCGGGAGGGCCGTCGCCGTACTCGACGCTGATCGTCCCGGTGCCGCGCTCACCGTCGAATCCGCCGACCCGGAGCAGATACGTCTCACCCTCAACGCCGTCGAAGGTCATCCGGGAGGTGAATCCACTGCAGTCCTCACCGTCGTCGTTGCAGGCGATCAGGACTCCGTCGCATCCGGTGTAGACCGCGAGCCGGGTGTCGTAGTCCGCGGTGTCGCAGGTCGACACCACGATGCCCCCCGACTGATCGGCGAGGAGGGTGAACCAGATGTCCGAACCGAATCCGGTGCCGAACCCCTCGTTGCAGTCGGGGGGCAGTTCCGGCCCGTCATCGGTGGCACTGGTGGTCGAGAACCAGGTGTCTCCGAAGACGATCTCGATGGCGTTCGAACAGTCGTCGTTTCCGTTCTGAGCGAGCGTGGGAACGGCCGGAAGAGCGAGAACGAGCAGGCAGATGAGGTTCCTCATGAAATCAACGTAGCACGCAATCCGGGTCCGGATCGGAGATCGGGTTCGAATCATGCGAATCGTCGACCGGACGCACGACAGTCCCGATTTCCGACCACCCCCACCTCCAAGATCACGCCCGCCCGTAGACCGGCACCAGGGCTCCGGTGGTCAGGGCGTTCGCGGGACTGGCCAGCCAGACCATGGCACGAGCCACCTCCTCGACCCGGGGCCACGCATCCACGTCGGCGTCGGGCATCGCCGCACGGTTCGCAGGCGTGTCCATGATCGACGGGGCCACCGCATTGACGAGGATCCCCTCGTCACGGACCTCCGCGGCCAGACACCGGGTGAGGCTCGCCACCGCCGCCTTGCTCGTCGAGTAGGCGATCATGCCCCCGACGGGCTCGAGCGCAGGCCTGGCGATCACGTTGACGATCCGACCACCGTCGGCGGCCGGGCGACCGGATCGACGCATCGCCTTGACCGCCTCGCGGCAGCAGAGGAAGCAGGTGCCNAGGTTCAGTCTCATCATGGCCTCGAAATCCACCTGACCGATGTCCGCGATCGGGGCCATGCCGAACCCCCCCGCCACGTGGATCGAGGCGTACANNGGNCCGGCCTTCTCGTANACCGCGGTCACCGAGGCCTCGTCCCCGAGATCGATCTCATGCAGNGTCACGTGGTCCTTGAAGTCGATCCGATCGAGCTCGGCGGGATCCCGCCAGGTCACGTGCACGTCGGCNCCGTGNTCGAGNAGATCCCGGACGACCTCGGAGCCGAGGGCTCCGGTTCCGCCGGTGACAAGACAGGTTCGATCGCTGAANGGCATGGTGGGCTCCGATCTCCACCGGGTCCGCTGGAGATCCAGCCCGGCGAGGANCGGATGCTACCCGCTACCATGGCCGCTNCGCCGTCGNGAACNGCNGGCCCCCGAGNCNCCCCAGGAAACGGACTCCCCGATGACCCAGACCACCCCGAAGCGCATGGAGGACATCGTCGGCCTCTGCCGTCGAAGAGGCTTCATCTTCCAGAGCTCCGAGATCTATGGAGGCATCAACGGCTTCTGGGACTACGGACCCTACGGGTCCGAGCTGAAGCGTAACCTCAGGAACCTCTGGTGGGAGGACGTCGTCCACGGCGACCTCGTCGGCCCCACCGGTGATCGCGTCAGGATCGTGGGCGTCGACTGCACCATCATCATGAACCCGAAGACCTGGGTGGCCTCGGGACATGTCGGCGGCTTCAACGACCCCATGGTGGACTGCAAGGAGTCGAAGTCGCGCTATCGAGCCGACCACATCCTCTGCCTCGGCCTCGGCGACCGGACCGACGGCGGACGGATCTTCGCCTTTCTCGAGGGCGACGACGAGAGCCTCGCCCGCGCCCGGAAGCTTCTCGAGAAGTACGTGAAGCGGGATCTCGCCGACGAGGAGCTCGCCACCTGCGCCTTCATGGATCTCTCGGCCGAGGAACGCGCCGTCACCGTCGGCCCCGACGTCAAGGAGGCGGGGACGCTGACCGAACCTCGGATGTTCAACCTGATGTTCGAGACGTACTGCGGTGCGATCCGCGACGAGGACTCCAAGGCGTACCTCCGTCCGGAGACCGCCCAGGGCATCTTCACCAACTTCCACAACGTCGTGGATTCCAGTCGGGTCAAGGTCCCCTTCGGCATCGCTCAGATCGGCAAGGCCTTCAGAAACGAGGTCACGCCGCGGAACTTCACCTTCCGAAGCCGCGAATTCGAGCAGATGGAGATCGAGTTCTTCATCCATCCCGACGAGGCCGAACAGTGGTATCCCTGGTGGCGGGACCAGCGGTATGCATGGTGGAAGTCGATCGGCCTCGCCGGGGAGAATCTGATCCTGCGGGAGCACGACCGCGACGAACTCGCCCACTACGCCAAGGAAGGGGCCGGCACCAGCGACATCGAGTACCGCTTCCCGTTCACCGCCCCGGGATTCGGAGAACTGGAGGGGGTCGCCCACCGCTCCGACTACGACCTGAAGCAGCATGCCGAGCACTGCGGCAAGGGCGACAAGATGCGCTACTTCGACCAGGCCCGCAACGAGCGGTACTTCCCGCACGTCATCGAGCCCTCGGCCGGCGCCGATCGCGGAGCCCTCGCCCTGCTCTGCGAGGCGTACACCCCGGACGAGAGCCGCGCCTCCAAGGTCTACATGAACTTCGATCCGAGGATCGCGCCGGTGAAGGCGGGCATCTTCCCCCTCGTCGCCAAGGACGGGATGCCGGAGATCGCCGAACGGCTGCACAAGGAGATCCGACGCCGTCACGTCGTGGAGATGGACACCAAGCAGTCGATCGGCAAGCGATACGCCCGGATGGACGAGTGTGGAACCCCCTACTGCATCACCATCGACGGAGACACCGCCGGCGATCAGGCGGTCACCATCCGCGAACGGAACACCCAGTCGCAGGAACGGGTCGCCCTCGACAAGGTGGCCTCCTTCCTCGACGAGAAGATCCACGGCTCGGACTGACCGATGGATCGACCGGCGACCGATCACGACGCCGGGGATGCCGGTCCGCTCGGCACCCGGCTCCGGGTCGGAACGATCCGAGACTGCATCCTCAACCCGAAGGCCCGTCCGCCGGCCTATGAACTCCGCATCGATCTCGGGCCCCACGGCGTGGTCGTCTCCAGCGCCCGTCTGACGGAGAACCACGAGGCGGAGGCGCTGGTCGGTCGTCAGGTGGTCGTCGCCACCGATCTCGGGACCAGACGCATCGCCGGAGTCAGGAGCGAGGTGCTGGTGCTCGGCCTCTCCGACGCCGACGGATCGATCGTGCTGGTCGGCCCCGACCGCCCGGTGCCTGACGGCGGCCTCCTTCACTGAAACCGCCCCCGGCCGGGGACGGTGCTCGGCCGAAAGAGAGACGCGACGCGGCCCGAAGGTCGCGTCGCGTCGTCCCATTCCCGTGTCCATCAGCCCCCGGCATCCCCCGATCGGGCCCCGACGGCGGTACGCCACCCCCGGTGGACGCACGCGCCGTCGAGGTCCGAAACGGACCCGGAAGGGTCTGGCGGTCCGGCACGCGTGAACCGAATGCCTGATGGCTTCGGTGGGTCGTCAGGAGTTCCCCCGGAATGGACTCCTCGACCGGACGGGCCGAACCGCCAGGACCTCCCGTCCCGGCTGAAGAACTATCGCCTCGATTCGCCTCCCGGGCCATGGGGCATCCACCCCGGATCTTCGAGAGGCCGACGAAAGCCACCGGCCTCACCTCGGGCACGAGATGAAGATGGTGGCTTTCCGCATGCGGAAAGCCACCATCGGCGGTCGTTCATGATCGATCGAGGTCGTTCTCAGGGCCCCGGACAGGGGCCCCAGTTGCCGAGCATCAGTCCCAGATCCTCGGAATCCACCAGACCGTCACCGTTCAGATCGGCATTGCTCTCCCCGACCCCCCAGGCCGCGATGAGGAAACCGAGGTCCGCGGAGTTCACCTCGCCGTTGTCGTTGAGATCGCCGATGCACGGCGGGACCGCCAGAGTGAAGCTCAGCCTCGGAGCGTTGTTCCTGCCGTTCCGAAGGTATGACCCGTATTCACCGCTCTGGGTCAGACGGACGACCGCGAACCGGTCGCGATCGGGATCGTTGAAATGGTCGGGATTCAGGTTGATCGAGAAGTTCTGGGCATTCGTCCAGTTGAAGGTCGTGGAGCCCATGGTGCAGGCGTTGAACATCATCGAGCCCATCTCTCCGTAGGGCATGAAACCGACACAGGCCGAGCCTCCGGCGGAACGGGGCACGTTCCTGCTGCCGATCAGCCGCACCGACTCGATGGTGGCGCCTTCGGGGATCCACGAGAGATCGAACGTCACGTAGGCGTTGTTCCGCGATCCCATGCAGTAGCCACCCATGGTGGTGCAGCCCTTCATCGAGAGCTGGAGCGCGTTGTGGGAGCTCAACGAGTGACTTGAACAGCAGTTGGGGATGCTGCCGGAACTCACCTGCACGGCCCCTTCGTACCGGGGCACGTCGATCACTTCATCCGCGATGGCCGCAGCAGGCAGAAGCCCGACTGTGAGGGAGAGCAGGACACCAACGGCGGATCTGATGCGAAGCATGATTCATCTCCAATCGAGGAATGAATCCCGGAATGGACCGTCCAGATCCCAAGGTAGCACAAGCACCCGTCGCCCGCAACGATCGTTTACATGGATTCCATGCCTGATAGCGGTGATTTCAGGGGGCCAACCATCGATCGTCGACCAGCATCCCGGGCGGCACCGCCACCTGGTCACCTGATTCGATCATGCTCGCCACGGGGTGGGCGCAGTAGTCGATGCTGAAGGCCCCCGCCGGACGATGGTTCCCGCTCAGACCCAGTCCTCCGAAGGGCAGGGTGCCACTGGCCCCCGCGGTGCCGCAGTTCCGGTTCACGCACCCGGCCCGGCATTCGGCCAGGAAACGGTTCCAGATCGCGTCGTCACGCGTGAAGATCGAGGCCGCGAGGCCGTATCGCGTGGCGTTGGCCTGATCGATCGCATCGTCGAGATCCGAGGCGATCGCGATCTGGACCAGGGGGCCGAAGCACTCGCGATCCTCCTCGGCCCTGAAGCGATCCACGAGAACGACGCCCGGGGTGACGAAATGCCCCTCGCCGTCGATGCGGGTCGACTGCACCAGCACCCGGCCGCCTCGTTCGTGAAGGTCGTCCTGGA
>PAQL01000023.1 GCA_002709295.1 Phycisphaerae bacterium | reverse complement strand
CGGGATTCTTCTTTCGAACCGGGGCCCGGGACGAGAAGCCCGAAGTGATGGGGGTCAGCCACTTCCTCGAGCACATGATGTTCAAGGGGACCGAGACCCGCACCGCCGAGGACGTGAACCGCGGCTTCGACGACCTCGGGGCGAACTCCAACGCCTTCACCAGCGCCGAGCAGACCGCGTACTACGCCCACGTCCCCTTCGACGCGCTCGACCCTGCCCTCGACATCCTCGCCGACATCCTTCGACCATCGCTCCGACCCGAGGACTTCGATGAAGAGAAGGGCGTGATCCTCGAGGAGATCGCCATGTACGACGATCAACCCTTCTGGGTCCTCTACGAACAGGCCCTCGAGCGGTACTACGGCGACCACCCCCTCGCCCATCGCGTGCTGGGCACCAGGCAGACCGTCAGTGATCTCACTCCCGAGCAGATGCGTCACTACTTCGACCGCCGCTACAGCGCCGACAACGCGGTGCTGGTGGCGAGTGGTCGCCTCGACTTCGATGCCCTCGTCGCCAGGGCGGAGGCCTTGTGCGGATCCTGGCCCAAGGGTGATCCCGGCCGCGACCATGGTGTGATCTCATTCACCCCGGGAGAGTTGGAAGTCACGCTCGCCGACA
Source organism: Phycisphaerae bacterium (assembly GCA_002709295.1). Classification (GTDB taxonomy): domain Bacteria; phylum Planctomycetota; class Phycisphaerae; order Phycisphaerales; family SM1A02. Next base: position 43,039 of record PAQL01000023.1, on the reverse strand, counting down.
CCCAACAGCGATACATCATGCTGATGTCACCGAGTGTCGGCATCGCCGACCCGATGAAGTACGCCGGTGCCCAGGCCCTTCGGGTCCTCGGGGACCAGGAGGGATCGACCTTCTTCTGGGAGCTGGTCGAGACCGGACTCGCGGAAGAGGCCGCGATGCACCTGGATACCCGGGACGGCTGCGGCGAAGCGATTGCGACGATCATCTGCTCGCCGGAGAACGCCGAACGCGTCGAGGAGATTGCACGGCGGGAGATGAACCGGGTCATGGAGACCATCGACGAGGACGCCCTCCTCCGGAGCCGGGCGAAGATAGCGACCGCGGCGATGCTCGCCAGCGAGCGACCGATGGGTCGGATGACTCGACTGGGAAGTCGGTGGACGTACGGACTCGATTACACCCCGCTCGACGACGAGATCGCGAGGATCGACGCGGTGTCGGCGGACGATGTCCGCGACTACCTCGCCGCTCATCCGATGAAGGACGTTCTCGCGGTTCGCGGTGGCGGTTGAATCTCAGGCGGCCAGGGGGACGACTTCCCCCTCCTGCCATCCCACGATCGCATCACCCTCGAACCGGCGAGCCTCGCTCAGAGCCATCATCGAGGCCCGGAGCAGTTCATCCGGACTGCCGGTCCCATGATCATCCACATGGTCAGAGATGCCGATCGAGACTCCGAGGCTTCGAAGCCCGAGGTTCTGATCGGCCAGCGGCGCGAGTCGGACCGCGGCGCGAATGCGTTCCGCCAGCTGATCACAGCGACGCACCGCCTCGCCACGGACAAGGACCGCCAGTTCCGCTCCGACGAACCGGTACACGGACACCGATGAGCCGCACGCCTCCCGGCAGGTGCGGGCCACCGCCCGGGAGGCCTGGACCAGGGCGGCATCACCGGTACCCGGGCCGCCATCGCGATTGAGTTCCCTCATCCCCTCGACCACCACGAGCAGGACCGCGGTGTCCGAGGAGTCACCCTGGTCGAAACATCTCAGAAGCTCGTTCTGAAACACCGTTCGATCGGGAAGACCGGTGATCGGGTCGTGACTGGCCGCATCACCGGACTCGTTGACCACCACCCGGTTCTCCCGGCGGACCCGGTCGGCCTCCTCGAGGATCGTGTCGACGTCGGGGATCTCGGCGGTCTCGAGCTCGAACAGGGTCGCCAGTTCCGAGGCGTGATCGGTGATCGATGCCAGGGCGGCCCGGACGGTTCCCCGCCTCAGGTCGAACCACCGGTTCGAGAACTCCTCGTAGTTCCGGAGAGCCGACTGAGAACGGGCACCCTCGGTCAGGAAGCTGTCGGCCACCATTCCGGCCAGGAGAACGACGCGTCGCATCTGTTCATCGGTGGCCATGACGTTCTCGGTGTGGTGGTGCAGCAGGACCACATCGACGATCTCGGAGGGGAACCTCCATCCCTCGATCATCCCGGCGCCGATCTCCGCATGATCGACCTCGAAGTGACGTCGCTCGAGGTCGGGGAGCTTCTCGTGATCGCCGTTGGCGAGATCGAGCAGCTGCAGGTACCGGTCTCCGAAGTGCTTCCACAGGGCGATCATGCCGATGTCCCTGACCAGGGCGGCCACGAACGCCTCGTCCGGATCGCACACCCTCGTGATGCCGGCGAGGGAACGGGCCGCACTGGCTGCGAGAATGCTTCGTCGCCAGTAGTCGTTGAAGTCGAAGACCACGTCCTCGTCGCCCTTGAAGGTCCGGGCGAGACTGAAGCCGAGAACCAGTCCCTTCACCGTCTCCATGCCGAGATAGGCGAGCGCCTGGCGGATGCTTCCGACACGACGCGTGAGTCCGTAGAAGCTGGAGTTCACGGTCTTCAGAACCCGGGTGGCGATCGCGGGATCATGCTCGATCACCCGGGCGATCTCGGAGAGTTCGACGTCCCTCCGGCTCGTGAGCTCCAGAATCCGCACCGCGACCGCGGGCAGAGTCGGCATCTGCGGGTTGTTCATGATCCGGGTGAGGGCCGCGTCGTTCATCGATGATCTCCCCTCCGAGCGGAGGTTGTTCGAGGAATCCCCGGAATCCTGCACGCTGGCATCGGATCCTTCGGTGGTGTTCTGAGGGTCGATCTCGGGGAAGCCGGGTCGAAGGGTCCGAAAACCCCGACCCAGTCGTCAGGACCCGAACATGAGTCGCATGGGAACGCTTTCCACCCCCAGGAGATCCCTGGTCCAGGTGGCCAGCAGCCGGCTCGCCCGCTCCACCGTCGACGCGTCGGTGCCCGAGGGGACCGATCCGTCCTCGTGATCGAGGTGGGCGAGAAGCTCGACGGTTCCGCGGCGGACCCTCCATCGATCGCCGCCGCCGGTGTCCGGGACGATCCCGCCGCTCTCGGAACTGAAGGCGACGGTCTCTCCGTCGATCCCGTCCAGATCGAGTCGTGGCCGGTACCCCATGTCACAGAGAACCCGCCACTGGAAGGTCAGGATCGTGCTTCCCACGGGGTCCCCCGCCTCGAGACGACGAAGGGCCGACAGAGTCGCCTCCCAGGTCACCGGGTGAGGATCGGATTGATGGAGGAACCGACCCACGAGGTCGGCGACGTACCAGGCGGCACGATTCGCCTCGGCGGAGCGACGCAGGATCGGGAACGTCTCGTTCAACGACCACTCCGTGAGGGTGGCCAGTTCCTTTCCGGGCTTGACGATCGCGACGATCTCGCCCCGCGTGAAGAGATCGAATCCCCCGCTGAAGGAACCCCGCTCCCGTCGAGCCCCCTTCGCCAGACCACGAAGCATGCCGTGGTCACGCAGGAGAAGCGAGACCGTCTGACTGGTCTCACTGAAGTCCCAGTGCCTCACGCAGATGGCATCGTCGCGAATCGTGGGCATCGATCACTCGGGAGGACGAACGATGATCGCCTCTCGGAGGACGATCGAGTCATGGAAGGGGCCGTCGTCCGAGGGATCGATCTCCATGCCGAGGCGATCGCTCTCGAAGTCGACCACGATCCGGTGCACGGGTTCATCCTCGTCGACGATCACCGAATGGACGACCCGACCGTCGTCCAGGATCCGGAACACGAGTCGACCGGCGCCGATCTCCATCGGGCGCTCGAGCGTCATGGCGAGTCGTCCCCCCCTGGAAGGAAGATCGAACCGGACCCGAAGCGGCCCGTCCATCCTGATCGGGGGTGCATCGAAGGCGTGGTGCCCGGGCAACGGCGTCGGTTCGGGGATCCAGGGACGGATCTCACCGGCGGGACCGGGCTCGAGCGACACGACCTTCCGGGATGCGAGAGGGATCACCCGGTCGGCATCGACGACCGTCGCCACCAGGAAGTCGAGCGGAATCTCCGCGGTGTCTCCTCCGACGAGAGGGGACATGAGACTGATGTATCCATCACCGACGATCCGGACGGATTCCGAGCGGATCCGGTGTCCCCCCCGAAGCCAGGTCATCGAACCGGAGGCGGGTTCCATCGGATTCACAAGGGAGATGGAGGCGACGCGATCGATCGGGATGGTGACCGAACCGGTGTCACCATCCGGTCGATCCACCTCGATCTCGACGTTCATGCCGATCTCCATGACCAGGCCCTCGATCCGATCACCGTTCGAGAGCACCACCACATCGGCGTCCACCGCGGTGGGAACCACCTGGTCGTCCTCGGAGAGTTTCAGCTTCGAGATTCGATCGAGGTCGAATCGAAGATCCTTCACCCAGGCGGATCTCCAGACCGGATCACCATCGGTGCCCGGGCGAAGGGTCCCGGGGAACCGCTGGCCGTCGACGAGTTCGAGATAGGGAACCGCGATCGGAGCATCATCCCCCGCGCGAGCCGCCGACTTCCTATCCGAGAGGTAGGTCGATCGGGAGGTCACCGGTCCCGTGACGATGGCCACGAGTTCCTCGGTCGGGATGATCGTGGGAAGGCCGGGGGCTCCATCGAAGACCAGCACCCTCGATTCCTCGATTCGAACCGGATCACCGTTCCGGACCTCCAGCGACTCGTCGATCACCCTGATCGTGGTCCCGGTGATCCGGGGGGGTTCGGGATCCTGAGAGGCCGCCACCGTCGTCAGAATCATGGTCGCGACGAGGACCGGACCGAATCGAGATGGGGTCTTGGTCGTCACTTCTGGAAGATCGGCAGGTATCGCTTGGGCATCTGAAGAACGATCAGACCCATGGCTGTCGCATACGCGTCGCCGATCTGATGGTCCATCCATCCTCCACCGGCGCTCTGACGGTTCAGGAGCTCGGTCCGTATGGCGGGCCACCACTCCGACCACCACTCACCGCCGGCGAGGTACATCGCCTGGACGGAGTAGTACTGGCCGTAGAAGTAGTGAGCGCTGCCCGGTCCCACCATCCCACGCCCGGGAAACGCGGTGGTCACGAGGTAGTCGAGACCCTTCTCGATCGCATCATCCTCGTAGATGCCCGCGTAGAACAGGCTCGCCACCCCGGCAGCGGTCCGGGGCCAGGCCGATCCGCCGGGCTGGGACATGTATCGGAATCCACCATCGGGATTCTGGCACTCCCGGACGTACTCCACCGCCTTGTCGATGGTCTGTCTCGGAACCTTGATGCCCGCGTTTCGAGCGGACCGAAGCGCCATGATCTCGCAGATGGTGACGGACACGTCGGCGTCGATCGGAACCGGGTTGTATCGCCAGCCCCCCTCCTCGTTCTGACTGTCGACGATCAGACGGACCGCCCGGCCGAGCGCGTCACGAACACGATCGTCAGAGGGGTTCATCCCGTAGATCTCGCCGAGAAAGAGCGTCGCGAAGCCGTGTCCGTACATGGGGCCGTGCGAGGTCTCGGCCGCAAGCAGGCCGGTCTCGGTCGCACCGGCGAGCACGAAATCAAGGGCCCTGCGAACCACTTCGCCGTATCTGCCCCGGTCCGGAAGGTGACCATCGGCCATGAAGGCGAGTGCGCACAACGAGGTGATGCCGACATGTCTTCCATACCGGCCCCGTCCGAAGGATCCGTCGGTGTTCTGCATCTTCGCGAGTGCTTCAAGGCCGCGGCGGACTCCGGCGTCGAGTTCCGGATTCATCTCCTCGAGCGCGGGAGCGTTCTGGGCGCCTCCGGCTCCGACCCTTCCGGGAACCGTCTCGTCCTCGACCGGTGCCGCCTCCTGAGCGAACACGGGTGCCGAACAGGCGATGATCATGCACAGTGCGGACCGTGCGATCATGAACCGCCCTCCTCGGCCATGCGGCGGTAGTACGCCTCGGTCAGGGACCGGTACATCTCGGAGACCCTGTCTCTCATGCCCTGGGAGATCAACTCCCTCATCCGAGGCGGAAGCCCCCCCCACTCGACGCCTGCACCATCCAGGGATCCCTCGAGATCACCGGCCTGCGGCGGAGGAGGCTGGTTGGAGTCTCCACCCTGTTGTCCCTGCTGTTGTTGCTCCTGCTGTTGCTGTTGCTGCTGTTGCCGTTGTTCCTCCTGACGTCGACCCGGGTCCTGCTGCTGTTGCTGTTGACTGGATCCGCTCGACTGCTGTTGCTGCTGCTGCTGTCGAGCCGCACTGTCGATCAGTGCCTGGAGTCGATCGATGATGCGCTGCTGAAGTCGCTGGGTCCCCATTCCGGTGTCCTGTCTGACTTCGAGCAGTTCACTGGAGACCAGCATGTCGGCGATCGCGGAACGGAATGCCTGTGCCGGCTTCTCCTCGGCGAGGGCGGCGTCCAGCGCTCGTCGATCGCTTTCCGCGATGGCGGCGTCGGCATCACCCCCCTCGTCGGAGGAACCATCCTCGATGTCGAGAAGATCGTCGAGGGACGGAGGCGGATCCTCGCGGGGAGGATCGGTCACGGGTGTTTCGGAAGCGGGATCATCGGTCGCCGCCGGCTCCACGGCACCCTTCGAGGATGAGGCCGGACTGTCGTCCTGGGAGAAGGCGGGCATGACGGACATCCCGAACACAAGGGTCGAGATCACGAATGACGAAGCCCGACTCGAAGAGCGTCCGGGCCGGATGGCGGATTCATTGTTGAAGAGATGCTCGTTCATGATTCGTCTCCCGATTCATCCTTCGATCCATCCGCATCAGGGCTCGAATCGGATTCACGCCTCTTGCCGGTCTGGTCGGCGGCCGGGGCTGGTTGCATCGTATTGACCAGTGCTTCGGCCACACCATGGAGATCCGACTGGATTCTCGCGATCTCCGCCAATCTCGATTCACGTGCGGCGGGCTCCAGACCCTCGAGGTCGAGTCTTCTGGTCGCTTCGAGGATCTGGGTCTGCATCGACCGAAGCATCTTCAATTCCGCGATGGGAGGAATCAGGGGCTGAGGCCCGCCCTCGCCGCCGCCCTCGCCGCCTCCAGCCTGGCCACCACCATCCTGCTGACCGAAGGGATCGTCCTCGGGCGGACCCTCCTGGGCAAGGGCCTCGATCAGACCGGCGATCGCCCCCATCACCATGACCTGTCGCTCGACGACGCCTTGCTCGACCTCTCCGTCCCGGAGTCGATCCGCGGCCTCCGCGATCCAGACATCGAGGTTCCGATGGGTCATCGAGAACACCAGTGAGTCGGAGACCTCGGTGAATTCGTCGGCGACCGCCTCGACCGCTTCCCCGACCTCCATCTCCCCCTTGGCCAGACGGCGGGACTGGATCAACTGCCTCCGGTTCAGTCTTCCCTCCACGGCTTCGAGCAGATCCTCGGTCTCGACCCGGACTCCGGTCTGAAGATCGAGGATCTCCCGGTAGGCGACAAGGAGACGTTCGCGTTCCTGATCGGCCTGCTGCTCGGCGAGTTGTTCAGCCGCGGCCTCCGCGAGTTCGAGTGCCTCGCGAAGGGCGGCCACACCGCGATCCTCGGAGGCCCGAGCCTCCTCGAGATCCGCGGGCCGGGCACGAAGATCACGGATCGCCGCCGACTGGTTGTCCGCGGCCCTGGAGACGATCCGACCGATCCTCTCATCGGCGACCGTCGCCTCTCCGGCCACCGCCATGGTGTTTCTCTGCAGAAGGATCATCGCCTCGGCACGAGCCGCCACCGCCCGAGGATCGGGATCTTCGGCGATGACCTTCGACAACGCGATCACCTCGTTCTCCGAGGCCGCAAGAAGACCCTTGAGACTCTCGACCAGGCTCTCCATCCGACGTCGAAGCTCCTCGACGACCGCCTTCCTCGACTCCTCGATGGTCTCCTGCATCCTCTGCAGCGCTTCAGCCGCCTGCTCCTGGGCCTGGGCCGCCTGCTGGAGCTGGTTCTGTCTCGCTCGTTCCTCCGCCTCCCGCATCTCCTCCTCGAGACCCTCCTGTCGAGCCTCCTCGGCGGCCTGACGCAGCCCCTCGGCCTCCGTCGGATCGGCCATCTCCATCGCTTCCGCCCGGGCATCGAGTTCGTCGAGGAGATCCTCCGCACGATCGGCGAGTTCCCCCTGGTCACGGGCGATGTCGTCGAGCTCCCGACGCTCTTCGGGTGAGAGCTCGTCACGATCCCGACCCATCGTCTGTTCCGAAAGATTCGAGGTTCGTTCCTGGATCGTCTCCAGGTCCTCGGCGAGTCGTTCGATCCGACGTGAGACCACCCAGGCGTCCTCGCCGCGGTCCAGGGCCGACGCCAGATCGGTCAACTCGTCGCGCACCTCCTGTTGAGCCTCGACCGCCTCTCGTTCTGCCTGTTCCGCCCGTTCGGCGGCTTCCTGACGACCGGCTTCCGACTCCGAGGGATCCGATGCGGTCGATCGCTCCTGAGCGGCCTGGTCGAGTTCGGCGAGTGCGCGATCGGCGGCGTTCTCCGCGGCCTCGAGGATTCCGGCCGCCTGGTCGAGGACATCCTCGAGGAGATCGTCCTCGATCCGATTCTCGCCACGCCGATCCTCGATCTCCTCGATCGCATCGCGAACGCTCTCGATCCGGTCGCCGATCCGGTCCTGTTCCCGGGTGATGCTTCGATCACCACCGGTCTCGCGCACCCGATCCGTCAGTTCGGCCTGATCACCCTCGATGCGCATCGCGGAGCGTCGAACCGAACCAAGCGCGCCCTGGAGCTGTTCCACGAGATCGAGATCGGAGACCACCCGGAGCTTGCGGATCTCGCTTCGAACCGGATCCCGTGGACCCTCGGGACCGATCCACTCGTCCCGGGCGATCGCCACGACCTCGATGACGTCTCCGACCACCGGTTCGAAGGTGGCCACATCGAAGTTCCTCTCGATCGAGGCGTCGGCGATCGGATCGCCGTCTTCGGACTGCAGGACCTCGAGCTCCACGATGCGTTCGACCCTCGAGGCCGTGTCGCTTCGTTCGAGCGATGCCTCGATCGCGAACTCCGAGAGACCCACGTCGTCCCGGGCATCGGCCTGGATGAGGATCTCGGCCCGGACCGACACCGTCCGGTCCGCGGCAGGATCCACGATCGTGGTGCTCGGTCGACGATCGACCACGGTGTCGATCCGATAGCGGATGGGATCGAGATTGGTCAGCCCGTTCTCGTCCTGAAGCATGATCTCGAGTTCGCCCCCCTGCCCGAGCGGCCAGCCGATCCGCCAGAGGGTGGGGTCGTCGACATCGACCTCGAGGGTGGGATCCCCGGTTCGGGAGACGATGGTGTCCCGGATGAAGTCCGGGTCGACGGAACCATCCTCGAGTCGTGGAACCGGTATCTCTCGAGAGATCTTCAGATCGAGTCCTGCCGAGGATCCCTCCAGAACCGCACGGGGCAGTCGGGATCTCCGGTCCGTGCCCGGACCGAGTTCCGCCTCGAGAACCCCGAGACGCTCGGCATATCCCGGGGGGGAGACCGTCACCATCGATTCGAGAACGGATGGGGCCGGCACGATGCGGACGGTGGCCGGCGAGGTCTCGAAGTCGGAGGTGGAGAACTCGTAGTCGATCCGATCCGCGTCGGTGTCGACGACCCGTTCGAACCTCCGACCCTGCTGACGGGTCAGGACGAGAGTGCGCCATCCCGCGGTTTCACCGTCCCTGATGGTCCGGAGCCTGACGGACACCCGATCGTTCTCCGGATCCCCCTTGACCAGGTCCACTGCAAGGGTGAGGGGTTCACCTCGAGCATGAACGAGGTCCGAACCGGTCGCGGACACGAGTTCGGTGCGCGCCGGCCAGTTCACGTTCATCCAGGGAGCGAGAATCCGGCGTGCGGCGATCGATGCATCGACGGGACGAAGAACCGTGAGGATCGTGGTGACCAGGATCAGAGCGATCGCGATCACGGCCATCCTGTGGGCGGTGCCCTTCTCGACCACGCCCTGGAAGTCGTGGTTGGACGCTCGAAGATCGAGATCGACCAGGCTTCTGACGACCATGGGGTTTCGATCGGAGTCCGGCATCCTGGCGAAGTCCACTCCGGAGGCGAGCCTTCCCGTCAGGGATGGGAATCTCGACTCGATGCGCAGCGCGACATCCACCAGCGTCGGTCTGAACCTGATCGCCGGCCAGATGCGACTGCGAACATCCATGAAGATCGCGATCACCGCGGCCACGAGGATGACCCATCGGACCGCATCGGGAAGTCGAAGCATGAAATCGAAGGCCGCGACGACCAGGAAGCATGGAATCACGATCGCCGTCAGTCGAGCGAGGCGGAGCTCGAGAACCGTCCGGCGAATGGAACCGCGAACCCTGCGGATCCGGTCCAGAAGACGGTCGACATCCTGCTTGTGAGTGGGATCGGCCATGGGATCAGTCGAGCCTCCCGAGTCGTCTTCCGGACCATTCCAGGGTCGCGAGGATCAGGATCACGAGAAGGAACAGCGGCGAGGTCCAGATGCGTTCCCGAAGGGGGATCTCGGTGATCACCGCCCGATTCGGAAGCACTTCGTGTATCCGATCGAAGACCGGCCTCGGATCGTCCGGTCGTCGGATGTCATGGACCGATCCACCGGTCTCCGCCGCGATCGTGGTGAGAAGTCCGTGATCAGCGTCCGCCATCCTGAGTTCATCGTCGGGACGGACCACCTCCACGGTCGAGGACTGATCTCCCGCCATGGAGGCGAGGGACCACTCGGCGATGCGGTGTTCGACGGATCCGAGGCGGTCGGGAATCCATGATCCCGTCCAGCTCGACTCTCCGCTCGCGGACAGCTCGATGGTTCTGACGATGACTCCGTCCTCGTCCGTTGCCTCGACGAGAACCGTCTCGGGAGCCGTGATCCCGAGAGATGCATCCAGCAGATCGACGGTGACCAGGACGGGTCGACCCATCTCGACCCGGTCCGGACCGACGGTCATTCGGATGGGAAGATCGGATTCGATCGCCTCTCGACCGAGCAGCCTCAGGAGCTGCACCCAGAATCGCTCGTACAACTGCTCGCCGCGACCGTAACGCCATCGCCAGATCTCGTCGGTCGCGACATAGAGGACCTGACCGGCGCCGAATCTCATCGTGATCACCAGGGGTGTCTCGTCCCGGACATCCCCATCGACCGGCACGGCGGTCGCAAGGACCTCGGCGGTCGGCTTGAGTCTCTCCGGATCGATCCGCTGCACCCACTGGAGCCGGGACCAGCCGAACGAGGGATCGGACAGATCGAGCGGCCACCCCTCGAAACCGTCGTCCGTGTCCTCGCCGACATCCGAAAGACGCATCACACCAAGCCGGGAGGCGGTCTCGGTCGGATTCGCCATCACCGGTTCCGAACGTCGGTCGAGATCGAAACCACCACTGAAGGGAATGAGATCGGCGAGCACCGACTCCTCCCAGGTGCCCGGCATCGACCGGGTTCCACCCAGCATGATGAGCCCGCCCCCGCGTCGCTCCACGACTTCGCGAATCGCCTCCTGTCTTCCCTCGGTGAGGAAGCTCGAAGGGACGTCTCCGAGAATGATCAGATCGAACCGACCGAACTCGGTGGCATCCCGGGGAAGACGGGCCAGGGGTGTGTTGCCCTCCTGAGCGAAGTCGCGGTCCGCGGAAAGAAGCATCACCGAACTCTCGATCGACGGCTCCCGGACCAGCAGGTTCTTGAGGTAGCGGTACTCCCAGCGAGGGCCGCCCTCGACATAGAGCACACGGAGCGGACGATCCACCAGATCGATCTGCACCGAGGCGATGTCGTTCTCCGGGACGAGATCGTCATCACCACTGATCCTGATCGTCCAACGACGAGATCCCTCGAGAACCCCTCCGGAGGCGTCGGGTCGAGCGGTCAGGACCGCATCCACCTGATCGGATCGCCCGTCGAGTTCGATGTCGGTGGTGTCCAGGACGCTCCCGGTCTCCTCGTCGACGAGTTCGACCCGGACGGATTCGCTGCGACCGCGGTTGTCGAGACGAACCACGACCGGAACCGCGTCCCGGGAGAAGGCGCGACGCGGGGCCTCGATGCTCCCGATCGCCGCATCCCCCACCGGTGTCGACGCCCCGAGGGGCACCACCTGGACGGGTGCGGCCGCACCGATCAGGCGACGAACCAGTTCTCGATCCGGAGGCTCCTCGGTCCTGCCGTCGGAAAGGACCACGATTCCCGCGAGGGGTCGGCCCATGGTCCTCCTCAGGGACTCGTCGAGTGCGTTTCCGATGCGGGTCCGCCAGCCGTCCGGTTCGTCGACGATCACCGGGGATCCGGCATCGTCCTCATCCGTGGTGATGGTCTCGAGTTCGGTCACACCCTCGTCGAAACCCAGCCACAGGATGCGCCGGGTCTCACCGGGCCGTCTCCACTCCGGACCCGCGCTCGAGAGGGTCTCCCGGAGGATCTCCTCCCGTCGGGATCGTTCTCCGGACGATTCGCCCTCGCCATCCCGGACCTGCATGCTTCTGCTTCGATCGACGAGGACCGCGACCCAGTCCGGCTCCACCCGCTCGCGGGGAAGCTCCAGCATCGGACCCGAGACGCAGATGAACAGGATGAGAAGAAGGAGGGCGCGCATCGACGCGAGCCCCCAGCGCAGCCGGCGGTTCGCATCCAGACTCGAATACGACCATGCCGCGATGCCGCCACAGGCGAGCAGCACGACCAGCCATACCCAGCCGGCGAACGGTCTCTCCCACACGAGGCGGAGACCTTCGGAACCGACCGGAAGATCCTGGAGGCCGAGCCACCACCTGATGAAGGCGTTCAACCGGCACCTCCGGTTCTGAGCATCCTCGCCGCATCCGCGTCGGCGTTGGCTCCGGTGAGACCCCTCGACCTTCGTGAGACCAGACCGCCGCGAGCGAACCATCGAGCCACCATCGTCTCGAGGAGCAGGAGCAGCAGCACCGCGATGATGATCGGAAACGCAAGATCCGAACCGATCACCCCCGCGACCTCGACCTGTTCATCCTCGGTCTCGACGACCCAGTCACCGGAAGGAGACAGCCACTCGAGCACCGATTCGCTCGAGACGGTCTCGAGCAGGGCGCCATCGACCTCGGGGTTCACCACCCGGACCTCGAGCACGCGATCCGCGAGATCCCTGATCTCCACGATGCCGCTCCGGGACGGGGTGACCGGGTCCGATTCGTCGTCACCTCCGACCACGACACGATCACCCCCGGGGAGCATCATCGTTCCACCTTCGACCTTCGAGGATGGAAGTCTCTCTCCGACGACGCCCTCGCGACCCATCATCGACAACGCGGTTCCGCGCCGGGCGATCTCCTGGACCAGAGGAACCATCAGGGGACGCACCGGAAGATCGGTCCAGGCGAGTTCCGGAGCCACCGCGAAGAAGACCAGTCGACCGAGGCCGACCGGAACATCGAGCAGGAAGGGTTCGCCTGCGTCGTCCACGAGGACGAGATCGGATTCCGAGGCACCATCGATCGGAAGACGCCTCTCGATGCTCACGCCCGGAGCAAGATCACCGATCTCGGCATCCAGCAGTCGGGTGAGGGTCGAAGCGGGTTGTTCGGACGCGAGGCGTCGTGGTTCGGAAAGCGACTCCGCCTCCAGAGCCACGCTCCAGTCGATCCCGAGCTCGCCCAGAAGGGGGGATGCCCAGGGACGAACCGTGGTCGAACCGGGCGGAATCGTCACGAGCACCCCGCCATCACGAACCCAGTCTCCGAGGGTGACGAGGAAGTCGTCACCGACCAGATCCGGTCGACCGACCAGCACGATCGACACGCCGTCGAGATCACGGAGATTCGCGGTGGATGGATCCACCCGGTCGATCTCGATGGCCTCTCCGAGCGCACCTTCCACGTCAGGAAGCATCGCCCGCTCGAACCAGTCGGAGGCCCTCCAGCGATCCACGCGTCCCGAACCACCGAACTCGTCACGCTCGAGCACGAGCATCCGACTCGGGACCCGACCCTGCACCACGATCGAACGCCGGTCGTCCAGAGGAAGGTCATCGGCCTCATCGATCGATGCGGTCACGAGACCGCCGTCGTCATCGACCCGGACCTGGAACTCGACCGTCATGTCTCTCACGCCCGCGGGCCACTCCACCTTCCTGAGTTCGGGGGTGGCGATGGCATCGCCATCGACCCGGACCGTGGCGACCAGCTCGGGGGTCGACCCTGTCCGGCGAAGCTGGATCCGGATGATCCGGTCGTCCACNCTTCCCGCGGTCGAGAGCGGAACCCGTGACGATTCGATGTCCACGACCTGGATGCTCGAGAGATCGGTGTCGGCCGGCTTCGGAGAGATCAGGCTGATCCCCGGCCCCCGAAGATCCGGAGGACGAGTGCTCTCGTCGATCGAACCCCTTCTCATCTCGCCCACGATGCGGACCTCGTCCCGTCGTCCCTCGCCGCCACCACCGGTCGGATCGACCAGGAGATCGAGTGCCGCCGCGAAATCCGTCCTGCCTTCGCGGGGAGCAAGGCCTTCGATCGCCCGGATCACCGATCGATGGTCCGANGTCGGATCGCTCACCAGCATCCGGACCGGACGACCGGCAAGGGTGACCGAGACCCGATCCGAGGGCTGAAGATCCTCGACCACCTCGACCGCCTCCGCGATCGATGCCTCCAGGGCCGATCCATCGCCGGATCGAGCTCCGGAGGTGATGCCGTCATCGATGACCAGGTGCACCACTCGTGCATCGAGGATCGCGACCTTCTCACCCAGGAGCGGTCGGGCGAGAGCCGCACCCAGAAGAGCGAGAAGGATCACCCGGATCGTCAACAGCAGGATGCGCTCGACCCTCGAACGACGACGGTGTCGTCGGGCCGCCTCCATGAGCAGTTCCATCGCCGCCCATTCGATCGGCCTCCGCCTCCTGCGAAGCAGGAGATGGATGATGATCGGGATCGCGGCCGCAAGCAGTCCGGCGACTGCGAGGCCGGGTGCGAGGAAGGTCATCGTCCCGACCCCCCCTTGGACATCATCCGTCGCCGCGCCAGCAGGGCGGCGATCGCCGGTCCCACCGATCCGTGGGTGTCGAGACGAAGGTAGTCGTAGCCGTGACCCCTGGCGATCCGTTCGATCTCGCCGCAGTGGTTCTCGAGAGCCTCCAGGTAGTCCTCCCGGACGCTTCGTGGATCGACCGGTATCCGACCCTCGCCCTCGAGACCCTCGAAGGGCGCCGGATCGTCGTAGTCGAATCGAAGCTCCTGGCGATCGAGGACCTGCAGAAGAAGCACGTCGTGTCGACGGTGGCGGAGCCTGGCCACCGCTTCTCGAACCGATTCGGTCGGGACCAGAAGATCACTGACCAGGACGAAGAGGGATCGATTGGTGACCGATGCCAGCGACTGCTCGACGACCTTGGGCAGGTCCGTGACGTCGTCCATCGGTTCGGCGGCCAGGGTCCGGACCGCCCGCCTCCAGGTGTCCCGGGCGTTCGATCGCCGGACCTGGGAACGGAGACCGTTCCCGAAGAGACCGACTCCGACCCGGTCTCGCTGTTGAAGCGACAGGTAGCAGAGGGCGGCCGCGATCGCGGTGGCGTGATCGAACTTGGTCCAGGTCGACGAACGACGGGAGGCCTCGGTGCCGCCCCATCCGGGCTTGATGTCGAGAGTGCCGAATCGCATCGATGCCGACGAGTCGACGAGCAGGACGACATCGAGGTTCGTCTCCTGCTGGTACTGCTTCACGTGCAGCTTGTCGCTTCGACCGAAGACCTTCCAGTCGAGATGCTTGAGGTCGTCACCGGGAACGTACTGACGGTGTTCGGCGAACTCGACGGCAAGGCCCTGGTACGGGGACCGGTGCATGCCGCTCATCACTCCCTCGGCGATCATCCGGGCCCGAAGCTCGAACGACCCCAGCTGCCCGATCGTCTCGGGAGCCAGGTACTGCTCGGCGCGGAGTCCGCTGGAATCTTGAGCGGAGTCGGTCAACATGGCCTCCGATGGCCGCTTGATCTTCGGCGTGCATCGCCGATCGGTCGCGACCGTGGTCGGAACGGGTTACGGACGTCGCTACTGCGTGACCGAATCGAGGGTCTGACGGGTGCTTCCGTCGGCATCGTCGACCGGTGTGGTCTCGAGGAGCCCCCGCACGACATCGTCGGTGGTGACCCCGTCGGCCTCGGCGTTGAAGTTGACGATGATCCGGTGCCTCATCACCGGAAGCGCCACGTCCCGGACGAGTTCGGGGGTGACGTGGGGAGCACCGGTCACCAGAGCCCTGGCCTTCGCGGCAAGCACCAGGAACTGGCTGGCCCTGGGACCCGCACCCCAGGCCAGGTAGTCTCGAACCATCTCGGGCTTGTCATCCTTGGACTCGCGAACCCGGGTGGACCGGACCAGACGGAGGGCGTACCGGGCCACATGGTCGGCGACCGGCACGTGTCGGACCAGTCGCTGGATCCTGAGACAGTCCTCGGCGTCGACGACCTTCTCGACCTCGTTGTCGATGTCGGTGGTGGTTCGCTGGACGATCGCCAGCTCATCCTGCTCGGTGGGATATCCGATGCGGATGTTGAACATGAACCGGTCGAGCTGCGCCTCCGGAAGCGGGTAGGTCCCCTCCTGNTCGATCGGATTCTGGGTCGCCAGGACGAAGAAGGGTTCCGGCAGGACGTGGGTCTCNCCGCCGACGGTCACCTGTCGCTCCTGCATCGCCTCGAGGAGCGCTCCCTGGGTCTTGGGAGGGGTGCGGTTGATCTCGTCGGCGAGGATGATGTTGGAGAAGATCGGACCCGACACGAAGCGAAGTTCACGTCGACCTGTCGCCTTGTCCTCCTCGATCACCTCGGTTCCCGTCATGTCGCTCGGCATGAGGTCGGGGGTGAACTGGATCCTCGAGAAGTCGAGCCCGAGGGTTCGTGAGAGGGTGTGGACGAGCAGGGTCTTGGCCAGACCCGGAACCCCCTCGATGATCGCGTGGCCGCCACAGAAGATGGCCAGCAGGACCTCCTCGAGCACCTCCTCCTGTCCGACGATGACCTTCCCGACCTCGCCGCGAATTCGGTCGGCCATCTCCCGAACCGCCTGAGCGGCTGCAACTGGGTCTTCCTGGTGGAGTGGTGATGTGGACATGCGGGTTCCTGATCCGGCTGAAATGACTGTGTATCGGGACCGGACCCAGCGGTCGCAAGGGCGGTTCCAGACGTCTTGGCGAGTATAGTCCCGCCCCTCCGGGGTCCGAACCGCTGGAATCCCATGCCCGAACTGCCAGAAGTCGAATCCGTTCGCAGATCACTCGATCCCGTGATCCGAGGCCTGGATCTCGTTCGGATCCGGATCTGTCGCCGCGACGTGATCCGCGACCCTCGTGGTCGCCGGCGCGGCTCCGTGGATCGATCGAACATGGGCGTCGGTACGACACTGACCTCTGTGGACCGAAGGGGGAAGCAGCTGCTGCTCCGGTTCGAAAACGGATCCGCCACCGTCATCAGGCTCGGCATGTCCGGCCGCCTCGAAGTGGTGAGGGGCCGAAAGCCGGTCCCNCCCCATCGGCACGTCATCTGGACCTTCGGCGATTCCGGGTCGAGAGAGGTCGGAGTCTGGTTCGTGGACCCGCGCCGATTCGGCGGCGTCCATCTGGCTGAAAGCCCGGAGGATCTCTCGGGAAGACTGNTCGCCGACCTGGGCCCCGAGGCCCCGGATCTCCGACCCGATGAGATCAGGGACACCTTCCGTCGAACCCGAAGGGCCGTGAAGGTCGTGCTCCTCGACCAGTCCGCGATCGCGGGGATCGGGAACATCTACGCGGACGAGGCCCTGCACCGGGCCATGATCCACCCGGCCCGACCCGCCTCGGATCTGGATGAGGAGGATCTCGACCGGTTGTGCCGTCANGTCCGGGCCATCATGAAGGATGCCATCGAGGCCGGAGGATCGACGCTGAGGGATCACAGGCTGCCTGATGGCTCTCCGGGTGCCTATGGGGGTCAACACCNCGTGTACGGTCGCCAGGGAGCAGCCTGCCCATCTTGTGATGCAGTACTGAAGGGGATCAGACTTGCAGCACGATCCACGACGTTCTGCCCACGGTGTCAGCCACGATGAAACCACATCCCTTCGATGGACTCACACCCTGTCNACAACATGTGAACATCCCCTTGGTGGTGTCGTTGGAACNCTCTTTTCGAAGAAGAGAAGAGTAGATATCTCTTCCCTCTTAGTAATGGAGGCGCCGGTCTGTGGACAAGCGGGATGATGGGAGCGCAAGCACCGATCTCGCCAACCCTTAACGAAATCACCCGTCTTTGATCGTTTGTCGTTTGGTTGTCGCGCCATGACGGGTGGCGCCGAACCGGAACTCGAATTCCAGCCGAGTGCACCAGGTCGGCATGTTCTGCGGGTGATGGCGCCGGGTGAGGGCGTCTCCACCGTCGGTCGGCCAGCGCCTTGTCCACGTTCGTTGTGGATGAAANGCGNGGTCGAAGGCGCGACATCTGCGCCATGATGCAGACGGCCGATCGAATCGAATCCGATCGGCCGGAACCAGCAGGGTCTTTCGTGGGGTCTTCGGATCAGGCGGGAGCCCGGTCGAGCACCGAGGTTTCGAGACGATCGATGTCGTCGCTGAACGAGGAATCCTCGTCCCTGCGGCGATTGATGGCTCGGATCGCATGCATGACCGTGGTGTGATCGCGACCACCGAAGTAGCCACCGATCTCCTCGAGGCTGAACCGGGTGTGACGACGGGCGAGCCACATGCAGACCTGTCGAGGCACGGTGATCGACTTGTGGCGTCTCTTGCTGAGCAGGTCGGTGAGCTTCACGTCGTAGTACCGGGTGACCGAGTCGATGATGACCTGGATCGAGGGGGCCGCGGAATCATCACCAGCCTGTCGGGTCGGGTCATCCGCGAGGGCCCTCTTGGCCAGCTCGAGGCTGATCTCCTGATCCTCGGCCAGGGAGTAGCCCCGAATCTTGGTCAGGGCGCCCTCGAGCTCTCGAATGTTGCTGTCCAGGCGGGCCGCGATGTAGGCCGGCACGTCATCGGGAAGCTCGAGATCATGCAGCGAGGCCTTCGCCTTGAGGATCGCCACCCGCGTTTCGTAGCAGGGNCGCTCGATTCTGGCGACCAGACCGCAGTTGAACCGGCTCACCAGCCTCTCCTCGAGATCCGGGATCTCGGAGGGGGCCGCGTCGGAACTCAGCACGATCTGCCGGCCCGACTGGTAGAGGGCGTTGAAGGTGTGGAAGAACTCCTCCTGCGACTGNTCGTGCTTGGACAGGAAGTGGATGTCGTCGATCACCAGCACGTCGGCGGTGCGGAAGTGGTGACGGAAATCCTGCATCCGGCCCGCCTTCACACACTCATGGAAGAGATCCATGAAGGTGGAGCAGGAGATGAAGCAGATCGAGGCGTCGGGACGATCGCGAAGGATCCTCTGGCAGATCGCCTGAAGAAGGTGGGTCTTCCCGAGACCGACACCACCGTGGATGAAGTAGGGGTTGTAGGCCCTGCCCGGCTTCTCGGCGACCGCATTGGCGGCCATCAGCGCCAATCGGTTTCCGGGACCCACGATGAAGTTGTCGAACACGTAGTCGGGGCTGAGAACCATCTGCTCGGAGGCCAGGTCGATGCCCTCCCGGTTGCCGTCCGAGGTGGACATCCGCCCACCNCCGACCCGGTTCGAGGTGGATCCGTTGCCGCGGTTCTCGTTCTCGCAATCCTCGGGGGACACGAACCGGACCGCGACCAGGAGTCCGGTGGCCGCCTGGGCGGCCTCGGTGAACGGTTCGACACAGCAGCGCTGGAGATACCGAAGCTGCACGGGTTCGCGGACACAGAGCTGCAGGACGCCGTTGGACAGGGCCACGGGTTCGATGTCGTCGAACCACGCACGACACATGTCGCGATGGTTNGATCTCAGGTGCGAGATGAGACTGCGCCGCAGTTCTGGATCAGGCTTGGACATGGCGACAGCTTCCGCGAATTCGGGGCGCCTGGGTCTTCGAGCCCCGGTCGTCTCGAATCCAGGATTTCACCTCGAGGTGTAACTGAACGGCCCGCAAGTCCCACCGCAGGCCGGACGGCGAATGTAGACCGACCAGCCCCCAGCGTCAACCACCTCGGTCGCCGGGTTTCGAACTTTGCGATTCAACCGGGGTTTCACCCTTTTCCTCGTTGACAACAGGCGTTTGATCGGCCATGGCCTTCGCCTGCTGGGCTTCGTACCGACGTCGATTCGTCCGGTGATCCATCAGCAGGTGGACCCGATCGGCGTGGTCGTCGATCTCCTCGATCTTCGATCTTGCATCGGAAAGAAGNGTTCGTCTGGACATGTGGACCAGAACGACNTGCTCCGCCTCCCAGATGTCCAGAAGTTCCTTGATCTGCTCGAGATGAAGATGCTTCCCGATCCTCGCCCTCTCCCGATGATCCGGATCGAGGAATGTGCATTCGCTCAGAACGACACCCGCCTTCCGGAATTCGTCCCGTTCGAGAAAGGCGCCACGATCCGTGTCGCCGGTGTAGGCGACGAGTGGGATCTCGGTCTCGAAGGTCAGGTCCGCACCTTCGGCTCTGAGTCTCCTCAATTCACTCTGAGGAAGACTCTGGAACTCGTCTCGAAGCTTCTTGCGCTTCTCGATCACCGCGAAACCGAGGCTCGGGCAGGTGTGGCTGGTCTCGATGGCCCGAAGGTGGACCCCCTTGCGGATCTCGATCTCCGTGTCAGGTTCGATGCCCTCGATCTCGAAGGGGGTTCGTTGTCTCTCCACATCGACCCAGCTGTGCATCATCTTCCGAAGGCCGTCGACGGAATCGGGATGGCAGACGATCCTGCCGCCCTCGAGCTTCTGGAAGTGTCGCTGACTGAACCAGTACGGCATCCCACCCACATGATCCATGTGGGTGTGGGACAAGGCGATCAGCGGGGTCGCAAGACATGCCCTGGTGCACTGGCCGATGTCGAACGAGAGGTCGAACTCCGGAATCGTGATCGTCGTCTGCTCGCCGGCGACGCTGATTCCGTGAACCCGGATGGGGGGCAGATAGAGAAAGCCCGGCTGCCCGTCACGGGGCGGTTGCTTCGGAAGCATGGTTCAAACTCCAGTGATCGAGACGGAGTCCCGATCACGGACAGGGTGAGTCCCGGAGTCTAGCAGCCATCGATGCCGGATCGGGTCGTGCGGTCTGTGTGGGTCGTGCCGGGTCCCGGGGTGGATACCGGTCATCGGGAATCACGCCGATCATCAAGAGCCAAAGACNNGGTCCGGGACCGCCGATGCTGCGGGCATGGACCATCAGTTCGACTTCAGCCCGGTTTCGCAACCTCCGTTGCACAGCGAGTTTGAGCGGGATCCCGATCTTCGGGACCTCGTCACCCTCTTCGTCGACGAGCTTGACGACAGGGTCGAGTCGATCAGGGCCGCCCACCACAACATGGACTTCCCGACTCTTCGTCGACTGGCCCACCAGATCAAGGGCTCGGCCGGAGGCTATGGATTCCACCCCATCGGCGACGCCGCCGGAAGACTCGAGTACGAGCTCCTCGGCGATCAGGCCGACCAGCCGACGATCAACCAGCGGGTCCAGGACCTCGTTTCATGCTGCCTCGCCGCCGTCAGACCCGAGATCAACTGAGCCATGCCGATCAACGGAGATGTGATGACGATCGAAGAACCCAGACGACCGCGTGTTCTGGCGATCGACGACTCGGACCTCGTGCACCGACTTCTTCGAGCCCGTCTTCGACACGAGAGGATCGATCTCCACTCGGTGCACAACGCCGAGTCCGGGATCAGGGCCGCCCGTGAACTCCAGCCCGATGTGATCCTCCTGGACATCGACCTCGANGATCTCGACGGCTTCGAGGTGCTGGCCCGACTCAAGGCGGATCCGGATACCCGTGATCTCGCCGTGATATTCGTGTCCGCCAGCGCCGAGACCATGGATCGCGTCCGAGGTCTCGATCTCGGAGCAGTGGACTTCATCGGCAAGCCGTTCGACGTCACCGAACTCAGGGCGCGGGTTCGTTCGGCTCTGAGGACCCAGCGACTCCTGAGGATGCTCTCCCAGAGAGCCCAGCTCGACGGCCTGACCGGTCTCTGGAATCGCGCTCATTTCGATGAACGTCTGGCAAGCGAGCTTTCAGGAGCTCTTCGACATGGAACCCAGGTCTCCCTGATCCTTGCCGACCTCGATCGATTCAAGTCGCTCAACGACACGCACGGCCACCCTTTCGGGGACGAGGTTCTCGAGCGGGCTGCTGCAGCACTCGGCGGGGGCCGGGCCCGGGATGTCGCCTGCCGATACGGGGGCGAGGAATTCGCGGTCATCCTTCCCGGCACCGACATCGGCGAGGCGATGGAGGTCGCTGAACGTCATCGAAGGAGCCTCGAGATCATCTCCTGGACCGACCGCCCCGAAGTCTCGATCAGTGGATCCTTCGGTGTGGCGGACCTCTCCTGTCTTCCTGGTCCTCCGACCGTCGAATCACTGGTCGAGGTGACCGATGCCGCTCTCTATCGCGCCAAGACCGACGGACGAAACCGGGTCGTCCGGGCGGATTCGGCGGACTGGCCTCGTTCCATCGCAGGTTGAACGACTCGGGATCAGGACTCCTCAATCCACGGAAGTCGACTCATCGAGACCTGATCTCCAGGCCTCGATCACCTTTCGCTCCACCTCGGTCGGTGGCTCGAGAGTGATCAGATCGATGTCCGCATCGATGCCGGGGCCCGTCTCGATCGTGATCCCGAGAGGCCCCTTGATCCTGGTGGGACCGGGTGTCATCGGTCTTCCGTCGACGAGAACCGTCATGCCTTCGATGCTTCGGACGACCCTGATGATGCCGGGGCCATCGTCATCTCCCAGTGGAGCAGGGACGGTGAAGATGTATCCCGGTCCGGTTCGAATCCCGCCCAGGCGGATTCGGAACGATCCCCGGCGAATGGTCGCGGTGATCTCGAGCACGGATGGGGCATCCGGCAGCGGTTCCGTGATCTCGACCAGGGCGCCGGACCCCGGCAGTTCGAAGGTCGTCCGACCCTTGCGTGTGGTCGTGATCATGTCCTGTTCCGACCGCACCATGACCGCAAGCGAGTCGTCATCGGGAGAGAACACCCTCCTCGATCGCTGGCCGAGATCCCCGATCATCAGATTCCGCCAGCGGACGTCACACCGGCCCCCGTGCACCTGCAGACCGATCCGACCTCGAGGATCCATGAAGTCGATGTGATCAACGGCCGGAACACCATTCATCCAGGTCCGGATCCTCGGTCCGATCGCCAGGATGGTGTATCGATTCCATCTCCCGGGGACGAAGGCGTCACGGGCCTCCATGTTGTCGGCCAGAGAGGCGATCCAACCGCGACGACCCTCGTCGTACAGTCCNCCNGACCATGATCGAACNGANGGATCGATCTCTATCTGATACCCGACCATCCGATCACGATCGACNGTGCTTCGGATCTGCACTCCCGAATTCCCTCCGCCCCGTTCGATGAGCACGTCGAACTCGAGCAGGAAGTCACCCGTGACCTCGGGATCCACCAGGAAGGCGTTTCGGGGCGCGTTGCCGCTTCCATGGAGGATCTCGATCCCATCCGGCCCGGTCTCGAACACGTAGTTCGCCGGACCCCCCACCACCGTCCATCCGACGGGAAGACCGTTCTCCGTCCGTTCGGACGGGAACAACGGCTCCATCTCGACGGATCGCCACCAGGGATCGGCCTCCGGTTCCTGCTCGATGGCGGGTTCGATCGCCTCCTGGACGATCACGGGAGTGGCGAGAAGAGCGATGCATGCAGGGATGATCGGGTTCATTTCACGAGAATACCGATCATCAGCATCCCTGAGTCTCCATTCGTCATTCAGGTTTCGACCCTCACGTTCTAGACTGGGGGCATGTTCCGAAGACGAACCGGACATCCGATCCCCACCATCACGGGCATCATCATGGTGCTGGCCGTCGGACCGGACGTGCTGTTCGCCCAGAACGGAGATCGAGCCGGCGAGGTCCAGCGGGATCTTCCCGAGGCCTGGAGACTTCCACCCTCCCCACCACTGTCGCCCGAGGAGGCGATGGAGGCGTTCGTGGTCCAGCCCGGTCATCGGATCGAGCTGGTCGCATCGGAACCGATGATCGGTGATCCGATCCAGGCCGTCTTCGATGCATCCGGTGATCTCTGGGTATGCGAGATGCGCGGCTACATGCCCGATGCCGACGGTGAGGGGGAAGAGGCGCCGGTGGGTCGGATCGTCCGACTCCGGGATCTGGACCGGGACGGCGCGATGGATGAATCGACGGTGTTCCTCGATCATCTCGTGCTCCCCCGCGCCATCGCTCCGGCCTTCGATGGACTGCTGGTGGTGGAACCGCCCAATCTCATCTTCTGTCGCGACACCGACGGTGACGGTCGCGCCGACGACACCCAGGTGCTGGTCTCCGGATTCGGAGGCATCGAGAATCCGGAACACGCGGGCAACGGACTTCGATACGGCATCGACAACTGGTACGAGACATCCCAGCACCGCCAGTCCTTCCGTCTGAGACAGGGTGGGGACGGACGGATCGAGATCGAGACCCGGCGGGTGCCCGGTCATGGTCAATGGGGGGTGGCACGGGACGATCTCGGTCGTCTCTTCTACTCCCCAAACAGCGATCCGCTGATCAACGACGCCTATCCGAAGCACTACGCATCCAGGAATCCGGAGTCGGGTGGAGTCCCCGGAGTCCCCCGGCGGGCGGCGAACGATCGATCGACGTGGCCGATCCGGATCAACCCCGGAGTCAACCGTGGGTACCAGAACCGGACTCTTCGCGAGGACGGCACGCTTCGAAGCTTCACGGCGGCGTGCGGACCCGAGATCTTCAGGGGGACGCTGATCGACGGGGCGTCCGGCGATGCCTTCGTCTGCGAGACCGCGGGCAATCTGGTGAAGCGATACGACCTGGAGGACCAGGACGGGGTTCCGGTCGCGGAACCGTTCCACGACCGGGAAGAGTTCCTGGCTTCGGTCGACGAACGCTTCCGTCCCGTCAATCTCGCGACCGGTCCGGACGGGGGCCTCTACATCGTCGACTTCGCGAGGGGTGTCGTTCAGCACCGGATCTACATGACGACCTGGCTCCGGAAGCAGGTCGACGAACGGGGACTCGCCGCGCCGATCGGCATGGGCCGCATATGGCGGGNGGTCGACGAGGATGCGCCGAGTGAGGTTTCCCGGGTGGATCTCGCGGCCATGGACGATCGATCACTGGTCGAGGTGATTCGAAACGACGACAACGGAGTCAACCGCGACACCGCCCAGAGACTTCTGGTCGAACGTGAGTCGGTCGATGTGGTGTCCGATCTTCGTGAACTCGCCCTCGACGAGACGATGGTTCCGGCCCGACGCATCCAGGCGTTGTGGACCCTCGACGGCATCGGTGCCATGGATCCGGATCNGGTCGAGATCGTGGCGGCCGATGATCAGGACGTCGTTCGCGAACACGCGGCTCGCCTCGCCGAATCCCTGCCGCCGCACCTGGCGATCGGAGTCCTCGAGGTGCTCGCCACCGACCCCTCCCCGAGAGTCACCATGCAGGCGGTCCTCTCGATCGGATCGCTTCCATCCTCGGAGGCGTTGCCGGCACTGGACTCGGTGCTCTCGAGACACGCCGAGGAGGAGCCGATTCGAAAGGCGGTCCTTTCCGGTCTGGCCGGCCGCGAAATCGACATGCTGAGATCCCAGGGATCTCCGGGGCGAGGGACCTGGCTCTCCCGGCCCGGCGCCGCCGCGAGAATGGTGATTCGCGAGATGGTGGATGCGATGCTCAAGCGCGGCGGCGTGGAGCAATCGACCGCCCTGCTCGCTCTTGCGACCGACTGGTCCGATGAATCGGTGGGTTCGAGCCTGCTGATATTCGACCGTGTCGCAGCCCGGACGAAACCGGACTCGAAGCGGCCGAGGACGATGCAGCTTCGAGGGGAACCCGCGGGATGGTCGATGGTGATCGCCTCCGCCCCGGGAGATCGCGACGATCGGATCGTCGATGTGGTTCGATCACTGGACTCGACTCTGGCGTGGCCGGGCCGTCCGGGTCTCGAGCAGGTCGTCGATTACGACACCTCCACGGAAGGTCTGATCGCCCGCGGTCGATCGCTGTTCGCACACTGCATGACATGTCACCAGGCCAACGGCCGAGGTCTTCCTCCCGTCTATCCCCCGCTCGACGAGAGTCGATTCGTGACCGGAAGCCCCGAGCGACTGGCCCGCATCCTTCTTCATGGCCTGCAGGGTCGGATCGAGGTGCAGGGCAGGGTCTACGACCAGGCCATGNCCGCCGCACCATTCAAGAAGGACGCGGACGTCGCTGCGATCATGACCTACATCAGGCAGGCCTGGGACAACGACGCGGATCCGGTCACTCCGGAGTTCGTCGCGAAGGTGCGCAAGGACACCGAGGGTCGTCGTCAGGCATGGAATGCCGAGGAACTCGAGGAGTGGGACGACTGATCNGGACATGCTCGACATGACGTGTGATTCTCTATATCGTCGAATTTCCGCCGACTGGACATCGGCGGCCATGAGATGAAGGAGACAATCCATGACGGGACGACGCTACGAGATTCGTAGACGTGACGGAAAGCTGATTGGTCCATTGGGATCGAAGCAGATTCGTGTTCTCGCATCGAATGGAGAGGTCGGCCCTGCCGACGAGATCAGAGACATGGAAAAGGACCGTTGGCAGCCACTCTCGAAAGTGGGCGGTCTCGTCTTCGTGCCGATGGACTCGGTCGACGTACCAGTGTCCGAACCCGCGGACTTCAGCCCACCCACCCCACCAGTCAGGCCATCGGTCGATCGTCGACCAGCTACCGGAGATGCGAAAGACAACCTTCCCCAGCCCCCTTCCGGAGTCGATCAGGGTGATCCGCTCGAGGATCCGAACCCTCCGGGGATCACCATTGAATCGGCGGATGTGGACATGGTCGACCAGACCACCATCGACCAANCGACGGATGAGGGTGATCCACCTGTCGGCACAGTCGATGATGATGGTCTTGAATCCATCCCATCACCAAAAGAGTTGGTGACCCAGCAAGAGGAAGACACCATCGATCCGGTGGAGGTGATCGGTGAAGAGGACGATCGTGCGGATCAGGTCGATTCGGAGGTCACCGACGATGCTCCACAGATCGGTACCGAACCGATTGATGATTCACCGGCCATCCCTGACGTCGAGGCACCGATTTGCGATGCCATCGAAGTGACCGACACCATGGACCCTGTCCTGGTGGATCTGCTGGGGAANCGACCTGAAGAACTCATTGCAGACACCCCGGTCATAGAGCACATGTGCTTCGGGGAGCAGTCATGAACACCAGAAACGAAGAACCCCATCTGGAGTGAGATCATGATTTGGATTCTCGTGGCACTGGCCGTCACACTCTTCCTTCTCGACATCTGGATCTCCACCGAGATCCTCTCGCACCTTGCACTGCTGATTCTCGCGGGCGTCGCCGCCAGTCATGTCACGGCAGGTTGGGAATGGAGAATCGCGGTTTTCCTTGCCTGCTACCTCGTGACCATCGCCGTGTACTACCTCTTCTGGAAGCAGATCATGCTCCAGGTGGTCAACCGGGCCGTGGCCCCGACAAGACACGTTCCGGAGTTCGAAAAGATCGTCGGTTCATCAGGGGAGATCGTCATACAGAAGGGCAAGACCTTCGTGCGTGTGAATGGNATCCTCTGGCCTGTCACAGCTGATGATTTCGACGCCGGAGACAAGGTCGTCGTCGGATCAGTGAGTGATGGCAGGGTTGATGTCCGTTTGGTTCACTAGAAAGAAAAGAACGAAGGAGCAAGGCAATGATCAAGATCGTCCCCCAGAATCATGCAGTGATCATCAAGCGATTCGGGAAGTACGCAAGGACACTCAAGGGTGGCATGGGCATGAAGATCCCCTTCTTCGAGACGGTTCACTACGTCTCGGACTGGGGAGGTGAAGCGAACAAGAACGGGTTCGAGATCGAACTCAACGAGCAGCAGCTCGACACTGGAAAGCGATCGGTCGTGACCAAGGACAATGTCCAGGTCGACGCCGACGCCGTCATCTACTGGCGGATCATTGANCCGGTCAAGGCGGTTTTCGATGTCGATGTGCTTCCCAAATCCCTCAAAGAGACCGCATTGACCGCACTTCGTTCGGAGATCGGCAAGATCGAACTTGATCGACTCTTCGAGTCGCGTCAACGACTGAGTGATCCGATCACCGCATCCATCTCGGATGTTGCGAGTCGATGGGGTGTACAGATCGACCGGGTCGAAGTTCAGGAACTCGATCTCACCGATGACACCGCGAAGATGATGCAGCAGGAGGCCGAGGCGGAGAGAAAACGTCGTGCCGTGGTCGCCCAGGCGGCAGGCGAAGCGGAGAGAATCACCCAGGAGGCGAAGGCGAAGGCGGAAGCGATCAGGCTCGAGGCGACCGCGCAACGTGAAGCGGCCATTCTCGAGGCGGACGGAAAGGCGAAGGCGACGAAGCTGGCGGCTGAGGCCGAACGTGAGTATCTCGAGTCACTCTCGGGGGCCATCGGCAAGGAGGCGGCGGCTCAGCTTCTCGTCGCCGAGAAGACGATCCAGGGTTTCACTGAGATGAGCAAGGGGGACTCGAACAAGGTCTTCATCCCGAACAGCTTCAAGGGGATGATGCTCGAGGGAGAGGTTGGCGGCTGAACCTGCATCCTGCGGGAGTCATCCTCCGCCGACGACCTCGCCGACGGGCATGTCGGGAAGCGGCTGCAATCGACCGTTCGGATCGATTCGAAGGAGTCCCGCGGATCGAAGGTAGTTGAGGATCGCGACCTGAAGGTTCCGCTTGGCGCGATCCCGGCCGTCNTCCGCATCCCGAAGTCCCGAGACCGCATCGGTACGGTCCCGGGCGGTGGCCCGGTCCGGGGCCGCATCGATGGAGGCGATCCGGTTTCTGGCGATGTCCACGTTCCGTTCCTGGAGCACCAGCGAGAACTGTGCCCGGTCGATCTCGCGACGGGCGCGACGGACCTCGACCGCGGCGTCGTCGATCGCTCGCTGGTAGACCCGTTCACCCTGGGCGTAGCGGACCTGCGCCTGTCGAAGCGCNACCGACTCGTCCATCCGGTCGAGAGGAAGGCTCAGGTTGATCCCGGCGCTGTAGAGGGATTCACTGAAGTCGAAGTTCACACCGTCGGCGAGCTGGGGATCGTTGGTACGGATGTTCCCGATCAGGTCGAGGGCGGGGAGCATGCCGTTCTCGGCGAGATCGATGTTGCGTCGAAGATCCTCCAGACGATCGAGTCCGGTCTGGAGATCCATCCGGTAATCGAGCGCGAAACGGACCGCCTCGTCGCTGGTCGCATCCGGGACCGGAAGCTGGAGTTCGGTGGGAACGATCACCACGGACTTCTCCGCCGGCATGCCGATCCGCACCTTGAAGCGATCGATGGCGAGGCGATGTGCCTCCTGCTGACCGACCAGATCGTCGAGAGCGAAGAGGGTCGCCTGCCGCGCGAGGTCGGCCTGGAANGGATCCTGGCGTCCCGCCGCGACGAGGGCGGCCTCCCGCTGCTCCACCTGCTGGTTGAGATCGACGCCCCGTTCCGCGTTGGCGATCGCATCCAGTCCGAGCACCAGGTCCAGGTAGTCGGTGACGATCGAGACGTAGAAGTCCCGACGGAAGTCCTCGAAGGCCCTCGAGGCGTAGACGAGGTTNCGACGCGACTGCACCAGTGACTCACGGGCGGCGAGTCCGGCCCCCTGGAGAAGCGGGATCCTGCCGTCGAGCACGAAGGTGGCGCTTCTGACACCGGCCTCGCTCGATGCGTCGTCGATCGACTCGGTGACCTCGGCGAGGAATCGTGCGGTGATCTCACCTCCATAGGGAAGGCGCTGCTGCACCCCGAAGTCGTTGACCGCCCGGTACGCCGCGTCGTATCGCGGATCGATCCCCTTGCCGACCTCGAACCTCGTCTCGTTGAAGAAGCTCGGAGTGAAGAGGTATTCCGAGGTGATCACCGAGAGTGCTGAAAGGAGATAGGTCTCCTCGGCTCCGGTGTATTCCACCGAGTGGACCCTGGCATGTGCGATCGCCTCGTCCAGAGACAGGGGTTCGGCATCGGCGGGAGCGTCGGCCAGGTTGCGCATCCGTTCGATGATCGCGTCGGCCTCGGACTGTGCTTCGGTCCGGCCGCGGAACGGAAGATCCTTCGCGATCGGGTCGATGGTCCCCGGCGTGTCCTCCGCTTCCGGAAA
This sequence comes from Phycisphaerae bacterium, assembly GCA_002709295.1. Taxonomy (GTDB): domain Bacteria; phylum Planctomycetota; class Phycisphaerae; order Phycisphaerales; family SM1A02. The sequence continues at coordinate 13,574 of PAQL01000023.1, read as the reverse complement.
GGGATCCCCTTCCGGATATTCACCGGTCTCCAGGGAGGGCACCACCCGATCCGATTCGGCCAGTGGAGCCGACCCCTTCCGCACCAGCTGATCCGTGCGGACCGTGGTCTCCTTGAGCTGGTTGGCTCCGCACCCGCCCAGAAGGCCGAGCGACAGGATCAGGACGACATTTCGGGGACCGATGGACATGCACGATTTCCCGGTGGACGCTCGTTGGGGGGGAAGGGCCTTGTTCGAAGCGAGAAGCCTACCGGATGCCCCTGGATGTTCGGTATCGGTCCTGAATTGGGCGATCCCACGGGTCCCGGGGCTCGTATCGACTCCTTGAGGGGTCCCGATCCGCCGATCCGGGACCCATCGAGAGAATCAATAAATCGAGTCTGATCGACCACCGGGAGCGAACACCCCATCATGCCTCAGACCACCATCGATTCCCGAAGTCTGTCCGTCGACGGTCGCCGATTCGCGATCATGGGAGCCGGGATGGAATATGCCGGCCTTGATCCGTCGACACGGCGGAAGGCCCTCGGCTCGCTGGCCGCACTTGGCTTCAACACCGTCCTCGCATCCTGTCCCTGGCATCTTCACGAAAGACTTCCGGGCGACCTCGATTTCGAGGGTCGCCTCGACCTGAGGGGCTTTCTCGAGGATGCCCGGGCGAACGGGCTCCGGGTCATCCTCAGGATCGGACCCTCGATCGGCACCCCCTTCGATGGGGGCGGACTTCCGACCTGGCTCGGTGATCGGCCGGAAGTGGAGACCAGATCGGGTTCCCCCGCCTTCCTGGAACTGGTCTCCGGCTGGTACTCGAGCCTTGCGGAACAGGTCGCCGACCTTCAGGCGGATCAGGATGGAGGCGGCCCCCTGCTCGCCGTCCAGATCGAACACGACTGGCGTTGTGGTTCTCCCGAGGTCGCGGGTGGCTACCTCGGCGAACTTCTCCGCTACGCGAGGGAGTGCGGCTTCTCGATTCCAGTGCTGACCGCCAACGGATTCTGGTCGCCGGTCGAGGGAACCACCGAGACCTGGACCGGCTGGGACGACCTGTTCATGAATGTCCGGCAGATGTCCGTGATCCAGCCGGAAAGCCCGAGGATCTGCGTGATCGACCGATCATCCGATCCGAACGCCTTCCACCGACCCGGTGTCNCGTCCGATCCCGTCGACCGGGATTCGGTGGTGGACCGTCTGGTCCGGATCGTGGCCGCCGGTGGGCAGCCGATCCTGTCTCATGCGGTCGAGGCCCGGTTCCCGCCGGGAGCCTGCGGTCGCGACGAGCATGGACCGATCTCCCCGTCCCCCTTCACATCTCCGGTGGTCGATGCCTGCGGCGAACCCACGGAGCTGGGATTCGCAGTGGCCAGATTCGCACGCTTCGTCAGCGACTTCTCGACGACCATCGCGGATCTCGACCCCGACGATCGACCGATCGTCAGGGATCTGGAGGAGCAGGACGGTGGATCGATCGTGATCTCCAGATGCGGCGGCATGGGTGATCTGGTCTTCGGCTTCAGACGTGGTGATGACCGCGAGATCAACATCGTGGATGCGGATGGAAGACGGGTGCCGATGGATTTCGGAGCCCACCCCGTGAGCTGGCGGGCCTTCGACGCGGATCTCGATGGTCATGGTCGTCTCGATGTCGCCTCGGCGACGCCACTGGCTCTGGTCGGTGGAAGGCTGCTCGTGTTCTCGGCCTCCGCGGGGGAGAAGGTGCAGATGTCGATAGACGGCCGGCCGCTCGAGCTGGAGCTTCCGAAGACCTCGCGTTCAGGAGATTCCATCGTCATGAAGCCCGCGATCCAGACGATCGGCGACTTCACGGTGACCGTCATCGACGAGACATGGTCGGGACATCTGCACGAGCAGTCCGGTTCCGAAGGAACCGAGGCGATCGTGGTCGGAGCATCAAGGATCGAGGAGGACGGTTCGGTGGTCGCGGTGGATTCCCTTCGACCGGTGCGCATCGATCTCGANGGANGGGTCTCTCATCCGAAGGTGGTCGACGACCAGTCGATCCGCACCCGCCGCAACCGGGGCTGGTCCGAGTGGACCGAGCCCGACCCCCGTGATCCCGATCACCCTAGATCCATTCCCATGGATGGTGATCTCGGACTTTCGTCGATCGGATCCGGTCTTGATCACGCATGGTTCACCACTCGGATCGATCTCAAGGACTCGAAGACCCGTGACCTTCGTCTGCTCGGCGGACTCGAGGATTCCCAGGTCTGGATCGATGGTGAGAACGTCGGTCGTCTCGATGCGGGCGGGTTCGTGATGAAGTCGACGAAGGGGGATCATGATCTCGCTCTGTTCGCCGTGCATCAGCCGCGACACGTGGCGGGGGTGAGATCCCCCGGGGACGGAGATCGTCCCGGCCCGCTGGTCGCGGTCAAGCCGTTGTCCGGTGTGCGGTGTTCCCACGTCGATGTCGCTCCGATCGATCCGTTCGATGTCGCCGCCTTCGTTCCCGGCGCAGCCGAGGGGGAACTGACATCGGACCGGGGCACGGAACTGTCCTTCACCCATCGTCGCCGTTCGACCGTCATTCTGGAGATCGAGACGGGTGCCATCGGAGCGGTGATCCTGAATGGTTCGGTGCAGGGGATCTTCGGCCCCGGCGGGGCACGAATCCCCCTGTCGTCCGCAGGCACGGATGATTTCAAGGCCGGCGTGAACCGCATCGTCCTTGTTCCACTCGAACACGTGGCGGAGGCGGGGATCGAGCCCGTGGCGAGGATGCTGGAGGTCACGGAGGAACTGGTTCCCGCGGACGGGTGGAGGGTTCGTCGATTCGAGCCCGCCCCCGACACCAGGATCGGTTCCTGGAATGGAACGCCGGCTCGTCATGCCCGGCTCCCCCGCTGGGTCCGCACATCCGTCTCCCTTCCTTCTTCAGATGACGACAGACCGCTTCATGCGGTGATCAGGCTGGATGGCCTCAGTCGAGGAAGGATCCGAGCCAACGGCATCGACCTCGGCGGGTACGCTCTGCGCAATCCGGGCGAGCGAATGGCTCGGAACGTCGAGGTCCCCGAAGTCGCGATCCCCCATTCGATCATCGCCGGTCGCAGCGAGGTCGAGCTGGAGATCTTCGACGAAGGAGGGGCCGATCCCTCGAAGGTCGTGGTCCGCATCTGATACGCGGCCTGCGTCCACTGGAAACCGCAGGCCATGGTGATGGACTACATCGGAGATCAGGAAAAGGCCCGCACCAGGACCGGTCGCCTGGTGGTGCTCTTCATGATCGCGGTGGTCGGCATCGTTGCGATGGTCTACGCCACCTTCGCCTTCGGGATCATGCTGATCAACAACGANCCCGAGAATCCGATCGGATTCTGGCAGCCACAGCTCCTCCTGATCACCACGTCCCTGACTCTTGGGGTCATCCTCGTGGGTTCGCTCGTGAAGACCGCCCAGCTTGCAGGAGGGGGAAAGGCGGTGGCCTCCGCACTTGGTGGCACCCTCGTCCATCCGGACACCAGTGATCCCAGGCTCAAGAGACTCATCAACGTCGTCGAGGAGATGTCCATCGCATCCGGTTGTCCGGTGCCGCCGGTCTACCTGATCGACGATCCATCGATCAACGCCTTCGCTGCGGGATTCACGGTGGACAATGCCGTGATCGGTGTCACCACCGGTTGCGTGCTGCAACTCAACCGGGACGAGCTTCAGGGGGTGATGGCCCACGAGTTCAGTCACATCGTCCATGGGGACATGAGATTGAACATCCGCATCACCGGGATGATCTTCGGCATCATGGCGATCGGATTCATCGGCTGGATCCTCTTCCGGTTCATCGGGCCGATCCTCCTCCACGCCCGCGGCGGCGAGAAGAATCCGGGCCCGATCATCGGACTGGCCCTGATGGTGGCCGGTCTTCTTCTGATGGCGATCGGCTCGATCGGCACCCTCGTCTCCCGCCTGATCCAGGCCGCGGTCAGCAGACAGCGCGAATTCCTCGCCGATGCGGCCGCGGTGGACTACACGAGGAACCCCGATGGAATCGCGGGCGCCCTGAGGAGGATCGGCGGCGTTCCCTCCGGAAACCGCATGAACCAGGCCGCGGCGAGCGAGTTCGAGCATTTCTTCTTCACTCCTGCTCTCGCCACCGCCTTCGCGACCCACCCCCCTCTTCCGACCAGGATCGCAAGGATCGAGAACCGCGAGGAAGAGGAGGTCTCGGAGGAGTTCCAGGAGAGCAAGCGTGAGATCGGCCGCCAGCGAATCGCGGCGATGGAGGCCGGTCTGCCGGCGGACACCCCGCCCCCGCCACCCGTCTCCGCGGCCGCATCGATGGTCTCCGGCATGGCCGAGGGGGTCGCGGCCGGTGCGGCGGCCGGCGCCGCGCCCGCCAACTGGAGGACCCGGCCCGCCTCCCGGGTCCGGGAGAGTCTGTCCCATCTCGGCGACGCGACCCCGGATCACCTGGCGTACGCGAGAACCCTCATCTCGCTGATTCCCGAGCCGATCCAGCAGTCCGTTCATGACACGATCGGGGCAAGGGCGGTCTGTCTCATCCTGCTGGTCTCCGGTGATTCGGAGGTTCGGAAGACCCAGTCCCGGATCCTGCAGGAGGAGCTCGACGAGCCGACCCGACACGAGGTGTCGAGAATGGCGAACACGGTTCGAAAGCTGGTTCGGGATCACCCCGAGGTCCGGCTCGTCCTCGTCGACATGGCGATGCCGGCGCTTGAAAGGATGGAGAAGACCGAGATCCGAACCTACATGGGTCTGATCGAATCCATGGTCCACGCCGACGGGAGACTCGATCGTTTCGAATGGCTGCTTGNCCGACTGCTTCGATCCCACTTCGACTCGTCGAGCAGTGCGAAGAAGGGATCCCGTGGTCTGATGAGGCCGCTGCGACGACTTTCGGACGAGGCACGTCTGGTCCTCGCGATGATCGCATGGAGCGGCACTCGGGACGAGGCTCAGGCCCGTCGCGCCTTCATGGCCGCTGCAGGTGCGGCAGGACTCGGCGATCTGGTCTTCCCCTCCCGATCCGACTGTTCCGTGAGCGGTCTCGACGAGGCCCTGAACCGACTCCAGAGCCTCAGATTCAGGGATCGAGCCCGGCTTCTCGACGCGGCCGTGGAAGGGGTCTTCGCGGATGGTCACGCCACGATCGAGGAAGTGGAGATACTCAGAGCACTTTCCGCGGCGATAGCCTGCCCGATGCCCCCGGTTCTTCCATCATGAATCCGCGGGTGAACGACTCATCCGGGATTGGAGCACGGACACCATGATTCCCAGCGCCATATTCGCATTGATCCTCGTCCTGTCGTTGTTCGCTGCAAGGGGGAGACGAACCGTGACGGTGTGGCTTCATCTCGCCGCATTGATCGCGGTCGGGGCCCTCTTCGCCCACCATGTGACCGAATCGCTCAATCTCTCCTTCTGACGAGCACGAACCATGGATGAATCAACCACCAACGATCCGGCCCGGGAGAGCGGCCGACTCGCCATGCTGCAGTGGTATCTGCTTCACATCGAGGTCGCCGGCATCTGCGGCGTGCTCATCGGCGCCTTCTTCGTGCAGTTCGTCGAGAAGGAACTTCCCTGTCCGTTGTGCATGCTTCAGCGCATGGCGATGATGCTCGCCGCGATGGGCCCCTTCCTTCTGATCGGGAGGATTCGATCGACCGGATCCGTCGGAGTCGAAACGATGGCCCGGGCCTACGGCATGTCCATCCTCGCCGCGGTGCTGGGACTCGTGATGTCCAGCCGCCAGGTGCTCCTGCACATCCTGCCCGGCGATCCGGGGTACGGATCCGCCGTCTTCGGCATGCACCTGTACAGCTGGGGAGTGGTGGTGTTTCTCGCAGTGCTCGTGGTGAGCGGACTGACGATGATCATGTCCAGACAGCTTCACATCCGGAAGTGCTCTCGCCCCGACTCGATCGCCACGCGGATCATCTCATGGATGTTCATCGTGGTCATCGGCGCGAACGTGGTGGCCACCTTCGTCGAGTCGGGCTTTCATCCGTTCCTGCCAGACAATCCGACCGGATACGAACTCATCGAGTAGCGATCAGAACGAGAGCTGGATCTGGGCCCGGATGATCGACTGTGGTTCGTCGATCTGCCGGATTCCGGAGTCGCCGTCGATCGCCCAGTACCGGGCATCACCCCAGATCCGCATCACTTCGGCGGAGAACTTGATCTGCCGGTTCGATCGAGGCATCCAGCTGAAACCGATGGTGGTCAGGGCCATGTCGTCAGCCTCCACACCGATGTTCATCGCTCGTCCCCACTCCCCGCGGGCATAGATCTCCAGTCGCGGATCGATGAACCATCCGACCTGCGAGACCACGGCGAGTCGATCGCCGCCTCCATCCAGCGGCTCGAGTGGAACATCCGACTGCCAGCTGATGGTGGCGATGCCCCCCAGTCCCGGGCGCTGCAGGCTCAGGTCGGCGGTGAGGCGGGTGTCGGCCCCGCCGTAGGCATCCGGGGTTCCGATCTCCGCACTTCCCCACCCGTGTGCCGCGCCGAATCCGACGAGCATTCCCGGGACCGTGGAGTCGGGATACGGGTTGAAGTCGTAGAGATCGTTCCAGTCACCGAAGGGCTTCCACTCGCCTCGGGCGATGATGCACAGACGTCGATTGGGATCGAAGGAGTTCTGTTCGCCCCCCCAGGCATCGACCAGGCTCGCCCATCCGCGAAGATCATCCGAGGACCAACCGAGGGTCACCCCCGGAATCGACTGGGTGTCCCACTGCCCCACGGTGTACGAAAGGCCGACGCCGAGCACCTGGTTGTCGCTGATCGCCTGTTCGAGAGCGAAGGCCGGCTGAAGAAGACCGGTCTGCAGGAAAACGCCGTCTCCGAGTTCCTTCTGGATGATCGCGAACTGCATGATGCCCGGCGATTCCGGCTCGAAGAGCAGGCGGATCTGGTAGCTCCAGGTCGGATCGACCACCGTGCCCTTGAAGGTGAGGCGGGCGGTGTCCACCTGGAACCCCCGCTCCGTGGCGAGACCCGTCGCCCGGTTGTACGACCACGAGGTCTGGGTGTAGAAGTCGAAGTCGAGGGTGAAGGATCCATCATCGGACGCGATCCCGTACCAGGGCCGTCCGGAACCGAAGGTCCGCTCATCGGAATCCGCGACCACGTCCGCCACCATTCTCCGGATCTCCATTCGGCGGAGATCGTCGATGTGGTCCCGATCACCTCGTAGTTCGGCGATCTCCCTCCGGATCGATTCGATCTCTCTCTCGAGATCGGGTTCAGGAGCGACGTGCGCAGGAGGTGGGGGTGGCTCGGACCACATGGATCAGCTCGATTTCGACGTGTTCGTGGCGGACGCGTGGACGTTAACGTCCATCATGACCTGCATGGTGATGAAGCGTGATCCCCGGAGAGTGTTCATGACCGGAATCCTGATGATCGTGTCCGCCCTCCTGTTCCTCGGCCGGACCTGCCCTGCATCCGAAACCGAGTGGTCCGATGCCGATGGCTTGACGGTCGAGGGTCGCGCCTTCTCCGACCGTTCCGCGGTCTGGGATCGACTTCCCGCCAGGGCGGAGGGCGTCGTCCGGGATCCGGTGTGGAATCTCTCGCGACACAGCGCCGGCATCGCCGTCCGATTCGTCACCGACTCCCCTTCGGTGTCCGTGAGATGGAGGCTGACCCGTGACGTCCTCGAGATGCCCCACATGCCGGCGACCGGGGTGAGCGGCGTCGATCTCTACGCGCGGACGGCCGATGGATGGCGATGGGCGGGATGCGGCCGGCCCGCCGGAATCGAGAACACCACCACCCTGGTCCGTGGACTCTCCTCCGAGTCCCGGGAGTGGATGCTGTACCTGCCTCTCTACAACGGAGTCGAGACGGTCGAGATCGGCATCGACGAGGGATCCTCCATCGAACCGGCTCCGGAAAGAAGCCGACCGATCACCTTCTACGGGACCTCGATCACCCAGGGCGCCTGTGCCTCCAGACCGGGCATGACCCACGTCTCGATCCTCGGCCGTCGTCTCGATCGACCGGTGGTGAACCTCGGATTCAGCGGCAACGGTCGACTCGAGCCCGAGGTGGGCCGCTTCCTCGTGGAGATCGACGCTTCGGTGTTCGTTCTCGACTGTCTCCCCAACCTCGATGGTTCCGCGACCGCCGAGCGGACCATCCCCATGGTGATGCAGATCCGCGTGGCCCATCCGGACACGCCTATCGTGATGGTCGAGGACCGGACCTACGACGACGCACCGTTCTCGGCGGGAAGAAGGAGACGAAACCACGAGAACCGGAAGGCGTTCCGGGAGGCGTATGAGAAGCTTCTGTCCGACGGGGTCCCGGGATTGATCTACGTCGAGGGCGACGATCTCCTTGGCGACGACGGAGAGGCCACCGTCGACGGTTCTCATCCCACCGACCTCGGCTTCATGCGACAGGCCGATGCGCTGGAACCGGCGATACGATCCGCGATCGATTCGGGAGTCGGAAGGTGAGCGAAGCGAAAGTCGAACCACGATCGTCCATGGTGAAGAGGATCGCACTGCCCGTGGGACCGATCGCGTTCCTGCTGGTGTCGATGATCACGTCCGCCGGAGGACTGGAACTCCCCCAGGCCCTGCTCGCCGGACTCACAACCTGGTGCGCGATCTGGTGGGTCACCGAGCCGGTGCCGGTCGCCGCGACCAGTCTGATCCCGCTCGCCGCCCTGCCCTTCCTCGGAGTCATGGACCGGGTCCCGGTGGCCCAGGCATACGGGGACAAGCTCATCCTTCTTCTGATGTGCGGTTTCATGCTCAGCCGGGCGATGGAATGCACCGGCGCCCACAGGAAGGTCGCGATCGGAGTGGTCAACGGGGTCTCACGCGTGTTCGGCCGGGGACCGCGAAGCATCATCTTCGCCTTCATGATCGCCACCGCGGCGTTGTCGATGTGGATCTCGAACACCGCGACCACGCTGATGATGCTTCCAGTCGCTCTGGCGGTGATCGGTGGAGCAAGTGATCGTCGCGTGGCGATCCCCCTGCTCCTCGGCATCGCGTACGCCGCGAACATCGGGGGGATCGGAACGCCGATCGGAACCCCGCCGAACGTGATCTTCATGGGGGTCTTCGACGAACTCGGACATCGATCCGACGACTTCGGTTTCCTCGAGTGGATGTGGATCGGCGTTCCAGTCGTCCTTGTCCTCGTGCCGATCGCCTGGTGGTGGCTGGTGAGGGGCGTCGGGAGTGGGACCACGTTCGATCTGCCCGAGGGTAGACGATGGACTCGCGGTCAGGTGGGGGTCCTGATCGTCTTCGCCCTCGCCGCGCTGCTCTGGATCTTCCAGAAGTACCCCGTGCTCCCGGTCGAATGGGCGGAGGAGGCGGGCCGGGACCGACTCGGCGGCTGGTCAGGCCTGATCGTCCACCTGACCGGCGGCGCAGTCGACGCCACCATGAGCGGTCCGGCCACGGTGGCGGCGATCATCGCGGTCGCATTGTTCGCCATCCCCGATGGTGACGGCGGCCGCCTGCTGGACTGGCCTCACGCGCGGACGATCCCCTGGGGAGTCCTGCTTCTCTTCGGTGGCGGCATCGCCCTCGCCAGGGCGTTTGGTTCCACCGGGCTTGGTGACGTGGTGGCCGGACAGCTGGAGGGCTTCCTGGGAGGAGCTTCGCTGATCGTGATGGTGATCGTGACCTGCCTGTTCATGACCTTCCTGACCGAGGTCACGAGCAACACCGCGCTGACGGCGCTGATGATGCCCATCCTGGGGGCCACCGCCCTCGCCATCGACGTCGATCCGGTCCTGCTCATGGCTCCGGCCGCGATGAGCGCCAGCTGCGCCTTCATGCTTCCGGTGGCGACCGCTCCCAACGCCGCGGTCTACGGCACCGAGGAGATCCCGATCGACCGCATGGTTCGTGAGGGTTTCGTCCTCAACCTGATCGGGGTCGCGATCATCTCGATCGTGTCGATCCTGCTGTTCTCGACGAACGCACCCGGAGACGGCGCCATCTCCCCCACGGAATCCGGAAACCCGATCCCGGTCATCGATGGATGACGCCTCGCCGCCTGCATATCGTCCCGACATGAACACACCGACTTCGACCGACCCTGCCGACGTCCTGATCGATTTCGAGGACTGGGCCACCCACCGCATGCTCGATGCCTGCGAGCCGTTGTCCGACGAGCAGCTCGATCGGGAGTTCGAGATGGGCATCGGGACCCTCAGGCGCCCCCTGATGCACAACATCGGGGCGATGATCGGCTGGACGGGTCTTCTCGAGGACTCCGAGCCCGACTTCGACCCTGATTTCGGAGGTGATTCTCCGAGCATCGAACGGCTTCGAAAGGTCCACGAGGATGCGATGAAGGCCTTTCGGGCCGGGGCCGCCCGCGGATCGTTCGACGACGTCCTTGAGCGGCGGCGGAACGAGACGACGTATCGATTCACCCGAGGTGGGATCCTGACGCACGTCACCACCCACTCCATGCATCACCGAGCCCAGTGCCTGAACATGCTTCGTCATCTCGGAGTCGAGACCCAGCCTCAGAGCAGCGTGTTCCAATGGATGCTCGCCCACCCGCCCGGCGACTGATTTTCTGTTCCGCATCCGACCGTATGCGGCTAACTTGCGTGGATGCCATCCATTCGATTCGCCGTCCTCCTCTCGATTCTTCTCGTCCAGCTTCTGCTCGTTCCGGCGTCGCAGGCCGAGGAGGTCCGGATCATCCGGGATCCCTGGGGCGTTCCCCACATCTTCGCCGAGTCCAACCACGGGGTCGGATACGGCTACGGCTGGGCCACCGGCGAGGATCGACTCGAAGAGGCGCTGAGTGCGATGTGGACGGCCAACGGCCGTCGCACCGAGATCGACGGTGCCGGCGCTCTGGACATCGATCGCACCTTCCGACTGATGCGGATCGCGGAGTTCATCGAGGAGGGGTGGGATCGCTATCCCGATTCCGTGAAGCAGATCGGCGAGGGCTATGCCGACGGACTGAACGCCTACATGGAGGCTCATCCGGACGAGGTGCCAGAGTGGGCCGAACCGGTGAAGCCTTCCTGGGGATTCGCGGTGGGACGGCTGGTGAACTTCTGGCCCACGCTCGGCAACGTGAACGGAGAACGCCGAGGACTCGCACCCTCGCTCGCCACCCTCGACTTCGGGATGTCGGACAAGCACTGGAACCCGGTGGGTTCCAACGGATGGGCGGTTGCCGCCGATCGAACCGCCGGTGGCGCGGCGTTCATCGCGGCCGACCCCCACATGCCCTGGAAGCACGAGTTCCGCCTCTACGAGGTGCATCTCAAGAGCGACGAGATCGACTTCGCGGGGGCCGGGTTCATCGGCACTCCGATGCCGGTCTTCGGTCGGACGCCGCACGTCGGATGGACCTGGACCGCCAACCGACCCGACCATGGCGACGTCTACAGGCTGGAACTGAACCCCGACGACCCCGAGCAGTATCGGTTCGGTGATGGATGGCGGGACTTCGAATCACGCGACATCACCTATGGACTCCCCGATGGATCGGAGATCGAGGAGACGATCCGCTGGTCGGTTCATGGCCCCGTGACCCGCCACGATCCCGGCGAAGGGATGGCGGTCGCCTACTGGATCTCCGCCTACGGCCTCGAGGATCCTCCGGTCCAGTTCTACGAGATGGTGACCGCCGGGGATCTCGACGAACTCGAGCAGGCCATGAGCCGCATGCAGTTCGCGAGCTTCAACATGGTCGCCGCGGATTCGGCCGGTGACGTGCTCTACGTCAATGGAGGTCGGGTTCCCCGACGCCCCGAAGGCATCAAGGCCCGGCGACCACTCGACGGGTCCGATCCCTCGCTGGTCTGGACGGAGATGATTCCCTGGTCCGAGCTGCCCGCGGTGCGGCGACCGGCGAACGGGTGGGTTCAGAACTGCAACAACGATCCATCGACCACGACCGGGACCGCGCTCGATCCGACGCCCGATTCCTACGCCCCCGGAACGGTGAAGCCGTCCCGGAAGAACGACACCGTTCGAGCGTGGTACCTGCGGAAGCTTCTGGAAGCCGAGACGAACCTCGATGCCGAACGCGCCCGGGAGATCATCGCCGACGTGACCATGATCCCCCACGGTCCGATCCGTGAACGCCTCGATCTCGCCTGGAAGGAGCATTCGGACGACTACCCCGATCGATCCATGATCGAACGCGATGTCCGCGATCTTCTGGCCTGGGACGGTCAACCCGACGTCAAGTCCCCCCTGCCGACCCTGTTCCTGCTCTGGCTCTTCATGTATGCCGACCAGGCGATGGTGAGCGTGGACTTCCTCGAGCGTCCCCTGGACACCGTCGACCAGGAGGACGCGTTTCGAATGTTCGACACCCTTCGAGACGCTCGGAAGCGGATCGGCAAGCTTCTTCCCTTCGGATCGGATCTTCCCTGGGGAATCGCCCACGTGATCCGGAAGGCCGGCCGGACCTACTCGGTTCAGACGGGCATGTATCCGGCGATCTCCCTGATGAACGCCAACGCCGATCTTCGCGGCAACGACCTTTCCAGGATGCAGTGCACGATCGGATCGGCGTACGTGGCGGTGCACGAGATGTCGGATCCACCCCGGTCATGGACCGTGACCCCGATCGGCCAGACCGATCGTCGAGACCGCCCCTACGTCCGGAAGATCACCGAGGTCTTCGCCCGCGGCGAGCTCAAGCCGTTCCCGCTCACCCTTGATCAGCTCGCCGAGCACGAGACCACCGAAACCGTGCTGGATACGGGACGCTGATCATGGATCGGGGACCGATCATTTCCGCAAGTCTCTCTGGAATGTGAACTTGCATCGATGGCCCGGCCTCGTTCCCAGCCATTTCGACCGTTCTCGGCACCCTGATTCTCGACGGGAAGGCAGTGATTCCCTTGTTTCGAAAATCCGCTTTGACTAGGCTGGGATCGGCTTCCCGGCCACGTTCCCACTGCTGTCCTCCCGCAGCGCTCCCTGTTCCCCGCATGAGAAAGACAACCAGCATGAGCAGTTCATCGACTCGTCTCGATCGTTACGCCGCCATCGCCGCCTGTGGCTCGGGTGCCGTCGGCCTCGCCGTCAGCCCGCTGCACGGCGACATCCAGTACTTCGGCTCGGAGTTCACCCTCAGCCTCTCCGGGGCATCGAACACGTTCGATTCCGCCTGGCGATCGATCACGGGCGGGGGTGTCGAGTGGTCTCTTCAGGGGAACCGCTACGCCGTGTTCTACAGCAGCTCGTTCTTCACGAGCACCTTCTATGGTGGTTTCTTCTCTTCCCGTTACACCGGGTTCAACAACAGCACCAACTGGCTCGCCTCCGGACCCACGATCGGCCGGAGCCTGTTCAACTCGGGCGATCAGATCGACCTTGCGGCGATCCAGTCCGGCAACGGATACCTCTCTATCTTCGACAGGTGGTCCAGCGGGTACTACACGTATTACAGAACCGACACCATCGGAACATTCTGGACTAACAGCGTCAGCTCCAGCAGCGGCTCGACCAACGGCGCAATGTCGCCCGGCCAGCGAGGCTTCCTGGCGCTCGGCTTCGATCTGGGCGGCGAGACGGTCCTCGGTTGGGCGGACATCAGCCTGTCCACCGACGGCCTGAGCC
>PAQL01000022.1 GCA_002709295.1 Phycisphaerae bacterium | reverse complement strand
GGCGGGCGAGACCGGAGCCTCGAACCCGGTACCCGGCCTCGGCGGCCTCGCGGCGCTGGCCTGCGGCGCGGCGGGCCTGCGTCGGAAGCGCGATCGCGTCGCCTGAATCACCCCGGTCACGACATCACCGAAGGCACATCAAGAGTCATCATCGCCGCCCCGGGCCCTTTCCAGAGCCCGGGGGGGCGTCGTGATGTCCGTATAAGCGAATCAAGTGCCCAATAAGACGATCTTTCGGGTCGGTGTCGAGGAGCTGCGGATTCACCCGAAGAACTTCCTGCCGGCGGGCAGCCGCACGGCACGGATCACTGGCCGAGCCCGGCTCGGCACCTTGGAACATCAACCTCTTTCGTCTTCGGACGTCGTCGCTCCCGGATCGGGACGGTTCGTCCACCGCTGTCTCCTCGCACCAACCGTCTCCGACCGACAAAGGCAGAACCATGAACACCGACCTCTTCATCGAGAACCTCTTCTCCACCCTGATCTCCGGCGAACGCAACGCCAGTCGACGACTCGTCGACGCCGCCTTCGACCACGGCATCGACGCCGGAACGCTGGCCCGAGAGGTCTTCTGGCCCACCCTGAACAACATCACGACGCTCTACCGGCAGGATTCGATCACGCGACTCGCACAGCAGTACGCCACGCGATCGCTCTCGACGATGATCTCCCAGGTACAGCCTCACTACGAGATCGCGGAATCCAGGAACCGGACGATCTGCATGTTCTGCGGTCCCGACGAGCTTGACGACCTCGCGGCTCGCCTGACCGCCGACCTGCTTGAAGCCGATGGCTACACGGTCTTCTTCGGCGGCGGCAACATCGCCCACGACGACATCCTCGCCGAGGTCCACGAGCGAAAGCCCGATGTCCTCCTCATGTTCAGTGCCGGTGGTGCCGACGCTCCGGGTCTTCGACAGCTGATCGACCACGTCCGGGGCATCAACGCCCTGCCCGACATGCAGATCGTGGTCGGTGGTGGGATCTTCAACCGAGCCCCGGGCCTCGCCGAGGAGATCGGTGCCGATCTCTGGGCCTCCAGCCCCGAGGAACTGATGGACCAGCTTCACCAGTATCCCGATGCCCGGGCCGACCTGGACGAACGGACCGTCGGTCGCGGCAAGGTCAAGGCCGCCTGACCCGGAACCTCAACAGACGAAGCGAAGGGCCCACGCCCTCCGACTCACCGCCCGACCTGGAGGTCGGGCGGTGTTGTTTCATGTCCGATCCACGGATCCGGCCGCCTCGGTCGAACCCGGCGTGAGGAGGCCGCCGACCTTCGGACCTTCCCGGCGAACGCACCACCAGAGGACGAGAAGTCCGAGGGCGATCATCACGGCGCTCAGGCCGGCGGCGGGCCAGATGCTGGAGACGCCCCACTCCGTCGTGTACTGGGCCCGGAATTGCTCGCTCGCGATCCGCATCGCGCCGTAGCCGATGAGGAACCAGCCGCAGATCACGCCGGGCTTGCGAGGCCTGAGCCAGACGATCGCGAGCAATGTGAACAGGAGCAGCCCGTCGGTCAGCGCCTGGAAGAGCTGGCTCGGGTAGTAGGCGACGAGGTACGGGGAGACCGCCTCGGCGACGTCGGCCCTGCCGGCGTAGATCGCGTCGCGGAGCGCCTGGAGTGGTGGAAGGTTCGCGGGGTTCGAGATCATCGTGACGAGGCCGTCGACCGTCCCACCGTTCGGAAAGTCGACCTCGAGCATCTCGTCGGGGTACTTCACGCTCCAGCCCGGCGGGTCCGCCTGCATCGTGGCGGGGAGGGGCCGGCCCCAGAGTTCGCCGTTGACGAAGTTGGCGACCCGACCGAGTCCGAGGCCGATAGGGGCGCAGAACGCGACGCCATCGAAGAGGTGCCAGCTCGTGATGCCACGGGCGCGCCCGTAGAGGATGCAGGCCAGCCAGACGCCGAGGATCCCACCGTGACTCGCCATCCCCCCCTTGTGGATCTCCAGCACGCCCCAGAACGGGAAGCTCGACGAGAAGGTCCAGAGCAGGTCGATCGAATAGAAGAGGACGTATCCGAGCCGCCCGCCGACGAGGACCCCGACGACCATCCAGGTCATGAAGTCCCCGACCTGTTCGGGCTTCAGCAGGCTTCGACCGGTTCGAGCCATCCATTTCAGGATCATCCAGGCCGCGATGAAGCCGGTGAGATAGGCGAGTCCGTACCAGCGGATGCCGAACCCGTCGCCGAAGCGGATGGCGAAGGGCGAGAGATCGTGGATGTAGGCCTCGGCGAGGATCATGGCACGAAGTCTACCGATCGATGTGGATCCACCGGGTACCGTCCACGACATCCCCATGCACGAAGCCGCCGATCAAGTCGTCCAGCACCTCTTCGATCTGTACGGACCGCTCGCCGTCTTCGGTCTTCTGGTGATCGCCGGGGTCGGCCTGCATCTTCCCGAGGATCTGATCGTGATCCCCGCCGGCTGGGAGATGGCCTCGGGTCGGTTTCCGATGTTCTGGACGATCCTGGCGGCCTATCTGGGGGTGACCGGCGGCGACACCCTGTGGTTCTTCGTCTGCCGACGCTTCGGCGGTCGGCTGGTCGGAACCCACTGGTTTCGCAAACATGCCCATCCCAAACGCATACTTCAGGTCAAGCACCTCTACGACCGCCATGGACTGTGGGTGCTGTTGGTATCGAGGTTCATTCCCGGATCACGAACCGTCGGCGTCGCGGTCGGTGGACTCGTCCATCTCTCATGGGGCGTGTTTCTTCTGGTGGAGCTGTCGACCGCGGTCGTGAGTGTCGGCGTCCAGCTCGGTCTGGGGTATGCCGCCCAGCGGGGGCTCTCGACCAGCGGCCCTCTCCACTGGGTCACCATCGGGGTCGGGGCGATCCTGGTGGTCACGATCCTGGTCGGGATCATCATGTGGTGGCGTCGATCCAGGCAGGGTGGAGTGCACATCCCTCGGGCTCGGGCCGCCTGGTTGCGTGGGCTTCGATCCAGGCCCTGAAACGGACTTTGTCCGTTTCGGTTCGAAGTCGTGGCAATACGTCGTTCGGGGCATTCGTTCCAGAGATGACACCGGGGAACGGCCGAACGCCGGCTCCACAGACCACGAACACGGGATCTTCCAGGGAGACCATCATGATTCATGCCGCAATCACCGCGGTGGCGCTGTCGTGCTGCACCACCTTCACCATCGTCGACGACACCGACTGGTCCGAAGAAGGGACCATGATCGAGTTCAAGGGAGGAAGCGTCGCCGATTACATCGACGAGGTGACGGACGGCTTCAAGGCCGTGAACCACGATCCGAACATCATCCTTCTTCCCGGCACCGAAGGCGTGATCCTTCCCGCCATGTCCCTTCGGGTGATGCATCCCGGCGACGCCTTCGCCGCGATCTCGGACCACGTCTACACCACCGAATCCGGCATCGATGTGATGGTCGACTTCGAGACGGTCGGAAGCGGATCATCGATCTTCAGGATCAGTGGAAACGAATGGAGACCGCCTCGGGCCCGGACCGCGCCTCGCGCCGCATCGCCCGCCGTGCATGATGAGGTGAGTGTCTCGATCATCCGGGTTCCCGAAGCCAGGATGGCATCGGCGGTCACCCTCGCGGGCCGGGTCCTCGATCTTGCCGGACTCTCCGAGACGACCAGCCTCGTGCCTCTTCCCCAGGATGATCTTCTGCTGGTGTCGAGCACCGACACCGGTCATTCACTGGTCGGTGAGATCGTGTTCGAGGTCGTCCGGCCGAAGAAGAAGAGCGAGGAACAGAGCCGGGGCCGCCGCGGATCTCCCATCGATCCCGAATCCCGCCGGGCTCTCCGGGCCGAACTGAGCGAACTCGCGAAGAGGAAGGTCGATGATTCGACCGATCCCGAGGCTCGGAAGGTCGTCGACGAAGGATTCCGAAGGACGCTTGATCGACTTCGGAACACGAACTGAAAACTGCATCCGGACTGACTTGTGGTCAATCCTTCCTTTCGGGGGTGAGCCGGCGTCGCGAGCGATCGCGACGTCGGTTTTCCCTGACTGGACGGTAAGCGAGGAGGAGGTCCGATCCCCGATCAGGCGATCCAGTCGTGCATGACCCTGCCGTGCACGTCGGTGAGCCGCATGTCGCGGCCGCCGAACCGGACCGTGAGACGCTCGTGGTCGATGCCCATCAGGTGGAGCATCGTCGCATGGAGGTCATGGATCTCGACCGGGTTCTCGACCGCCCGGTAGCCGTACTCGTCGGTGGCCCCGTAGGTCCGGCCGCCTGCGATGCCGCCACCGGCAAGCCACATGCTGAATCCGAACTGGTTGTGATCACGCCCATCGGATCCCTGACTGAACGGAGTTCGGCCGAACTCCGCGCCCCAGATCACCAGGGTCGATTCGAGCAGGCCTCGCTGCTTGAGATCACGCAGCAGCCCGGCGATGGGCTGATCGACCGCTCGGGCGTTGTTCTCGTGGCCTTCCTTGAGCTTGCCGTGCTGGTCCCAGCGATCGGTTCCGACGTGGGGACACGTGCATTCGATGAAGCGGACGCCTCGTTCCACGAGTCGACGGGCGAGCAGGCATTCGCGTCCGAAGATGCGCGTCGGCTCGTACTCGCTCTCCAGGCCGTACATGCGGCGGGTCGATTCCGTCTCGCCCTGGATGTCCGTGGCCTCCGGCACGGAAAACTGCATGCTGAAGGCGAGTTCCTGGTTGCGGATGGCGCTCTCGATCCGGTCGTTCCCGGCGGAGCGGAGACCACGGTCCAGAGCTTCGACCAGCCCGAGCTTCCGCCGTTGACGGTCGATGTCCTCTCGCGGACTGACGTTCGCAAGGGCCTCGTCGGCCGGACGAAGCAGCGATCCCTGATGCGTCGCGGGAAGAAAGGCGTTGCCGAAGCACTGGAGACCGCCCGGCGGGGTGAGGCCTCCGTCGAGGACCACGAATCCGGGAAGGTCACGGTTCTCGCTGCCAAGGCCATAGGTCGCCCACGCCCCCATCGAAGGACGCCCGGCCAGTCCGAATCCGGTGTGAAGGAAGTAGTTTGCGTTGGTGTGCTCGTTGAACGGCGAGGTCATCGACCGGACCACCAGCAACTCGTCCGCCATCTCCCGGACGTGGGGAAAGAGGTCGGAGACCGGAGTACCGCATTCCCCGCCGGGTTGGAAATTCCAGGGTGTGCCCAGGCAGTTTCCATTCGAGTCGAACTGGGTCGGAGCCTTCTTCATGGGAAACGGCTTCCCATGCATGTCCGTGAGCACGGGCTTCGGATCGAAGGTGTCCATCTGGCCCGGACCACCATCCATGTAGAGGAAGATCACGTTTCGAGCCGTCGGTCGGTGATGCGGGGAGGGAAGCATCCCGTCGCGACCGATCCGATGCGGGCTCGCGGCCGCGGCCCTCTCCTCGTGACCGAGGGCGGCGAAGGCCGCGAGTCCGAATCCACCCGCGACCTGGCGAAGCATCTCCCGTCGGGTTCCGGCACCCTGGAGAAACCGTCCGCAGTGATGTGATCGATTCGACATGACGTGTTCCGTCGGTGTTCAATCCAGGTGGATGAAGGCCTTGGCGTTGTAGAGGGCGTGGGCGACATCGATCCACCCCTGCTGCGGGTCGGGTGCATCCGCGACGAAGTCGACGACGGCCTGCAGATCAGGGTCCTGCGGCGGCTCGGCGAAGGCCTGTCGCCACATCATCCGGGCCCGGGCCCGGTCGTCGACCAGTGATTCGTCGGCGAGGATCCGCTCGCCCCAGAGTCTCGACATCTCGTGCACGAAGGGATCGTTCATCAGCACGAGGGACTGCGCCGGGACGTTCGATCGGTTTCGAGTTCCGACCGTGGTCATCGGTGCGGGAAGGTCGAAGGCCGCCATCATCGGGTTGGCGAAATTGGTTCGGACCTCGAGGTAGATGCTTCGTCGGCCGTCACCGTCCAGCGGACCGCTTCGACCCGGTCGTCCTCTTCCGGTCATGAACGGCGTGAGATGGGCTGCAACCGGTGGACCGCCGATGCCGGAGTCCAGTCGCCCGCTGGTCGCGAGCATCGCATCCCGGATCGCCTCCGCCTCGATTCGACGGATGGGCACGGCACCGAGCAGGGTTCGATCGGGGTCGATCGTCGCCATCCGCTCCGCGGTTGCGGCGACCGGTTCGCTGGAGCGTCGATACGTGCTCGACCGGACGATCGACCGGATGAGGTCCTTGACCGACCAGTCGTCCCGAAGCCTGGAGGCGAGATGATCGAGGAGCTCCGGATGGGATGGAGTGCGCCCGAGGCCGCCGAAGTCGTCCGTGGTGGAGACCAGACCGCGCCCGAGAAGATGGTGCCAGACGCGGTTCGCCATCACCCGAGCCGGGAAGGGATTCGATTCGTCGAGGATCGCGTCCACCAGCTCGAGTCGGCCGGAACCCTCCTCGCCGGGGGATTCCGGCTCTCCCGCGATGGAGGTGATGAAGGATCGGACCGCGATCTCACCGGGGGTTCGATGCGAACCACGGACGTAGACGTTCTGATCGACTCCTGAACCCTCGTGGGCCGCGAGCACCCGTACCGGATTCGGGATCTCGCCGGCGATCCTTCGACGATCCTCTTCGATCCTCGCGATCGTCTTCCGGTTCGCATCGGCTTCGTCGATCGTGTCCCCCCAGAGTCCCGCGTCGATCAGACGATCCCGAAGCGGCTCTCGGAAGGTCGGCGATTCGCTCGACCTGGTGGCGGCCTGATCGAAGGCCCAGGCGAGCATCGCCGGGTCGTCGGCCTGCGCAGATTCGACCCAGCCCGGCAGCGATTCTCCCGCCAGACGCCCATCGCCGCGATCACTCATCCAGATCGCATCGACTTCGAGTCGGCCTCGACCATCGTCGATCAGTTCGAGATGTGCTCTGGCCCCGGCCTGCAGCCGGGTGTCGTTGACCACATGCCGCCAACCGTCATGGGTCGGTACGTCCTGCCGGTAGCCGTGGAAGAGAAGGGCGTTGAACTCGTCCATCACCATGCCCTCGACCACGAGCCTGATGCGGGCTCCGGGGCCTGCTCCTCGAACCCGCCAGTGCAGGAATCGGTGGTCTAGGGTGAAGGTCTCGCTTCGCAGCGTGCCCTGGAGCCGGGAGTCGAGACGATCGCTTGCGAGGGTTCCGTCCCGCGGGGAGATCATGGAACCCGAGCCGGTCCATGCCCAGCCGGATGGATACCAGCGCAGGTCGCTCATCGGACGGTCGAAACTCTCGAGGACCATCGCGGTCTCGTCGATGTTCAGATCCCGGTGAGGCAGGACCTCTCCCTGTCGCTGGCTGCGGGTCTCCGCATCGAGCATGGCCCCGTCGTGCCCGAGGAGCACCCAGGCCCGCCATGGGTGATCGGCGGATCGCCAGATGTCGTTCTTGAACGTCTCGACCCAGCGTTCAAGCAGCGAGGCATCCAGATCCTCCGCGGCCGTGATGCCCTCGAGCTTCGCGGCATCGAGAGGTTCCCAATCCTTTCCATCGGAGGTGCGTGGCGGCTTCAATTCGGCTGCCGCCAGCAGATAGGCGCTCAGTCGTCGTGGTGCCGGAAGGTCGGCGCGTGGATCTCCTTCGGGATCCACGGACTCGATGCGGAGAACCGCCTCTTCGATGCGATCGTGAGGATCCTGGTAGGCGTATCCCTGGTGCATCGACTGCATGTATCCGGACAGCGCGTAGTAGTCGCGGGTGCTGATCGCGTCGAACTTGTGGTCGTGGCATCGCGCACACGCGACGGTCAGCCCGAGGAATCCCTGCCCGAACACCTCGAGCTGGTTGGCGATGCGATCCGACTGGTCCTGAGTCACGTCGGTCGGAGCATGGACGGCCTGATGGAAGTACCACTGTCCGGTTCCGATCACACTCTCGTTCGTGCCGTCCTCGGGATTGATCCGGGGATCCAGAAGATCACCAGCGATCTGTTCGGCGACGAACCGGTCGTACGGGACGTCCTGATTGAACGCACGAATCACCCAGTCGCGGTATCGCCAGGCCTCCCGGATGGGATAGTCGAACTCGTGTCCGCAGGTCTCGGTGTAACGGACCAGGTCGAGCCAGTGACGACCCCATCGTTCTCCGAATGCGGGAGAGGCGAGAAGATCCTCGACGATCCGGTGCCACTGGTCATCGGACGGGTCGGCCTCGAAGGCCTCGACCATCACGGGGTCCGGGGGAAGTCCGGTCAGATCGAAGGCGAGTCGCCTCACCTGTCGAGCCGGGGTCGCGTCGCCGGCGGGTTCGATGCCTTCGGCTTCAAGGCGGGCGAGGATGTGTCGATCGACTTCGGTGCGAACCATCGGTTCGTGCCGGGGTTCGACCGAAGGTGCTTCCGGGTCGAGGATCGGCTTCCATGACCAGTGTCCGTCGTACTCGGCACCGTCATCGATCCAACGCCGCAGGATCTCGATCTCGACGGTCGACAGAGGCTCGCCGGACGGGGGCATCGGATCGTCGGCATCCATGATCCGCTCCAGAAGCAGGCTTCCGTGCGCATCATGCGGGATCACCACCGGCGTGCGTCCCGCTCGTGCGGGTTCGACGGCGCCCTCCCGGACATCGAGCCGGAGGCCTCGCTTTCGAGTGGAGGCGTCCGGGCCGTGACAGGCGAAGCAGCGAGCTACCAGGATCGGACGCACGTCGCGATTGAAGTCGATGCCCGGATCGATGTCCGGCACGCCCGCGTGGATCGCATCGTCGGGAACTCCGTCATCTTCGGTGACCGACGCCACCGCACCGATCGTGGTCGCGAACGCAAGCAGCACGCCGGTCGCCACGAGGCGACATCCCCTCTGGTCGACGGATCTTCTGGCCCGAGTCATGTGAACATCATATTTCAGGGATGCGGACGGACACCCGTGAAATGTGAACTGGAGGCCCTTCGTGGCGATCCGGGTCCCGATCGGGGGATCACCCGGTCCCGTTCAGACGTCCGGACCGGCTCCGCGAGTGCCGGGATCCGTCCGGTTCGAACCCTGCTTTCGTCCCGACCGCAGTCTCGGGACCTGGCTCGCGAGGATGCCGGCCAGCATCAGACCGCATCCGAACATGGTTCTGCCGTCGTAGGTCTCATCGAGCAGCCACCAGCCGCCGAGGGCCGCGAACACCGCTTCGAGACTGAGCAGGATCGCCACATGGGCGGGTGGACTCTTCCGTTGGGCCACGATCTGGACGAAGAAGGCCACGCCGATCGCGAGCACGCCCGAGTAGAGCACCTCCCAGGTCGCGACCGAGAGGATGTGGGGGATGTTCAGGGCCGAGGACCCTTCGAAGATGATCGCCGCGATCATGCTCGTCACCGCCACGATCAGGAACTGGAAGACGGTCAGTTCGATCGGATCGGTCCGGGGCGAGAGACGATCGACGATCAGGACCTGGGTCGCCCATCCGAAGGCCCCGACGAGGACGAGCATCGCCGGGATGTCGACCGAGAATCCCTCTCCATCACCCTTGAAGGCGAGGAACCACATGCCGCCGATCGCGAGCCCGCAGCCGATCCACGTCGCCACGTGGGTCCGGACGCCGACGATCAGTCCAAGCAGCGGGGTGAAGACGACGTAGAGACCGGTGATGAATCCGGCTGGTCCCGCGTCGGTGCCGACGATGCCGTACTGCTGGAACGCCGAGGCGACCGCGACCACCAGTCCGAGCAGCAGCCCCCCCTTCCAGAGCAGTCGCAGTTCCGATCGACGATCACCGTTCCGGATTCGTGGAATGACGAAACGAAGAGGGGCGATCGCGAGAGCCCCGATTCCGAATCGAACCGCGTTGAAGGTGAGGGGGCCCACCGCGTCCATCGCCTCCTTCTGGGCGATGAAGCCGAATCCCCAGATCGCTGCGGTGAGCAGCATCAGAAGATCGGCGGTGACGGGGGTGAGACGCATGGCGGGCACGGTATCGACCCGCGGCGATCGACGAATGGGCCGAGGTGTCCTGATGGACCCCCGTGCGATCAGGACGACCATCGGCCGTGTCGATCAGCCGTCACCGCGGCGAAGGAAGTCCCGTCCGCGAATGCCGTCGGTGGTCAGCACGTGGAAGGACGTGTCGTCGTCCAGGCCCTGATCGCCGTATTGACCATCCACCCCCATCGGCGTGTCCCGGCTCCAGAGGCCGTCGCCACCGGAGGTCTTCTGGTACTGAAGATCGTCCTCATAGGCATCGCCGGTCCGGACCGTGGCGATGCTGCCATCGAAGAAGAGAGCCTGGGATCGCGCCTCGTGACCCTGATTGAACATCCAGTGTCTTCCGGGTCTGCTTCCGGTGTTGACCTGACCGTCGAATCCACCGCCAAACGCCGGATTGAACCGACCGGGGGCGCCGTCGATCCACCATCGCTCGATCATCCTGGTCTTCAGATCGGGATGGAGGCACTGGTCGACCGAGGGACTGGCGTAACCACCTGTGGTATCGCGCGGGTCCTGCCATCCACCCGCGGACGCGGCCCGGTGGATGTCGATGCCCCACATGGCGCTTGCTGAGAGGCTGTAGCCCGGTTGCAGCAAGGTCGAGCCCCTTAATCGGGGGTGGTACGGCCCGATGAACTCGACATCCTCGTCGAATGCGGCTTTCGCCAGACGGGCATCGAGGGTACCTGGCTGGAAGAAGGCGGGATCCTCGGTGTTGTCGGAGACGTAGTCCCGGAAACCTCGAGCGTTGTAGATGAGACGACTCCCCAAGGATTCGGCCATGTTGTACAGGGCATATGGGGGGAAGATGGAGGTGCCGATCCCATTCCAGTACCCCGTGTCACCCGGAATGCCGGAACAGGTGCCGCCACCGACCCAGTAGCCCCAGAGCAGGCCGCCGGCATCGTTGCCGAGGATGATCGAGTCGAGGCAGCGAACCTCGTTGTTGTACCGGACGACGTCGCCGTCGTATTCGTCGAACTCGTCCGGCACGATGGTCCATTGGCGCCCCATCCAGTCCATGGCATAGGCATCGTGGGCCTGGGCCATGACGAAGAGGTTGGCGGCGGATCTCATGCGGGTTCGATCGCCGAGCCCGGTACCCATCGTGACCATGAGGATGGCGAAACAGACCGTCGCGGTCCCGGTGGCGGTGGCGGTTTCCAGAAGCGTCAGTCCACGTCGTCGCTGTTCCATTTGCCGCGCTCCCGGTTCCAGAGGGTCGATTCGGCGGGGCATCGAGTCCACCTCGAGGCACAATCATGAAGAACGGGTCATTATTCGAGATCCCTCATGGCCCCGGTTGCAGCATTCCCGGAGCAGGATCGAAGGTCCAGCTCCGGTTCTCTGACCGATTTGTCGTCATTCAGGCGATGAAGAGGAAAAATGACCTGCGAATCCGTGGTTCGACCTCGTCCGAACTCCTTGATTCCAGAGCCGTCAGGGTACCCTTTGGGGTCCCGGATCGCCCCTCTCGGGTGTTTAAAAGCGGATACATGCTCCATGCACCTTCGGTACCTCCGGATCTGCCAGATGACCACGATCGATTCAAATCCCTCCTGTGACCGACAATCGATGGGCTGTCACGGCCGCCGATTCGGAGGAGCCCTCACGACGGTGATCATCCTATTGGTCGTCGTGGTCGGACTCGGCACCGCGGGCTTCCTGCTGCTGGGCGGCAACGAGGTCGAACAGACGGCGGGCACCTTCGACGAGGCCGACATCCACGTCGTCGGACGCAACAGCTTCGACATCGTGATCCCGGCCAGCGGCGAGCTCTCGACCGAGCGGAAGATCGAGATTCGAAATCGTCTCGAGGGCAGGGCCCTCATCACCGAGATCGTCTCCGAGGGTGAATCGGTCAGGGCCGGCGACATCCTCCTGAGGCTCGCCGACGACGAGATCATCGACAAGATCAAGGACGGCGAGGACAAGGTGAAGACCGCGGAGAGCTCGGTCGTGGCCGCGGAGCAGACCCTCGCGATCCGTAGGTCGACGATGGCGAGCGATCTCCAGAAGGCGGACCTCGAGATCGAGATCGCCCAGCTGGCGATGAAGGCGTGGGAGGAAGGCGATCTCGTCACGAATCGCCAGACCAACGACATCCACATCGAGACCGCCAGGATCAATCGCGACCGATTGAAGAAGCGGTTCGAAGATGCCAAGTCACTGGTCGACAACGGCTTCATCTCGAACGACGAGTATGAGCAGGACCGGATCCAGCTGATCGAGGCCGAGGCGACCGTGAAGTCTTTCGAGCTCGCCAAGCAGGTCTACGAGCGGTACACGATCAAGAAGGAGAGGGCCGAGAAGGAATCCGCGGTCGAGCAGTCCAACGCGGAAAAGGGGCGCACGGAGCAGAGGCACCTCGCAGAGATCGTCAAGATCGAAGCTGATGTCGAAAGCGCGATGTTCAAGCTCGAAACTGCGAAGGAACGCCTTGCCGATCTTCAGGAGCAACTCGCTGCATGCGTGATCACGGCGCCTGGCGACGGTCTGGTCGTCTATGCATCCAGCCTCTCCGGTGAACGTCGAGGTCGTGGTGACGAACCGCCCCCGCAGGTCGGTACGGAGCTCCGTCAGAACGAGCTCGTGATGATCCTTCCCGACACCAATCGAATGATCGCCAACCTCAAGGTCGGCGAGGCACTCAGTGGCCGGATCCGATCGGGCCAGCCGGCGGTGGTCTACAGTGACTCGGATCCGAACCAGCCGGTGACCGGAAGTGTGATCGGAGTCAGCGTCCTGGCCGAGAGCGGTGGGTGGCGGGACCCGAACCGCCGCGACTACACCGTCAAGGTCGACCTCGATGTCGATCCCTCGATGGGACTGAAACCTTCGATGCGCTGTCGGGGCGAGATCGTCCTCGGCAACGTCGATGATGTGATCAACATTCCGATTCAGGCGGTGTTCCGCAAGGGCCCCCTGGCATTCGTGTACGTGCCTGAGGATCGTGGTTTCGCCCAGCGCAAGGTCACCATCGGACAGTCGAGCGAGATGTCGGTCGAGATTCGTGACGGCCTCGCGGTCGGTGATCGGGTGCTGCTCAGAAGGCCCGGTGCCGGCGAAGTGGTTTCCGAACTCGAAATGCCGGAATCACCGGGTGGACCTGCGGGCCGCTTTGCCGGTGGATCGGGAAGCGGTGGATGGCAGGGCGGAGGCAAGCCGGGTGGCAGTGTCCCCAGCGGCAAGCCCAGTGGTATTCCCAGCGGCAAGCCGGAGAGCGTGAGTTCCTCCAACACCGGGGAGGCCAAGTCTCAGCAGAAGGCCTCGGATACCGCCTCAAAGGGGCAGGAACAGGCCACCCAGGTCCCTGCCAAGCCGGATGCTCAGGCAACCAGCTGAACCCGGTTCATTCACATCCTTCAGGACGAGATGTCGGGGGAATCCCCGATAATCACCGTTCTTCAGCTCCGCATCAGGGATGTTCTGAGCTGATTCCGCTCATCCCCGGGATCTGTCCACAGCTTGTCCCCGCACGGCCACCAACCATGGAGGGCTGATTCCGGGCCCTTCCGAAGCCATCGGGATCCGTGGACCTCGTCATTCCCGACCCATCAGCCTTCCGGGCTCGTCCGGTCGCTGGAGTTTGGCAGCAGAAGTTCGTCCTTGACCACCGACCTGGTCTCGACTTCGATCATCGAGGGCTCATCCAGATCATCGCTCTTGGTCGTGCCGAGGGTCTTCATCCTGCGGGCGGCCGGAAGGATCGACGACTCGAGGGAACCGACGGCCTTGTTGTACGACTCCGCCCCCTGGCGAAGACGCTTTCCCACCTGTTCGAAGTACTGCGTGAACGTCGCAAGCCGGTCGTAGAGCGTCGCCCCCGCCTTGGCGATCTCTCGTGCGTTGGCGGCGACGTCCTCCTGCTGCCATCCATAGCCGATGGTTCGCAGAAGACCGACCAGAAGTGTCGGCGTGACGATGAGAACGTCGCTCTCCATGGCCTTCTGATGGAGGTCGGGCTTGTGATCCATCGCCGCGGTGAGGCCGCTTTCGATCGGCATGAACATGACCACGAACTTCGGCGTCCGATCGAACTGGTTCCAGTACTTCTTGTCCGCCAGACCCTTCACGTGATTCTCGACCGCGGATGCATGGCGAGCCATGCACTCGCGACGCCGTTCCTCGTCCTCGGCCTCGTTCGCGTTCAGGTAGTCGTCGAGGGCCACCTTCGAATCGACGACGATCATGCCGTCACCGGGAAGCTTGACGATCATGTCGGGCCTGAGCCTGCCGTCCCCCTCGCCATCGACCGAGACCTGCTCGACGAAGTCGCAGTGCTCGGTCATTCCGGCGAATTCGACGACGTTGCGAAGGATCATCTCGCCCCACCGCCCTCTCTGCTCGGGACGCCGGAGCGCGGTCACGAGTCGTCCGGTCTCCTGCTGCAGCGAGTGGTGACTCTCCGCGATCCGCTGCACGTGCTGTTCGATCGAGGTGTAGGCCTTCTCTCGCTTGACTTCGAGGTCCTTCAGCGACTTCTGCTGTTCCGACAGCTGCTCTCGGAAGGGCTTGAGCATCTCCTCCAGCTGGGTGTGACGTTCGCCGAGGTGCCCGCCGATCTGCTTCTGGGCCTTCTCGAAGTGCGCTGATGCGGTCTCGAGAAACTGCTTCTGATTGGCCTGAAGGACGTCGGCGGCGAGCGCCTTGAACATCTCATCGAGCTTTCGGCGGGCCTCTTCGCTGCCGCGTGCGAATTCCTCGTGCTTCTCCGTCGCCACTCTCAGGTCCGCCTCGACCCGGGCGGTCTCGATCCGGGCCTTCTCGCCCGCGCGTCGGGCCTCATCCAGTTCCCGTGCCGAGGCATCGATGGCGGCCCGGGCTTCGGCGAGCCGCTGCTCGAGATCGGCGTTGCTGGCCCGAAGGCCGGCGGAGTTCGTCTCCTCGACCGAGAGCCTGCTCTGGATCGCCGCCTGTCTGCGACCCGAGATGACGGTGACGAGGAGTCCGGCGATCACCAGTCCGGCGGTCGCACCCATGATGAACCAGAGGAATCCGTCCATGACTCGATCCTAACGTCTCCGGTACGGAGACCTGTCCGAATCGTCGGTGGAGCCCCATCGGGAATCATGGACGTGGTTCAGGAGGTCACCTACCGTGCATCCATGAAGACACCATCGTTCGCCCGTGGGGTTCTCGTCTCCATTCTGGCGGCCTTCGTGCTCCGGCCTCCGATTCCGGTTCCCGGGGCCCTGATAGCGGAGGGGATGGGCCGGGAATCCATGAAACGAGCCGATGTGAACCAGCAGACGACATCAGACGAATCGACGGTCGTCTTCGAGGCCGGTGCCGACGGCTATCCGCACATCCGTATTCCATCGATCCTGAAGCTTGCGGATGGCACGCTTCTGGCCTTCGCGGAAGCTCGACAGGGAGGCGACCATGCGAAGAACGACATCGTGGCGAAGCGTTCGACGGATGGAGGCGGGACCTGGGGGCCTCTCCAGGTGATNGACGACCAGGGAGGGGATTCCCTGAANGATCCCCTGCCCGTGGANGTCGGCTTCGGTCCGCATGCAGGACGCATCTACCTGACCTACATGTCCTTCCCCGAGGGCTGTCACACCGACTGCGTGGAAGCGGGCCACGGCTCGCGCAGCAGTCGAAACTGGCTGACGTGGTCCGATGATCGCGGAGGGTCATGGTCGAAACCGATCGATGTGACCCGGACCTTCCGGTCCGCCGACACCAACTATGCCGGAAGTCCGGGCGTCGGCATCCAGCTGGAGCGGGGCCCTCATCGCGGGCGACTCGTCCTCCCGCTGAGACAGGGACCGATCCAGGCCATGCGGGCGTACACGGTCCATTCCGATGATGGCGGTGAGACCTGGCATCGGGGTGAACCCGCCGTGAATCCGAAGGGGGGATTCTCCGCCGATGAAGTCTCCATCCTCGAACTCGAGGATGGATCGATCCTCCTGAACTGTCGGATCCACAACGGTGGTCCGAAGCGAAGACTTCGGGGGCGTTCGNACGACGGCGGNNCATCCTTCGGCGAGCTCGAGGTCGACGAGGGACTGGTCTCGCCCCACTGCATGGCTTCGATCGTTCTGCATCNGGCGAGCGATCGTGGGTCCGACCGGTCACGAGTGATCTACTGCGGCCCATGGCGCGAGCAGGGACGATCGGAAGGGGCGTTCGTCTCGTCCACGGATGCCGGACGGACCTGGGGACCGCCCACCATCCTCGTTCCCGGCGGCTTCGCCTACAGCCAGATGGTGGTTCTCGAGCCGGGAGGCGAAGTCGGCCTCCTCTACGAGGCCGACGGCTATCGAACCATGCGGTTTCTGAGGTTCGATCCGGGTCGCATGGATCCCGCCGAATCCCGGAATTGAGGCGGGGAAGGTGTTCGATTCCCGGGCCACCCGTTACCCGTCATCGATGTCATCGAAGCGGATGGATGCAGCTCTTCGGCCACCGTCTCCTCCNGGCGCAGGCGGCCTTGCTCCACGCGAGATCGCTGTCTTGAGGCCGGCATCGCGATTTTCCTCGTGATTCTGCACTGAAGTCCGTTCTTCGTGGAGACTGCCAGAGGAGACCGGCCATGGACACGTCAGTGACGACGAACGACTGCGACGATCTGGACCTGGTTCGATCGGGGGATCTCGAGGCCTTCGGGCGGATCCACGATCGCCATGCCGCCTTGATCCTCTCGGTCTGTCGCCGTCACGGCCCCGGAGGACCGCATGGGTCGCGGACCGAGGCCGAGGACGCGACCCAGGAGGTCTTCATCCGTGCCTACCGAAAGCTCGACTCCATCGACGATTGCACCAGGCTCGCCGCCTGGTTCTGCACCATCGCTCGTTTCGTGGTGCGAGAACGCCGCCGAGCCATGGCGCGTCGACTCAAGCACGAGGGCGAGGCCATGAGCAGTGCGATTCACACTCATGGTGGAGCGGACTCGACTTCGCCTGCGACGGATCTCGAGCGTCATGAACGCTTCTCCTCACTCGAGGCGGCACTCGAGAAGCTTCCCGACGAGCAGCGACTCGCCATTCACCTTCACTATCTCGAACACGATCCCGTCGATGCGGCCAGACGCACCCTNGGTCTTTCCCGAAGCGGCTTCTACAAGCTCCTGGGAAGAGCCCGTGCCAGCCTCGCCGACCTGCTCCGCGACTTTTCGCCGGAGGACGACCGATGACCGACCAGGACCTGAATCAGAACCAGGAAGCCGATGATCTCGATCGACTGCTCTCCGAGTGGCACGACGAGAACCGGGAAGCCGCTCGGGCCGGACGGGACCGGATGCTCGAGGCCGTCAATGCCGAGAATCCGCCGGTGGCCGGTCGGATCGATGCCGATTCGAATCGATCACGGACGTCCGGATTCGTATCCGCCCTCGTNCCCGGCCGCGGCATGCTGGCCGCCGCCTTGTTCATCGTGGTCGCGATGCTTGCCGTCCTGGTGATTCCCGATCCGCAGCGAACCGCTTTCGCCTCCGTCATCCAGGTGCCCGAAGGCGGCCGTCTCGAGGCGTTCGATGCCGATGGGAACACGATCGGACCCTGTCCGCTCCAGAACACCGACGTCTCCGCTGAAATCAGCGGGCCGATCGTGTCGGTGTCCATCGTCCAGCGATACGCCAATCCCTACGACGTTCCCATCGAAGCGGTCTACACCTTTCCGATGTCCGACCGAGGAGCGGTGCATCGGATGACCATGACCGTCGTCGATCCCGACGGAAACGAACGGATCGTCGAAGGGGAAGTCAAGGAACGGGCCCTCGCTCGTCGCATCTACGAGATGGCGAGGGATGCCGGGTACGTCGCCAGCCTTCTCGAGCAGGAACGACCGAACATCTTCACCCAGTCGGTCGCGAACATCGCTCCCGGTGCGACGGTCACCGTGGAGATCGGCTATCTCGAAGTGATCGAAGCTCGCGACGGCGAGTACGCCTTCGAGTTCCCGACCGTGGTGGGCCCGAGGTACATCCCCGGCAAGCCTTCACGCTCCTCGATCGCCGATCTTCCCGAGGGGGTGGCGGTCCGGCGCGGCATCATCCTTCGTGGACCGGGGAACATCGTTCCCTTCGCGGTCGCCGAGGACTGGAACGAGTACCTGCGGCGTCCGGTCGAGGGATTCGACGGGCTGACCTTCGGGGCCTGGATGCAGCAGAAGATCGCATCGACACCGGATCGCATCGCCCCTGCGGAGGCGGAGGCCTGGGCACCGGACCGGATCTTCGAGCTGATGACTGCGGCGGTGCGGATCGACCGGCCGGCGATCGCCGGAACCATCGTCGATCCCCGGACCGACGACATGACGGCGGTGGTCGAAGGCATCGTGGAGTACGGACCACCCGCCAACGACGGCAACACGCCGGACACCGCGTCCGACCACGTCGTCGTCGAGCCTTTCATGCTCTACGACGNNGGATTCGGTTCGATCGGTGACCGCTGGTTCTGCTGGTCTCCTCCCGCGGANCCTCAGCCGGGCAGCAGCTTCTCCCCGGACACCGACCAGGTGCCGGATGCCGGTCGAATCACGCCGATGCCGGTCCGTCCGGAGCGGCGATCCGGACACGACATCTCGATCGACGTCCGCATCGACACCGGGGGCGTTCCGATCCTCGGGCTCGAGGCACCGCTGCACGAGGTCGTGGAAAAGCGCGAGGGCAGAGGCCGGGTCGATGTCTCGCTGGCCGATCTGAAGACGATCCCCAACCGGGACTTCGTGCTCAGATGGCGGCTTGAAGAGGATGCGATCACGGAAAGCGTTTTCACCCATGTCGCGCCCGCAACCGCCGCGGAGATCGCCCGGGGTGGATACCTCACGATGGTGCTCAACCCTCCGGCCGCCACACCTGCCGAGACCGTTCAGCCTCGAGAACTCGTCTTCGTGCTCGATACCTCCGGCTCCATGCGTGGCTTCCCCATCGCGAAGGCGAGGGAAGTGATGACCCGGGCGATCGATTCCATGCGGGAGAGCGACACCTTCAACCTCATCACCTTCGCGGGTTCGACCCGGATGCTCTGGGATCGACCGCGAACGGCGACCGCGGAGAATCGCGCCCTGGCCAATGCGTTCATCGAGTCGCGACAGGGTGGTGGCGGCACCGAGATGATGAAGGCGATCAACGCCGCCCTCACCAGAAACGATGTGGAAGACGTTCGTCTGACCGTCGACGAATTGAAGAACCTCCCCGCCGACGGACGCAAGGTCCGCATCAGGATGCCCTTCGGTTCGTTCGCCATTCGACAACTCGTGGCTCATCCCGATCAGGGAAGCCACGACGACGGCATCGTCTCGAACCGTGAGGTCATGGACATCAACTATGCCAGGCCCAGGCCCGATCGGCCTGCCGGTATCGAAGGCATGCGGATCAACGGAGACACCCTTGTCGACNTGGACGGCCGTTGGGTCACCAGGGACGGCCGCCGGGTCATGGACGTCGACACGGCGACCTTCGTGATCGACGACACCGCATGGACCGAGGACGGTGGGCCAGTGACCGACGTGGAACCGATGAGGATCGTCGTCTTCATGACCGACGGGTATGTCGGCAACGACCAGGTCATCGTCCAGGCGATTCGCGACAACGCGAAATCCACCCGGGTCTTCGCCCTCGGAGTCGGTAACAGCGTCAATCGTTTCCTGCTCGACGAGATGGCTCGCCAGGGACGGGGCGCCGTGGACTACGTGCTGCTTGCCGATGGTGCCGACGAGGTCGTCGCCCGCCTNGCAAGGCGGATCCAGACGCCGGTGCTCACCGACATCGAGGTGAGCATCGAAGGCGTCGAGTCCCACGGCATCCTGCCCACGAATCCTGCGGGACTGCTTCCGGACCTCTTCGATGCCCGCCCGATCATGCTTCATGCCCGGTATCGACCGCCCGCCGCGGGTTCGGTCGAGGGAACGGTGGTGATCAGTGGCAAGACCGGAAGCGGGCCCTATGAGCGACGCATACCCGTGACCTTCTCCAGTGAGGCATCGGAGCATGGTTCGATCGCGACCCTCTGGGCACGAGCCCGGGTCGACGAAGTGCTGGCTCCGCATCTGCTCGCCGTCGAGCAGGGACTGACGCCTCCGAAGATCAAGGAGGAGGTCATCGAACTCGGCGAGGGATACTCCATCGTCACGCCCTTCACGAGTTTCGTCGCGGTCGAGAAGTCGAAGGTGGTCGTCGAAGGTCGANCNATGCTGGTCACGGTGCCGATCGAGCTTCCCGATGGGACCGATTGGGAAGGCATCTTCGGTGATGATTGCCCATTCGAGATTCGTGAGAAGGCGATGGAGTTCGCAGGCATCGAACTCGAGGTCGCTTCGGAGGGTCTCGAGGATGGATCGCGTGCGGTCCGGGATTCCATGGCCGATTCGAAACCGACTCCTCCCCCGGCCGGGTCTGCGGTGAAGCAGGACCGACGACGGTTCGCCCCGGGTGTCGAAGGTCGCGGTCGGCCCGGGAGCGTCGGCAGTCCCGTCGCCGGCAAGGCGGCCTCGCCTCCCTCGGCCGGAAGGCCTGCCCTCGGATCCGATGCGAGGGGTCGAAGTGCAGGCCGAGGCGGGAGCAGAGGTGCCGGCGCGGGTCGCGGCTTCGGGGCTGGTGGTGGCGGCGGCATCAGTGGTCGAAGAAGCCTCGACGCCGCGATCGGATCCGGGGGCGAGGTCTTCGGTGCCGCCGGTGCCGCCGAGGCCGAGGAGATGGAGATGGTCGAACAGGCTCTGGTGGAACGGTCGGAAAGCGTGCCGGTTCGTGACTTCGACCGGATCGCTCGGACCATCGACCGGCGCCTGATCATGCTGGTCCTCGGGGTGAGCGCCGACGAGATCAAGGAGCTTCCGCTGCGAGGCCTGGACGGTCGACCGTGGATCGATGGTTCCACCATCGAGGTGACGCTTCTTCTCGAGAAGAACGCGTCGCTCACACCCGAGGTGGTCAGGGATCTGGGGATGTCGATCGAGGGCCGGTCGGTGGTCGGGGGTGCGGCCCTTATCGTCGCTCGAATCGATCTCGATCGGATCCTCGATCTCGGGGAGACCACGGGAATCCGTCGGGTGGTACCCACCACCGGGTCCTGAATCCGGCATCGATCAGTAGTCGCACTCGCCCCAGTTGCCGAGGAAGATGCCGAAGTCGGCACCATCCACGATCAGGTCGTCGTTGAGGTCCTCGAGCTCCGCGGATTCCGAACCCCACTCCGAGATCAGGATGCCGAGGTCACCGCCTTCGACCTTCCCGTCGAAGTTGAAGTCGCCCTGGCACCATCCGAAGCAGCGGAACGCCGCGGATCTGGCGCAGTTGCTGTCCCATGAGGTCTCGCAGCAGAAAGGATCGATCTCGCAGACCCGGATGCAGCAGTCCGCATCGTCGCAGCCCGGGGTTCCATTGTTGAGGAATGGGGATCCCGCCTCTTCGCTGCCGCACCCGGCACAGAGTCTCACCGAGCTGCTGATGCAGTTCTCGTCCCATTCATCGACGCAGCAGGCCGGATCCAATCCGCAGACCAGCCGGCAGCACTCCATGTCGTTGCTGCCGGGTCCGTGGATCTGATACGGGGAGCCGGCATCATCATCGCCGCAGCTCGTGCAGTTGATCAGGGCGTCCGCGGCGCAGAAATCATCCCACTCCGTGGAGCAGCAGTAGTCGTCGAGGCCGCAGATCAGTTCGCAGCATTCCCGATCCGAGCAACCGGGAGTCCCGTTCTCCTCGAAGGGGCTTCCTGCGTTCTCGTCCCCGCACCCGGCACAGATCTCGAGGGCCCGACCGACACAGACATCGTCCCACCAGTCCTGGCAGCAGAAAGGATCAATGGCACAGATGATGATGCAGCAGTCCTCGTCCGAGCAGAACGGGGCGACCGGATCCGATTCGCTGTAGCACGAACCGCTCACGCCACCGCACGCATCGGTTGGTTCGGCGGCGCAATCCAGGCATCCGCTGTTGGCATTCCGGTACGTGGTGATGGTCGGGATGCTGATGTTCGGATTGAAGTTGTTCGCCGAGGTGATACTGGAATTCATGGTGAACGGGGGATTGAAACAGGAACAGTGACCGGCACCCCAGCCGTGGCCGAGTTCGTGGGCGAGGAGATCGGTCGAGCTGGCGAGATTCCCGTTGAAATCGATTCGCGATGCACCGTAGGGCGTCTGCTGGCAGACCTGCCCGACCCAGTTGCAGCCGATGATCCCTCCGGTCGGTCGTGCCGTGAAGAGGTGGACGATGTCCCGCGTGACGTTCGGGAGGTACCCGGCCGCACCCCAGATGGCATTCACCTGATCCTCGAGTCCGGCGGTTCCCGGCACGTCACAGAGCGTGCTCCCCACGTAGGGGTCCGCCGCCTCGGTCCTTCGCACCAGGATCATGGTGACCTTGTGGTCGATGGCGACCTGATTGTTGTACTGGAGGTTCATCGTGTTCAGCACGGTGTCGATGCGGCGGCCCAGGAATTCGAGGTCCTCCCCCATCAGCTGGAAGAACGGAAAGTCGCAGTCGATGGCGATCTGGGCCGTGCAGAAGGCACCGCTGGCCATGCGAGCCACTCCGTCGGATCTCCCGCCCAGTGGTGGTGGGCCTTCCTGGTCGGGAACGCCGCAGCGGCCTTCGAAGGGTGCCACGTCCGCCGATTCGTACACGACGTGATCTCGGGGACGGGCTCCTCGGATCCTTCGGCTGATCGGCTCGATCCAGATCTCACGGCCGTCGCCGGACTTCACCCGACCGGCGATCCCATCGGGAAGGATCGATATCGCAGCCACCGAACCGAGATCGTTTCTGATCGTTCCCCGGTACGTCTCGACCGGCGTCGGACGAACCGTCTCCAGACGACCGGCCTCGGCCGTCGCCACCATGCGGAAGGAATCTGCTCGCACGCTGTGCTTCACGAGATCCAGAACGAGCACCTTCTCGGCGAGGGGGATCAGCACCGTGGCCTTGCGGCCGTCCGGATCCGTGATCGCGTCGGGCATGGACACGATCATTCCATCCTGCAGCCCGACGGAACGAAGATCGAGCTCGGCAGCGGTCGCTTCGACCGATGCACCGGCCAGAGCGAGCATGCCGCTGATCAGAATGCCGATGAACGAAGCGACTCGGTTCATGTTGGAGCTCCTCGGCAGGCGGGATCCGCATGAAGTGGATCACCTGGAGATCACATCGCACCTCACCGAGGTGGTTGAAGCCAGCACTTTCACATCGATAAACGGAGCGGACGATCCGGATCATGCTCGTGGTGCTGATTATCGACCGTGAACGATGCGGCCGTCGCACCCGGGTTCTCGAGGGTGATCGCCATCACGGGTTCGGTCCGATCGGGATCAGCCCGCTATTCGACGGGGAACACGATCTTGGGCCTCGAGACGACACGCCCCTGCTGACTGATGACCGTGGCAACCGTCACGATGGCGCGGGATCCCTCTCGGACCGTCGAGATCGAGCAGGTGACGTTGATTCCCGGTGTGTCGCCCGAGATGGTGACCACCGCGTCCTGCCCCACCACGGTCACGATGGACGGCGCGGCGACCGTCTGGTTGGGATCACCGATCTTCTGAACGTCCAGGTCCACCCGGATCTCGACCCGACCTCCATTGATGAATCTTCCCCGGGCCTCGACCCGCCAGTCGCCCTGGGCGACCGCACTGGCCCCCGAATTGCCGAGACTCGAATTCGGAGACTGGAATGCGGAGCATCCGCTGAACATCGAGATGGCGATCAGGCAGATGATGGGAAGGCGATTCATGTCGGACTCCGAATCGATGCGGTTTCTCAGATCACCACGATTGCGATTGCGCCCAGCAGCATGACGAATGCGATCGACAGGAGGATCCAGCGAGGACGCCCCTTCTGTCGCAACGAACCGACCACCAGTGGTATTGCGAGAAGCAGGAGGATCACATCCCATCCGAATGGATCCTTCGCGGTCGGCTCGGTCGGTTCCGGGTCGACGATCTCCGGAGGGGCGGGATCGCCACCACGGGTCGGATCGTCGAGGTCGGCTTCCATGGAAAGCTCGACTCCGTTGGGGAGGACCACCATGAAGGCGTCCTCGCCGGCGATCCGGACGAGATGGAACCGTGCCAGCTCGCCGACGATCGGGAGAGGTGAGTGTCCGGTTCCCGATGGAGGCATCGGATCGGATCCGGTCCACCGCCGGTTCGCCGCTCTCACTTGAATCACGTCTCCCCGCTCGAGGTCGCCCTTCTTGGAGCCATCTTCCACACGCACCTGGTAGGTGAAATCGCGTTCAAGCCACGACCCGTTCGTGCTCTCCGCCATCGAACGCGACTCGACCACCCCGAGGACGATCTCGTCGGCGATTTCGGTGAGTTCCTGGGGGGACTTCGTAGCGATGTCCGCCCGGGCGGTCGTGGTCAGGACCGCTGCAATCACCGCGAGGAGGACCTTCAGGCCTCGCCGATCGTTGATCAGGTCCCTGGGAACGTCATGATGTCGTTCTGATCCGTTCAATGCTTGCTCGCACCTGGAATCGGTGATCATCAGAGGAATCGGTTGAACATGTTCTCGAGCATCTCCTGGCGGCCGCTTTCAAGAGGCACCTCTCCGACGCGTTCCGCCTCGTCACGCAGTTCCGTCAGGGAACAGTCTCCGGCCATGATCTTCGTGCCGAGGGTCCCATCCCAGCTTGCGTAGCGATGACGCACGAATTCGTCGATGGAACCATCGGCCTGGATGGCGGCGGCGATCTCCAGTCCATGGGCCATGGCATCCATGCCGGCGATGTGGCTGTGGAAGAGGTCCATGGGCTCGAAGCTCTCGCGCCGCCGCTTCGCATCGAAGTTCAGGCCGCCGGTGGTGAACCCCCCCATCCGGAGC
>PAQL01000021.1 GCA_002709295.1 Phycisphaerae bacterium | reverse complement strand
TCTGGTCGCGAAGCTACCGCTCCTCGCCGCGTGGGCGGGGGATGGATCGCTCGAAGGGGCGGTCCCGATGTTCGTGGGGGTCAAGTGTAAGGGCGAAGAGATCTTGCCCTGGAGCGATCAGGTCGCCCTCGGCCTCGGAGTCGCCCTGTCGATCCTGCTCTTCGACCGGATCATCGCGAATCGAACCGGNATCGTGATCCCGTTGGTGCTGATGATCGTGTTCGGNGGCATGGCGCCGCTGGCCGATGCCTCGGGCNCGANNACCCTGACCNTCCTCGCCGCNACCGCGAGCGGCGTCTCGTTCATCGCCGCCCTCGCCGCCCTCTTCGGCGGATCACCCGGCATCGGACGGGGTGGACTGATCGCGGCGACGGTGCTGCTGGCGGTCTTCCCCCTCGCCGGATACCGCATGAACTACGGGGAGTTCCCCTGGTGGTGCTGGGGCCTCGTGGTCTCGAGCCCCTGGGTGCTCCTGATCTTCGAGATTCCGGTGTTCGCGAAGATGCCCCCCTGGGCGAGCAACACCCTGCGAATCGTCGCGGTGGCCGGTCTGGTGGGCGCCGCGGTGGTGATCGCGACCAGTCAGTCCTCGGGTGGGGACGACGACGGCGGCGGCATGCCCGGTTTCGGTGACTACTCCTATGAATGAACCTTCCGCCCTGAATCGGAGCCTTCACATGTCTGCAGGTCTCTCCTCGATCCCCGGTCGACTGGCGCTNCTCGTCCTGACCGGCCTCCTCGTCGGACTGCCGGCCTGCGACTCGACCCCGTCCGCCTCGAGCGGGGGACCGGTGTCCGTCGACACAAGGACCCCGGAAGGACTCCTGTCCTCCCTGCAGGCCGCGGCGGATCGCTCGTTGAACGACTACTACGCGGCCCTGCGGTCGGTGACCGACTGCGAGGCGCTCCCCGATGTCTGCCGTCTCCTGACCGCTCGGGAATCCGCGGCCCGGGAGATGATGCTGCTCCGGGGCTCGATGGTCCGCGAGTACGGCTCGGAGGGTGATGCCGCCGCGACGATGATGATCCGCAGCGCGTTCCTCGGTCAGTTCGAGGAGATCCAGCGGGCCAGCGTCTTCTCCGGATCCGGGGATGTCGCGGTCCTCCGGGTCGGCACCTCGGTGTACCGACTCCGACTTCGGGACGGGGCGTGGACGATCGTCCGCTTCCCCGACCCGCCCTACGACCCCGCGGCCAGCGCCGACGCCATCGAGATCCTCGTCGAACGTGTCGACGCGATTCGCAAGGACGTCGAGTCGGGGCGGATCCCCTCGATGACCGAACTCGAGCGTCGCATCGAACTCGCCACCGGCGCCTGACTCCGCTGCACCGCGATGCCGGTGCGGCCCGTGAACGAAGACGCGACCCGGCGGTTCACCGCCGGGTCGCGTCGTCTTCGAACCGATCGGCGGGGGTGGACCCGCCCGGGGACTACTTGTCCTCCTCGGTGATGCCCATGCCGCTGCGATCCGGCGATGCGGGCCGCGGAGCCGGCTTCCACTCGCCTTCCTCCTCGAGGGTCTCGAGCAGGACCTCGATCGCCTTCTCGAGCTGCGGGTCGCCGCCGTCGAGCATCAGGGCCGGATCGGCGATCACCTCGATGTCGGGATCGACACCGTGACCCTCGATGCCCCACGTGCCGTCGGTCTCNTAGAAGCCGAAGGTCGGCACCGCGGTGTAGCCACCGTCGATCAGCGTCGGGTTGCCGGAGATGCCGACGAGGCCGCCCCAGGTCCGGGTGCCGATGAGGGGACCCAGATCATGCTCGCGGAAGAGCCAGGGGAACATGTCGCCACCCGAGCCCGCGTTTCCGTTGATGAGCATCGCCTTGGGACCGTTGTGCCCGGTCGGGGGCCACTTCCAGTCCACGGAGTCGCGACGGGCCCAGTGGTTGGTCACCGGACGATCGAGCATCTCGATGAAGCGGTCGGGGATCTGACCGCCGCCGTTCCATCGCTCGTCGATGATCAGGGCGGGCCTCATCGCCTGTCCCTGGAACTGTCGGACCAGATCGCTCTGGCCGTCGCGTCCGGTGTTGGGGACGTAGATGTAGCCGATGCGACCGTCGCTCAGCTCCTCGACCACGCGTCGCCGGCCTTCGATCCAGTCGCGGTAGCGGTGACGTCCCTCGCCGGAGATGGTCTTGACCACCACCGTCCGGTAGCCGTCCTCGGACTCGTCGTCGAGCACGTCGAGCGACACGGTGCGGCCGGCGAGGCCCACGAAGGGCTTCCAGGGATCGCTGCCGAGGTCGGTGGGGACCCCGTTGACCGCGATCACCACGTCGCCCTCTCCGAGATCGAGGCCGGGTTCCTGAAGCGGACTCCGGGCATCCACGTCCCAGGGGCCGCCCCCCAGGACCCTGGCGATCCTCCAGCCGTCGGGGGTGTCGCCTTCGCCGGGAGCGGGCTCCCAGTCCACGGCGAGCATGCCGACGTTCATCGAGGGGCCGGGTGAGTCGCCGCCGTAGTAGTAGGCGTGGCCGACGTTGAGCTCGGAGATCATCTCCCCGATCAGGTAGCTGACGTCCTCGCGGGTCACCGCGTTGTCGATCAGCGGTCGATACGCCTCGAGGACGCCNTCCCAGTCCACGCCGTGCAGACCNGGGTCGTAGAACCAGTCGCGCTGGATCCTCCAGGCGTCGGTGAGGAGCTGTCGCCACTCCTCGCGGGGTTCGATGCTGACCAGCATCGGCGAGGTCACCACCCGGTCGCCGCCGTCGCCGGGGCCGGCCTTGCGGATGCTCGCGCCGTTGCCGCTGGGGACGAGCATCTTCTTGCCGTCGGGGGTCATCATGAACGAGCCGCCGCTGCCCGCGGACTTCTCGGAGGGGTTCCGCTCGGAGATGTCGATCATCTTGATCCCGCCGTTGCGACCTCGACGGGTGTAGATGAGCTGGTTCTTGTCGTTGACCGCGAGGTTGCCGAACGCACCCGGCGTCACCGGGATCCGCATCGCCCTCGATTCGAAGCCCTCGAAGTCGATCTCGAAGGAATCGGCATCCTCCTCGGTCGCCGCGTCGTCCGANTCGCCGTCNTCCTCGTCNTCGGTCTCCTTCACNCGNCTGCCGGTGATCGTGGCGCCGGGACCNCCGTCGTCGGAGGTGCCGGTGCCGCTGACGCTGTCGCCATCGATGACCAGTTCGAGTTCGGCGGTTGGCCCTCCGTCGATGGTCAGGGTCAGGGAGAGGGTCATGTTGTCGGGATCGAACGCGCCGGTCACCGAACCGCTGAACATGGGACTGGAGACGGTTCCGGTCACCAGGTCGTCGGGGTTGAGCAGCAGGGCGACGGTGATGGGCAGCTCGCCCATCTGCGGGACGTCGATGACGCATTCCCAGGTGCCGGTGACCGGGTCCGACGGACCGTCGGCGGTGTCATCGCCTTCGCCCTCGTCCTCGGCGTCCNCATCGGACTCCTCGGCCTCCTCGTCGTCCTCCCAGGTCTCCTCGTCGCTCTCCTGCAGCCACGGGCTCTTCACGTCCTCGCGAAGCGGGACCGCGATGAGCACGCCGGAGTTGTCGTAGATCCAGGTGTTGTCCAGCGANGAGTAGTTGGGCTGGAAGTTCCGGTCGCTCGTGAAGTACAGCCAGTCGCCCTTGCGGTCGAAGGCNGGGGAGCTGTCGCTGAACATNCCGCTGGACACCGTGGTGGTCTCGCCGCTTCGGGTGTCGTGGATGTGGATGAGGCCGACGGGAGCCGTCTCGTCACCGGCACTCCAGGTGATCCAGCGACCGTCGTGGCTGAAGCTCGGCTTCGGGAACAGGCCCCAGGGGTTCCGACCGATGGAGGTCCGCTCGCCGCTCTCGACGTCGACCTTGAACGCCTCGCCGGTCTTGTCGCCGTAGACGATGTAGGAGGAGTCGGGGCTCCACCAGATGGACATCTTGTAGGGAC
Organism: Phycisphaerae bacterium; assembly: GCA_002709295.1. Classification (GTDB taxonomy): domain Bacteria; phylum Planctomycetota; class Phycisphaerae; order Phycisphaerales; family SM1A02. The sequence goes on along the minus strand of PAQL01000021.1, from coordinate 95,535 downwards.
CGAGGTCGTCGGTCATCCGTCGAGCGTCGCCGCGGCCGTCGCTGGAACGGACGTACAGCTCGTACTCGCCGGGCTCGTCGCTGAAGTAGGCGATCCACCGGCCGTCCGGGCTCCAGGAGGGGATCCGCTCGGCCACGCCGCTGGTGCGGGTCAGGTTCCGAGGCGANCCNTTCTTGGCCGGNAGGCTCCAGATGTCGCCCCGGGCCTCGACCGCGGCCCGCTTGCCGGAAGGCGACACGGTCCAGGACTGGATGNAGTCGTCGGCCTCGACCATCTCGGGCAGCAGGCTGGCGGTGGCCCCGGGAATCTCGATCTCCACCGGGACCGTCTCGCCCCTGCGGATGTCGTGGACGTAGAGCGAGGGTCCGTTCTGGAACACGATGCGGGCCCGGCCGTCACCATCGGGTCCGATCGACGGCCACTTCACGTCGTAGTCGGCGAACCGGGTCATCTGCCGGCGGTCACCGGTGGCCAGGTCCCAGCTCCAGAGGTTCAGCCGGTGCTCGTCACCGGCATCCGAAAGGTAGTAGAGGGTGTCGCCGTGCCACATCGGGAAGCTGTCCGTGCCTTCCCAGTCGGTCACNCGGCGCGACTCGCCGGTCTTCAGNTTCACCAGCCAGATGTCGCTGGCCATGCCGCCCCGGTATCGCTTCCAGGTGCGACCGTCCCGCTGGTTGGGGGTGTAGGCGACCCATTCGCCGTCACCGTGCATCGCGGCATTCGCGCCGTAGGGCATCGGCATCGGCTCGGGCATGCCGCCTTCGGCATCGACGGTGAAGACCCGCTCCGCGCGGGGGACGCCGCCCATGCCGCGGGCACTGAAGACCAGACGACCGTCGGGCGTCCAGTCGCTCAGGCGTTCGGAGGTTGGGTGGTGGGTCACGCGGCGNGGAAGTCCGCCCTCGACCGGGACCACGTAGAGGTCGCGCCCGCCGCCGTAGTTGCCCATGAACGCCACCTCGTCACCCGAGGGTGAGAAGCGGGGCATGCCTTCGGTGCCCTCGGGGGAGGCCAGCGGCAGGGCGGTTCCACCCTCGATCGGCACCCGCCAGAGATCGTTCGCGTAGACGAAGACGATCTCGTCGTCGGAGATGTCCGGGTACCGGTACATCGACGTGCCCTCTTCGACGGTGGTGTTCGTCGACACCTCGGCTCCGGGCAGCGGGGTCTCGACCCCGGGTTCGGCACCGACGGCGCCGCCGAGCATCGTGAGGCCGGCGGCCATGATGGTGCCGGCAAGCACGGCACGAGGTCGAAGGAGGAGGGATGCACGATCGGTCGGGTCGGCTTGAAGCATGGTTGATCCTGGTCGAAATCGAAGAGTCCCCGGAACGGGATTGGCTCGGACGAAAACGTGGTCCGGCGTTCCGTCGAATTGACGGATGCTACCGGACCACGTTTCGGAAGTTGCGGATGGCCGTTTCAGGCGTCGCTGGGGGGGGCGGCGATGATCGGCACCTGCTCCTTGGCGCTCTTGGCGACGCCTCCGGGTCGTTCGACCGTGACCGCGAAGAGATACGGCTGATCAACGACGAGGGAGGCCTTGATCGGGATGACCGCCTGGCCCGCATCGTCGACGTCGAAGACGCCGCCGTCCACGGGATGGACGTNGTCCGCGAGGGGGGAGGGGTTCTCCGGGTCCGGCTCGCGATCCTTGTCCCAGATCCAGAGCTGGTACTGCTGGAACCTCGGGTCGTTGGGCTCGAGNCCCTTGATCAGCATGTAGCCCTCCTGCGAGGCGGGGTCGAAGGTGACCAGGCCGGTCACGTCCTCGACCTTTCCATCGCCGAGGCCTGGTGACCAGTCCCAGCTGACCGCGCTGGGGCGATCATCGATCCAGGCCACCAGCTCGGATTCCGAGGAGGGGGCGGTGGGAAGGACGGTCTCCACGGGTCGGTAGACGACGACCGCCATGGCGATCGCCGCTGCGGCCACCACCCAGCCGAGCCACCCGAGGGTGCCGGTGGAAGCGGGCGGTTCGATCCGGCCCACNACGGGGTCGGACTCTTCGGCGGCCGAGCTCTCGGCGTCGATCATGGCATGCACGCCGCGNCTGATGTTCGCCATCACGTCGGCGGGGACCTCCGTCGCGGCGTCGGTTTCGGCGAAGCCGACCGCAAGGGCGGCTGCGGCCTCGTCGAGACAGTCCTCGCGCACCCAGGGGTACGCCTGGAGAAGGCCTTCGAGTCGTTCCGTCTCCGCCTCGTCGAGGCCGAAGGTGGCTCGGTCGGCCAGAAGATCGAAGAGTTCCTCCGGCGGCATGGAGAGGCCGATGTTGTCGCTGGTGTGTTCGTTCATGACTTGCCTCCAGTCGAGGCGACTGGCTGAGGCATTTCGAAGCCGGTGGCTTCGAGCAGCTGTCGAAGGCGGATGAGCCCGCGGCGGGCGTGGGTCTTGACGGTGCCGAGCGGCATGCCGGTGGTGGCGGCGATCTGCTCGTGGGACCGTCCGTGGTGGATGGCGAGCTGCAGCACCTGCTGCTGCTCGGGACGAAGTTGTTCGAAGGCCTTGGATGCGACTCCCGCCTGTTCGACCATTTCAGAGTGGTCGTCCTGCGGCGTGGGGTCCGACGTCGCATCGGGGATCTGGACCGGTTGAGGTCTTCGAGTTCGGCGTCGAGTTCGATCGATGAGTCTTCTCCGAGCGATCATGGCGACGAAGGTCGCCTCACTTGCGATCCGGGAGTCGAAGCGCCCCGAAGTGCGCCAGATCTCCACGAAGATCTCCTGGACCGCGTCCTCCGCCTCGGTGGCGTTGGGACACGTTCGCCTGGCCAGTGACCAGACCAGTCCTCCGAATCGCTTCATCATCTCGTCGATGGCGCCCGGTTCCTGNCGGGCGACCTTCTCGAGAATCGAGACCTCTTCGCCGNGTGCGGCCGGGTCCTGCCTCTTTGAAGAATCGTCACTCACTTCGAGTTCCACTCCATTGTTGGTCTGCACCGCGTGTCGACGCGGCGAGGGACGATGGAGTGTATCCCGGGTCTGCGGGACGTCGGGCGCTTGAAGCGCCCGACGCCCGGAGTTGTTGTCGATGACGAAACCGGTCAAATCGACCGCCTTTCGGNGAACGTTGTCGTCATTCGGGAAGAATGACGGTGTCGATCACGTGGATGACGCCGTTGGAGGCGTCGATGTCGGTCTTCACGACCTTGGCGCCGCCGATTCGGACGACCGGAGTCATCTTGGTCTTGTCGCCAGCCTTGGTCATCGACACCGAGATCGGCGCCTCGATGCCCGCGGCGGTCGGGGCCTTCTTCAGCTTGACCACCTGGTCCGCGTAGACCCGTGCCGGGACCACGTGGTAGAGCAGGATGTTCCGGAGCTGATCCTTGTTCTCAGGCTTGAGCAGGGTCTCGAGCGTTCCCGCCGGAAGCTTGGCGAACGCCTCGTCGGTCGGGGCGAGCACGGTGAAGGGGCCCTTGCCCNGGAGCACCTCGGTGAGGTCCGCGGCTTCGATGGCGGCGGCCAGCGTGTAGAAGCTGTTGNCGCNCTTCGCGATCTCCAGCACGTTCTTCGACTCGGGAAGAATCACGCTGTCCACGACGTGGATGATGCCGTTGGAGGCCTCGACNTCGGTGGCCACGATCGTCGCGTTGTCGATCATGGGCTTGCCGTTCTTCATCGCGATGCCGGCACGCTGGCCGTTGACGGTGTCGAGGGTCTTCTTCTTGAGAACTGCACCGCTCTCGAGGCGACCGGGCACCACGTGGTAGGTCAGGATGGACACCAGAGTGTCCTTGTTCTCCGGCTTGAGAAGCGTTTCGACGGTTCCGGCAGGGAGCTTCGCGAACGCCTCGTCGGTCGGGGCGAAGACGGTGATGGGCCCGTCACCCTGAAGGGTCTCGACGAGTCCGGCGGCCTTGGCCGCGGCGATCAGGGTGGAGAAGTCACCGGCGGAGGCGGCGACGGCGACGATGTCGCCGGCTTCGGAGGAGACGGCACCCGCGAGCGTCTCGCTCATCGTGCAGGAGGAGGAGCACGAGGGCGGGGAGGCGATCAGCAGGGTGGAAGCAAGAATGGAGGAGACAAACATGTACGGTCCCTTGGAAGGTTGACTGATGAGGTGTGAGTTGGTCACTGTCGAACGCTGCGAGGCCTCGGTGCGTCAACGCCGACGGTTTCGGTTGAAGCCGAACACGGATTCGCGGTCTCTTCGCGGTCGCGGCGTGCGGGCTGACTCATGTCACCGAGTCCCGATTCAAGGTTGTGTGAACGCCTGAACGAATAGCTGGACGGTTTGAACGATTCGAATGGACGGATGCCCGTTGTCGGCTCATCACAAGGGGTCGGCTCCGAGAGGGTTCCCTCGAAGCGGGACGATCGGGGACACGATCTCGATCCGTTCGACGTCCCTCAAGGGCTCGGAAAAATCTTTGGATTCCGGGGCATCCGAGGTCTCTGAACGTCTGAGGAGGTCCCAGAGCGGCCTGGAAGTTCCCAGGAGTCACGAGCGGCGATCGGCTTCGAACGCCGCGGAAACGGAATGGCGACTCTGATGTCCACGATCGGATTCCGGTGGCGGATAGGCTCATCATCGAGGGAGGTGGCCGTTGGGACTCCGAACCAAGATCCTGCTCACGATCGTGGGCCCGCTTGCGGTCCTGCTTTCGATCTTCACATTCCTTGATCTTCGTTCCAGCCGGGAGGAGGCCCTGGCCGCGGCGGGCACCGCGCTCGAGGAGAAGGTCCGGGTGGCGGCGGCCCAGCTCGACGGACTGCTGCTCCGGATGTCGCAGATCGCCGAGACATCGGCGATCGCTGTTCGACAGGTGAGCGACTGGTCGAAGCAGGACCTGCAGGATCTCGGAACCGAGCTGGTCGAGAGCGATTCGGACGTCTTCGGTTTCGCCGTCTCACGTGATCCCGAGGGAATGTCCGTGGAGGTCGTCCACCGGGAGGGCGAGCTGGTCGTCCCGACGGCGGAGGATGTGTCGAAGGCCTCGATCCAGCGGCTCTACGGACGACTGAGGGACCGGAAGGCCGCATTCTGGGCAGGACCGCAGGACGGGTCCCTGCTGGCCGGTCATCAGGCCGCCGCTCACATCGCACCGATCCTGGGCGATGGCGGAGTCGAGGGCGGCGTCGCGGTCATCCTCGATCCCGATTCGTTCCGGAAGCTGGCGAAGCGGGTCGGACTCGAGGAGACCCCATGGCTGGTCATGGCCGAGGACGGCGACATCGTCGCATCAAGCGACACGACCGCCGAGCGGCTCGGCGAGAGCGATTCCATTCGCGGCCGCAATCTGTTCGAGCTTCTCGATGCCCGTGGAGTCAGTTCCGACGCGATCACGATGCTCCGTTCCAACCTCGAGGATCGCGACATCTTCGTCCAGATCTCCGAGGTTGAAGAGGTGGGTTCGGCTCCACAGGTCGCCGCGATCGCCCGCCTCGAGGGGACCTCGTGGTTTCTGATCACCGGTGAGCCGATCCGGGAGATCATCGGACCGGTCTACGAGATGGTGGTCGAGCGCACGATCCTCGACGTCCTCCTGATCCTCCTTGCGGTCGTCATCGTCCAGATCGGAGCCTGGTTCACGGTGCTCAGGCCGCTTCTGAGGCTGGTCGGCGTCGTGGACCGCGCCGGTTCGGGGGATCTCACGGTGCGGGCCGATCTGCCCGGGCGGGACGAGATCGCCCGGCTCGGCGGTGCCATCGATGATGCGATCCCTCGTCTGCACGAACTCGCCACGACCCGGGCTGCGATGGAGAACGCGCGTCTCATCCAGGACTCGCTGATCCCTCCGACCCCCTGCGTCGGAAGAGGGGTCGTGGTGGCGGGTCGGGTGGAGCCCTGTGACCAGACGGGCGGGGACTACTTCGATCACTCGACGTTTCCTGACGGCCGGACGTTCTTCACTCTCGGGGATGCGACCGGGCACGGGATGCCGGCAGCGATTCTTCTGGCGACCGCACGGGCCTACGTTCGCAGCGCGGTGCTCCGGGACGAGTCGATGTCCGACACCGTGATGGAGGCGAACCAGCGACTCCACGAGGATTCACCGCCCGGTCTCTTCATGGTCCTGGTGCATGCCTGCATCGACGGTGACTCCGGTGATCTGGAGATCGTCTCCGCCGGTCAGCCGGCGTGGGTTCTCCGCAGGGGGGAGGGTGCCTTCACCANCATCGAGGCGACGGGCATCCCGCTCGGGATCTCGCCGACCACCTACGAGTCGAGACGCATCGAAGGTCTGGGACCCGGTGACATCGTGCTTCTGGCCAGCGATGGTGCATGGGAGGTCCGGAACGATCGTGACGAGATGCTCGGGATCGAGGCGTTTCTCGCCCATGCCGTCGCACTCGCCGATCTCGAACCGATGGAACAGGTCGACGCGCTGTTCCGATTCGTGCGTGATTTCGCCGGGAACCGGCCTCAGGACGACGATTGCACGATCGTGATCGCCCGCATGCAGGACCGATAGTCCGGGATTGGGTTATGGAAGACCCCTCCGATACACTTGATGCACGGACCTTCACCCGGGACGGATTCCCTCGGAGTCGCTGATGCACGCCGACACCATGCGACGGATCGACTGCTGGCTGGGGGTGCCAACCTGCGCGGTCCTCACGGTTGTACGGCGGTTCGGAGACCTGGTGAGACCCCGGGATCGGACCCCGGAACCCGGCCCCATCCTGTTCATCAAGCTCGCGGAGCAGGGATCCACGGTCCTTGCCGCATCGGCGATCCGGGCGGCGATCGAGCGGGTCGGGGCGGAGAACGTCCACTTCCTGTGCTTCGAGGAGAATCGATTCATCCTCGATGCGATGGATCTCGTTCCTCACGAGAACGTGATCACGATCAGGACCAACGGACTCGCGGGAACCGTGCTCAACGCCGCGAAGGCCCTTNTTCGACTCCGGGAACTCCGGTTCGACGTCGCGATCGATCTCGAGTTCTTCGCCCGTTCCACCGCGGCGATCAGCTACCTCTGCGGGGCGAGGCGCCGGGTCGGACTGCATGCCGGTCCGGACGAGGGGCCGTGGCGAGGCGATCTGATGACCCACCGGCTCCGCTACACGCCGCACCTGCACACCACGGCGCTCTTCAGACTTCATGTCGAGGCGATCGACGCCGATCCGGACCTGCTCCCGACCTTCGACGTCGTCCCGCCGAAGGCCGACGAATCGACTCCTCCGATCGCCGCCACCGATGACGAGATCCTCGAGGTCCGACGCATCCTCGACGATGTCGCGGGGGTGGACACGTCGAGTCCCGACTCCGGGCCCCTCGTCCTGTTGAACGCGAACTGCAGCGATCTTCTTCCNCTCCGGGCATGGCCTCGGGAGCGATACGTGGATCTGGCGCGTCGGCTGCTCGATCACGATCCATCATGTCGCATCGGCTTCACCGGGGCTCCAGCCGAGGCCGAGGGGGCGGAGGTGCTGATCGACGAGATCGCCGACGACCGCTGCTTCCTTCTCGCAGGTCGGACCACGCTTCGGCAGTTGATCGTCCTCTACGGACTCGCCGATCTCCTGATCACCAACGACTCCGGACCGGCTCACTTCGCATCGCTGACCACCATCGACGTGGTCACCCTCTTCGGCCCCGAGCATCCGAGGCTCTTCGCCGCACTCGGGCCGAGGAATCACGTGCTGCATGCCGGACTGGCCTGCAGCCCCTGCGTGAGCGCGTTGAACAACCGGACCACCTCGTGTCGTGACAACAGATGCATGCAGGCCATCTCGGTCGACGAGGTGTTCGACACCGCGATCGGGGTTCTCGAGGCACGCTCCCGCGGGGATCGGTCGCTTCCCGTCCTCAAGATCGAGACCGCCCCGCTTCGAATGGAAAGGCCGGCAACCACCCGATGAGGGGATCCACCCGGATGCTTCTCGCCGCCGTGATCGGTGGCACGACCCTGCGGATGCTGCTGGGTGCGGTTCTCGGTCTCGGCATCGACGAGCANTACGTACTGGCGGTGGCGAGGGAGTTCCAGTGGTCGTTCCTCGACCACCCGCCGCTCGGTTTCTGGATGGGCACCATCGCCTGGAAGCTGGGAGGAACCACGGCGCCGCTGGTGATGCGACTGCCCTTCATCCTGCTGTCCATCGTCACCACCCTGCTGCTGTACCGGTTCACCAGCCGGCTGTTCGGTCGTCCGGCCGGAGCGTGGGCCGCGGTGATCTACAACCTCTCACCGCTGTTCTCCGTGGTGGCGGGTTCCTGGATCATGCCCGACGGTCCGATGCTCGCCGCCGCCATCGCCTCGGCCTGCGTCCTCGTCCCNCTGATCACCGAGGATCCGNAGGATCCGGTGCGGGGAGGACGGGCATGGTCGCTCTGGATCGCCGCGGGAGTGCTGCTGGGCCTCGCCCTCCTTGCCAAGTACATCGCGGTCTTCTACGCCTTCGGGGTGGTCCTCTTCGTCGCGAGCGCACCCGGAGCACGACGGTGGCTGATCCATCCGGCCCCCTGGGTGGGCTGTCTCCTGGGACTGCTGGTGTTCTCCCCGGTCCTGATCTGGAACGCCTCCAACGAATGGGCGTCATTCGCGTTCCAGGGAGGTCGTGCGACCAACCAGGGTGGGATGAAGCCGATCTACGTCGTGCAGATGATCTTCGGGGCCGCTCTCTACCTGGCTCCCTGGCTCTGGTGGCCGATGGTCGCGGAAGGAGTCAAGGCCGCGCGTCACGGGAGGGCGGAACGAGGCATCTGGTTCTGTCTGTGCATCGCGGTGCCCACGATCCTCGCCCTCACGATCATTCCGCTCTGGGGCAAGCGAGGGCTGCCGCACTGGCCCGCGATCGGATTCCTGTTCCTTGTACCGATCCTGGGGCNGGCGACCGCGATCGCGCTCGCGGATGGAGGTCGGCCGCGGCGGGTGGNGACGAGCTGGCTCTGGTTCTCCACCNTGGCGCTGCCGGTGGTGGCGGGAGCGCTGGTGTGGCATGCCCGCACCGGTCTGGCGACCCCGCTGCTGCCCGAGGCCGCGCGGGAGAAGGACCCGACCCTGGACATGATCCCGTGGACCCCGCTCGAGAACCTTCTGGCCGATGCCGGGATCGAACCCGGACAGTCCGGTGTGGTGCTCGCGGCACCACACTGGATCCAGGGTGGACGGGTCGGTGCGGCGCTGGCGGATCGATGGCCGGTGATCGTGGCCGACGAGAACGCGCACCATTTTCCGTTCCTTCACGACCGCAGGGACTTCGTGGGGGACGACGTGATCTTCATCGGAACCCGTGAAGGGGTCGAATCCGCCATGGAGCGGTTCGAGGACCGGTTCGACGATTTCGATGATCTCGGGCGGGTCGATCTCGAACGGGGCGGCGAGGTGGTCATGACTCTCGGAGCGATCAGAGGGAACGATCTTCGATCGCCGCTGNCGCCGCTGGATCGCTGAGATCGATCATTCGGAGGGAGCGGGGACCCGGCGTTCCCGGATCGCGGCCGCGACGTCCGGTGCCGCGGGGGAGGCGTCTCGATCGACCAGCGATCGCCAGAGGATGTCGAGTAGCCTGGTTCCCACCAGGCGCCCGACGATCAGACTGCCGATGAGGATGCCAAGGGCGGCTCCGACGAAGACGTCGCTCGGCCAGTGGTTGTTGAAACGGATCCGCGAGAATCCGACGATGCCCACCATGATGAATCCGAACCATCGGAGTCGTGGAAACACGATCGACATCCAGATCGCGAGCACCGCGGCCGCCATGGTGTGATTGCTCGGCATCGAGGCCAGCTGCGACCACGTCATGGTCGACGGCTCGCCGGAGAAGATGGGGTGGAACTCGTCGGGGGTGCCGAAGGGAGGGCGCACCCGTCCCACGACCGTCTTCAGGACGTTGGCGAGGAGCGTCCCGAGCAGCGTGGCCAGACCGAGATCCAGCAGCGTCCGTCGGATCGCAGGAGGCTGGAGCAGGCAGACGATGACCGCCACGATGACGAGGGATCCGATCTGTCCGAACTGCTGAAGGGCCTTGAGTTCCTGGTCGACATCGCTCGGAGGATCGAAGACTCGGAAGGCCATCGAAGCCAGCTCGTCGAGGAAGCTCGCTCCCACCGCGATCAGGAGAAGGATGACGATCGAGCGCCACGGGATCCTCGCGACGACGAGGGCCTCGTGCGATGGGTTGCTGGTCGGCAGGGGTCTGGCCATGCGGTTCCGGCTCCAGATCGCCGGTCCGGCGATCGTCGGCATCTTCGCAGGTCCCTGCAGGACGTGTCGTGACCTTCGGCGAGGGGACGGTGCCGCCCGGAGATCGCATCGGGCCCCATTCCTTGGGAATGGGGCCCGAGGCTTCGTCTCGTGATCGGTCGGCGTTCGACCGGATGTGCTCGTCTTCGGTTCGCTCCGACCGTGGATCAGGCGGCGGGAGTCCACGCGTCGCAGCCCGATTTCGGGCCGACGGACAGGTGGATCTCCGCATTGCGGGGAGCGGCGCACCGACTCATGACTTCGGCTCCGGCTTCGGGGTTCATTCGGATCTGGACCAGCTGCTGCTGCGGAACGCCCTCGCCGAAGTGGTCGCAGCTTCCACAGGTTCCATGGGTGTCGTTGCTCATGCGCAGCTCCTTGCGTCTGATGGGTTGGTGAACGGGGACTCCGTCCTTCAATAGTTAAGTCACGAACGGGTGTTGTTCAACAGGTTCGTTGCGAGATTGACTCACCTGATTCTGAGTCTCATTTTCAATGACTTCTTCCGCACCTCGGCAGGGACCGGTATTCGAACTCGAAATCACGGTTTAAACGCGATGGGTCGGGATCGAGGTGGTCGAGCACCGGTCCTGCACCCGCGCCGCGGTCCTGCTCGCATGTCCATGGGGCGAACACCCCACGAACCATCAGGCGGGGGCGGACGTCTCCGAAGTCTGGACACGGAACATCGGTTTCAACTTTCACCCGGAGGTATCACCATGAACAAGCCGGCAGACGACGGCCCGGACAGGGAAGACACCACCTGCGAGGAGGGTGCTTCCACCCGGAGGGCAGTCACCACCTGGGAGGCGTTCGACACCCTCCCGCACCTCCATCATCGGTCCGATCCGACCTATCGACTTCTCAGGAGCGCCGGATATCGACCGGTCTCGGTCGCGACCTGTCGAGTCCGACGTCTGTGCGGCGGCGCGGAGGGGACTCGAACCCCCGACCACACCGAGGAGGAGCTGCTCTCGCTCTGCGAACGATGCAGCACGGACGCCGTCGAGCGGTCGACGGAGGACGGGGAGCCTGCCGTCGACGGAGTGATCGACACCAGGGTCTGGGTGGCGTTCTTCGAGAACGAACGGGGCGACTGCTTCGTCCATGTGGATGGATCAGGATACGACCAGAAGACCGTGTCCCGTCACTTCGGTGGCTGCTGCCACGGCAACTGAACCCTTCCGGGGATCGGTTCAGCGACGTTCCCCCTTCTCTCAGGAGAGGGGGGAACGTCCCCTTCCAACGGGAGATCCCTCCGGATGCGGGAACCGCTGTTTCCGGGAGGGTCACCGGGTTTCCTGGAGATCATCGAAAAGGTGATGGATCCACCGAGTTCCCTCTGTGCGTATGGACTCGTGACATCCCAAGGAGAAGAACCATGGATCATTCCAACCCCACTCCGCAGCAGATCCAGGTGATGAAGATCTGGCTCTCGAACATCCTCGCCACCCGGCTCGCTCTGCGCAGCAGCCTCAAGGGGTACCTGGACGACGATGCGCAGGTCGCGGAGATCACCAACCTCACCGAAACCGAGCTCTGCGAGGCTCTGGACGCCGTCGGCGAACTCGGCCCGATGGTGGAGGAGGCTGCTCGTCGTCGGGCGGGTTGAGGGTCACCCCCGGGGTCACGCCGTCCCGTGATGATCGTCGGCCCGGTCGGCAGGGACGACTCGTTCCGCGGGGTCGTTTCCGTCCATGCCCCGGACGAGGATCCGGGCCTTGATCATGAACGTCAGGTACATCCCGAAGAAGGCGCCCGCCTGGCCGGCCGCCACGCCCTTCGGCGATCTGCGTCCGCGCCGTTCCCCCGGTCGGGACCGACGGGCAGGCTCAGACGTCCTCCATGCCATGTTCATTCGGAACCGACCCGGGATCAGCCATGAAGCGGGTCTTCAGGCCCTCGTCCTTCCAGCAGGCGGCAACGAGTTCCGCCAGCTTGTTCTTCAGCTCGGTCATGGAGTTTCCTCTCGGGCAGGACCTTGCCTTCTCGAACGGTGAGGGTGGGATTCGAACCCACGGTGACCCGAAGGCCACGCCGGTTTTCAAGACCGGTGCGTTCAACCGCTCCGCCACCTCACCCATGGCCGGCCCGCGGTGGCGAGCGCATCGCGGGTCCGGCATGCTCGGATCCTACCTTGCTGGTCCGTCTTCCGGCAGCAGGCGCCCCGATCCCTTCGCCGGGGATCGCAGGCGGGGGGGAGGGTCTTCCTCCTCGCTTTGGGGGGGCTGATCCCGGAAGGTGGGGTATCCTCGACCGCATGGACCAGCAGGACATCGAACAAGCGATCGAGAGGCTCCGGCGTCATCTCCCTGATCCCGAGACCGATGTCGCCACGTGGCTTCACGGTTCCATCGACGGCTTCGAATGCCAGTACGACCGGGCGGCATTCCTGGCCGTCCTTGGATTCATCACGGTTCCGGACGGCATCTCCGCGGCCGGCGAGGAGAAGTTCGTCAAGGAACATCAGAAGCAGGCCAGGCGACGCATGAAGCGGAAGCTGGGCGACTCGGCGTTCGACGACCTGGTCGACGCCGGGAAGTGGATCAAGGGAACCATCGCTCCCCATCCGTCTCGGATGGACGACCTGGCATTGATTCTCGACCTGGTCGGAGAGGACGATGATGAAGGGGGTCGCTGCAGCTGCTGTCATCCCGGGGATTAGGTCGGCCGCGGCAGGAACTCGACGAAATCGACGGACGCGGGATCGTGTCCGCGCTCATGGCACCCGCGGGGTGGTGCCCGATCGGCGTTGGATGGCCGCCATCGTGACTCCGATCACCGCGATCGCGATCGTCGGGATCCACGCGGGGGCGGGGAGTGCAAGGGCGAGTCCAAGGCACCCGAGGCAGCCTCCGGCCCCGATCGCGACCCCCAGCGGTCTTCGGTCACGGCGTGCGGCCACCAGGGCCGACAGGTTCGTGAGTCCGTAGTAGGCCAGGACCGCGGCGGCACTCGTCGTCCATGCGGCCTGGATCGAGCCTGCGACCGCGAGGATCGCCACCCCGGTGCCGACCACGATGATCGCGACCAGTGGACGACCACCCGGAGTCCCGGCCGCGAGGGGTGGTAGATCGCCGTCGCGGGCGAGGGCGAGCACCACGCGGGAGAGACCGAGCACCAGGTTGAGAAGCACGCCGCCGATCGCGGCGACCGCCCCGATCGAGAGCATGGATCCGACACCCGGTGCGTCGAGGGATCGCGCGATCGAGGCGAGGGGGCCGTCGTTCCCGTCGGCTTCGGCGAAGGCGGTCGCACCCACGGCATGGAGGGCGGCCAGTGCGACGAGGAGATAGAGGGCGACGGTCATGAGCACCGTGATCACCACCGCCCGTGGAATCGAGCGTGCGGGATCGTGGATCTCCTCGCCGAGTGTCGCGATGCGTCCATAGCCGGTGAAGGCGACGAAGACCAGGGCACCGGCGTGCAGGAGGTCGATCGCCCGAGCCGGGGTCGGAGCGGTCGTCGGTTCGAATCCGGCGGCACCGGCGGCGGTGGTTCCGAACGTGACCAGGGCGAGGACCGCGATCCCCACCAGCACGAGGGTCACGATGACGGAGAGACGCAGTCCGGTCCACGCGATCACACAGGCGATCAACACCGGCAGCACCATGGCCACGCGGGGGGCGTCCGGGGCGAGGTAGCCCACGAGGCCGATCGCGGCCGTCGCGGCGCTCGCGCCCTTGGCGACCAGGAAGAGCCATCCCGCGATCGTTCCGAGCATCGGGTGGAGTTCACGCCGGGCGTACACCGCGGTGCCACCGGCGACCGGATGTCGGGCGGCGAGACGGGCCGAGCTCAGTCCGTTGAGCATCGCGACGAGGCCGGCGATGCCGATGGCGAGAGGAAGTGCGGATCCCGCTACTCCCGCGGCGAGACCGAGGGTCACGAACACGCCGGTGCCGACCATGGATCCGAGCCCGAGCACGACCGCGCCGGGGATGCCGATGACTCTGGCGAGGGGCATGAAGGGAGTCGATCTCCATCGAGATAGGAAATGGGTCGGACTTCGACCCCACGGTGCGACAGGGTACCGCTGACGATCCCGGGCGATCGGCCCGGGTCCATGGAGGTGTCGAGGTCTCGGATAGAGTCGCGACAACCCGTCCGGAGGATCCCATGGCCCGCATCGTCAAGTTCGGCACCATCAACATGCTCACCGCCGGTCTCTTCGACGGTTGGATCTCGATCGGTGAGATCGCCTCCCGCGGTGAGATCGGTCTCGGGTCGTTCCATGCCCTCGACGGCGAGATGGTGATGCTCGATGGCGAGGTGTTCAGGATGGGCACCGACGCCGTGCCGCACCCGGTCGATCCGACGACCACCACTCCGTTCGCGGTGGTCGGTGCCTTCGAAACGCCGGAATCGTTCGAACTCGCGGACTGTGAGGACTGGGATGCCCTGGCCACGCAGCTCGATGCCCGCCTGGTCGATCCGAATCGCCCCGCGATGATCCGCATCCGGGGGCGGTTCACGCGGACCAGGGCCCGCAGCGTGCCCGCCCAGTCGAAGCCGTATCCATCGCTCGGCGAGGTGGCCGCCCATCAGACCGTCCACGAACTGCCCGCCTTCGAGGGCACGATGGTCGGTTTCCACTTCCCCGAGTACCTGCAGGCGATCGACGTCGTCGGCTGGCATCTGCACGTGATCGACGACGATCGCCGTCACGGCGGCCACGTGCTGGACGTGTCGATCGAACGGGCGACGGTGACCATCGAGCCGGTCGGAGGCTTCGAAGTCCTGCTTCCCGACGACCCCGCGTTCCGCGAGGCGACGCTGGTCGCCGACACCCATGCGGAGGTGCAACGGGCCGAACGGGGTTGAGATCGAGGTCGGGCTCCCGGGTCAGAGCAGCAGATCGGCTCTGGCTTCGAGGATGCTCTCGGGATCGAGGAGTTTCGCGACCAGTCCGGTCCAGCCGGTCTGGTGCATGGCGCCGCATCCCCGACCGGTGTCGCCGCAGAAGTACTCGTTGAAGGGGAGATGATCCCGCCAGGCGGGGTCGAGATACCGCGGATCGTCGCCGAAGATCGGTCGACGCCCTTCGGCATCGGGCAGGAAGAGCGAGATCAGCCGCTGACGCAGAAGGTCGGCGGCCTCGAGGATCGTGATCAGATTCCCGCTTCCCACCGGGGCCTCGATGCGGAAGTCGTCGCCGTAGTAGTGGTGGAACTTCAGCATCGACTCGAGCAGCAGGTAGTTGACCGGGAACCACACCGGGCCACGCCAGTTGGAGTTGCCGCCGAAGAGGGTGGTCCGGCTCTCGGCCGGCTCGTAGTCGACACGGAGCTCCCGGCCGGCGAAGTTCATGCGGAAGGGATCGTCCAGATGCTCGCGGCTCACCGACCGGATGCCGTGGGGCGAGAGCATCCGCTTCTCGTCGAAGGCGACCTTCAACAGGGACTTCATCCGGTGGCCGCGGAGAAGGGAGAGCAGTCGTCGTTCCCCGGAACCGGGGACCGACCAGCGGCTGACCAGTCCGGCGAGCTCCGGCCGGTTCCGCATCGTCAGTTCCACCTGTTCGCCGAAGTGGGGGAGCTCCCGCAGGAGATCGGGTTCGATCGTCTCCACCGCCAGCAGGGGGATGAGCCCGACCAGCGAGTAGATCCGCATCGGATGCGGGCTGCCGTCGGGACCGACCAGGCAGTCGAAGTAGAACTCGTCCTTCTCGTCCCAGAGTCCGATGCCGGTGCCGGCGACCGAGGTCATCGCGCGGGCGATCTCGAGGAAGTGAAGGAAGAACTTGGTCGCGAGGTCCTCGTAGACCGGGTCGTGCCGGGCGAGTTCAAGAGCGATCCGCATCATCTTGAGGGCGAAGGTGGCGACCCAGCTCGTGGCGTCGGACTGCTGGAGCTCCCAGCCCTTCGGCAGGGGGGCGCTGCGATCGAACGCACCGATGTTGTCCAGTCCGAGGAAGCCGCCCTCGAAGATGTTGTGGCCGTCGGCATCCTTGCGGTTCACCCACCAGGTGAAGTTCATGAGAAGCCGGTGGAAGATCGTCTTGAGGAAGCCGAGGTCGCCGTCACCGCCGTTGACGTGACGGTCGATCTGGAAGGTCCGCCACGCCGCCCACGCGTGGACCGGAGGGTTCACGTCGCCGAACGCCCACTCGTACGCGGGGAGCTCCCCGTTGGGATGCATGTAGCGGTCGGTGACGAAGAGTCTCAGCTGTCTCTTCGCGAACTCCGGATCGAAGCTCGCGAAGGTGACGGCCTGGAAGGCGCTGTCCCAGGTGGCGTACCAGGGGTACTCCCAGGTGTCGGGCATCGAGAGCACGTCGTGGTTGCGGATGTGCCGCCATTCATGGTTGCGGCCGTTCTTGTGTCCACGGGGGGGCGGGGGCTGCCCGGGATCGCCGTCCAGCCAGGTGGCCACGTCGTAGCCGTAGTACTGGCAGCTCCAGATCATCCCCGCGCAGCCCTGGCGATGGACACGGCGTTCCTCCTCGGTCCTGCAGCGGGTCTCCCGTTCCCCATGGAACTCCTCGCATTCCTCCCGGCGACGTCCGACGACCGCGTCGAAGTCCCGGAAGTCCACCGGACTCTCCGCGCCGCACATCCGGACCCGGATCACGGTCTCCTCTCCGGGGCCGAGGGTCCTGACGTGGTGGAGACCGACCTTGGTCCCGATCTGATCCGGGTTGGTCGCGTCGGCGCGGCCGTCGACGATCGCGTCGTTGATCGCGTCCTTGGGATGCGGAGTGGTCGCATCGCTTCCGAACACCTTCGGGAAGTTGGTCTCGTTCTCGCAGAACAGGCAGGCCGGGGTGCCGTCGCTCTTCAGTCGATAGCCGCCGAGCTCCTCATGGGTCGCGAGCACCGTTCCGTCCTCGCCGTCCAGGGCCATCGACGGGCGGGGGGTCTCCCCGTCCTCCCAGGACCAGGTGTTGCGGAACCAGGCCTGGGGCACCACGTGGATCGTCGCCGCCTCCGGGCCGGCGTTGACGATCCGGATTCTCATCAGAATGTCCTCGGGAGAGGCCTTGGCGTACTCGACCTCCACGTCGAACCAACGGCCGTCCTCGAAGACCCCGGTGTCGACGATCTCGTACTCCCGGTCCTCCACGCCCCGGGCGGCGTTGGTCCGCACGAGGTCGTCGTAGGGAAACGCCTTCTGCGGGTACCGGTAGAGCATTCGAAGATAGGAACTGGTCGGGGTGGCGTCGAGATACCAGTACGCCTCCTTCACATCCTCCCCGTGATTGCCCTGCGAGTTGGTGAGGCCGAACAGACGCTCCTTGAGGATCGGATCATGCTCGTTCCACAGGGCGATGCCGAGGCAGAGCCTGGCCTTGTGATCGCAGAAGCCGGCCAGACCGTCCTCGCCCCAGCGGTAGGCGCGACTCCGGGCATGGTCGTGGGGGAACGAGTCCCAGGCCGAACCATCCGCGGAGTAGTCCTCGCGAACCGTGCCCCACTGCCGTTCGCTGAGCCACGGTCCCCACTTCCTCCAGGCGGCATGAGCGCCATCGGTTCTTCGCAGGCGGCGTCGTTCCGCTTCTCGAGAAGATGGGGCGTCGGAGTCGGGGGTGCTCATGAGGTGCAGGGTATTCGGGACTCAGGCGAAGGCGGAGTCCGGGGTCGACCCCCCGCCCGTCGCCAGTTCGAACCCTGCCAGCACCTCTCCCACGCTCCAGGCCTGGCTGAGGCAGCCTCCGGGGCGATGGGGTTCGTCTCCGTCGTGCACTTCGGCGATGCCGTTGAGGCATCGTCGGGTGACCTCGGGAAGGAAACCCGCGAGGATCGCCCGGATCGCCTCGGGGTCTCCATGCACCCGGTGATGGGTCCGAAGGTACGGCCCGAGCAGCCAGGGCCAGCTCGTTCCCATGTGGTAGGCGGCATCCCTCTCGGCCTGGGTTCCCTCGTATCGAGGCTGGTATCTGGTGTCCTCCGGAGAAAGGGTGCGCAGGCCGACCGGAGTCAGCAGCTCCCGTTCACAGGTCTCGAGAACCGATGCGGCCCGATCACCCACCACCGGGGGATGGGCGCATCCGGTGGCGATCAACTGGTTGGGACGCAGGGATCCGTCGAGGCCGTGAGGCCCGTCCACCACGTCCGCGAGGTAGCCGTGATCGGGAAGCCAGAATCGACCGAAGGCGTCGCGGATCCGATCCGCCCGATCCGCCGCACCCCGATCCTCCTCGCCGAGGCTTCGGGCGAAGCGTGATCGCCAGACCAGGGCGGAGTGGAGAAGACCGTTGATCTCCACCGCCTTGCCACGCCGGGGCGTGACCACCTCTTCGTCGATGCGGGCGTCCATCCAGGTGAGCTGGAGTCCCTCCTCGCCCTGGGTCATCAATCCGTCCTCGGCATCGATCCGGATCCCATGGAGGGTGCCGTCGATCGGGGCCTCGAGGATCGAATCGATGGTCGGCAGCATGCCTCGGACGAAGTCGTCCGCATCGGCATCGGGGCAGGCTCTCCAGGTCCTTCCCACCGCCTCGATGAAGAGCAGCGAGGCATCGGCGGTGTTGTACTCCGGGCTCGAGCCGGCTCCGGGGAAACGATTGGGCAGGAGTCCGTCGCGTTCGAACCGGGCGAAGGTGGTGAGGATCTCCCTCGCGATGTCGATTCGCCCGGTGGCCAGACAGATGCCCGGCAGGGAGATCATGGTGTCGCGGCCCCAGTCCGCGAACCATGGATAGCCCGCGATGATGGACGCCCCCTCATCGCGGGTGCCGGCCGCGTCGCCCGGCAGCGGACGAGTGACCACGAATCGATCGGCTTCCGCGACCAGGAGGTCGCGAAGGGGACGTGGGGAGTCCTCGGCGACCCGGGCCTGCTCGAGGAGTCGGGCCCGTCGCTCCCTCTCCTCGTCGAAGGGATTCCGACCTCGGAAGTCATGATCGACACCAACCCCGGCGGCGACCTCGATTCGGAGGACGTCGCCGGTGTCCAGCGATGCACGGACTTCGGTCAGTTCGACGTGATCATCGATGTCGTCGTAGCCACGCCGCGCCTCGGTCTCCAGTCGATACCCGCGATACCAGGGGAAGGGCTCCTCGCCGAGGGGTTCGAAGCGGCCACCGCCGATCCTGATCGCGATCGGGATCTCGGCTCCGGACCGGTCGTCACCGGGGAGGCGGAAACGCCGTTCGTCGTCGGTGCCTGCCTCCGGGGCGGGCATCCACCGGGCCCCGGGGGCGAGCAGATCGGCACGGCGGTTGGAGCCGATGCTCTTGACCGCGAGTTCCACCGGACGATCGGTGGCCTCGAGGTGGTATTCGACCACGATCGCGTCATGGCCATGGGGCATCACCATGCGGCGGGAGAGTCGGGTCCGGCCCACCAGCCAGGTGTGCTCGATCGCTCCGTCGATCATCCGGCACCGAACGAGATGACGATGTCCGAATCCCGAGAGCCCGCCCTCGGCCCAGACGTCGCTGGTCAGGTTGCAGTCGTCGGCTCGAGGGTCGTCCTCGGGGTCCCGGTCCACGAGGCGTTCCCGATCCTCGCTCCAGAAGTCGACCAGCCGTTCATCGAGTTTCGCCAGCACCACGTACCTGGTGTCGGGAGGTTCGATGGCCGCCGCGAGGAACGCGTGATATCGGCGATCGAGCACGCCGGCGACCGATCCGCAGGCATAGCCGCCACGGCCGTTGGTCAGCAGCCATTCACGGGCGCGGGCCTCCTCGTCGTCGGCACAGATCGCCGGACCGAGGTCCATGGCCGGCCGAGCCTCTTCGAGGGGTGGTTCCATGCCGGGAGCGTGGATGTGCCTGGGGCCGGGCATCGAGGAACTCCTGGAGTCAGCCGATCGCTCGGCCCTTGGAGTCGAGTTCGAGGAGGTCGCCGCCGGGATCGAGATCCCGATCGTCGTGGGTGACCATGATCGTCGCCACGCCCGCGGATGCCAGCGACCGCAGGGTCTCGCCTCGAACCCGATCCCGGAGATCCCGGTCGAGTCCGGAGAACGGTTCGTCCAGCAGGGCGACCGCGGGTCTTCTGGCGAGGAGTCGGGCAAGGCAGGTTCGGGCCCGCTCTCCACCGGAGAGGAGGGCGGCCTTGTTCGAGGCGATGGAATCCGCGCCGGCGATCCCGAGGGCCTCGGTCACCCGCGACCGGCGTTCCGCCTTGTCCAGCTCGAGGCCGGAGACGGCCATGTCGACGTTGCCTCGGACATCGAGGTGATCGTAGAGCGGAAGATGCTGTTCCACGAGTCCGATCGACCGGCGACCCGGCGGGTCGCGGTCGACGGTCCGGCCGTCCACGGTGATCGAGCCCGCATCCGCCGGTTCAAGTCCGGCGAGCACGCGGAGCAGCGTGCTCTTGCCGCAACCGGACGGGCCGAGCACGGCGAGGAGTCCGCCGGTCCGGAGTTCGAGGTCGAGGGGGCCGACACCGGCACCTCCGGGATGCCGTCGTTCGAGGCCGACGACCCGCAGCGCGGGCCCGGCCGCGGTCGGGGGGTCATTCCTCCCGGTCACGTTCGGTCCGCCGGCGTCGCAGTTCCGCATCGATGAACGGCTGGAGCGCACCATCAAGGACGGTCTGCGGGTTGCCCGCCTCGTGCCCGGTCCGGTGGTCCTTCACACGGTTGTCGTACAGGACGTAGGAACGGATCTGCGTTCCCCATCCACGATCGACCTTGCCGCCGGTGGCCGCATCCAGCTCGGCCTGTCGTTTCTCCTCCTCGAGCTGCTCGAGCTTGGCGGTGAGGACCTGCAGCGCCTGCCGCTTGTTCTGGGGCTGGTCGCGGAAGGTGGACGCCACCACCATGAGGCCGGTCGGCTTGTGGACGATGCGGACCGCGGAGGCGACCTTGTTCACGTTCTGACCGCCGGGGCCGCTGGAACGTGCGAAGAAGGTCATCTCGAGGTCGTTGTCGGGGATGTCGAGATCCGTCTCCTCGAACTCCGGAGTCACGTCCACGGTGACGAAGCTCGTCTGCCGCTTGCCCTGGGCGTTGAAGGGACTGACCCGGGCCAGCCGATGGGTGCCGCGTTCGCAGTTCATGTAGCCGAAGGCGTAGGGACCCTTGACGTGGTACGACACCTCGTTGATGCCGACCTCGGTGCCGTGGGTCCGGCTGACCTCCTCGATCTTCCAGCCCTGCTGCTCCCAGTAGTACAGGTACATGCGATCGACGATCTCCGCGAAATCGTCGGCATCGTTGCCGCCGTCTCCGGCCTGGATCGCGACGAAGCAGTTGCGGTGATCGTGGGGACCGGACAGCAGCGACTGGAGCTCGACCTTCTCCATGCCCCGGTCGACCTGGAAGAGCTGTTCATCGGCCTCCTCGAGGAGTTCGCGGTCGTCGGCCTCCTTGGCGAGTTCAAGACCCACCTTGGCCTCCTCGAGCTTCTCGATCATCTCCTCGAGGGGTTCGATCTGCGCCTTGACCAGCTTGAAACTCGCGATGACCTTCTGGGCGGCCTCCTGGTCGTTCCAGAAGCCGTCCGCATTCATCTCCCCCTGGAGGGATTCACGCCTGGATGCCTTGGTGTCGTAGTCAAAGAGAGTCACGGATGGTCAAGATCCGCGCCTCGAGCTCCTCGACCAGCGAGGCATGTGTTTCGTAATGCATGGCGGAAATGGTACCAGCGAGCGACCCGGTGAGAGCGTGCTCGTCAATCCGCCTTCAGGCGATTCGCGGTGGAGACGACCTCGTCCACGAGTCCGGCGACCCGATCCCTCCAGCCGTCGTGTTCGATGGTCCCGTCCTCGGTCACGACCTCGTGGGCCGTCCCGACCCCCAGCTGGGTCGGGATCACGTGGACCCCGATCCCGGAGAGGACGGTGCGGAGCTGGATGAGGCCTCGGATGCCACCCATCCCGCCCGGGGTCGCGGAGATCAACCCCGCGACCCGGCCCCGCCAGGCGACCAGCGAGGGGTCGTCCGGACGTTCCGAATCGGGTCGGGTCGTCCAGTCGATCGCGTTCTTGAGGACCGCGGAGAAGGAGCCGTTGTATTCGGGGCTGGCGATCAGAAGTCCGTCCGCCTCGATCAGTCGATTGCGGAGTTCGCGAGCTCCCGCGGGGAGACCGGAAGCCTCCTCGAGATCGCCGTCGTAGAGCGGGATGTCGAGTGCCCTGAGATCGATCAGGGTCGTCTCCGCGCCCTCGGCCTCGGCTCGGTGAAGACAGGCTCGAAGGAGCCTTCGATTCAGAGAGGCGGTGCGAGTGCTGCCGGAAATTCCAAGAAGCTTGATGGACATGCTGTCGGTTCCGCTGGGGCTGGTTCGAGGTCGCTAGGCTACTCCGCCATGAGGATCTCCACCAGAGTCGGATCGCTGAGAGGTTCGGCGACTCTCGCCGTGACGGCCCGGGCCAAGGCCCTTCGGGCCGAGGGCCGCGACGTGATCGGTTTCGGGGCGGGTGAACCGGATTTCGACACCCCCGAGGAGGTCAAGCAGGCGGCCTGGGAGGCTCTGCAGTCCGGGGCGACCAAGTACGCGCCGACGCCCGGAAGTCCCGAACTCCGTGCCGCTGTCGCGGCGAGGATGCGCGAGCACAACGGCATCGACTGCGAGGCCGCGGACGTCGTGGTGACGGTGGGTGCCAAGCATGCGGCCTTCGAGGCCATGCAGTGCCTGGTCGATCCCGGCGACGAGGTCGTGATCATCACCCCGGCATGGTTGAGCTATCGCCCGATGGTGGAGCTCGCCGGTGGTTCGGTGGTCGAATGTGCCGCGGGCATCGAACAGGGGTTCAAGGCGACGCCCGAAGGATTGAAGGCCTGCCTCACCGAGCGGACCGCGGCGGTGATCCTCAACAGTCCCTCCAATCCGACCGGGGTCACCTATTCCCCGGACGAGCTGGCCGCGCTGGCTGAGGTCGTCGCCGACCATCCCGATGCGGTGCTGGTCTCGGATGAGATCTACGAGGATCTGATCTATCCCGAGGTCGATCCGGCGGCCGCCCCCTTCAGTCCAGGCTCGATGCCTGAACTGGCGGATCGGACCGTGACTCTCAACGGGCTCAGCAAGTCGATGGCGATGACCGGGTGGCGGATCGGCTGGGCCGTGGCTCCTGGCGGTGACGGTGTGCTGGCGAAGGGCATGACCAGACTTCAGAGTCAGATGACCAGCGGCATTCCGACCTTCCTGATGCCCGCGGCGGTCAAGGCGCTCGAGGACCAGCCGGTGCGGAGCGGGGCCATGCGTGAGGTCTTCGCCGAGCGGGCGCGTCTGGTCGCCGAGCTGCTGTCCGGGATCGATCGCTTCCGGGTGGTGCCGCCCTCCGGCGCCTTCTACGCGTTTCCCGACATCTCCGGATGCTTCGGCCGGACCTCGCCCGGCGGCCGGGCCATCGATTCGGCGGGGACCTTCGCCGAGGCCCTGCTGGAGGAGAAGGAGGTCGCGGTGGTGCCCGGAGACGATTTCGGGGAGATCGCCCGTTCGCACATCCGGATCAGCTTCGCCTGCAGCGACGATCAGATCCGGGATGGTGTGGCTCGCATTCGGGATTGGGTCGACTCGCTCGAGTGAGACGACCTGTTCGCCTCTACCATCCGGACATGAGCGAACACGACAACGGGCCCGGACCGTGCATCTCATTCGTCACCCTCGGGGTCGCCGACCTCGCGAGGAGCCGTGCCTTCTATGCCGGGATCGGTCTCCGGGAGCATGCTCGAAGCGACGAGCATGTCGCCTTCTACGATCTCGGAGGCCAGGTCCTCGCACTGTTTCCGCGATCGGCCCTCGCCGAGGATGCCGGTGTGGAGCCTGCCCCGGCGGCATCGGGTCTGGGTTTCTCGCTGTCCCGGAACGTGCGTGACGAATCCGATGTGCAGCGTCTGCTCGATCGAGCCGAACGTGCCGGTGGGACCATCACCCGCGCGGCATCGCCTCCTCCATGGGGCGGGGTGCGCGGCTACTTCGCCGACCCGGACGGTTTCGCGTGGGAGGTGGCCTGGAATCCCGCCATGGATCTCGATGCCGAGGGCAGGATCCGTTTCGGAACCTGATGGCGGCCGTCAGCCGACGGGATGCCCGCCGAGCCGGGGGATCGACCTGACGCGGTCGATGTGGGCCGCGAGTCTCTCCCGGGCCTCGCCTTCGTCCAGTCCGTAGTCCTCGATCGAATATCGATGTCGTCCGAAGTGATGTCTCGGGCGTCGCTGCAGATGTCCTCGCACGCGATCCAGGTGTTCACCCTCGGCGGGGATGCCCGCCGCCTCGTGCACCCTCTCCACGAACGCCACGGGGTCCGCGACGAGATCCTCGTAGTGCATCTCGAGGATGCGATCGCCATGCCTGTCCATCGCTTCATCGCCACGGGCCTGCCACTCGATGAAGATCTCGAGCAGATCCTCTCCAAGGCCGGGTGGGAGGCCGCGGGTCGGTATCCGCGATGCGCAGGCCACCAGACTGCCGGTCGATGCCATGCAGGTGATCGGATCCCGGTGCATCCTGACCACGAGGGCGCCGGGGAATCGAGCCAGAAGATCATCCAGCTGGCAGAGATGCTGCGGCGCCTTGAGCACCCATCGTTCGCCCCGGAGGCTCGGGGGACGATCGGCGTGGATGGCGCGCATGCAGCGGTCCTGCCATTCATAACGCTCCCGGCGACGTTCGTCGTCGCGGGAATCGATCCAGTCTCGGTAGTGCTCGACGGGGCCGAGCAGGGCGAAGGACTCGCTGTCCAGCGCAAGCTCGTGGAGGTGCGTGCATTCCTCCGGTCCGTCGGCGACGAGTTCGTGGATGTGCCGGAGATCGGGGGCGAGGGCCTGCATCAACCGGATGATCGTCCGGTGCCGGTCCAGTCTTCGACGACGGGCCGTCTCGATCCTCGACCCCGGATCCAGGGAGGGCTGCATCAGTTCGCACCATCGTGGGGATCGGGCGTCCGTGGCGAGGGCGAGGATCCGGTGGGACAGCGTGGTCCCCGAGCGAGGGAATCCCGTGACCACGATGGGCGGCGACGAATCGGGAACCGCGGGAAGGTCTCCGGCAGCATCACGCTCGAGAAGAAGACCTCGCTGCCGGATGATCTCCACCAGTCTGGTCGCGAGCAGCCATCGGCCGCGCGGAGCGAGCACGAGATCGCCCTTGATGGAATCGCACATCGCGGTCAGCGGCTCGACGGCTCGCGGATCATCATCCGGGGAGATCCCCGCGGCCTTCATGATGGCATCGGGATCGAGTCGCGGGACGATGCGAAACGCCCCCGCGATTCCCGCGATGACGTCCATGATCCCTCTTGCCAAGGCGCCTCGCATCACGAGGGCCTCGAGCGTGCGGAAGGACGGGAGGGCGATCGTCGTCGTTGTCCGTCAGGGCGCAGGAACGCGGGACTCGTCCCATGTTCGGGGTGAGTGCGGGTCGTGCTGATCGGATGCTGATTCATGTCGGGCCCGATTGCGGGCTTCGCCACGGTCCGGCGAGGTGAGTGGGATTCCGGGGTGTCCGGCTCAGCTCGCCCCGATGGAGACGTCCACGGGCTGAGGGGCCGGCTGGAAGTTCGGCTGGACGGCGATTTCAAGGGGAAGTCGCTTGCCGTCGGGATCACGGGGGAGATTGTCGTTGTCGATGATCCGCTGGATCGCCATGATCCCCTCGATCAGCATCTCGGGACGCGGGGGGCAGCCGGGCACGTAGACATCGACCGGGATGAACTGATCGACGCCCTGGACCACGGCATAGGTGTCGAAGACCCCGCCGGTCGATGCACAGGCGCCCATCGAGATGACCCACTTCGGCTCGGCCATCTGCATGTAGATGCGCTGGAGCACCGGCAGCATCTTCACCGAGATCCGGCCCGCCACGATCATCAGGTCGCTCTGACGGGGACTGAACCTCATGACCTCGGCACCGAATCGGGCGAGATCGAATCGACTGCACGCGGTGGCCATCAGTTCGATGCCGCAGCAGGCGGTGGCAAAGGGCATCGGCCAGACGCTCGACCGCCTCGCCCAGTTGGCCACGCGGTGGAACTGGGTGGTCAGGAGACTGTCGGTTGGAAGGGCGGCTTCGATACCCATGGTGGTTGATCTCGATGGTCTGAGCCGGCATCGCATCGTGGCGGGGCCGGGGTGAGGGGCTAGTCGACGTAATAGGAACCCTTGGGGGTGACCGTCCTGGTCTGGAAGAGGGTTTCATTGCCCTCCTCGACATTGGGCTCGTAGACCGTTCCCGTGTATCCAGGGGCGTTCTTGGTGCCGACCACGTGCCGATAGCAGCCCGCGGAGAACAGAAGAGCGGACGTGATCGCCACGAGGCCGATGAACCGGCCGGCGGTGAGGGATCTGGATGAAGGAAACGGAGATCGGGACATGTGGATGGCAGCTGAAGGGGAGGGGGCAATCAGGCCCCGACCGGTCTCTACCGGATGGACTCGGCGAGACGACGCCCGCCTGAAACCATCGTATACCGCCCATCCAGCCTGAGCATCCCGAGTATCTCTCGGAATCTCGTTTCCGCGGCGACTTCCAGCGTCGCATCGACGCTGGAGGCGATTTTCGACATCTCCAGAAGCAGGCCGATGGCCATGCTGGAGGGCACGAGAAGGCACTCCAGGTCCAGAAGGACTCTCCCGGGCGGTTGACGGCGGCCGGAGATCTCGACCCGGAGTTCGCTGATGATCGAGGTCGCCGCCTGGCCGTCGATTCCAGGACCATTCGGTCGGATGTAGATCGCATCCGGTCCGAAGCGGAACTCCGCGTCGGTGTTTTCGCCGGAGAACTCACCGACGTGGCCGGCGGTTCGGGAGCGTTCCTCGAGAACGACGTCCGTGGCATGGTTGCTCATGCTTCAGAGGTCCGATTCGCAGGATCGAAAGTCCAGTCGAATGTACGACCGGTCGGTCCGAGGGGGCCGGTTGGGAGGGATCCTGCGGATTGTGAGGGGCTCAGTCGGCGACGGCGATGGTCGGAATCGTGAGGAGGTCCGCGGTCTCGAGCACGCTGGTTCGGGAACCCACGGAGGCCGATGCATCGAAGCGGTACCCGCCGGTGACCAGATAGCCTCCGGAGTCCGCGCTGACCATGGCTCTCACCGCCGGGTGTGGCGACTCGGGCAGGAGGATCACCCGGTTCGATGCCGGGTGGAGCACCATGCCTCGAGTCGGTCTCGGCCCTCCCGGGGTCCGGGATTCACCGCCCAGCAGGAGGAATCGTGAACCGCGGGGGATGAGTCGGGCTCCGGTGACGCCGTCGGGATCGGCGAGCTTCGGGCCTGCTCCGACCGTTCGGTTCCCAAGGTCGAGTCGCCAGGTGAGGGGGGTCGATCGTCGTCCGATCAGTCCTCCGACCACGATCACCTCGGAACGCCCGGATCGCGCGAGAGCGACATCGCGCACCGCGGGCAGGGGATCATCCGACCACGTCTCGGCGGTCGGTGGGCCATTCCGATGGATGTCGATGATCTCGATCGACGGTCGGCCGGGTTCATGTCCGCCGACGACGAGGACGGAATCGATGTGATCCTCGGGATTCCTCGGGCCCAGGGCGAGCAATCGCGCCCCTCGACGCGAGGCGACCGGGCCGGAGCCGGTCGTCCACGATTCCTGTTCGGGATCGAAGATCGCGAGACGATCGTCGAGGACGGCGAGGACCCGGCCATCCGACATCCGGGTGGCGGCCACGCCTTCCAGAGACCTATTCGATCCTCCGAAGGGAGGCGAGGTCTCTCTGCGACGGTCGGGCCGATGAGGTTCGCAGATCTCGGCGGTTCGACTCCATCGTCGCTGGTTGGGGAGCTGACCCGACCAGCCGCCGATCACCAGAAGCCGGTCCTCGT
The DNA here is from genome assembly GCA_002709295.1 of Phycisphaerae bacterium. Classification (GTDB taxonomy): domain Bacteria; phylum Planctomycetota; class Phycisphaerae; order Phycisphaerales; family SM1A02. Next base: position 67,717 of record PAQL01000021.1, on the reverse strand, counting down.
CGAGCGGAACCACGATCGACTCGGCACGGGGTTCCAGCAGTGATGTCCCGACCGGCAGCCAGCCCCGGCGGGAATCCCGGACCTGGACCGAAGCCGTGGCCTCGAGGCGGTCCGTGAAGCCTCCGATCAACGTCAGCGCGTCGCGAGCCTTCGCCGGCGTGGCTGCCGCGACCGCGACCCGGGGCGCAGCGGCGTCCGTCCAGCGACCTGGCTGGACGGGTGGGTCGATGCCCGGGAGGAGCACCAGGCCGGGAATGGCTCCCAGCAGGAATCGTCGCGAGAGTTTCACCAACCGACGTATCGGACCGAAGACCTGCGCACTTGAACCCGATGCCGGGGTGGATGNCCGGATCGCCTGAATCAGGTGCGGGAAAAGGTCGACCGATCCAGCATGCGAAGTGCCTTTCTGCTGCTGTTGATCATCGCCGGTGGTCTGCGGTTCCAGGGTGATCCGGTCTCCGAGGCCCCCGCCGGACCGCCGCGGGAGATTCGAATCGACGGGAGTCTCGAGCCGCGGCATGAGGCATCGGTCAGGCGGATCCGTGACGATTTCCCCTCTCTGGAACGACACCGGACCAGTCGATTCGAGATCCTGTCGGACCTTGATCAGGAGACCATCGCCGAACACGGCCAGCTTCTCGAACGCACCCACCACGAGGTGGAGAGCTTCTGCAAGGCCCTCGGGTACNAGCTCGATGTCAGGAAGTCCGCGGGCCATCGACATCTGGTCATCGCCTTCGCGGATCGGGCGGACTTCCTCCGCTTTGCGTTCCGCCACGACAAGGTTCATGCGAACTGGCTGGCGGGCTACTTCGCACCGGTCTCCGTACATCTCGTCTACCACACCGCCGCAGATCATCCCGAGGTGCGGAGAGTCGTCGACCGGGTGGAGAACGGCGAACAGGAATCGTCGGAAACCGGGGATTCCCGGATCCGCAGGCAGATGAACCGTTTCGTGGTCCAGGCCGACGCATCGGTGGTCGTGCATGAAGCCACCCACATGCTTCTGCACCATCACGGAGTGGCACCTGCCACCAGTCGACAACCGATGTGGCTGCTCGAGGGTCTGGCCGGAAGCTTCGAACCCGCCGAGGCCAGCCGACGATTCGGCCCGATGCGACCCGAGAACGGTCGGACGAAGGACTTCCGCGAGCTGCTCCGAAAGGACCGGGTCCCCGGATTGAAGGATCTGATCCGGGAGAAGGAGTTCTCCGCGGGCCGGGGAGTCACCCATGCCAACTATGCGACCAGCGCGGCCTTCTGCAGCTGGCTTGCACGTCATCGTCCGGTCGAACTTCGTCGGTTCCTGGACCGCCTCAACAAGCCTCTGGTCGCGATCTCGAAGATGGAGATCGCCGACGCCGATGCGAAGGTGAAGGCGTCGGCAGGAGGGGAGCCCGACCCGCTGGAGGAGTTCGAGGCCGTCTTCGGAGATGTGGAGCGGCTGGAGAAGGCATGGCTTCGTCACGAACGAGCCGCCGCGTCCCTTCCCATCGCCCACGGGGACATCTTCCGATACTGAATCCGTTCAGGCCGAGGTCGAGGTTCCGGACGGGGATTCCTTCTGGGATCCAAGGGATGATGCAACCGTCTCGTTGGTCGCATCGACCTCCACGACGAGATTCGATCTTCTCTCCGCCGTCCCGTCGCCCGTCGCGGCATCCGTGGTTCCGGCCTGAAGATCGAATTCCTCGGCCAGCCGCCGGAGGATCGAGGAGACGCTCCACTTCGGTGAGCCTGATTCGGATCCCACCCCGCCAGCGGCCTCCAGCGTGCCCCTGAGCAGCTGTTCGGTCCGCCCGGCCTGTTCCACGACCTCCGCGAGGGAGGCGGTCGCGCTGCAGATCGCCTCGAGTTCGCGTCGCAGTTCTCCTCGGATCGATCGGGCGCGTTCCAGCACCTCGTGATCGGCGGAATCGGATCCGGCGGGTTCGTGGTCCGTGCCGATCGAGAGACTTCCGCTCCGGGGAGTGCCGGGCTGCCGGGTGGAGGCCTGGCGATCGAGTCGTCGCTCGATGGTGCTGAGCGTGGCCTCGATCTCCTCCAGGCGGGTGTCCACCGAATCCGTCGCGTGCATTCGATCGGAGAGTCTCGTCGATGCCTGTTCCTCGAGCCTGATCAGACGTTCGGCCCTTCCGATCTGATTTTCGAGAGCCTCGATCATGCGGGCTCCGAGCCGGAGTTCGTCACGAAGGCGATCGGCGGTCGGATCGGCGACGTCGTCGGTGTTCCCGGGACGCTCGGATCGATTCGGTTCGGATTCGCTCATGGGCATGGGTTCCACTCCCGCGATGGGCAGGCGTCGCTCGAGGTCCCTCGACGTCGCGGGGGGCCTCGTCAGCGGATCGTACGGTCTGATCGTCGGTGGGGTGTCGTCGACTGCATCCGTTCGACCGGGCCCGATGGATGANCAGACGGCATCCAGACCGGTCACCGATTCGATCGGGTCCGGATCGGAGCGATCCTCATGCTGGTCGTTCGATGCCATCGAGGTCTCCGACCAGGGGCAGTCTGGAACCCTCCCCACACGAGGCTCGAGGGGCGTGATTCGGTCCGACCGGGCCGCCGCCGCGGTCATCGACGTGGGTTCCACCACGTCCTTCCATCGAGAATGAACATCCTTCGCCGATCTTTCGAATCGGTCACGATCGGGATGCTTCGTGAGAATGGACCGGCAATCAGGCCGGTCCGGCATCCACCTTCTCGACCGCCGCAGGCCGGGCATCCGTCAGATGAAGGCCCTTCAGGGCGGTCTTCTGAGCATCCCGGAGTCGATCGAGGATCGGATCGGAGGTGCCGGTCGGTCCATCCGCCAGCTCCAGACCGATCTCGAGGACCTGGTCGAGGTCGATCGCGTTCTCCGGCNTNGCGAGGGTGATTCGATCGGGAGGATCCAGTCTGGCCAGGATCTGCTTCTCGGCGAGTCGGTCGACGAGGCGTCGGGTCAGTTCCGGTTCGATGGCCAGCTCCTTGGCCAGATCCTCCTGGGTCACGGGTCGACCGGCTTCGAATCCTCCGGCGACCTTCCTCACGATCTCGATCGCGATCGACGGGGACACCAGTCGCGCCTCGCCACCGCCGGAGGCCAGGACCTCGACCCCNCGTCCCCGCAGGGTCTGGATGATCGCGGAGATCTCCAGCCCGAAGAGGACGAACATCCACATCAGATACATCCAGAACATGAACAGCGGGATGAGACCGAGTGATCCGTAGAGCTTGTTGAGCGTCAGGGCATGGGTGGTGTAGATGCCGAGGAGGTGCTTGGCCGCCTCGATGAGGATCGCCGCGACCAGGGCACCGGCCATGGCGGGTTTCAACTCGACCCTGGTGTTGGGAACCCAGAGATACGCCATCAGCAGGAGGATCCAGGTGAAGAGTCCGCCCGCACCGATGTCGATCACGGTGCTCAGCCACGCCCAGTCCGGCAGACCGGACTTGATCGAGGAGACCCCGCCCGTGAAGTAGGGCAGCGCGCCGCCGAGGGCCGCCGGAAAGGTCAGCAGGAACCAGTACACCATCAGCCTCTTCAACCACGAGCGTCCCCGGGGGGCGCGGTAGATCCGGTTGAATCCATCCTCGATGGTGACGAGGACCCAGAGTGCACTGAAGATGACGACGCCGAATCCGACCCAGCCGAGAGCCGACAGGTTCACGTGGCTGGCATTGGCGACCAGTCCCTCCATCCAGGTTCCGAGGTTGGATGCCTGCCCGTCGGTATCCGCGGCAAGACTGACCGAACCCAGTCCCAGTCGTTCGATGATCGAGCGGACGAAGGAGGGAAAGCCCTCCTGAAGCACGCTCCGGCTCACCACCGTCACCACCACCAGGACGGGCACCAGGCCGAAGAGCACTCGGAAGGCCAGGGCGGCGGCGAGCACCGGCGCCTGGTCCTCGCCCAGATGCCGGGCGCAGTACCGCAGGACCTCGAACCAGCGGCGGATCGAGGCCTGCATGGCGGTCAGCTGGCCGATCGGCTGGGTGACCGCCAGCCTGACCCATTCGATGGATTGGCGGATCTGTCGAAGCATGGGTTCATGGCCTCCTGCTGGGGCGGGTGGGTCCTGACTGTAGAATGATCGGAATGCAGCGTCGTCACGACCGAGGGAAATCATCGGAACCGTCTCGAATCCGCATTCAGCGCATGCTGGCGGATGCCGGAATCGCCTCCCGGAGGGCCAGCGAGGCCCTTGTGGAGGAGGGAGCGGTGACGGTGAATGGGAAGGTCGTCCAGGATCTTCCATGCTTCGTCGACCCCGACGGTGATGATGTCAGGGTCAACGGCCGCCGGGTCGAGAAGCGACGCCGCAACCACTACATCATGTTGTTCAAGCCCAAGGGCTATGTCTGCACCTCCCGGGATCCGCAGGGCCGCAAGCTGGCCCTCGATCTGGTGAAGCATCCCTCGGGATCGCGTCTGTTCTCGGTGGGACGACTCGACCTCGACAGTTCGGGGCTTCTTCTGCTCACCGATGACGGCGAACTGGCGAATCGACTCACGCATCCGCGTTACGGGGTGCACAAGGGCTACGACGTCACGGTCCGCGGTCGGCTCGACGACGAGGAGATCGAGAAGGTCAGGAAGGGCCTCTATCTCGTCGACCGCAGGACCGGCGAGGCGAGCCGCACCGCCGAGAGCGATCTCGTGGTCCTGAAACGGGATCGCGATCGCACCCGGCTCTACATCGCACTTCGTGAGGGCCGCAACCGACAGATTCGCCGGGTCATGGATCGGGTCGATCATCCGGTTCGAAAGCTTCGTCGCGTCCAGATGGGCCCCCTCAAGCTGAAGGGCCTCGCGGTCGGCGAATGGCGGGAACTGACCCCCGGGGAACTCGGGGCCCTTCGTCGAGCCGCCTCCGGCAAGTCGACCCCGCCGGGGAAGGGATCCCACTCGAGGACCGGAACGGGATCGGCAACGAGAAGGAAGCAGGGCTCCGCGCGAGGCGGCGGGCGTCGTCGCTCGAGCCGTTCCGCGTAGGATCCGACCTCGGAGGTTTCATGCCGATCTACGAATACGAGAGCGAGCAGGACGGCGAGGTGATCTCGCTGCTCCGTTCCATGGCCGAGGCCGACGCCCCGGTCGAGGATCCCGAAGGTCGTGGGCGGACCTTCCGCCGACGCCAGAGCGTCTTCGGGGTCTCCACCGGAGCCGGAGTCGCCCCCCAGGCCCCGGTGGGCGGCTGCTGCCCCTGCGGCGTCGACGCCGGTCGCTGCGGACGGATGAACTGAGCGGCCCCGTCGGTGCGATCGACTCCATGAACAGCGTTTCGGGCATCATTCGTCACGGAGTCGACTTCTCCGGCGCGACCTCCGGGGGGTCGGGCATCCGGATCGCGACTCGTCGTCCGGACCAACCGGTTCAGGAGCTTCAGTGCGTGGACCGAGGCGATCTGCGACGCCAGATCCTCGCCGGCCTTCGAGACGAGTCGAACGAAAGGCATCTCTGGCTGATCGACGCCCCCTTCGGGATTCCGATCGCGACCCTCGAGGCGTGTGGCGTGGACGTGAACTGGTCATCGTCGCTTGAATGGCTGGCGTCGTTTCCGAATCCCCGGGAATGGCGACGCGGGGTCCGCCGGATCATTCGGAAGGAACCGAAGCGGTGGACGGATCGGGCCTCGGCCACACCTCTGGCGTCCATGAACCTGCGGGTCTTCAAGCAGACCTGGACGGTGATGGTGGAGATTCTCGCCCCTCTGATCGCGGAGGGGGTCCGGGTCGAGCCGATGGCCGGTCCCCGGGATTCGAAGGTCGTCGTCGTCGAGGGGTGTCCCGCCTCGGTGCTGAAGCGGGGTGGTGATCCCGCCCGGGGCTACAAGGGTCGCACCGATGCCAATCGGGAGCGACGAGAACGGATCCTGGACCGGGCCGTCGATGAGTGGGGCCTCCGGGTCTCGGATCCGATCGCCGATCGNTGCATCGCGGATGCCGGNGGGGACGACCTGGACGCCCTGCTGCTCACCCTGGATCCATGGCAGGGGCCTCCGGTCGCCGAGGCGATCGTCGAGGGCTGGGTCTGGTGAGGGTTCACGGCCGTGGCGGGCCNGAAGAAAAAGCCCCGCCACCGAGGTCGGGGCGGGGCTTTGAATGCCCAGAAGAGGACTCGAACCTCCACGGGATTTTACTCCCACCAGCACCTCAAGCTGGCGCGTCTGCCAATTCCGCCATCTGGGCGACGGACTCCGCGGGGTGCCACGGAGGATCGAGAAGTATACAGCGGCCCCGTGGTCTGTCGAGCCATTCCAGGAGGTGCCCCCTTAGGATGGTGTCATGACCGATTCGGACCATGATTCCGCCCTCCGCACCGGCTCCCTCGAGGAGACGGGGGTGCTCCGGATCAATGAGGTCTTCCATTCGATCCAGGGGGAGTCGACCTGGGCCGGGGAGCCATGCATCTTCGTGAGGCTCGCCGGATGTCATCTGCGGTGTGCCTGGTGCGACACCGAGTACGCCTTCCGCGAAGGGATCCGTCGGGACCTCGAGGAGGTTCTCGGGGAGGTCCTCGCCATCGACTGCCCGGTGGTGGAGCTGACCGGGGGGGAGCCCCTCCTTCAGAAGACGGTGCATGTCCTCGAGCGCCGTCTGCTCGATGCCGGACGCACCGTCCTGATCGAGACCTCGGGCGCCTGCGACATCACCGCCTGCGATCCTCGAACCGTGGTGATCATGGATCTCAAGGCGCCTTCGAGCGGTGAGAGCGATCGCAACCTGGAATCGAATCTCGAGGCCCTGCAGCCGCACCACGAGGTGAAGTGCGTGATCGGCGACCGCGGCGACTACGAGTGGGCGAGACGAAAGGTGATGGAGAACCGCCTTGCGGAGCGGACCGCAGCGGTCCTGTTCAGCCCGGTCTTCCCTCAGGCGAAGGGGCTCGAGATCGCCGGGGCTCGCGGCATCGAACCCCGCACCCTTGCGGAGTGGATCCTCGAGGACTCGCTCCCGGTCCGGTTCCAGCTGCAGCTGCACAAGTTCATCTGGGAACCCTCCACTCGAGGGGTGTGAGGTCGCCGGAGGACGACGCGAACCACGGTGGATCATGAAAAGCGGGGGTCGCCGAAGCGACCCCCGCTGGATTCATGCTGGAAGGAGACGCCTGCTCAGGGGCAGGAGGTTCCGAAGTACGAGAGCATCACCCCGATGTCCCCGCCGCCGACGATGCCGTCGCCGTCGAGGTCCCCGATGCCGCCCGCCTCGCCCCAGAGCGAGACCAGGATGCCGAGGTCTCCGCCGTTGACGGCGCAGTCTCCGTTGAGGTCTCCGGGCAGGGTGGTGTCGTCGCATTCCACGGCTTCCACCACGAAGGCATCGACGCCGGCCTCGGAGATCGAGGGAGTGCCGAGGTCGCAGGCACGGAACCGGACCCGGACGTTGCCGGTGTTTTCGACGAAGTCGGACACCAGGAAGCTGACCTGATACCACTCGCCGCTGCTCTGGGCGACCGGTCCGACGGTCTCCAGCGCGACCCACGAGGCGCCATCGTCATCGGAGATGTCGATGAAGAAGATCTCGTTGTTGGGGTCGGCGCCGGCGCCGTCACCATCGTTGCTCCACCATCGAGCGTAGCTGATGGTGGTGCCCGACGCGGTGGCGTCGATCGCGGGCGAGATCAAGGTGGTGCAGCCGTCATCGATGTCGAAGTTGCCGGCGCCGTTCTCGGTCACGAAGCAGAAGGATCCGTCGAACGGGGGATCGGCTTCACCACGGGTCCTGGTCCCGGTGGGGTTGGCTCGTTCCCATGCACCGGCGGCCAGGGTGGGATCGTTGACCACCGACCAGCCGAGCGACTGAGACTCGAAGTCGTTGGCGTAGGCGACGATCAACTCGCTGGCGCTGATCGCCGAGTACGAGCTGACCGGGGCGTCGGCCGGGCTGGAGAAGGTGCTGCCTCCCACGGCCTGGGCGGTNACGTAGAAGTCGACGATCGACTCGCACTCCGCGCCCGGAATGGACGCGAGGTAGGAGTTCGGGCTGGCCTGGTCCATGGGGATGGTGTTCCAGCCACCGCCGTCGACCCGGTAGACCAGACGGCCGCTGCCCGGAATCGGGTCCAGCGAGACGGCCTCGATGTTCACCGGGAAGGAGGCTCCGGTGTTCGGATCGATCTGGTTCGGCAGTCCGTCGGGGAAGTCGAACGCGATGAAGTCGAGGTCCGGTCCCGGGACACCCTTGATCGTGCATCCGGCGTTGATCTGGATGTAGTTCGGGGTGCCGTCGAAGATGTTGCCGTTGTCGTCGTCCAGCGTGAGCCAGTCGATCGTGATGTTGTCGTTGATGCTCGTGCCGTTGTGCAGCGGCATCGAGTTGATGAAGATGTCGTTGATGATCGAGACCGGCTTGCCGGCGGCGATCAGCTGTTCACGAACCTCCCACACCATGCCGGACAGGAGCTGTCCGCAGGTGTGGATCGCACTGCCGCAGCTCGAGCAGCCGCCGGCCGAGAAGCTGCAGGTGTTGTCCGCGTTGCGGATGCCGCTGGAGCACTGGTTCTGGTAGAAGCCGACCGCGAGCCGGGGATCACCGGTGATCAGCACGCCGACGGAGTCGCCGGCGCCCTCGCCGTACTCGCTCTGGCCGGAGCCCGCGGTCGCGACGAGGTGATGCCCGTACTCGTGGTGCACGATCACGTCGAAGGTGGTGTTCGCACACGAGCCACCCGCGTTGTAGAAGTTGATCGAGCTGCCGTTGTAGAACGCGTTGCAGGTGCCCGAGACGCCGGTGTTGATCGTGAAGTCGGTCTGGTTCGCGATCGTGGGGTAGTTCGGGTTGTAGTCGAGGGTGAAGTTTCGGACTTCCTCGGCGAAGTAGACCGCGTTGGACCAGGCCCGCTGCTGGTCGCTGGAGTTGGCCTGGTTGAGGGTGAGGGTGCCGGTGCCACCGTCGGGGATGATGGTGCTGGTGTCGCCCTGGCCGCCGTCGCAGTTGAACCAGCGGGTGCGGGACTCGGCGCTGNCCGAGACGCTGCCCGAGCCGTTCGGGATGTCGACGACGCCGAATCGGTCGGCGTAGTAGACGCTGCCGCCCACGGTGACGCGGGCNTGCGGGAGGGGGGAGGCGGATTCGATGCCGCACTCCATGGAGAACTCGTTGGTCTTGTTGGCGTTCACCGTGACCTGGACGTCGGCGTGGAGGATCTGGTTGTCCTCGTAGATGATCTCGCCGGTGGCCCGGTCGGTGATGAAGCGGTACTTCATGTACTGGCCGAGCTGGTCGGTGCCTTCGAGGATGAACTCGGTGCCGACTCGGGCGGGGCGGGTGTCGCCGTTGACTCCGGCGAAGACCACGCTTCGCAGCCCGCTGACCTCGGCTTCGGCGTAGCGAATGCGAGGCTGGGCGGTCGCGGCGGCCTCGTCGATCACGACCGGGCCGGCTGGTCCCTGGAAGCCGGCGACATCGGGGATCTGGGCCGAGGCGAGGACCACCGGGAAGCCGGGCTCGTTGCGGACCAGCACCCGGAGGGCGGAGTCGTAGACCGGAAGGCCGCCCACATGGGGGATGTAGCCCATCAGCATGAACTTCGGTTCATCGGTGGCCGGATCGANCATCAGGGGCTGGGCGTGCAGGCCGCCACCCCACGGTCCGATGGGAAGGTACTGCTCGGGCTCGAGTCCCCAGAGTTCCCTGGCATGCTCGCGAACGAACGATCCAGCGGCATCGACGGCGTTGACGCCACCACCGAATGCGCGGCCGAAGACCCGCTCGATGCGACCATGGTTCTCCTTGAACGCCGTCCCGGGATGAGCCTGCTGAAAACCAGCCTGATCGGAGAAGTCCGGAACGATGTCCCGCACGGTGGGGCCGTTCCGGTCGACGCCGGGCTTGCGGTCGTTGTCGGCCACGGCGATCAGCCCGGGCAGGGCGAGAGCCGTTGCGATCAGAGTGGTGTGCTTGATGAAAGCCATCTGGTCTTCCTGTTGTCTGGGGAGGGGGACGGTGGCGAAAATCGCCTGGTGTCATTCTCATCCCATTCGGAGCCATGGACAAGGCGTATGTTCCTTGAATGGGCCTCAAAGTTGGTTCGAGGACCCTGATCTCGGACTCCCGGAACGTCCATTTATCGGACGCTTCATGCGATTGATCCACGATATCAGCGGCTTGCGGCACCCCCATGCGGGATCTACCGTGATCGGCCTCTACTTATGGCCAAGGGACGCAGAAAAGACGATCCGGATGCCGTGGTGATTGAGAACCGCAAGGCCCGGCACGACTACCTCATCGGGGACACCCTCGAGTGCGGCATCAAGCTGCTGGGCACCGAGGTCAAGTCGATTCGTGCGGGGCGGGCGAGCCTGGCCGAGGGATGGATTCGCGCGGACACCGACCCTCCATCCCTTCGGCTCCACGGAGTTCACGTCGCCGAATATCCCCCCGCCGGTTCCCACCGACAGCACGAGCCGGTCAGGACCCGACCTCTTCTCGCCCACCGCAAGGAGATTCGCGAACTCGCCAAGGCCCAGGATGGCGAGGGAGCGACGCTGGTTCCCCTGAAGATCTACTTCAAGGACGGCCGGGCCAAGCTCCTGATCGGTGTGGCGCAGGGCCGCAAGAAGGGGGACAAGCGTCAGGACATCGCCCGGAAGGAAGCCAAGCGGGACATCGATCGAGCCCTACGACGGCGTCGATGAACGCCTCTGGTGCTCGTACGGGGCGAAGTCGTACATGCGACCCTCCCGGCCCCGCCTCCTTCCGGTCATGCAGGCGAGGATCTCCTCCGCAGCCTCCTGCGGGCTGGCCGCGGGAGTCTCCATCGACACGTATCTCTCGATCATCGGTGTCCTCACGCGACCGAAGTTGATGCAGTAGACCCGCGGGCCGGATCGGCCCGCGGTGCCCTGCATGGAGAAGGTCAGGGCGGCGAGTCCCCCCTTGCTGGCGGTGTATGCGGAGGCGCCGGTGAGGAACCGACTGATGGACATGGAGCCTGCGTTCACGATGCAGGCATTCTCCGAGAACCGGTTCCAGAGACCGAAGGAAAGTGCATGGGGGGCCACGAGGTTGACGCGGATGATGTCGGCGGCGAGGTCGGCATCGAAGTTCCCGGGATCGGTGTCTTCATAGATCCCGGCGATGTTGAGCAGGGAGTCGATGCGGTCTCCGGGTTCGATCCGGTCTTCGATCGCCTCGATCGCGGATCGAGGATCCCGAAGATCGGCGACGACCGTGCGGACGTCCGCGTCCGACCATGCTTCGGCCTTCCGGGCGAGCAGCCCGGATTCGTCGATGTCCAGGGCGATCACCCGACATCCCCTGGTCGTCAGCAGGTCGACGCATGCTCGCCCGATGCCCGATGCGGCACCGGTGACCACGACGAGATGCGGGGCTGCGGTCTCGGTCATGACTGGGAGTCGGACTCGCCGGGAAGCAGGGGATGGGGGCGACCGATCCTCTCGTCCCGACGGCCTTCGATGCAGGCCAGGATCTCGTTCGCGACCTCGTCGGGTTCCATCGCGGTGCCCATGGGCACCATCGACTCGTCGAAGAGCGATCGCAGCATGGAGGTCTCGACGATGCCGGGGTTGAGCGTGAACGCACGGATTCCCGTCTCGTCGGCCTCGGCCATGATCGAGCGGGTCAGGGAATCCAGACCGGACTTGCTGGCCGCGTAGGCGGTGAACCCTCGGAACGGATCGATGGAGGCCATCGAGGAGATGTTCACCACGCAGCCGCGTGTCTTCACCAGCAGCGGCCAGGCGCTGGAGACGAGGACGATCGGGCCCACGAGGTTGGCATCGATCGTCTCCCGCACCAGGCGGGCGTCGGTCTCCTGGATGGACACCTGCGGAGCGACGCCCGCATTGTTGACGATCACGTCGAGTCGACCGAATCTCGATGTCACCGCGTCGATCGCATCGACGCAGGCGTCGGGGTCGGCGAGGTCGGCCTCGATGATCAGCGCGGGGGTCTCGGGGGGGAGCTGTTCGGCGCTGGCCTCGAGGGTGGAAGCGGTCCTTCCCAGCAGGGCCACGGCATGACCCTGCTCGGCCAGCATCCGGGAGGTCGCCCGTCCGATGCCTCCTCCGGCCCCGGTGATCAGGGCGACCGGTCCGTCGAAGGATTCATCCGCCACCGGTGAGCCTCATGACGTCGTTGAAGAAGGTCACCACGAAGAGGGTGCCGATCAGCATGAGTCCGATCAGGGCCGCGGCGTTCTGGAAGGCGACCGACGGCGGTCGGCCCCGGATCTTCTCGTACACGAGGAACAGGAAGAGCCCTCCATCCACGATGGGCAGCGGCAGGAAGTTCAGCACCGCGAGATTCACGCTGATCATCGCGAGGAAGAACACCAGGTACATCAAACCTCGGTCCGCGACCTTGGTGCCGATGTGGACGATGCCGACGGGGCCGTGGAGCTGCTTGACGCTGACCGAACCGCCGATCAGTCGATCGATGGTCAGATAGGTGAGGACCACCATCTTCCAGGTCTGCCTGAAGCCCATCGCGACCGCCTCCAGCGGGTTGCCGTCGGCGCTCAGGGTGGTCTGCATCGGTTCGAACCAGTTGGCGGGCAGCGGTGGGGTCCAGCCAAGTGCGTGGAGTTCCGCGACCTGTCCCGCATCGAGGGTCAGTTCGGCGGATGTGGGTTCACCGAGTTCGATGGGGAGTCGGTAGGCCATGGACACGGTGGCACCCTCGCCCCGATCCGCCGCCTCGCGGGTCGAGGCGAGCAGCGCGGCTCTCATCCCGCTCCAGCTGTCGATGCTCCGCCCACCGACCTCCAGCACCCGGGTTCCGGGAAGCAGTCGCAGGCTCGCGATGGGGGTGGAGGCTCCCGCCACGGTGTCGATCGGTCGGGCGGTGGTGGGGGTCTCGAGGGCGTAGCCGGGCAGGACTCCGACCATGCCGTTGGCGTCGACGGAGGCGATGATCTCCTTTTCCTCGCCGTCGCGTTCGACCAGCAGTGGAAGATCGCTGCCGGGGCGGGCCTTGATCGCGGCCCGGAACTCGTTCATGCGGGGTGCGGTCAGATCCGCGATGCGAAGCACGATGTCGCCTCGTTGGAACACCCCCTGGTTCCGACTGCCTTGGGGCACGTCCTCGATCCGGACCAGCGGCACGAGGCCGAGGAGTCCCTGTTCCGGCAGGAGTCCGTCCTCGGAGGCCGGAATCGTCTCCAGCACTGGACTCGCCGCGAGGGAGAGGGTGATCGGGTCCGGACCACCGCTGGTGGTCATGGGTTCGAACGTGACCTGCACGTCCGCGCCCCGAGCATCGTCGATCGCGGTCTCGAACCGGCTCCAGTCCGCGATCGGCGTCTCGCCGACCCGGCTGATGGTGGCTCCCAGCAGGCGGGGGGCGACATCGTCCCCGACGATGTCGCCGAGGTACGGCGTCAGGGCGGGATCGCTGCCGAGGGTCGCGCTGGAGGCGGGGAGAACCCCCATCATCCGCATGTTGGTGCCGTCATCGAACTCCGGTTCGATCCGGAAGGCCAGCGGTCCGGAGGCCCCCTCACGCTCCACCTCGACGGTGAGTGGCCGGCCGGGAACGCTCATCGCCGATTCGATCATCACGTCGGAGAACGTCAGCGTCCGCTGGTCGTCGATTCCGACCACCCGGTCTCCGGCCTGCAGTCCGGGATCCGTGTCTCCGTCACCGATCGGCACCGCGAGCGCCGCCGGTGATCCGGGGACGACGTCACCGATGATCGGAGCCTCGAATCGAACGCCGACCATGAAGGCGATCACGAACATGATGATCGCCGTGATGATGTTCATGATCACGCCGGCGCTGATCACCACCATGCGCTTGCCGATCGGAGCCTGATTGAAGCTGCGGGGGTCGTCGCTGGTCGCGCCGGGATTGGCATCCTCCTGGCCGAGCATCTTCACGAATCCGCCGATGGGCAGAAGCCGGAGCGAATACTCCGTCTCGCCGAGACCGGCCTCCTCGAGCTCCTTGTCCGAGAGCTGGATCGGGAGCCTCCCGATTTTCGACTTCACCACCTCGTCGCAGGAGCCGAGCCGGAAGCCCACGCCCCTTCGATAGCTGGCGACCACCGGACCCATGCCGATCGCGAAGCCGTCGGCCCGGATGCCCGCCCACCGCGCGGCGAGGAAGTGGCCGAGCTCGTGCAGGGCGATGAGCAGCCCGAAGCCGAGAATGATCAGGATGATGTTGCTGCCGGTGTCGAGGAGATCCAAGAGCGGTTTCCGCTTCCGATTGTTGTCTCGTGATCCAGCCCCTCCGGGAAGGGCTTCGTGACGGAGGAAGCATAGTCCCCGGACGGCCGGCCGATCGATCAATCACCCCGGGCGAGGGATGCCGAACGCTCCCCGACGAGATCACGTGCTCGTCGATCGGCGTCCAGCACCACGTCGAGATCCACCGCCTCCACGATCTCGATGGTGTCCAGGGCGGCCTTCACCAGCTCCGGAATCCTGCCGAACGCGATCCGTTCCTCCAGAAACGCCTCGACGGCGGCCTCGTTGGCCGCATTCAGGACGGCCCCTGCGGTTCCACCCGCCCGGATGGCCTCCAGAGCCAGCCCGGGGGCCGGAAACCTCCGATGATCGAGGGGTTCGAAGACCAGATCGCGAAGCGTCGTGTAGTCGAGGCTCGGAGCACACCCGGCAACCCGTTCGGGATGGCACATCGCGTACTGGATGGGCATCCGCATGTCCGGAGGGGAGAGCTGGGCGACCGAGGAGCCGTCGAGGAATTCGACGAACGAATGGACGATGGATTGCGGGTGGACGATCGCATCGAGTCGATCTGCGCCGACGCCGAACAGCCAGTGGGCCTCGATGAGCTCGAGCCCCTTGTTCATCATCGAGGCCGAGTCGATCGTCACCTTCGGGCCCATCTTCCAGGTCGGATGATCCAGCGCCTCCTTCACCGTGGCCCGTTCGATGCGGTCGGCATCCCAGGTCCTGAAGGGTCCTCCGGAAGCGGTCAGCACGATCCTCGAGATCTCCTCGGGACCTCTTCCCGACCTGACGCACTGGTGGACCGCCGCATGTTCGCTGTCGATGGGGATGATCTCGACGCCCTTCCGGGCCGCGGCGGCGGTGACGATCGCACCCGCCGCGACCAGCGTCTCCTTGTTGGCGAGGGCGATGTCGCAACCGCGTTCGATCGCCTCCAGCACCGCGGGGATCCCCGCGGCCCCGACCATCGCGGCGATCACCAGGTCCCCGGGGGCGGCGACGTCACGGACGAGCTCGACCGCCGATTCCACCCCGCACCGGAGTCGGAGGGACGATCCCTCCGAGGTCTCCACGGAGTCCAGACCGATGGCGGCGTCCCGCACCCCGAAACGATCGCACTGATCCCGCAATTCATCGACCCGTCGTCCGGCGGCGAGTCCCACCACCTCGAATCGGGGGCCGTTCGACCCGGTCCCGGCCAGGTGCTCGACCACCTCGAGGGCCGAGACGCCGATCGACCCGGTCGAGCCAAGCACGATCAGGCGTCGCGGATTCCGTGGAGACGGGTTGCTCATGGAGGTTCCGTTCGACTCAGAGATCCTCGCGATTCGGGGCGGAGGGCGTCCCGACGCGCTGGAATCGTCCACCGTAGAGGGAGCGTCGTTTCGGCTTGGTCGGCGGCTTGGTGGTCTCCACCACCGCCGGCGGATCCTCCTCGACGGCCTCCTCGGCCTCGGTGACTTCTTCATCAACGGCCTCCTCGACCTTCGCCTCGGGGGCGTCGGCGGCGGCCTCGATGATCTTCTCCACGTCCTCGACCGGATCGGCCCCGGCGTCGTCGCCCTCGGCGGTCGGCTCGGACTCCGCCGACGGCTCGCCGCCTTCGGTGTTCTCGATGCCGTCCTCGGACGACCCGCCTCGGCCTCGTCTTCTCCGGCCACCGCGACGTCGTCGGCGACGCTTCTTCTTCGGAGCCTCTCCGTCGACGGTCTCGCCTTCGGGGGCGGAGTCGCCCTCCGTGCCGGCTTCGGCGGCCCCCTCGCCGTCGGCCTGATCGTCCTTCGCCGCTTCGGGCGGGGCGGGCGGAGCCGGTGGTGCGAAGATCGCCTTGACCTTGATGATCCATTCGGCGGGGATCGAGGACTGATGCCCCTTCAACTCGAGCTCCTCGATCCGTTCGGCGACCGCATCCAGGATCTCCCGGCTCTTGATGCCGAGTTCCTTGGCCAGGGCATGGACCCGGATCGGTTCGGTGGGCACCGGGATCTCCTCCGCGGCCTCGCCACCACGACCTCTTCGTCGACGCCGTCGTCGCCGACGACGACGTCCGCCTCCGCCCGACTCCTCGGAGTCGGCCTTGTCCTCGTCGGTCGACTCGACGTCGATCGGCTGATCGTCGTCATCCTCCTCCTCGTCGTCGAATCCGCCGGCGAGTGCGATCGCCACCACGTCCGCGGGGGCGGGCTTGCGTCGTCGTCGCCGTCGCCGACGACGGCCGTCGCCGCTCTCCTCCTCTTCGGTGTCGCTCTCGATGATCTCGGTGGGCAGCGATTCGACGTCGGGCTTCGTGATCTTCGCGAGTCGCGAGATGTCGAGATCCGCGTTGCGATCGTCGTAGGCGTAGGCGTCGAACCGATCTCCGGGCATCTGCTCCGAGATGCGGATGTCCACCTTGCCGCCGGACTGCCGTTCGAGCATGTCGATCCTTCTTCGGTGACCGGCGAGCAGGGCGCTCGCGATCCGGGCTCCGCAGGCGATCTCCACCCTGGCGACGGCATCCACGGCCAGGAGCCGTGCCGCTCGGCGGACCGCATCGGCGGCCACGGAGTCCGCGTTGCGAACCTCTCCGAGGCCGTTGCAGTGGGGGCACGGCGAGAAGTACTGGCTTCGGATGCTGGGTCGGATCCGCTGCCGGGTCATCTCCACGAGTCCGAATTCACTGATCGGGAGGAAGGTGGTCCGGGCTCGATCCCGTCCGAGCCTGTCGGCCAGTCGTTCCTCGATCTCCTTCCGGTTCCGGGCGAAACGCATGTCGATCAGGTCGCAGACCACCAGGCCGCCCTGGTCACGGAGTCTCAGCTGTCGGGCGATCTCGTCGACCGCCTCGCGATTCGTCGAGACCGCGTTGGCCTCCGCGTCCTTGGCTCCGCGGCTCCGTCCGGAGTTGACGTCGATCGCCACCATCGCCTCGGTCTGGTCGATGACCAGGGCGCCTCCCGACTTCAGCGGGACCTCCCTGGCGTGGATCGTCTCGATCTGGGATTCCACGCCGAACGCATCGAAGAGCGGGACGGAATCGTCGTAGTGCCGCACCTTGGGGCCGGAGCGGGGGGCGATCACCTTGAGGAAGGTCGAGGCTCGTTCGAAACCGCTCTCGGAGTTGATCACGATCGAACCGATGGAGTCGTCCACGACGTCCCGGATCGTCCGCACGACCAGGTCGCCTTCGGTGTAGAGCTCGCTCGGCGCGCCGACCTTGTCCATCCTCTTGTCCAGCTGCTCCCACAGCCTCCGGAGGTAGGTCACGTCCCGCTTGAGCTCGGACTTGGTCTTGTCGTACCCCGCGGTGCGGAGGATGAATCCGAAGCCGTCGGGAAGATCGAGCTGATCCAGGATCTTCCGCATCCGGTCCCGCTGCTCGTCGTCGACCTTTCGGCTGACACCGACCCGGTCCATGCCCGGCATCATGACCATGAGCCGGCCGGGGATGGAGAGGTAGCTGGTGACCGTCGGGCCCTTGGTGCCGACGCCCTGCTTGAGGACCTGGACGAGGATCTCCTGCCCCTTCTTGAGCGCGTCCTCGATCGGAGGACGATCCCGCCGGGGCGTCTTGCGACCGACCTTCTCGGTCTTGTCACCACCGGGGAAGTAGCGGGGGTGGAGGTCGGAGACGTGCAGGAAGCCGTTCATGCCCTGGCCGTAGTCGACGAATGCGGCCTGGATGGCTCGTTCGACGTTGACCACGCGGGCCTTGTAGATGTTTCCGACCGCGGTGCTCGACTGGGCACGCTCCACGAAGAGCTCCTCCAGCCGGCCCTGTTCAAGGATCGCGATCCGGCAGGATTCGCCGGGGACCTCGTCGATCAGCATGAGCCGCGAGCCCTTGGGCGCCTGAGGTCCGGACGGCGTCACTTCGATGGCGGCGCGGTCCGGTCGCTTCCATTCCCGTCGGGAGCGGGACTTCTTCCTGGTCGGGGTGGATGTCTCCCCGGATTCGTCCGAGGATGCCGCGGCGGCATCGCCGTCCTCACCGCTCTCGTCATCGGCGGCGTCCCCTTCGGCGTCCCGAGCCTTGCGAGAGCCGCGTCTGCGACGCTTCTTCTTCCCTTCGCCGGCCTCCGCCTCGGTCGCGGTTCCGGTCTCGGTCCCGGATTCCTCCGTGGTCTCCACGGCGGCCTCGACCTCCTCCGAGGTCGTCTCGACGGAATCCTCCTCCGCGCCGGTGGCCGAGACCTTCCTGCTGGTGGTCGACTTCTTCCTGGCCGTGGTCTTCGAGGCGGCCTTCTTCTTCGTGGTCGACTTCTTGGTGGCCGACTTCTTGGTGGTCGACTTCTTGGCGGCCGCCTTCTTGGTGGTCGACTTCTTGGTGGTCGACTTCTTCTTGGCCGCGGTCTTCGACGTGGCCTTCTTCCCCGAGGCGGCCTTCTTCTTGGTCGTGGACTTCGAGGCCGTGCTGCTCTTCTCGGTCTCCTCGCCGCTGGTGGCGGGGCCGTCGGGAGTCGATGGCGTGTCTGACTCGGTCATGGTGTTCTCCATGCCGCGTCGAGCTTCGGGATCTCATCGAGGTGAACTGGTTCCTCCGCCCGGGTCCGTCCTCGGTCCTTCTGCGGAACGAGTGCCCATCCCCGGGGTCGGGGGCTCCCATGCGTGTCATGGACACGAGGGCGCTGATCCTCTCGGAGACTCCTCGGTCCCTCTGCACACGCCCGGCGGGTGCCGGTGGTGGGCTGGGTCGGAAGTCCCACGATCGAGTGCGGTCGGCGATCCCGGTTGCCGGGTGTTCGTCGACCGAATCGGTCGGCGGCACCATCGTTCCGGGGCGTCGCGGCGGTCACCGCGTGTCGATCGGCGGCCGTCTGCCGCCATGCTTCCAGTTCCCCTCGAGTCGAGTCCTGCTCGATCGAGGCGGTGTTCGCTTGCGTTTCTCCGGGTCATCGACCCGGGGTTTGGAGGATTCGCCCGCCCCCTCTGAGGCGTGCGAGTTTCAATCATCAGGCCCGAATCAGTCGGCGGTCCACCCGCCAGGCGATCCAGGATCAATCTTTCGCAGCTCGTCGCGGAGGTAGTTGAGGACCTGCCGTTCCGAGTCGAACGTACCGACCTTGCGGGCGACCCGTTCGCAATGCTCTATGGTCACGGTCCGGATAACCGTCTTGATCAACGGGATCTGGGTCGGGACCAGTGACAGTGTACGAAGCCCGAGACCCAACAGCAACATCGTGTAGATGGGCTCGCCGGCGATCTCGCCACAGAGGGATACGTCGACATCGCGGCGTCGGGCCGCTCGAATCACGCTTTTGATGAGCTGGATGACCGCCGGGCTCGCCCCCGTGTAGAGATTGGCCACCCGTTCATTGCCCCGGTCCACGGCGAGCGTGTACTGGATGAGGTCGTTGGTCCCGATCGAGAAGAAGTCCACCTCGCTGGAGAACGCCCGGGCCATGAGGGCCGCGGAGGGCACCTCGACCATCATGCCGACCGAGACGTCCGTCCCGTGAGGGATGCCCTCCTCGGCAAGCTCCTCGGCGACATCGGCGAGCAGCATCTTGGCCTGACGGATCTCCATGACCGTGGAGACCAGGGGGAACATGATCTTGATGGGACCATGGACCGCGGCTCGAAGCATGGCTCGAAGCTGGATCTTGAATCCCTCGAGGTTCTGCAGCGAGTAGCGGATCGAGCGGCACCCGAGGAAGGGGTTTCGTTCCGGTTCCTCGGCCTGCTCCTGGGTGTACTTGTCCGCGCCGAGGTCCTGGGTGCGGATCACGAGGGGCCGCCCCTTCAGCATCTCGATCGCGGTCCTGTAGGCCTCGAAGTGATCCTCCTCGGTCGGCTCGTGTCCCTTGGTCAGGTACAGGAACTCCGTCCGGTACAGCCCGACACCCTCGCCACCGTTCTCGAGGACCGACGGGATCTCGTCGGGGAACTCGATGTTGCCCAGAAGCGAGATCCGGACGCCATCGGTGGTCGCCGCCTCGCCGCTCGCCGTCTTGCGAAGCTTCTCGCGATAGGTCGTGACGATCGACTGACGATCTCGATATGCCTCGAGCTGGTCGTCGCTGGGCTTGACGATGACGGTGCCGGCATCGCCGTCGATGATGATCCAATCGCCGTTCTCGACGATCTGACTGAGGTTCTTGCAACCGACGACGGCAGGGATGTCGACCGCGCGGGCGACGATGGAGACGTGGCTCGTCCGGCCACCGAGATCAGTGGCGAACCCGAGGATCTTGCTGCGGTCCATGCCCGCGGTCTGGCTGGGCGTGAGTTCATGGGCCACGATCACCACGGGTTCGTCGAGGCTGGCCAGCCGACTGGTGTCCTCGCCCATCAGCTTGTCGAGCACCCGACGATCGAGGTCGATGATGTCCGAGGCCTTCTGGGCGAACACCTCGTTGCCCATCGACGAGAATCGATCCGCGACGATCCGGAACTCGTCCGCGACCGCCCATTCGGCGACGACCAGTTCGTTTCTGATCCGGTCCTCGATCGGCTTTCGCAGTGAGGGGTCCTTGAGGAGTCCCATGTGGAACTCGAAGATCTTGGCCGGCTCCTCGCCGAGCTGGATCCGGCTCCGGTCCCGGAGCGACTCGAGATCCTCGATCGCCTCCGCGAAGGCCTCGTCCACCCGCTGGAGCTCCACGGACACCTCGTCCGCCTCGATCCTCTGATGAGGGACCCGCTGCTCGGCGCGTCCGAGCCGGAACACTCGTCCGATGACGATGCCCGAGGAGACTGGGATGCCGGTGATCTGTTTCATCGGGGGGTGGAGGCGGGATCAGATGGCGGACTTCGGAGTCCGCATCGCAGGGGAGAGTGTTGGATCGACGGCTTCAGTGCTGCTTGCGGACCGGGCCTCAAGCAGGAACGCTCGGATCGGTGAGGGCCATCGCGGACGCCATCCCGCCGAGCCCAGCCAGATTACCAGAAAAAAGCTCATCTCCGATCCGGCCCCGGGATCCTTCGGAAGGCTGTACATGGACACGGCGGGTCCTTGAGGACCCGCCGTGGTGCTTGAAACGGTGATTTGCAGGAATATCAGACTCCTGAAATCAGTTGTCCTTGACCTCGAACTCGGCGTCGATGACGTCGTCGTCCTTGCCGTCGGTCGCTGATTCCCGGGCGTCGGAAGTCGACTCCCCGGAGGCGGCCTCGCTGGAAGTCGACTCGTAGACGGCCTTGCCGAGCTCCGCCGCCGCCTTCTCGAGGTTCGCCTGGGCGGCCTCGATCGCGGGCCGATCCTCGCCCTTGAGCTTCTCCTCGAGATTGGAGATCGCGCTTTCGATCTCGGCCCGGGTGTCGGGGGACACCTTGTCGCCGTGCTCCTCGAGGCTCTGGCGAGTCGAGTAGGCGATCTGCTCCGCCCGGTTGCGGATCTCGACGAGCTCCCGCTTGGCCTTGTCCTCCTCGGCGTTGGACTCGGCTTCTCGCTTCATGCGATCGATCTCGTCCTCGGAGATGCCGCTCGAACCCTTGATCTCGATGTTCTGGCTCTTGCCGGTGGCCTTGTCCGTCGCGGAGACGTTCAGGATTCCGTTGGCGTCGAGTGAGAACTCCACCTCGATCTGGGGGGTGCCGCGGGGGGCCGGCGGGATTCCCGTGAGATCGAACTGACCGAGAGTGCGGTTGTCCTTGGCGAACTCCCGTTCACCCTGCAGCACGTGGATGGTGACCGATCCCTGGTTGTCGCTCGCCGTGGAGAAGGTCTCCTTGCGGGAGGTCGGAATGGTCGTGTTCCGATCGATCAGCCTGGTCATGACGCCGCCAAGCGTCTCGACCCCGAGGGACAGGGGGGTGACATCGAGCAGGAGCACGTCCTTGACGTCGCCCTGGAGGACGCCGCCCTGGATCGCCGCACCGACGGCCACCACCTCGTCGGGATTGATCGATCGATCGAGGTCGTCGGTCTCGAAGATCTGCTTCGCGATCTCCTGGACCTTCGGGATCCTGGTGGAGCCTCCGACCATCACCACTTCGGCGATGTCGGATGCCGCGACCTTCGCGTCCTTGAGCGCCTGCTCGCACGGCCGTCGCAGGCGGTCGAAGAGATCGCTGCAGATCGATTCGAACGTGGCACGGGTGACCGTGACCTGAAGGTGCTTCGGACCGTTCTGGTCGGCGGTGATGAAGGGCAGGTTGACCTGCGCCTCCATCTGCTGGGAGAGCTCGATCTTGGCCTTCTCGGCGGCTTCCTTGAGTCGCTGAAGAGCCATGGAATCGCTTCGGATGTCGATCCCCTCGGCCTTCTTGAACTCGTCGGCGAGATGGTCGATGAGTCGCTGGTCGAAGTCGTCTCCGCCCAGGTGCCCGTCGCCGTTGCTCGACTTCACTTCGAAGACGTTGTCGCCGACGTCGAGGATCGAGACGTCGAAGGTGCCGCCGCCGAGGTCGAAGACCGCGATCTTGGCGTTCGTCTTCTTCTCGAGGCCGTACGCCAGGGCTGCAGCGGTGGGCTCGTTGATGATCCGCTCGACCTTGAGTCCGGCGATCTCGCCGGCATCCTTGGTCGCCTGCCTCTGAGCGTCGTTGAAGTACGCGGGGACCGTGATGACCGCGCGATCGACGGTCTCGCCGAGATAGTCCTCGGCGGTCTTCTTGAGATCCCGCAGGATCATCGCGGAGACCTCGGGCGGGCTGTAGTCCTTGTCCCGGACCTTGACCGTGACGAGGTCCTCTCCGCCACCCGTGACCTCGTAGGGGACGAGCTTCTCCTCGTGCTCGACCTCGCTGTGTCGTCTACCCATGAATCGCTTGATCGAGAAGACGGTGTTCTGCGGATTCGTCACCTGCTGGTGACGGGCGGGCTGGCCGACCAGCCGATCGCCCTTCTCGGTGAAACCGACCACCGAAGGGGTGGTTCGATTACCGGTGGAGTTGATGATGACCGTCGGGCGTTCTCCCTCCATCACCGCCACCACGGAGTTCGTGGTGCCGAGGTCGATGCCGATGATCTTTCCTGTGTTTTCTGCCATGGTTGTGTGCCTTTCCAACGCCCTCCTCGACCCGATGGCCCGGGTTTCGGGCGATCAGCGAGGAGGGGAATTCGGCCGCGAATCGCGACCATCCTCCCCACGGTTGCAACCGGGATGCCAGAATGTCCCCACCACAAGACCCTCCTCGAACCCCGGTCAGGCGTCTTCAGAACGGGGTTCTCAGCCTCTCCTCCTGCCGAATTGGCACCAGTGAGCGACCTCGACCGACGATCGAGCCCCACCCGGCCCTCCGGCCCCCGCCTCATGGGCGGGCTGAGGGTGATTCTCACGGTGGTGACGCTCATCATGCTGGCCCTCTGGGCCATGGCCCCCTGGCTGGCCTCGAGGAACCCATCGGTGCAGGAGCTGGTGTGGATCCCCGAGTGGCTCTGGCTCATCGCCATGTTGCCGGGGGCGATGGTGCTGATCCTGATCTCGATCGGATCATCCTCCCGCAAGCGGGGGCTGTGCTGGAGCCTTGCAGGCATGGTGCCGGTCCTCATCGTCGCTGGGGGGGTATGGAAACGGGAATGGCGTCCCGATCGACCCGGGGGTGCCGGGGACCGGGGCAGGGTCGTCTTTCTCAATGCTCAGGATCCCGGAAGCGAGGAGGCCGGCGGGATTCTGGATGCGATCGACGACTGCAGGGCCGATCTGGTGATCGTGGTCAATCCCGGTCAGTCGCTTGCATCGATCTGGCGGTCGAGGATCCGGCAGGAGCGGGAGGGGGCCGGATCCTCGGCTTCGGGCACCGCGGCCGAATGGTCCATCCTCTGGTTGAGTCACGTGCTGGTGGCGAGTCCGCATGGCAAGGTGTCTCTGCGGACGGTGAGTGTTCGTGAGGGCATCAGGGTCATGAGAGTCGGACCGTCCGAGACGGTCGCGGAAGCGATCGGTCTCTCGGACATCCTCGTCGTGGACCTGCCTTCGGATCCGACACTGGACCGGACGGAGATCCTCGCCGGTCTCTCCGCACTTCTCGAGAAGCAGCGTGAGGAGAGCGGACTCCGGGCCGATCTGGTGGTCGGAGACTTCAACACGACCCCGAGAACCGTGGGACTCGAGGAGGTCTGGCCCGGGATGTCGGATGTCTATCCCGGTTCGGGAAGCGGTTGGGGTGCGACCTGGCCACGCGAGCGACCGATGATCCGCATCGACATGGCCCTGACGCCCCAGCATGTCGATGTGAGGCGGTTGTCGACGTTCGACCCCGGTGACGGGGGACATCGTGGACTCGTGATCGAGATCGATCCCTGATCGCCTGAACGTGTCGAGTTCAGTTCTCGCCGTCGACGTCGAGATCGAGCCAGATGTTCGACACCGTCACGTTGTGGACCGAGAAGACGTTGGGCAGTCCGCTCTCGTGAGGGAGGGCGTTGGAGATCTTGTCTCCCCGATCCGCCTTGTACTCGTAGTGACCGTCGGCATAGAGCACGTTCATGCCGGTGCCGTGGTTGAAGTCCTCGAGGGTGCGGAGACCGTCGGTGAGCAGCACGAACCGGTCATGACGATTCATGTTTCGTCGTTCCCGCGGCACCGTTCCGGCGAGGCAGGACGCGTGGGTCGCGTGTCCGGTGTAGTGGTAGTTCGCGTAGAACCGGTGCATCACGCTGCCGGTGAGCGACTCGTAGGCGAGCCGGTTCGACTCGAAGGTGTGCGTGTGGCGGTGGGCCGGGCAGTGAAGGCACTTCGGAGAGTCGATGTATCGGTATTCCCAGAGCTTTCCGAGCCCCTCGTATCCCGGGATCTGCCCATGCCCGACATCGCCGGTGGTGACGGCCATCATCTCCGCGAACTCGTCGCGATCCTGGAGGAGGCTTTCAGGCAGCAGACCGTTGTGGTCCTCCCCGTAGAGGAGGAAGCCGATGCCGATCTGTCGCTGGTTCGCGCCACAGACGACGGTGTAGGCGGAGTGCCGGGCTGATTGCAGCCCCGGCATCAGGAGGCCCGTGAGCAGCATCACCACGGCCAGCACCACGAGCAGTTCGATCATGCTGAACCCTTGNCGACAACCGACTGCGGTGGAACGCAGGAGGNTTCCCGGAACGGGGTTCGAGATGGCTCGCGGACTGAACATGGGGTCTCCAGCTCTTGTCCTTCGCCTGCTGTATGCAAGAATAACTCTGATCTGTCTCTTCTTCTAGGAAAATCGGCTGATAACCTGGAACCGCGGTCCCGACACTCTCCGGATAGGGTCTGGAGGAATCCCGGAAACGAACACGATTCCTGTCAGAAACGTGTTCATCCCGCGTAGGTCATGCGTAGAGCTGATGTGACGAGCCCTTCGCCGTAGCGTCTGTCCGTGGGTGGGTGGGTATTCACCCCCCCCTCGGGTTTCCTCCGGAGTTCCTGAGCTCTCCACCTCACAGGGGAGGGCGTGTCCCGAGTACTGGAGGCCTGATGGCCACTCCAAATCATGAAGACTGGATGTTGATGCAGGCCGTCGCCCAGGGTGACGAGTCCGCGATCGACAAGCTTTATGAGCGATTCGGGACCTTCGTCTACCGGTGTGTGCGTCAGGCCCTGTCCAATCGTGCCGAGGCGGAGGATGCCGTCCAGGAGATCTTCGTCCGGCTCTGGAAGACGGCGGACCGCTACGACCCTTCGCGGGCCAAGCTCGTCACCTGGGTCATGCTGATCGCCAAGCGGCATGCCATCGACCGGCTTCGACGCAAGCAGGTCCGGCCGACGAACCTCTCGCTCGAGGGCGATCCGGCCGGACGCCCGGGCATGACCGAGGACGCCGGCCTTCAGCACGGCCNGAACGAGCATCGCCAGCTGCTGCTCGATCGCATCCGCGAGCTGCCGGCCCTCCAGCAGGAGGTGCTGACCCGTGCCTACCTGCAGGGATTCACCCTTCGGGAGGTGGCCGAGCAGCTCGAAGCCCCCCTGGGCACCGTCAAGAGCGCCTTGAGCCGGGGACTCGCCAGGCTTCGCGATCGCCTTGCGGGTGATGAGAGACTCGCCGAGATGTAGTTTTTCAGGACCTGAGTCCCGCCGGAATCCGCCAATCTGATTTGTTTCGAGAATTAGGGGAGGACGTGGGAGCCGCTGGCCGGATTTCTGCGAATATTCCGGCCGATGGATCACTGAGCCCTTTTCGCGGGGATTCGACCTGAATTCGTCGTCAAGGTCGGCACAAGGTCGGCACAAGGTTGTTCACAAGGTTGTTCATGGGGTTGTCGAGGGGAGTTCGACTGATCATGGAGTCTGGCCAATGCCTGGTGAGGATTTGAGTGAACCGGGGGAATTTCGTGACCTGCGTGACCTCGCGATTCGTGAAGTCGTCCAACTTCTGGACGAGCATGAGTCCGTGAGACTGGAGGCCGGCTTCTCCGGTCTCACGCCCGATCAGCAGGCGGAGATTCTCGATCTTCAGGCGGCGGTCGCTCGTGAGATCAACGCGGCCGGTGAGGAGTCCCCTGATCGCTCCCTTCGCTACCGTGTGCTTGCCCGGGTCGCCGAGGCCATCGAGCAGGATGCGGAAGCAGTCGCTCCGATCGCGAGCATCGGTCGGCTCGGTGCTCGTCACAACACGCCCACGTCCTCGACCCCCGTCCGGGAGATCCCGTCCGAGCGAGAACCGATCGCACGATCCTGGACGGGCATGCGGAACGAGCTGGGTTGGCGGGCTGCCGCCCTGGTGCTTGGTGCCTCGCTCATCGTGCTGGGCGTCATCCACTGGCAGACGGCCGAGACCCTCGATCGATTCGAGCGTTTCGTGATCAGCGAGCTCTCCCTGCAGCAGCTGATCGAAGAGAATCCCGAGATGAGTCAGTACGCCGGGATCCTCCGGTCGAGCACGAGGCGTGATCAGCCCCTGGTCTCGAGCTTCGGGCCCGGCAGTGCGAACGTCATCTACGAGCCCGCGACCAGGTCGAGCGTGTATCAGGGCGTCCTCCTGATCAACCAGCTCGCCGATTCGACGAGCAGCGTCAGGCTGATGATTCGTGATGCCGACGGCGTCGAGACCCTGGTCCGACAGGTCGCGCTCTCGCCGAACGGGCACGTCACCGCGGATCGAGTGGCCATCGATCGGGATCTTCTCTCGCCCGCCTCGATCTTCATCCTGCGCGATTCGGAAAGCGGGGACCTGCTTCTCGAATCCGGACGGTTCGGGGCCTGATTCCGAGGCGGTCCCCGGACGGCGGAGTGCGTGTCCTACGCGTCTTCCGCCCGACACGACCATTCGAACTCCAGCGGCTCCAGCTCTTCGGCGAGTGATGTTCGTTCTGACTGAAGGGTCCGGGTCCGGTCGCCGTCGGTGTAGACCTCGGGGTCCATCATCAACTCGTCGATCTCTCGAATCCGCGACTCGGTGCGTTCGATCCGCTTTTCGAGATCCTTGAGCGACAGCTTCGAGTAGGCGGTCTGCTGCCTGGTGACGGCGCGGGCGGCCTCCTGCTGCCGGCGATCCCGTGCCTTCTTCGCCTTCTCCTTCTCGGCGGCCTTCTGCTTCTGCCGGCTTTCAGCCTCCTGGATCTCCTCGGCTCGCCGTCGATCCTGTTCCGCCCATTCCGAATAGCGGCCGTTGAAGAGTCGGACTCCGCCTTCACCGTCGAACACGATGAGCGTGGTGCAGGTGGCCTCCACGAGAGCTCGGTCGTGGCTGATGAGCACCAGGGCCCCGCCCCGTCCCTCCTTGGCATCGCCGTAGTTCACCAGCGCACGTTCGAGACGTTCGGCGCTGGGGATGTCGAGGTGGTTGCTCGGTTCATCGAGCACCAGGAGATTCATGGGACTGGCCACCAGGCCGGCGAGGACCATGCGTGCCCTCTCGCCGCCGCTGAGAAGATCGATCGTCTTCTCCTGCTCCGTGCCGCTGAAGAGGAAGGCGCCGGCGAGATTGCGGGCGTCCTGTTCCCTCACCTGGCCCTCCGGATCGGCATCGGCCATCGTCTTCTGCAGGTATTCCCAGATGGTGCGGTCCGGGTCCAGGTGATCCTGGTTCTGGCGAAACCAGCCCACGGAAAGTCTCGGGCTGCAGCGGATCCGGCCGGCATCCGTCTCGATGTCCCCGAGAATCGATCGGATGAGGGTCGTCTTTCCCGCTCCGTTCGGACCGATCACCCCGATCCGATCGCCGGGACGGATGCTGATGGAGAAGTCGTCGTACAGGACATGGTCGTCATAGGCCTTGCGAAGATGCTCGGCGCCGACCAGCACGTCTCCGGATCGCGGCGGGATCGGCAGGTCGAGTTCCATGACATCGAGCTCGATGGGTCGTTCCGACAGTTCGTCCCGCTTGTATCGCTCGAGTCGCGCCTCGCGCCCCCTCGCCTGCTTGGCCCGTTGCCCGGCCTTGTACTTCTTGATGAAGGTCTCTTCCGCCCGGATGCGATCGAGTTGCTTCTCATGGACTCGTTGCTCGACCAGCTTGCGTTCGTGCCGCTGGGTGATGAAGGCCTGGTAGTTGCCCGGATACTCGAGGACTCTTCCACCTTCGACCTCGACGATCCGCTCGACGACCCGATCCAGGAGCCATCGGTCGTGGCTGATCACGATCACGGCGCCGTTGAATTCGTTGGCGAGGAAGTTCTCGAGCCAGCGTCTGCCCATGATGTCCAGATGATTCGTGGGTTCGTCGAGCAGCAGGAGGTCCGGGGATTCCAGCAGCAGCCTGGCGAGGCCGAGCCTTGCCTTCTGTCCTCCGGAGAGGGTGTCGACCGGCTGGTCGAATCGATCGTCCTCGAGACCGAGTCCGTGAAGCGTCGCGTCCACGCGATGCTCGATCGCGTATCCGCCCAGCGACTCGATCCGGGTGTCGAGGTCGGACTGGCGTTCCATCAGGCGTTCGAGCTCTTCGCCCTCGGCGGAAGCCATCGATTCGTAGATCCCTTCGAGCTCCGCCTGGGCCGCATGCAGGGCGTCGAAGGCCCGGGAGGCCGCCTGCTTCACCGTGTCGCCGGCCACGAAGTCGGGATGCTGGTCGAGGCATCCCACCCGGACGCCGCGGGCCAGCTGCATCGAACCCTCGTCCGGCTTGAGCTCCTGGGTGATCACCCTCAGGAGCGTGCTCTTTCCAGCGCCGTTGCGGCCGACGAGTCCGATCTTCTCTCCGGGCTCGATCGACAGTGTCGCTCCGTCGAGGACGGTGCGACTGGGAAAGGCGTGTCGGATGCCTGCAAGGGTGAGAAGCGGCATGGGACCGCGAAGTGTAGCGGCCCGCGACGCTCAATCACCCGGGATGCGGAGGGTCGCCTTGTCGATGTCCCAGAGCGGACGCAGGATCCCGCGGGATCTTGGAGGAAGGACGGCCTTGACCAGGGATCGCAGGATCGGCCGGCCGAACAGCAGGCCGAGGATGAACGGGATCGACAGTCCGGACATGACGAACGTGCCCACGGTGGGCAGCAGTTCCTGTTCGACCAGTCGGTAGGTGCTGGTCGGGAAGGCGTTCACGCCGGCCCGGGTCCGGACCAGCATGCCGATCTCCATGATCGACCACGACAGGAGGCAGATGACGGCTCCCGCCAGGGGCAGATGCCGGCGTCGGAGTCCGAGGAGGATTCCGGACCAGATGACGCCCATCAGGAAGCAGATCGGGAGGAACAGCATGCCGATCAGAAGGAAGTCGTCATCTCTGAAATCCACGGACCACCACATGGCTCTCCGGGCCTCTCCGGCGTTGGCCTCCCACCAGGATCGTTCGATCTGCCAGCCACCCGAGCCGGGAACGTCCTTCTCGACCATCTCCGAAAGGACGGCGCGGGAGTCCGAGATCGCCTCGGAGCTCAGACCCATCATGATCCCGAAGAGCGACATCACCGTGGCGACCAGTACGAGGATCACCACCGCGATCATGCATGCCGCGAAGAACACGCCGAGTCTTCGGCCCCAGACTCCGAGGGTCGGATGCTCCACGAGCGAGGCCGCCCGGCCGCATTCGGGGCAGAAGGCGACGAGCACTCCGAGCGAGTCCTCCCTGCGGATGGGCTGCCCATGCAGATCGTGTCCGCAATGAACGCAGGGACGCACGCCCTCGACCCGGGAGACGATGTCCAGTCGAGTCGGGTCGATGGTGTCCGCACGATCGGAAGGTGAGGAAGGATCGCTCATGATCGTGGGCCTCCTGAGCTTCGACTCCCTGTCCACAGTCGCAGGATGTGGTCACGGGTGAACACGAACGGGTAGGACAGCAGAAGACCGCCGACGGCCACCGTCGCGAGATGGATGCCGATGAGCCCCAGCCGATGGCTGGTCAGGCTGTTGATGCGGAGACCGAGGATCAGCAGCTGGAACTGCACGACCAGGCAGCCGCAGACCGCGATTGCCGCCACCCAGGTCAGTCCGCAGGGGATCGGCCCCATGTGAGGCGACATCGACACCACGGCGAGGATTCCGACGGTGGCGCAGATGCAGACCGCGGTGGTGACATGGGTCGGTGTGATGTACGGGCTCGTGGCGGTGATCTCGATCACCACCACCGTGACGAGGCACCCGATCGTGATCAGGACGAGCGGAACCAGGATGAGACGGACGATCGAGATCGGCGTCCTCGGAAGTTCGGAGAACGATCGATCGACCCGACGGCGCTCCGTGACTCCGAGTCCGCAGGCCGGGCAGGTCCTGACCGGATCACGCAGCCAGTCGACCCGTCGAGAAGCCGTGGATTTCAGATCATGGCCGCATCCCGGACAGGGGCGGGCGGCCGTTCTGGAGCCGGCGGAGGCTGAAGGTGAGGCTTCAGGCCCGAGTTTCATGCCCGGTTCGTCCATCGTGCCGACATCATGACAGGTCTCCGAACGCATGTCCGCCCGGTGGTGGTCCTTACACTCCTTGATTCCATGAACTCCGATTTCCGGCCAAAGAGTTTCAGCACCACCCTCCGTTGGAGACGGTTGGTGATGTTCGTCGCGGTGCTCGCGGTGGGACTGGTGTTCTGGATCCGGCACCAGCGACTCGAGGCCTACCGCGGCGAGGTCGCCGCCTCCGCCGATGCCTTGCTGAACGACATCGGGAAGGACATGCCGGTCGATGACGAAGACGCCGTCCAGCGACTCGTCCGGCAGACCGCGAACTTCGAACTCGGCCGGTTGCGGGCGCCCGTCGTCTCGGGACCGGTCCGGATCGGGGAGGATGGAACCGCGGAGGCGTCGATCCTGATGACCGGCGCGTCCGGTGGAGGCGTTCGATTGCGGTGGCAGGGGACGCCGCCCGTCCTGGTCGGAGTCGAGCGTCTCGAAGGGGCCCCCGACTTCCAGCCTTCTGAACAGGAGATGCAGCAACCATGACCGCGATCTGGATCAACGGCGAGATGACGACTGCGGAGGAGGCGCGGGTCTCGGCCTTCGATGCGGGCATCCAGCACGGCGTCGGGTTGTTCGAGACCCTGCTGGCCCGCGAGGACCGCGTGATCCATCTCCTGCAGCACCTCGACCGACTCGAGGAATCCGTCCGGGAGACGCGGCTGAGCAGTCGAATGAGACCGGATGGAATCGCGGAGGCGATCCACCGGACCGTCAAGGCCGCGGATCTCCCCGCGAGCCGGATTCGAGTGACGATCACCGGTGGTGATCTGAACCTGCTGCACGGTCAGGGTGGCGAGCATGATCCGACGATCATGGTGGTCGCTCAGCCGGCGACGGCCTACCCCGACGAACTCTTCGACCGAGGAGTCAGGGTGTCGGTCGCCGATGCACGGGCGAATCCTCTGGACCCGCTGGCCGGGCACAAGACCCTCGACTACTGGTCGCGACTCACCGAACTGCAGTCCGCTGCGGCCAAGGGTGCCAGCGAGGCGCTCTGGTTCATGGTCTCCAATCATCTGGCGGGGGGATGCGTCAGCAACGTCATCCTCGTCAAGGATGACGAGTTCATCACGCCGATCGCCCGTGGCGAGGAACCCGAGGGCGGACTGCCCTCGCCGGTGCTTCCCGGAATCGTGCGGGCGGAGGTCCTGGGTTGGGCGGCTGCGGAAGGCCGGGTGATCCGTCGGGAGATGATCGGCATCGAGACGGTCCTGACCGCCGACGAGGTCCTGCTCACCAATTCCAGCTGGGGGGTGCTTCCGGTGGTGGGACTGGAGCAGGAGGCGATCGCCTCCGGGGCGCCGGGCCCCGTCGCCACCGCCCTGCGGGCGTGGTGGCTGGAGCAGTGAGTCATCCCTGCGAACCCTCTCCCGGAATCACTTCGAGGGGGGGATGACCCGGACGTTCTCCCGACCCGCTTCCCGGTCCGTCGGCCTTTCCGGACCCTTGCCGCGCCCCATGCCCGGCCCGGATCCGCCCCCGAGGACCCACGTGACCAGGGCGGAGGCGATTCCCAGGGCCACGATCGTGAGGATCGCGAAGACCGCCACGATCAGGATGGGTACGGCCAGAAGCAGGACGGCGACCCCCGCGAGGAACCGCTTGAAGGGCCCTCCGCGATCGACCTGTCGCCAGCCGTCCTGCATGCGGCGGCCGACGGAGACCACCCGGACGAAGGTCGGGCCGCCATGGGGGGGAGGGGTGTCCATGCCCCCAGTCTAGGGTGGTATCGGGAGTCATCGGGTGGACAATGCGACAGTCCGTGGCTGCCGGCCCTCCGGGGCTCGTAGGATGGTGTGGTCCACGGATGGAGCAGCGATGAAGACCGAAGACGTCCAGTCCAGCGATTCGCCGATGTCGTCGGGTTTCGTGCATCTGCATCTCCACAGCGAGTACTCCCTGCTCGACGGTGCGAACCGGATCGGGCGTCTGGTCGAACGGGTCAAGGAACTCGGGATGGATGCCGTGGCGGTCACCGACCACGGAAACCTCCATGCGGCCTTCGAGTTCCATGCGGCCGCCCGGGCCGCGGGCATCAAGCCGATCCTCGGCATCGAGGGGTACGTGGCCCCGGACCGTGACGGCAAGCCCGGGGATCGACGCGATCGAACGCACACCGGTGTGGCGGACGGTGGATTCCACCTCGTTCTGCTCGCCCTGAATCTCGATGGCTGGCGTCACCTGATGCGCCTCAGTTCCGACGCCTACCTGAACGGCTTCTACTACAAGCCGCGGATGGACAAGTCGACCCTCGAGGAATGGAATGGAGGGCTCATCGCGATCAACGGTCACCTCGGGTCCTCGATCGCGCATCACCTCACCAACTACGCTCGAACCGACGATCGCGCCCACTGGGATCTCGCGGTCGAGGAGGCCCGCTGGCACGCCGCGACCTTCGGTCCGGACGAGAACGGGGAACCACGGTTCTTCATCGAGATCCAGCGACACGTCCCGGAGCAGGAGCGGATCAATCCGCTCTTGAAGCGTCTGGCCGAGGAGCTCGACCTTCCGCTCGTCGCGGACAACGATGCACACTTTCTCCGGGCCGAGGACTACGACGACCACGACACCCTCTGCTGCATCAGCATGCAGAAGAACAAGGAGGATGCGGACCGGCTCCGGTATCCCGAGGGTCTGTACGTCAAGAGTCCCGAGGAGATGGCGGAGCTCTTCCCCGCACCGGAGGAACGGGAGGCGCTGCGGAACTCGATCCGGATCGCCGAACGTTGCGACGTGGAGCTGCCCGAAGGCGAGAACCACGCTCCGGTGGTCGAGGTCGTCCATCCCGGGCAGCCGCCGGAATACGACGGGGGTGATCTCACCGACTGGTTCAAGAGGTACTGCGCCCGTTTCGAGCTTCGGCCCTTCGACGCGGACAACCGAACCGACGTCACGGAGGATGAATTGAAGGACGGGTGTGATCGCGCCCTCCGCGACCTCTGCGAGGCCGGCCTGATCTGGCGCTATGGACCCGATGGCGTCACGGACGAGATCCGAGCCAGGTTGGAACGCGAGCTGAAGGTCCTCGCGGGCAAGTTGATCTCGGCCTACTTCCTGATCGTCTGGGACTTCGTGAACTGGGCTCGTCAGCGGGGGATTCCATCCAACGCTCGTGGATCCGGCGTGGGCACGATGGTCGGATACGTCCTCGGCCTCTCCAACGCGTGTCCGGTCCACTACGGACTGCTCTTCGAGCGTTTCACGGATCCCGATCGTGCGGAATACCCGGACATCGACATCGACATCTGTCAGAACGGTCGTGGTGATGCGATCGAATACGTCCGGCAGAAGTACGGCCACGTCGCTCAGATCATCACCTTCGGTCGGCTGAAGGCCCGAGCCGCCATCAAGGACGTGGCCCGGGTGATGGGCTTCGCGCCGTCGGAAGGCCAGCGTCTTTCGAACCTGGTCCCCGCCGAACTCAACATCACGATCGATGACGCCCTCCAGAAGGAACCCGATCTTCAGAAGGCCTGTGACGAGGATCCGCGGGCCCAGCGCGTGATCGATGCGGCCCGGGCCCTCGAGGATCATGCCCGCCATGCCGGAGTGCATGCCGCGGGCGTCATCATGGCGACCCGTCCACTTGATTCGATCGTCCCCCTCTGCCGGGTGTCCGGTGGAGAGGAGGCGGTGACCCAGTGGGATGGTCCCACCTGCGAGACGATCGGACTGCTCAAGATGGACTTCCTCGGTTTGAGGACGCTGTCCACCATCGAGCGAGCCCGCCAGATCATCATGGACTCCCTTTCCGAGAAGGCGATCTGGGAGGCGGTGGGAAGAACCATGCCGGCGTCGGGGTCCGCATCGGCTCGTACCGAGGTGCACCCGCTCGATCTCGAGAGGATCCCCTTCGACGACCAGGACGTGCTCGGGCTCTTCCGGCGAGGGGACACCAGCGGCGTCTTCCAGTTCGAGTCGGGGGGGATGCGCAAGCTGCTGGTGGAGATGCAGCCGGACCGGATCGAGGATCTCATCGCGGCCAACGCCCTCTATCGGCCGGGGCCGATGGATCTGATCCCCGATTACAACGCACGCAAGCACGGAAGGCAGGATGTTCCGAAGGTCCACGAGATCGTCGACCGCTACACGGACGAGACCTACGGCATCATGGTCTACCAGGAGCAGGTGATGCAGGTCCTTCACGGACTCGGAGGCATCCCCCTGCGTCAGGCGTACACCGTGATCAAGGCGATCTCGAAGAAGAAGATGAAGGTCATCGACGGGGCTCGCGCCGACTTCATCGCCGGTGCGGCGAATCAGGGAGTGAACGAGCGTCAGGCGACCGAGCTGTTCGACCTCATCCTGAAGTTCGCGGGTTACGGATTCAACAAGAGCCACTCCACCGGCTATGCGATCGTCGCCTACCACACCGCGTATCTGAAGACCTACTTCCCCGCCCAGTACATGGCGGCGGTCCTGACCTTCGAAAGTCAGGCGAAGAAGGTCGAGGACTGGGCCGTCTATCTCGAGGAATGCCGACGCGTGGTGAGGCCCGGGGTCGCCGAATCCGAACCCGCCTCTGCGCGGAGGGGCGTCGAGGTGAGGCCTCCGGACGTCAATCACTCCGGGGAGGACTTCTCCGTCGAGTTCGACCCCGGAGAGTCCGCGACCAATCGCGGGGGGCACATCCGCTTCGGTCTTCAGGCGATCAAGGGCATCGCGAAGGAGGCGATCTCCTCCATCGTCGAGGCCCGGACATCCGACGGGGCGTTCGAGTCGATCCACGAGTTCTGCGAACGCATCGACCACGCGAAGGTGAATCTCAAGGCGGTGGAATCCCTCGTGCGGGCAGGCGCCCTCGATTCACTGCACGGAGCGGATTCGAGAGCGGCGATGCTCGCCGCGGCACCGGACGCGTTTCGGGCCGGCAAGTCGCTGGCGAGCGACCGATCCACCGGGCAGAACATGCTCTTCGGTGGTGGTGGGGACGAGTCCGGCGGTGAAACCTCCGCTCCGGTCAGGATGCCGCTGCCGGAGATCAAGCCGTGGGATCGCATGACCCGGCTGGCGGAGGAGAAGGAGTCGCTCGGATTCTTCATCTCCGGTCATCCTCTGGACGACAACGCCGCGTCGATCTCGGAGTTCTGCACCACCGACACCGCGAGGATCACCGATCTCCAGGACGGTGCGCGGGTCGTGCTCGCGGGCGTGGTGAATCGCGTCAGGCCGGTCGTCACCAGGACCGGAAACAAGATGGCGATGACCACGCTGACCGACAAGTTCGGCACCATCGAGGCGGTGGTGTTCAGCGAGGCGTTCGCGAAACACGGTGCCGAACTCCAGGTGGATCGGATCGTGGCGGTGGTCGGGGCCTACGAGACCAGTCGCGGGGAACCGCAGATCGTGATCGACGAGGTCATTCCGATCGAGGAGCTGCCCGCCCGTCTGGCGACCCGTCTCGAGATCCTCTTCGACGGTCGTGTCCGCGAGGACGACGAGCGGGAACCGCTCGATCACCGCATGCGATTCGTCTCCGGACACCTTCGGCAGGCGTCTCGAAGCGTCCAGTCCCTCAGCGGCCGGCCCGTCGAGACCGTCGTGCACCTCAAGCTCGAGGATGGAAGGCACGTGGTGATGTCGGCTCCCGGCCTGAGAACGGTTCCGACCGCGGAACTGTCATCGCGTCTGCGGGATGCCGGCGCAGACGGAATCAGGGTTCGAGGCGGATTCGTCCCCGCCTCCCCGAGGGAGGGCCGGCGAAGGGGGCCTCGGGCCGTCGCCGCCGACGGTTGAGCCTTCTGCTCGCGGTCGGGATCAGGGCATCAGTCGAGAGGTCTTCCAGTCGCCGTCCGCCCGTTCGTACACCACGCGGTCGTGCAGCCGGTACGGATGGCCCTGCCAGAACTCGATCCGGTCGGGGACCATTCGATACCCCCCCCAGAACGCTGGACGCGGCGGATCTGCGCCTTCGGGGAATCGATCGTCGACGGCTCTTCGTCGGGCCTCGAGGGCCTCTCGCGACTCGATCGGCCGGGACTGGTCGCTCGCCCAGGCGTTCAGACGACTCTCCCGGGGACGACTGTTGAAGTAGTCGTCGCTTTCCGCGTCATCGGCACGTTCGACGCTTCCCTCGATGCGGATCTGTCGATCGAGATGATCCCAGTGGAAGACGATCGCGGCCCGCCCGTCGCCTTCGAGATCCCGGCCCTTTCGGCTTTCACGATTCGTGTAGAAGACGAAGCCGCGGTCGTCGAAGGACTTCAACAGCACGATCCGGGCCGAGGGACGTCCGTCGGACCCNATGGTGGCGATCGTCATCGCATTCGGGTTCGGCAGCGTCGAGGTCGAGCTCGCATGCTCGAACCAGTTCGAGAACACCGGGAAGGGGTCCTGAGGTGGGTGGTCGAAGTCCAATCGAGTGCTCCGCGAGCCGTTTTCGGAGGGATGACGTGTTCAGTGTCCGGGATTTCCGGGTTCGTCGCCCGGACGTTCCCGGAGTCGATCAGAATCGTCAATCAGTCGGTTCATGTCGATCCGATCGATCTGGTCCGGATCGATGTCGGCCAGATGCTCCGCTTCGAGAATGCCCGGACGTTCGACGGCAGGGGGGCTTCCGGAGGATCTGCCACGCTTCTTTCGGGCATCGCCCCGCTTGTCGGAGGGGGAGGCTCCACTGGGGCTCGTGGACCGTCGCGTCGGACTCGGAGGGATCTGGAGACCGGGATCGTCTGCGTCGATGCCGAACACCCGGAGCCAGTGCTCGACCTGACGCCGGTCCGCGGGATGATCGGCCGAGTGTCGGCGTTCGGAGGCGCCCCGGGCGGGAGGCCCGTTCCGGTCCNCCGAGAGACGGTGCAGGAAGAGCTCCGAGGTCATGACCGTGGCGCGTCTTCGACGAGAGGCTCTGGCGATCTCGCGATCACTGGTCACGATGGTCAGTCTTTTCGGGGCCGAGGAGCGCTGGACGAGACGGATGATGAGATCGTCGGCCTTCACCCCCGGGCCTGCGAATCTCACGTGGATGCCCGGTGCCTCGACTCGATGATGAGCCTTCTCCACGCCGTCGCAGACCAGGATGGTCGATTCCCGTCGATACCGACTGTCGACGATCAGATCCGCGAGCTCGGGCAGATCGATGCCCGCCAGATCCGGAGGCAGGACGCCCACGACGTGCAGGACGTTGTAGGCATCGATGAGAAGTGGCACGTTCGGGGCTTCCCTGGGTTCAGGATCGTCAGTCGCCGGAGCTCGAACAGCGGCGGGATCGTCTCCCGGATCATCTCCGGGATCGGCTTCCCGGTGGGGCCCGCATCGGCTGGGGATGGTTTTCGACCGGGAAGGCCGGCGAATGCACCGAAGGTCCAATAATCNATTGTTTGTGGGATGGAAACCAAGGGATGTGCATATGACGCTCTGGAAATGCATACCTCCGGGGCTGCTTTCGAGTTGTTCGAGCTCGATTTCCGACTGAATCCCGTTTTCAGGACATGGAAGGAGGGGCTCCATCGCCCATCGCCANCCCTGCTCACTGCCTGAAAAGGGGGTCGTAAGGGGGGCTTTCCTGCTCCGGAGGAGTTCGAAGCGCTTGCGAACCACCGCGGATTGGGGTGTAATGCTCGGCTCCCCTTCAGGAAGGCCCCAAAGGCCAGGAGATATCACGGCATGGCGATTCGAATCAAGGCTCGCGGAGGCGAGAGCGCNGAGCAGATGCTTCGGCGCTTCAAGAAGCTCTGTGAGAAGGAAGGGCTCACCAAGGACGTCAAGAAGCGGCAGTACTACGAGAAGCCCTCCGAGCGNAGCCGGCGAGAAGCCCGCAAGCGTGAGGCCCGGGTGGCTCGTCAGTCCATGCTGATTCGGTGATCGGCCCGGGGACGGGGTTCCTTCTCCGCCACCATTCGAATGCCGATTGCCTGCGATTCCTGACGGTATTCGCGTGATCGGTCCGATCTCCTCAGTTCCGGACCCTGGGGTGTGTCCGGCTCATTCTGCAGGATCGCTCTCGAGCGATGGCTCCCCGGCATGGGGACGCAGGGTGTGGGAAGGATCATGGTGTTCACCCCATCGTCACACGTTCGATCCGAGACGTGAGGGTCGTTCCAAACTCCAGTGNAGGGCCGGTCGGGCACGACCTGCGGCCAGACCCGCCCCTTCTCTTTCGCGTCTCGTGAAGGATCCGAATCGATGCTGACCTCGATGTCTCCGACCAGCCTCATCCTGGCCGAACTGGCCATGCCCTCCATCTCCGAGGCGCCGGCCTGGTTCCTGGCCCCCATTGGTGCGGTGGTCGCGCTCCTTGCCGCGATCCTCTTCTTCAAGAACGTCATGAGCCACACCGAGGGCGATGACGAGATGGTTCGGATCGCCAAGGCGGTTCGTGACGGAGCCGGNGCCTATCTNGGNCGCCAGAACCGCATCGTCACGATGGTCTTCCTCGGCCTTCTCGTGGTTCTTCTCCTCATGGCGGTCTTCGAGATCCAGGCGTTCTGGACCGTCGGTGGCGTCGCGGTGGCCGGCATCCTCTCGGGGCTCTGCGGCTTCTTCGGCATGAAGACGGCGACGAACGCCTCGGCACGGACGACCGCCGCGGCCAAGGAGTCCCTCAACAGGGGACTCACCGTCGCGTTCCGGGCCGGTGCCGTCATGGGTCTGTGCGTGACGGGCTTCGCCCTTCTCGACATCTCCATCTGGTTCTTCCTGCTGTACGTCGTGTTCGGCAACAGCTTCGAGGCCGGACTCGTCGACATCACCACCATCACCCTGAGCTTCGCGATGGGTGCGTCGCTCCAGGCCCTCTTCGCCCGCGTCGGTGGCGGCATCTACACCAAGGCCGCCGACGTCGGTGCCGACCTCGTCGGCAAGGTCGAGGCCGGGATCCCCGAGGACGATGCTCGAAACCCCGCGACCATCGCAGACAACGTCGGCGACAACGTCGGTGACGTGGCCGGCATGGGAGCCGACCTCTACGAGTCCTACTACGGTTCGGTGCTGGCGGCGATGGCCCTCGCGGCCGCGGCCTCCATCCAGCTGTTCGCCCCCGGATCCGAGAACGAGCTGATCAACGGCCTGAAGCTGGTGACCCTCGCTCCCGCCCTCGCCGGTCTCGGCATCCTCGCCTCGGTGTTGTCGATCTTCGTCGTCAAGACCAAGGAGGGCGCCTCGCTGGCACAGCTCCTCAAGAGCCTCCACATGGGCGTCTGGATGAGTTCGGCTCTGATCGTGATCGGATCCGCCGGCCTGCTCTGGTTCACCCTCGACGGGGTCCCCGGCGTCAGCTGGCTCGGTCTCTGGATC
The DNA here is from genome assembly GCA_002709295.1 of Phycisphaerae bacterium. Lineage (GTDB taxonomy): Bacteria > Planctomycetota > Phycisphaerae > Phycisphaerales > SM1A02. Next base: position 27,676 of record PAQL01000021.1, on the reverse strand, counting down.
GCCATCATCGCCGGTCTTCTCTCCGGACTCGTGATCGCCTGGGGCACCGAGCGATACACCTCCTACGAGCACGCCCCCACGCAGCGCATCTCGGAGCAGGCCCAGATGGGACCCGCGACCGTGATCATCAGCGGCATCGCCGAAGGCATGAAGTCGACCTGGATCCCGCTGATCACGGTCGTCGTCGCCATTCTGGTCGCCTTCGTCGCGGCCGGGGGCTCGGACACCTTCCTGATGGGCGTGTTCGGGGTCGGCATCGCCGCGGTCGGCATGCTCTCCACCCTCGGCATCACCCTTGCGACCGACGCCTACGGCCCGATCGNCGACAACGCCGGCGGCAACGCCGAGATGACGCACCAGGAGCCGATCGTCCGTGAGCGGACCGACATGCTCGATTCGCTGGGCAACACCACCGCAGCCACCGGCAAGGGATTCGCGATCGGTTCCGCAGCCCTGACCGCCCTCGCCCTGCTCGCGGCTTACGTCATCACCGTGAAGGCCAATCTGGGTGCGGTCGAGGTCGCCGAAGGCGACCTCGCACAGGGCACGGTGTACGTGGGCCATGGCGTGTTCGCCGAGAATGCGGAGAGCCCCCAGGGGGCGCTCCTGCTCGCCTCCGGCAGGTATCGCAGCGACATCGAGGCCGGATTCGCCAGCGGCGACTGGAATGTCAACCAGGCCCAGGCTCTCGGCAACGGTCTCTACGTCATGGAGAAGGACGGTCAGTCCTATCCGTTCGAGATCGTGTCCGCCGAGGACGCGACCATTCCGCAGCTTCTCAGCTTCTACGACGTCACCATCATGAACCCCAAGGTGCTTGCGGGTCTCTTCGTCGGTGTGATGCTGGTCTTCGTGTTCTGTGCGATGACGATGAACGCGGTGGGTCGTGCGGCCTTCGCGATGATCGACGAATGCCGCAGGCAGTTCGCCNTCATGAAGGGTGCCTTCAAGAAGAACGGCATGTCCGACGAGGACGTGGCCGACCCNCTGAAGTGGCCCTACCGCATCGACGTCGACGGCAAGGAGTATCCGGACTACGCATCCTGCGTCGCGATCTCCACCGCCGGCGCCCAGCGGGAGATGGTGCTTCCGTCCCTGATGGCGGTCGCGGTTCCGATCATCGTCGGCCTCGTCCTCGGAGTGGCCGGTGTGATGGGACTCCTCGCCGGCACCCTGGTCTGCGGCTTCGCGGTGGCGATCTTCATGGCCAACGCCGGCGGTGCGTGGGACAACGCCAAGAAGTACATCGAAACCGGCCAGTTCGGCGGCAAGGGCTCCGACTCCCACAAGGCGGGCGTGGTCGGGGACACCGTCGGTGATCCGTTCAAGGACACCTCCGGTCCGGCCCTGAACATCCTCATCAAGCTGGTGAGCGTGGTCTCGGTCGTGTTCGCCGGACTCATCGTCAAGTTCGGACCCTACATCTCCGAGATGCTCGGACTGTGATCTCGACGTGACTCGACAAAGGTCCAGCAAGGATCCCGAGCAGGTCCGGGCATTCGCCATCGAGTGCGCCCGGACCTGTTCCGACATGAAGTGCACCGAGGTTCTCGTCCTCGACGTCACCGGTCTCAGTCAGGTGTGCGACTTCATCGTGATCGGGACCGGCACCAGTGATCGTCAGATGCGTTCCGTCGCACAGGCGATGGAGGATCTCGGCAAGGAGCGTGGGGATCCTCCGTATCGCACGAACCGCGATTCGGCCACGAGCTGGGTCGTCTCGGATTTCGTCGATGTGGTGGTGCACCTGTTCGAGCCTTCCCAGCGGATGTACTACGACATCGAGGCCCTCTGGAGAAACGGTGCCAGAGTGGAATGGCGACGGCCGGTGGACGGATCGTCACCGGNCGCAGAGGACCCCACCACCGCCTGATCGGCAGGAGAACGCAGAAGATGTTTCGCGAGGCATTGTTCGCCAAGATCCATGGAGCCGCGGTCACNCAGTGCGATCCCGACTACGTCGGATCGATCACCATCGACACGGATCTGCTCGATGCGACCGGACTCCGGGTCAACGAGAAGGTCCTGGTCTGCGACGTGGACAGCGGCAGCAGGTTCGAGACCTACGTCTTCAAGGGTGAACGGGGCAGTGGAATCATCGGCATCAACGGGGCGGCCGCCAGGCTCACCGCTCCGGGAAACACGGTGCTGATCATGTCCTTCTGCCACATGACTCTGGAGGAGATGGAGTCCCATCGTCCTCGAGTGGCGATCATCGGGGCCGGAAACCGCATCGATCGCATGATCGAGTACGACCCGGAGTGAAGTCTCGAGGGATCCTCCAGTAGGATCCGGGCATGCGGACTCCCCGACGAGGATTCGACATCCTGCTTCTCCTGCTTGCGGTGATGCTGCCGTCGCGGATGCTGTCCGCCGATGTCTTCGACGGCATCTGGTGCGGCGAGGTCGATCTCGAGGGGACCTCGATCTTCGTCCAGATCGATCTGACATCCACGCCCGACGGCGAAGGCAGATCCGCAGTCGTCACCATTCCGGTGATCGGAAGCTACGGAAACGCCGCCCGGGAGGTTCGGATGGGGGAGGACGGTCTCGTGATCGCTTCCGGTTCGCCGGTGATCGGGGTCGAGATCTCGATGGCGAGACCGGTGGACGGTCTCGCGGAGGGCGTCTTCGACATCACCTCGGGACCGCCTCGCAACGTCGAACTTCCCCCCGCCTCTTTCCAGTTGAAACGGTTTCCGAGGATCCGCGGACTTCCGGGCGCATCCCGACACGACGGGATCCTCGAGCTTCCGGGCAACGCCCGTCTTCCGATCACCCTGGTGACGGGGGAATCCGAGGGTGTCGAGCACGCCCTGATCGACATCCCCGCCCAGGGACTTCAGGGACTCGTCATGCTTCGGGGAGCGACGACTCCGCCCGGGGACTCCGAGGACGAGGACCCGATCGAATCCCATCCGGAGCTACGGGTGTGGCGTCTTCCGCTGCAGGTCGAGGCGAGGCTGCTCGTCCGGCCCGACGGCGACTCGTGGACCGGGGAGTTCCGCCAGGGACAGTTCGAGCTGCCGATCGAGTTCGAACGCGCCGCCGAAGGTGCGATCGCCGCCCCTCGAAGACCGCAGGATCCCGTCGCCCCGCTGCCCTACGCCGAGGTCGAGTACGAGATTCCGGGACCGGGTGGTCACGTGCTCGGAGGCACGCTGGTGGTTCCCGGCACCGATCCCGGCGAGGACGGGTATCCCGCCGTGGTGCTGATCACCGGAAGCGGGCAGCAGAATCGTGACGAGGAACTCATGGGTCACCGCCCCTTCCGCGTGCTGGCGGATCGACTCGCACGAATGGGGATCGCCTCTCTTCGCTACGACGATCGGGGGATCGGAGCCAGCACGGGAGAGTTCGCGACCGCGACCACGTTCGATTTCGCGAATGATGCCGCGGCCGCTCTGGCCCGTCTCAAGGGGGCCCCGGGCGTCGANTGCGAGCGATGCGGTCTGTGCGGACACAGTGAGGGAGGGACCGTCGCCGCGATCGTGGCGGCCGGTCTCGCACCCGCGCTGCCGGATGCCGATCCATCCTTCGTGGTCTCCATCGCGGGAACCGGGGTCGATGGCGGAGAGGTCATGAGCGACCAGGTGGTGAGGATCACCCGGACCCTCGGGGTCGAGGAGACGGAGATCGAGCGGATGTCCGCGGCTCATCGACGCCTGATGGAGACGGTGCGCGATCCGGAGACCTCCCGGGAGGTGATTCGAGAGGCCCTTCGCGAACTCCAGGGCCTGCAGCTGGCGATGCAGGACCAGGCCGTGGACGATGATCAGCGGGCCGAGCTCGAGCAGGCGGCCATGGCGCAGATGAGTTCCCCCTGGATGACGAACTTCATCCGTTTCGATCCGGCAGAGGCGTGGCGGAAGGTCAGGGTCCCGATCCTCGCGGTGAACGGCACTCTGGATCTCCAGGTGTGGCACGATCAGAATCTTCCCGCGATCGAGAAGGCGGTTCGGGAAGGCGGGGGGGCCGTCGATGTGATCCGATTCGAGGGGATGAACCACATGCTTCAGCCGGCGACGACCGGATCCCCCAGCGAGTACGGGGTGATCGACATCACCATGGACGCGGAGGCGATGAACACCATCGGAGACTGGATTCTCCGGACACCTCGAATCCTTCCGGCACGATCAGGGGAGGGTGATTGATGTCATTCGGTCTCAGCAGAGGGCGTGAACAGGATTTCGCCGGCTTCGGACTGGATCGCGAGGACCTGCCGCCCATCGCGGAGGGCCCATGGGATCCTCGCAGCCTCTTCGAGCATCCGGACCGACCCTTCGAACTCGAGATCGGTTCGGGCAAGGGGACCTTTCTCGTCCAGCAGTCCGGGTTGCAGCCGGAGACGAACTTCCTCGGCATCGAATGGGCGGGGGAGTTCTTTCGATACGCCGCGGACCGGATCCGCAGGCACGATCTCTCGAATGTGAGAATGCTTCACGACGACGCCAGCGAGGTCGTCTCGCATCGCCTCCCCGATGCATGCTGTCGCGTCCTCCATCTCTACTTCAGCGATCCCTGGCCGAAGTCGAGACATCACAAGCGGCGGGTGATGCAGGACACGACGATGAAGGCCTTCCATCGGATCATCCCGCCGGGAGGCGAGCTTCGACTGGTCACCGATCACGACGATCTCTGGTCCTGGTACGAGGATCATGCCGCTCGACATGCCGATCTCTTCGATCGGGAGGTGTTCGAGCGACCGGCATCCGCGGGGGAGGGGGAGGTCGTGGGGACCAACTTCGAACGGAAGTTCCGTCGAGAGGGTCGCCCCTTCCATGCCATGACCCTTCGGCGACGCTGAGGCGGGGCGGGACCGCTCCGTGGACCGGCCGGCCCGCTAGTCTGGTGGCATGACCTCGCTCAGCGACCTCGATCTGATGGCTCGACTCGTGTCCTTCGACACCACGAGCGCGACGCGGCGACCCACCCGCCCCCTCGGCGATCTCGTCTGCGACTATCTGGATCATCCCGGGATCCGGGTCTCCCGGTTCGACTGCGGTGACGACCAGGAGAACCTCTGTTTCGAGACCGGCCCCGAGTCATGCGGCGACGGGGCGGGCCTCCTGCTCTGCGGCCACGTGGACGTGGTTCCGGCCACCGAACCGGAATGGACCGGCGATCCGTTCATCGTCCGCATCGAGGGTGACCGGGCGATCGGACGAGGGGTGTGCGACATGAAGGGGTTCGATGCCGTCGCCATCAACCTGATGCGGGAGCGGGCCCTCGCCGGAGGTGGATCGACTCCCCTGGGTCTGTTGTTGACCTGCAACGAGGAGATCGGCACGGTCGGTGCCGGTCGCTTCGTGGAACAATGGGGGGACCGACCACTGCCGGAGAGGACGATCGTCGGAGAGCCGACGTCGGAGCGGGTGGTTCGAGGTCACAAGGGGCACCTCTCCATCTCCATCCAGGTGGGAGGGCGAGGCTGCCACACCGGATTTCCGGATCGAGGGGTGAATGCGATCGAGCGGACGATCCCGGTGCTGGAGGCGATCCGTGGACTTCGGGCGGAGATGGTCGAGGAACGCACCGGGACCAGCGATCTGTTTCCCGACACGCCGCATCCGGTGCTGACCGTGGCGGCGATCGACGCCGGTTCCGCGATCAACGTGATGCCCGATCGAAGCACGCTCCGGGTCGGGGCCCGGCTGCTTCCAGGCCAGTCGGCGGAGGGATTCCTGCCGCGGCTCGCCTCCGCGATCGAGGAGGCGGGGGTGACGGTGACGCTGCGCGAGGGTCTGGAGCATCCTCTCCCGGATGCTCGGACGCCGCTCGCGGAGGATGCCTGCGTGATCACCGCGACCAACGACACGCCCTCGTACGCGATCGACGCGTCGAGTCCCTTCCTTGCGGAGGTGGAGGCGGTCGGGGTCGAGGGGGATGGCGCCGGGGTCAATTTCGGCACCGACGCCGGGCGTCTCGTACCGCTCGGATGCCGAAGCGTGATCTGGGGCCCCGGAGACATCTCGGTCGCCCATCGGCCGGACGAGTGGATCTCGATCGGCGAGATGAATTCCTACCGGGAACGTCTGCGACGGCTCGGTCGCTGAGCGGTCCCCGGAGAGGCGGGAGTCACTCGCCTCTCATCTCCTGGCCACCTTCACCCGGAACCGTGGATTCGTCGTTGGTGAGGACGTAGCCGACGAGGGCGAGAAGCATCAGGGCGACGGCGATGATGGCCATCATCTTGCTCCTGCCCCGTCTGCGTCGGGCACGGCGGATGGCGAGTGATCGTCGTTCGGTGGTCATGGGTGTTCCATTCGGGGTGAGGATGGCATCAGGGTAGCGGAGGTTCGCTTCCCGGTGGTGCAGGCACGTCCGGGGTTCCCGGTGGTCGAGGATTGGCGATCTCGATGAGATTGCCGTCGGGATCCCGGAAATGGACGGATCGAATCGCTCCCGTGGCACCGTGTCGATCGACCGGCCCCTGCACGATCTGCAGTCCGTACCGCTTGAGATGGACGACCCAGTGTTCGACCGGGGTCCTCGAGACCAGGCAGAGGTCCGCGGANCCCCAGGTCGCCCGACTGCCCTGGACTCCGGTGAGATCCTCCTCGGTGCGAAGCACGATCTGCTGCCCGCCGAAACGAAGGGCTCGTTCGTCGTCTGCGGTCCGGACCTCGTCCATGCCCAGCACCTCGCGATAGAACCGGGCGGCATGATCGGGATCCCGCACCGTCAGCACCAGATGGTCGAGGCCGTCCACCGAGGGGCCGCCGCGTCTGGTCACGTTCGGAGTGGCGTCGTCGATGAAGCCGGTCAGCGCCTGGCGGCGGCGGTCGACGACGAGTTCGAAGATGTCGGGCCGCGAATAGTGGCCGGCGGGATCGAAGTTCTGGCGTTCCTCGCGGATCCTCGCCGGGTCCAGGTCGGTGACGATCATCGTCTCCTCTCCCGAGGGAAGATCGTCCGGATCGATGATCCATCGGCCGTCCGGTCCGGCGACTCCCGATCCACCCTCGAGGAGAAACGGCTCGTCGCTCCTCCGGAGTTCCTCGAGCTCCGGGAGATCATCCGGGAGATCGGTGGGGGCGAGCACGCCACCGACNCTGACCGCGAAGCATCGACCCTCCCGGGCCACCACTCTGGTCAGGTCCCGGGTGAGGGACTTCGAACCGGGCCAGAGCAGGATGTGCACGTCCATCCCGTCGCTCTGCAGGGCGGTTCGGGCGAGGGGCATCCAGTTCTCCCAGCAGTTCAGCACGCCGATCCGCAGGTCGCCCACCCGGCGGGTCCGCAGTCCCGAACCGTCACCGTTGCCCCAGCACAGACGTTCCTCGTGGGTCGGAACCAGCTTTCGGTGATTGTTGACCAGGTGCCCTTCGGCATCGATCCAGAAGGCGGAGCAGTACAGGGNGTGCCCGCCTCGATCGACGGCCCGTTCGACCACGCCGATCACGACCTCGATCCCTCGGATCGCGGCTGCGGCGCAGATCGATTCGAGATGACCGNGATCGGGCATCACCGATTCCTCGACATATCTGGAGTGGATCGCCTTCTGCCTTGGGGCGTCGAACTCCGCACCGCCGGATCGAGCCAGCCAGACCGGATAACCGGGCAGGCAGGCTTCGGGAAACACCACCAGCGAGGCACCGGCGTCCGCGGCGGCATGGATCCTCTCGACCACTCTTCGAGTGGTCTCCTCGCGATCGAGAAGGGCGGGGCGAAGCTGGACGGCGGCGATCTTCATGGTGCCCCCTCCGGTCCGGATCCGGGCTTCGGTCTCTCCCAGTCGATGTCGGGATCCGTACCGAGGGCCCGGCCGGCGAGGCGGATGCAACGGCCGCAGACGATGGCTTCCTCGCGGATCGGGCTCCGGAAGGCCGGATCCTCGCGGGGTTCGAGGCACATGGTGCACTTCCAAGAGGGTTCGGCCCCCTCCGGGGCGGGCGGAGGGGCGTCGTCGATCTCCGCGTTGATCACGGATTGCCATGCCGCGGCAAGGCACTGGCTGCAGATGCACGAGCCCTGGTGGCCCTCCACCATCGAGACATCCTCGCCCCAGGGCCTCTGGCAGAAGTCGCAGAGGATGTCCGAGGGAAGCATCGCATCGGGATTGGCGCCGGGTCGGTGCATGGACCCGTATCCTACGGTGGTCATGGCTGCCGGACCCTCACTCGCCATCAAGGTGCAGGTGCTCTTCGGAGCCGCTCTGCTGCTCATCGTGGTGGCGGCGCTGGCGATTCCGTGGATGCTCACCGAGCGGCTGGTCTATCAGAGCCAGCTGGAGGTCTCGAGGCAGCTCGCGGATGCATGGCTTGATTCGCCCACCCAGATCGCCGCGGGGGGGTCGCTGCCGCTCGAGGTGCTCGACGTCGATGCGATCAACCTTTCCGGAACCGACTTCGCCGCGGAGGCGCTGCGAAGGATGGAGTCGGATCCCGCCGTCGAGGAGATCTTCCAGCAGGTCGACGAGGGGAACGACATCGTCTACCGGTACGCCCGGGGTCTGCGAGGGAAGGTCTGGCGCGGAGTCGCCTCGGCCGCGGGCCTCGATCTGGGGGTGGTTCCGAAGGCACCGGACAGCCCCGGCGGGCTGCTGCTGGTGAATCGTTCGAGTTCTCTTGCGGCCGGTCAGCTGCTGTCCAGCCGGATATACCTCGTCGCGGCGGGAATGATCGCGGTCGGCATCGCGATCCTGCTCTTCTGGTTCATCCTGAATCGCGTGATCCTCGGGCCGGTTCGACGGCTGAGGGACACCGCGGATCGGGTGGAGCAGGGCGACTACTCGGTGCGAGCGGACATTCGAACCGGCGACGACTTCGAGCAGCTGGCGGATTCATTCAATCGCATGCTCGACGAGACGGAACGGTCCGCCGATCGTCTGCGAGGAGTCAACGAGGCTCTCGACCTCAAGGTGACTGAGCTCAGCGAGGCGAACATCGGTCTCTACGAGTCCAACCGGCTGAAGAGCGAGTTCCTCGCGAATGTCAGTCACGAGCTCAAGACCCCGCTCAATTCGATCATCGGATTCGCGGAGCTTCTCGATGAACTCGCCTCCGCCGAGGAGAACCCCGATCCCAAGCGAAGCCGGTATCTCCAGAACATCATCGAGAGCGGTCGCAGACTGCTCGAGATGATCTCCGAGCTGCTGGAGATGGCGAAGATCGAGGCCGGAAGGATCGAACTCTCGATCTCACCGGTGTCGATCAGTGAACTCCTGGAGGGACTGCGGGCGATCATGCGTCCCCAGGCGGAAGGCAAGGGGATCGAGGTCGAACTCCAGGTGTCCGACAAGCTTCCGGCGATCGAGACCGACGCCGGGAAGCTCCAGCAGATCCTCTTCAACTTCCTCTCCAATGCCGTGAAGTTCTCCCCGGACGGGTCGGTGGTGATCGTGACTGCCGAATCGGTGCGTCGAGCGGATGGATCCGACGGCATCCGGTTCCGGGTCACCGATCACGGACCGGGCGTGCCCGAGGATCTTCAGGAGACGATCTTCGAGAAGTTCCGTCAGGCCGATGCGAGCCACACCAGGACCCACGGCGGGACCGGGCTGGGGCTGGCGATCTGCAGGGAGCTCGCCGATCTGCTGGGGGGCGAGGTCTCGCTCTCCAGTCAGGTCGGACAGGGGTCCACCTTCATCGTCGAGATCCCCCTGACCTGGCGGGAGCAGGAGCTGCAGCCCCTGATGAGCTGAGTCGGCCCGGGCTCAGGACCGCAGAAGCTCCGCGATCATCCGGTCGGCCCCCTTCACCTTGCGTCGGGCGGCGGCCGCATCCAGCTTGTCGGGCAGAGGGTCGAACTCCGGTCGACCGAGGGCGAAGGCCACCACCGCCTCCGCGATCCGCATGGGAGGGAGGCTGCCGTCCGGGCACCAGACGTCGTAGTCCGCCCAGGCCAGGCGGACTCCGGACCTTCGGAGGCCGCCGTCCGGGTCGATCACCTGGACCGTCCACCGGGTCCCGTTGGAATCCTCACGCTCGTCGATCAGCTCGAACACCAGGAGGTTGTACCACGAAGCGGGTCCGGATCGCTCCCGATTCCGTCGTCCGCGTACGATGCACGACTCATGGGTTTCCTTCTCGAGATCATCAGGCTGGGTCTGCGCAACCTCGGGTTGCACAAGCTCCGGTCGATCCTGACCAGCCTCGGCATCATCCTCGGTGTCGCCGCGGTGATCATCGTGGTGTCGATCGGTGAGGGGAACAAGCAGGCGACCCTCAGGGAGATCCAGGCCCTCGGGGCCACCAACATCATCATCCGAAGCCAGAAGCCGCCCCAGAGTTCCAGCGCGAGCACGAGCAACACCCTGATCGTTCGATACGGGATCGAGCGGGTCGATCTCCGCCGATTCGAGGAGTATCTTCACGACGCGAAGATCGTGGTCCCCCTCAAGGGAGTGGGCTCGGAGGTGCGTCGTCGCAACGAGCGGTCCCTGAGCCAGGTCTTCGGCACGCGACCCAGCCTCGCCACCGCAGCGAACCTCAGGGTGCGATCCGGGGGCCGTTACCTGCTCCCCGAGGATCTGTCGACCGCGGCTCCGGTTGCCGTGATCGGATCCGAGATCGCCGACAAGTTCTTCCGGTTGGAGGATCCGGTCGGCAAGGACCTGAGGGTCGACAACCAGGTGTTCACCGTGATCGGAGTCCTTGAACCGATCGGACTCGCGGGAGGAGCGGGTTCCGCACTCGTGGGACGCGATCTGAACAAGGACGTTCACATCCCGCTCACCACCGCCGAGAGGCAGTTCGGAGACGTTCAGATCCGCCGACAGAGCGGCGCCTTCAACAACGAGGAGGTCCAGATCGGGGAGGTGTATCTCCAGGCCCGCAACACCGATGAGGTGATCGACCTCGCGGCACGGGCGACCCGGATCCTTGAGATCGATCATCCCGATCTCCGCGACGTGCAGGTCATCGTTCCGTGGGAACTGCTTCAGAACGCCAAGCGGACGATGCTGGTCTGGAACATCATGCTGGTCTCGATCGCCGCGATCTCACTGCTCGTCGGCGGCATCGGGATCATGAACATCATGCTCGCCTCGGTGGTCGAGCGGACCCGGGAGATCGGGATCCGCCGCGCCATGGGGGCGACCCGGAACCACATCGTCGCCCAGTTCCTCGTGGAGACCGGTTCCATCTCGACCTTCGGCGGCATCCTGGGAATCGGAGTCGGGATCGGGGTCTCCATGGGACTGGGGTCGTTCATACCATGGGTGCTCTCCCTGCCGGTCTTCCGGGGCATGGTCGAGGGCAAGTTCAATCTGCAGCCCGAGATCACCGCGTGGTCGATCGTGATCAGCTTCTTCGTCGCTGCGGGGGTGGGGCTCGTCTTCGGGATCTATCCCGCGATCGTGGCGAGCCGGAAGGATCCGATCGAGGCGCTTCGCCACGACTGACCGGCCTCGGTTCCTCGGGTGGTCACTTCGAACGCCGGAGGACCACCACGTCGCCACGGCCCCAGTCCAGCCATCCATCGAATCGTCCGGCAACCTCGAAGCCCGCGGCATCGAGTCGTGACCGGGTCTCCGCGGCCACGAGGTCCGGGTAGATCACGAGGGCGACATCGGGTCCCACCGCCAGGGAGTTCGCGTCGAGTCCGGCCCCGAGGTTCGGAGCATGGATCAGACGGGGGCCCCGACCTTCGGTGTAGAACATCGCCACATCGTCACCGAGGCCGATCGACCAGATCGGGCTGTCGGTGCCCGCCAGGCTCCGGGCCAGTGCCACGCCCTCCCTGATCGGCTGCTTGGGAGGGAGCAGGGCGAGGGACAGCAGCCACGCGAATACGACCACGATTCCGGTCAGGAGCGGGGGCCAGAGCCGTCTCAGGAAGTCAGCGATGCCCTCGAGGGCCGCGGCCTGAAGCAGGGCCGCGGGAACCAGCAGGAAGATCGTGAACCTGGCGTAGATCCAGCTGTCTCCACCGATCACGAGGACCAGCATCACCACGCCGCCGGCGATGCCGGCATGGGTGACCAGTCCGAGCCGAGGCCATCGCCGGGATTCGGTGAGTCCGTATCCCACCAGCAGAAGACCGGGCAGGGCCGCCCACCACGTCCAGGATCCCCCCAGCTGGAGGAACCCCTTCCATCCTTCGATCCCGAAGGGCGAAGGTTCGTCACCATCGAGGGCGACGAACTCCGTCCGTCGCTCGAGGAGATCCGGAATCAACGGGGCCACCATCGCAAGCGTTGTCACGCCTCCAAGGGCGAGTGCCATTCCCCATCGGCTCGCGACCGCGCGTTCCTCGGGATGGCGGAGGGCTCGGACCACGGCCTGCAGCGCATGTCCGAGCGGGACGCATGCGAAGACCAGATGAGTCCAGCAGCCCATCGCGACCAGCAGGGCGTAGATCGGGACCGAAAGCCGNCCTCCATCCGCGATGCGGAGCCAGGCGAGGGTCGAGAGGATCGTGAAGAGCAGGACCATGGAGTAGCCACGGGCCTCCACCGACTCCAGCACCGCGACCGGCATCAGTGCGATGACCGTCGCCGCGATCAGGCCCGCACGGTCACCGTCGATCGCACGCCCGAGGGAGAACATCGCGGGAATGCAGGCGACGCCGGCGAGAAAGGCCGGAAGCCTGAGCGCGAGTTCGGCGTCGTCGGCACCGAAGGACTGCAGGGACTGGGCGGCCAGCGCCGAGTGGAGGGCGTGGTTGGCCAGAGCGTGATAGTTCCCGAGGGCCGGACCGACGCCGTGCAGCGAGCTCGAGATCATCGCCGCGATCTCGTCGTACCAGAGGCTCTCCTGCAGGCGGATGGCCCNCAGGGCGATCCCGACGATGGTCACCACCACGACGAGCACCAGCACGCCTGAGCGGCCTTNCGGGGCCGCTCCGCGGAGGGGTACGGGCAGCGTTCGTTCGAGTCGGCGCTGGATGAAGGGCTGGAATCCCCAGGTGACCGCCGCGACGCCCAGCAGCAGGCGCAGGAGCCTGATGCCCTTGAGGGTCGTCTCAGGCACCTCCCCGAGTCTTTCCACCCGGATGGGGTGCTGCAGGAAGGTCGTCCAGGTGGCTTCCGGAATCAACGCGAGGCCGGCGAAGACCGCGGCCATGACCAGGCCGAACGGCGCCAGTCGAGGAGGAATCGCCGTCGGGAGTGGAGGTCGGGTTGGGGAGGATTCAGTCACGTCCGAGGGAATCTACCGCCGGAAGCCCGACGGTGATGTCGGACTCAGGGACGACGCGGGACCAGCGAGGCCGGTGGGGGAACCGGATCGGGCAGTCCCTCGATGCCTCTGATCACGAAGGCGGGCCCTCGGACGATGAGGCTTCTTCCCTGGAGCTTGATGGATGCCCACCGCCCCTGGACGAGGATGGGAGCCGGCGTCCCCGTGTCGGGATAGGTCGCTCGGGGATCGAGGTTGCGGCCCTTGAAGGGGTCTCTCGGATCGACCGGATCGGAGAGGCCCGATTCGCGATCCTCGTCGGTGAGCGGATTCCAGGCTTCGGGTTCGACACCATCGACGATGCTTCGAACCAGTTCCGCACCCACCTCCCGGGGTCGGCGGCGGACGGTCTCGGACAGCGGGTCCGGACGAGAGGAGAGGCCCGGGTTCTGATTGCCGCTGATCCCCCTCCACAGATGTTCGGGGGAGACGAAGTGGGGCGGTTCGAGCAGCATGTCCGTGACCTCGATCACCCGGGTCATCGGCGGGGTGCGGACCGCGAGGCGATCCCTGGGGCCGACCTCGAGAATGCCGTCACGCACCTGCCAGGTCGGGGAGCCCGCCATGAAGGAGAACCCCAGGATCGTCTCGAGGGCCTCGACCGCGCCGATGTTCCGCAACTGCAGATCGATCGTGGTGACCGTCTCCCGATCCTTCGGGAAGTGATCGACGAGGTTCAATCCCACGGCGTCGGCGAAGGCGCGGCGGACGGTTCGGGGACGCGCCTCGATGCAGTCCAGATTCAGGAGAAGCATCGAGAGCCGGCCGTGGGCCTGGGCGTCGGTCCTCGCGTGTCGGGGTCCGTCCGGGGCGACCGAGGTCGCGCCGACCACGGTCACTTCGGCTCGCGGACTTTCGGGGAGTGAACCGTCCTGGGACGCTGCTCCGGACGAGGCCGAGGTGGATGCCGTCAGGCACGCGGACAGCAGGGCCGGCAGGACACCGGCGTTCAACCTGATTCGCATGTCACAGAACCCCTTTCGAGTCAGCGACCGGCGCTACCGGTCACTTTCACGCTGTCGAACTTCACGTTCTCGATGATCGAGAGCGGAGCGGTGAAGGTCACGTAGCGACGATCGATCACCGCCACCGGGGTGGTGGTGGTTCCGGCCGCCGAGGATCGCGTGCGGGACCTCGCGGGAGCCGCTCGTCGATTGGGGGCGAACGGGTAGCCGCCGATCTGCCGCTGGATGTAGTCGGGGGCTCGGATGATGAGCACGCCCTCGTAGTAGCGGATCGAGGCGGAGTCGCCACCGTTGTCGAGCCAGGCATCGGGCTCGATGGTCTCGAGGATGATGTCCACGATCTGCTGGACCTTCTCGTCCTCGGTGAGTCGTTCGGGCTCGTCGCCGGGTTCACCGAAGGGTGCTCCACCGCCGCCGCCGCCACCGCCACCGCCACCGAAGCCGCCTCCGCCACCGCCGCCGCCGCCGCCGAAGCCCCCGCCGCCGCCGCCGAAGCCGCCGCCACCGCCGCCGCCGAAGCCGCCACCGCCACCACCACCGCCCTGGGACAGGGAGGAGCTCAGGTCGAACTCGGGTGCGTTGTCGAACATCGGGACTTCGAAGAGGAGGTCACGGATCGGGTACATCCGAAGAACCCTGGCCGCCGGGGCGGACAGTCGTTCCTTGGTGCCGATCTCGATGTAGCCCTTGCGCAGCTGCCAGGTGCAGGGTTCGAACTCGGCGCACTGTTCGAGCATCCGCTCGATCACGGAGAGGGCCGGAGTCGAGGTCATCTTGAGGGTGATCGGCGTGGTGGGATCGATGCCCATGCCGGTCCGGTCGTCGTTGTAGCGCACGACCATTTCGACACCCATGATCTGCTTGAGGTAGTCGAAGGCCTCTCGGGCCGGGGTCTCGTCGAAGTCCACGCTCACATCGGCGTAGAGCAGGGCTCCAAGAAGGTTCGACTGGGTGTTGTTCCGAGCCGCATCCGCCTGTCGTTGTCGAGCCACGGCAGCGATGCGATCGGACAGGTTCTGACCCGACGCGGTCGCCGCGAGCAGAAGGGGACTCGCGAGGCATGCAGCGGCACAGGCCAGATTGATCGAGGCTCTTCGGGGCATCACAGTGACTCCATCATTCCTCGGGACCGAGGTGGTGAGGAGCGGCCGCCATGGCCACTCTCCTGCTTCGACATCGAGTATACGGCGGGGACCCCTGAATCGGATCCGTTCGATCCCGTGCAATGACGCTGGTTTTGGCCCTTCAGGGCCTGTTTTTCGATCTCCATCGAGGTTTCGGGGCCCCGAGGACGGGAATCGACGTTTCAGGGGTTCTGAAGAGGGCGTTCCAGTCGGAGGAGGTGATCGAGGATCAGGGATGCTCTGGCCGTGGAGGAGAGCGACTGGCGGGGGTTGGCGAGGCTGTCCGCGATCCCATCGAGTCCCATCCGGCCACCCGCCAGATCACCGGCCTCCTCCTCGGACATCATCAGCTGCTCGAGAAGCCTCAGAAGCCCGCTCAGACCGTTTCGACCACGAGCGGTCCCTGCCTCGTCCTCTCCGGGAAGGCCCGTCAGCACCGCCATCCCGAGCATGGGCCGAAGGTTGCGGGCGTCGATGCTTCGTCGGTCATCGCCAAGCAGGGGGATGCCCCCCGCATCGTCTCCGTCGTCGATCTGACGAGCGAGCAGGGCGTCACGAATCGCTCGCAGGGAGACGGCCCGGGGAGAGGGGATGTTCTCCATGCGGGCCGCGAGTCGAGCCTCGGCGATGCCGAGCCAGTCGAATCCCGCAAGGATGTCGGAGACCGAGCGGCACGCCTCCCAAGCGTCGTCGTGTGCGGCATGGGCCTGCTGGTCCGTCACTCCGGGAGCGGGAACACCGATGAGGGCCGCCGCTCGGCGGGCGAGCGCGGGCGGATCGTCTCCCGCGGGGAGGCGCCGGGCCGCCGCGAGCCAGGCCTCGATGCGATCCTCGTCCCCGAGGGCGAGCGAGGCCAGAAGCCCGAGGTCCGCGATCTCGGCGTCGAGATCCTGGTCGTCCGGCACCACGAGGTCATCGGGACCGATCGTCTGCTCACCGGAGGCGGCCAGGGCCCAGGTGGCCAGGAGTCGGTCCCGCAGGGAGGATTCCAGCGGCACATGCCGGTTCGCGATGGGATCGAAGTCACCGAACCAGGGTCGGGTGCCGTCCCCGGGTGCGTTCTCACGTGGATCGACGGGAGGACGCCAGCGAAGCAGACGGGCGTTCAATCCCGCCTGCAGGTCCTCCAGACGTCCGGGGTCGAGGGATCCCGCCTCGATGACATCACCACTTCTGAGTCGCACGCCGGGCTCGGCGTCCACGTCGCTCTGACCGAGACGCATCGTCTCGAATCGAGCCAGTTCCAGAGAGTCGATTCCTCGGAGCTCCTCCAGATCCCGTGGGGGCAGCCCCAGTTCATCGACCAGGCGAAGCAGGGTCGAGCCCGTCGCGTCGGCGGTTCCCGTGGCGAGGAGTCGACCAGGCATCGCGATCGCGAGTCGGTCGCCCCGCTTCAGGACGATGCCGTCGATGCCGGGTCGTATGCGACCGGCCACCGAACCGAGGGAGGACGCGACGATCGGTCGTGGCATCCCGGCGAACTCGATCTCCAGGGCGAGTCTGGAGCCCGCGGAGTCCCGGACCGAATCAGGGAGCGTTCGAATCACCCGGTCGCCGAGGGCCTGGGAGAGGGCGCGGCCCGCGGCCCGGCGGACCGCGAGGGCATCGGCGGCGGGATCGAGTCCTCGACCGACCACCCGGCCGTCGAGCCGCAGCATCACGCCCACCGCGGAGGACCCCGGGATCTCGATCCTCGATTCGGGCGCGTCAAGACGCGGGAAGCGTCCCTGATCGAGCCAGGTTCGCACCTCGTAGAACGCCTGAAGGCACGGCACCGGATCCGGCGGGGTGGCGGCCAGGGCGGCGGGCGTGGTTCGGAAGGTCGCGATGCCCAGGGCGATCAGCAGCCAACGCACGATCAGGAGCGTCCGGAAAGAAGCGGAGAACCGGGGGTTGCGGCGGTTCGAGATCGGTCCTGAGGCTTCATACACGGGGTTGGTTCCGTCTGTGCGGGCTTCGGGTGCATCGTCCTGGGCCTGCTTCGGCTGGACGGCTTGCGAAACTCGAGCACTGGTGCAGTCTTGTGCAGACATTCGAAGATCGGAGGATACGCCATGCTCGTTGCCCAGTTTCTCAATGCGTCGTCCCATCGGCGTCGCATGATGCTCCTGACCTGCCTCACCTTCATCGCCATGTGCTGATTCGAAGGGGTGGGCTCCACAGATCGCTCTCAACCCAGGGCTTCGGCCCAATCTCTCTTTTGTTCAGGGTGGAATGGCCTTTCCGGTCATTGCACGAAACGGGCCCGTCCTTTCGGACGGGCCCGTGTATTTTCAGGTCCGGAACGACCGGGTGGATCAGAACTCGATCTTGTCGGTTCCCATCGCGCCGTGGTCGTCCATGCCGCCCCGCTTGGGGGAGGCGGGATCGAAGTCCTCGCCGACGTTGCCACCCGAGTAGTCGGTGGTGTCGTTGGCGCCCCACTGGGCACGCTTGAGGCTGAGTCCGATCTTCCGGTCGTCGATGTCGACCCGAAGGATCTTGACGTCGACCTCGTCGCCGACCTTGACCACGTCCTGCGGGTTCTCGACCTTCTGGTCGGAGAGCTCCGAGATGTGGAGAAGACCCTCGAGGTTGTCCTCGAGCTCGACGAACACGCCGAAGTTGGTGATCTTGGTGACTTCGCCCTTCACGATCATGCCGGGGCGGTACGCGGTCGGGATCGCCTCGAGCCACGGATCCTCGGACAGCTGCTTGAGGCCGAGGCCGACCCGCTGCTTCTCCTGGTCGACCTCGATGACCACGCAGCGGACCATCTCGCCCTTCTGGAACACCTCGTTGGGGTGAGCGACCTTCTTGGTCCACGAGATGTCCGAGACGTGGAGCAGTCCGTCGATGCCGGGCTCGATCTCGATGAACGCGCCGTAGTTGGCGAGGTTCCTGACCTTGCCGTCGATGATCGTCCCCGGGGGGTACTTCTCGGCGACCAGTTCCCAGGGGTTGACCTCGGTCTGCTTCATGCCGAGGGAGATCTCGAGCTTCTCCTTGTCGATGTCGAGCACCACGACCTCGACCTCGTCGCCCACCTGCACGCATTCGCTCGGGTGGTTGATTCGACGGGTCCAGGACATCTCGGAGATGTGGACCAGGCCCTCGATGCCCTCGTCGATCCGGACGAAGGCGCCGTAGGTCATCAGGTTCACGACGTTGCCGGTCACGCGGCAGCCGATCGGGTACTTCTGCTCGATCTCCTCCCACGGGGAGGGTTCGAGCTGCTTGAGACCGAGCGCGATCTTCTCCTTGTCCCGATCGATGTTGAGGATCTTGACCTCGATCTCCTGACCGATGCGGACCATCTCGGAGGGATGGTTGACGCGGCCCCAGCTCATGTCGGTGATGTGGAGCAGACCGTCGATGCCGCCGAGATCGATGAACGCACCGAAGTCGGCGATGTTGGTCACGCGGCCCTTGGCGATGTCGCCCTCGGAGATCTTCTCGAGCAGGTTCCGCTTGGACTCCTCCCGCTCCTCCTCCACCAGCTTCCGCCGGCTGATGACGATGTTGCGGCGTTCCTCGTCGATCTTGAGGATGACGGCGCGGACGTTCTGGCCGATGAATTCGCCGATGTCGCTCGGACGTCGGATGTCCACCTGGCTGGCGGGAAGGAAGACCGGCACTCCGATGTCGATCAGGAGGCCGCCCTTGATCTTCCGCATGCACTTGCCCTCGACGATGTCGCCTTCGGCGCGGGTGC
This sequence comes from Phycisphaerae bacterium, assembly GCA_002709295.1. Lineage (GTDB taxonomy): Bacteria > Planctomycetota > Phycisphaerae > Phycisphaerales > SM1A02. Next base: position 8,769 of record PAQL01000021.1, on the reverse strand, counting down.
GGAGGATCTGCTCCCATCCGCGGATGCGATCGGCCTTCCTCTTCGAGAGGACGACGGAACCGCTCTCATCCTCGGTGTTCTCGAGGAGCACCTCGACCTCGTCACCGGGCTGGAGATCGGCACCGGCTTCGTCGAACTCCTGCTTGTCGACGAGGCCTTCACTCTTGAGACCGACGTCGATGACGACGTAGTCGCCGGCGAAGCCGATGACCTTGCCCTTGAGGATGGTTCCGGCGGAGAACGAATCCATGTCGCTGCCGAGGAGCGAGTCCATGTCGCCGGAGGCGACCTCGTCGCCGAAGGCGCCGCGGAGCATGGTTTCGGCCTCGGACTCGTCGAGTCCGAGGTCTTCGATCAGGTTGTAGTCGACCATGATGTGATGTGGTTGGATCCAAGCCGCCCCGAGGGGCCGCCGATCCGGGGACGACTCTGATGGCGGGGCCGGCGCACGCCGGCGTGAGACCGCTCGTCTCCGCGGGTCCCTGCCGCAGGAGCGAATCGGCAAGTATACGGATTCCCCGTCATCCGCCAAGTCGGTTCCGGGCAACTACACTCGGGCTGAGATGGAAAGCGACCCTCTGGCATCGCGAAAACGCCGTTCCCGACTCGCAGCGTTCGGTCCGGGACTTCTGTTCGCGGGGGCCGCGGTGGGGGTCTCGCATCTGGTCCAGAGCACCCGTGGGGGGGCGGAATTCGGGGTTGCGGCGGTCGCCATCGTGGTGGCCAGCTGCCTTCTGAAGTGGCCGGCCTTCCGATTCGGCCCGCTGTACGCCGCCGCCACGGGGAATTCCCTGCTGGACGGATACCGACGCCGGGGACGGTGGACCCTGCTCGTCTTCACGTTGATGACCCTCGCGATCTGCTTCACCACGCTTGCCGCGGTGACCGTGGTCACGGTGGGTCTCCTGATCAACCTCGTGCCCTGGATCGGCGAACAGCTCCAGGCGATCGCCCTCCCCGGCGGACCGGGGCTCGAGGTCGCCTGGGCCTCGATCATCCTGCTGGGGGTCATCGGGGTGGCCCTGGGGACCGGCGGATATCGCCTCCTCGAGCGGATCATGAAGTTCGTGATGCCGGTGCTGGCGATCTGCACCATTCTGGCGATGGCGCTCGCCCTGCCCCGGATCCTGTCCCAGGGGTGGCCGGTGGTGCCCGACATCTCCCGGGAGTCGAATCGGTCCCTCATCGCGGCCCTTGTCGGATGGATGCCGGCTCCGATCGACATCGCGGTCTGGAGTTCCCTGTGGACGCTGGCCAAGATGAGGACGGATCGAAGCCGCAACCGCCTTCGACCGATCCTCTTCGACTTCGACGTCGGCTACCTCGGCACGCTGGTGCTCGCGGTGTGCTTCGTGATGCTCGGAGCCGCGGTGATGTACGGATCGGGTGAGACCTTCTCCGGCAAGGCTCCGGAGTTCGGTGGTCAGGTCGTCGATCTCTATGCGAACCAGCTGGGGGAGTGGACCCGGCCGATCGTGGGCACGGCGGCGTTCCTCGCGATGCTCTCCACCACGGTGACGGTGGCCGACGGGTTCCCGCGGGCTCTCGCCGCGGTCGTGGCGGCGGCCTTCGGGCCGGTCCGGCCGACTAGGGGGGAGAGGAATCCCAGCGTGGTTCCGACGCCGCTTCGCCATGTGATCGAGTCCTCCATGGGCAAGGACTCCGAGGAATCCGGGGAGGAAGAGAACCGCCGATCCGATCGGGGCAGCGAGGGACGTCGGATCTCCTACTGGCTTGCGTTCATCCTCGTCGCGGCCGGAGCGGGAGTCATCCTCTTCCGGGTGGTCCCCGAGGACTTCAAGCGTCTGATCGACTTCGTGACGATCACCTCGTTCGTGATCGCCCCGGTCCTGGTCCTCTTCAACCACCTGTCGGTCACCGGCCGGGAGGTCCCCAAGTCGGCTCGACCGGGATTCATCTGGCGAGGCTGGTCATGGCTCTGCTTCCTGGTCACCTTCGTCTTCGCCCTGTGGTACCTGCTCGACATGGCCGGCCTGCTTCAGCCGGTTCCGGCCGCGGGCGGCTGATCATGTCGGAGCAGGTTCCTCCGCAACAGCAGGAAACCGACCGCTCCGAGGATGTTGAGGCCCAGGGAGACCGCGAAGGTGAGGCCGGGGTGTCCCGAGGCCGCGAACGAGGTGTAGATGAGCACGCCGACGAACGGTGCGATCAGGCCCCGGATCCCGGTCAGCATCACATGGATGCTCATGTACTGGGCGTCCCGGTGAGGGGGGGCGAACGACTGGTGCCCCAGATTCCAGGCGAGCATGCCGCCCGCGAAGCCGATGCCCAGCACCGCCGCCGCGACGAAGAGCATCGGCAGCAGCATGAACTCGACCGAGATCAGGAAGAGCAGGCTCGCGCAGACGAATGCCCATGAGTGCACCGCTCGGAACGAGATCACGTGCATCCGGCTCATCAGTCGTGCCCAGACGGGGATGGCGAAGGGCATGATCGCGAGGGGGATGACGCTGGTGGCGAGGATGGCTTCGAGGTAGTTCGTCCTGAAGACGTCCTCCAGGATGATCGTCACCGTGGGCCCGATCATCAGATTTCCGAAACCGAAGATCATCATGCAGGCCATGTAGCCCGCATAGCGACGATCCTCGGAGAGCACCCTCAGGATCATGAGGGGATTGGCCGAGGCCTGTTCGGAAACGCTGCCGGCTCTTTCGGCGCGGGCGAGTCGGCTCTGGCCCCGAAGTCGGACCCTGCTGTAGACCATCGCACCCACCACCCCGAAGCAGGCCAGCAGCGGGAAGATGACGCGTATCGACTCCATCGATCGATCGAGGGCCTGCCCGATGAGCAGTCCGGCCATGGCCATGACCAGCACCTGGACGGTCGCGATCCGCCCGGCGACCGTCGCTCGATCGGCATCGGGGTAGTTCGCCCGCCAGACGGTGGTTCGGATGGTGATCACGCCGCTCCAGAAGATCCATCCCAGCACCACGAGGCCGACGAGCATCCATGCGCCGAACGCGGTCCACGGAATGAAGGCCATCAAGGCGACGCAGCCCGTCGTGGCGATCATGAGTCCGGTGAGGAAGGGGACCTTGCGACGGCCGGTCGCGAGACCGCTCCACAGTCCGCTGGAGAGGTTGCCGATCGCGGCGGAGGCCGCGATCGCCCCGACCGCGTAGTCGATCGCGTTCTCACCCAGGCCCTCGACCCCTTCGAAGCCCTTCTTCAGCACCACCCCCATGGTGCCGGCCTGGATGCCTCCGAGCATCAGGGGCAGGAACGCCCACGCGCTGAGTTCACGGGCGTAGTTCCGACGCAGCATCGGTGGCAGCGCTCGAGGATGGAAGCTCGAGACGAAGGCGGCGAGAAGCCTCAGGGATGCGGCGGGCAGATTCAGGAACGTCACGGTCGTCTCGGACTCTGGGAATCGTCACGAACAGACACGGGGTCCCGTTCGGGACCCCGTGTCGGTGGTTCGGGATTCGAAGGGGCGGATGCCCTCGTTTCAAGAGGTCACTGGCTCGGCTGGCCGCTCGTCGAGATGATGTCGTAGGGGCTCAGGCGGCTCGGTCGGTCGAAGAGGAAGAACCGTCCCAGATCGCCCCAGACCATTCGCAGGTTCTGGTTGCCGATCACCGCCATGTTCCGTTCGACGTCGACGTCCCGCTCGGTGAGCCCGAGAATGTGAGGCGTGAGGTCCTTCTTCAGCGCGTCGAAGCTCACGTCGTTCGGATCGGGACCGCAACCGGTCACGGCGACCACGAGGACGGGGAGGACGGCGGCTCGGAACATGTTTCGGATGGTCATGGGTCTGTGATCCTGTTCGGCGGACGCCCATCTCGGGGTGCCGGGGGTCTTGATCAAGAATGGTGACAGGTCCCGCCGGGCCTGTCAAACGGCCCTCGGATCGGGGATTCGCCGACATGGGCTGCTCCGCCGGGGAGGCCCGGTCGGTTGCAATCTTCCCGAAGATCCGATTTCCCCCGCCGGGAAGCGAGGATACAGTTCAGGGACGACCGGACGGCCCCCCTGACGGGCCGTGGCGGAACTCCATGCCTCGAGCCGATGCGAACCCCCCGGGGTCGCACGACCTGCGGCGATGGACAAGCCTCACGGGTCCGGCTTCGGCCGGCCTGGAGTGGAAGTTCGGGACCGACGGGCGGCGAACCCACCTTTAACGCGGGGTTCGAGCCTCGAGTTCCCGTCCAGTCGGGACAAGTGCCCGACCCGTCGACGCCCGGCCTGCCGGGTTGACGGCGGACCCGCCGGGGGGGACGTTCGGTCGTTCTCTCGCCTCACCCATCGTGTCCACCGGGTCATCACCGATCCCGGATCGTGGTCGGTGTCGATCAGCTGTCGGACGAATCCGCGATGACCGCCCGGTAGCGGGCGGCCACCTCCTCGAGACTGTCCGGCACCACGCGGACGCCCGCGACCGAGGACATGAAGTTGAGGTCTCCCGACCATCTCGGCACGACATGGACGTGCAGATGCTGGGGCAGCCCGGCTCCGGCGGCATCCCCCTGGTTCACCCCGATGTTCACGCCGTGGGGCTCGAAGGCCCGTTCCACCAGATCCGTCGCGAAGTCCACCAGCGACCAGAGCGAGGCCCGCTCCTCCGCGGTGTGGTCGAGCAGGCGGGGGCGGGCGGTGCCCAGGGCGACGAGGAGGTGCCCGTTGGCGTAGGGGAAACGGTTGAGCATGAGCAGCCCATGCTCGCCGCGGTGGACGACGAAGGCGGCCTCGTCCTCCTCGGGGTGCTCCCAGGCGTGCGATATGAAGTCCTCGAGGGCCGGGACCTCCTCGCCGACCTCTCGGCGGCGTCGCTCCAGCTCGCGGAGGTAGGTCATTCGCCAGGGGGCCCAGAGATTGTCGTGCATCGTCCAGATCGCCGGTTCGGGGTTCGAGGGGGGATCCGGGCATCCGGATCCGCGTGGTGAATCGTACGATGATGTGATGAGTTCCACGAAGATCCTGGTCGCCATGAGCGGGGGCGTCGATTCCTCGGTGGCTGCCGCCCTCCTCAAGGAGGCGGGGCACGAGGTGATCGGTGTCTTCATGCGGCTGGGATCCCCGGGCGATTCACTCGAGGAACTGATTCCCGGCGATGCCTGCGACACGAGCAGGGTGCGGATCGGCAAGCAGGGCTGCTGCTCGGTCGGCGATGCCGAGGATGCCAGGCTCGTGGCGGCACGTCTGGACATGCCGTTCTACGTGGTCAACTTCAAGCAGGAGTTCGGGCGGATCATCGACCACTTCGTCGCGGAGTACGACGCCGGTCGGACCCCGAACCCCTGTGTCCGGTGCAACGACTGGCTCAAGTTCGGTCGGTTGCACGAGTACGCCGCACAGGTGGGAGCCTCCGCGGTGGCGAGTGGTCACTACGCAAGGGTCGTCCGGGACGAGTCCTCCGGTCGTCACCGGCTCCTGCGCGGCGTGGACCACGGCAAGGATCAGTCCTACGTGCTCTTCGGAACTCCCGCGGACCGCCTGTCCGAGATGATCCTGCCGGTCGGGGGGCTCCCCAAGTCGCGGGTCCGTGAACTCGCCGAGGGGTTCGATCTCCCGGTCTTCGACAAGCCCGATTCCCAGGAGATCTGCTTCGTCCCCAACGACGACTACGCGGCCCTCGTGGCGAGACGGTCCTCGACGGGGGTCAGCCCGGGCGCGATCATCGACGGAGAGGGTGAGACGATCGGCGAACATCCCGGGCATCAGCACTTCACGATCGGTCAGCGTCGGAAGATCGGCATGGCCTTCGGTCGTCCGATCTACGTCGTCGCGAAGGATCCGGTGGCGAACACCATCACCGTGGGAAGTCGCGAGGAGCTTCTCGCCGGCGGATGTCTCGCCAGTCAGGTGAACTGGCTGGTCGAGCCGCCGAAGCGACCGCTTCCCTGCCTGGTCCGGATCCGATACAACGCCGAGCCGGTGCCCGCGACGGTCGAGATGGTGGGCGAGGACCGACTCGAGGTCCGCTTCGATGCCCCCCAGTCCTCGGTGGCGCCCGGTCAGGCCGCGGTCTGCTACGACGGGGACCTCGTCCTCGGCGGTGGCTGGATCGACGCCGCGGTCCGCTGAGGCGTCTATCCGGGCATTCCCCGGAGTTCAGGGGCCGGGGTCTTCGGATGGATCCCGATCCGGTGTCGAGATCGAGGGAGCCGGATCGGCTCCCGACCCGCGATCGGCGGGGAACGGCCAGCCGATGAAGAGCAGCGACGTGTAGATGGCGAACCCCGTGACCAGGGCGGCGCCCTCCATCCGGCTGATCCGGTGACCGGTGAACAGGATCGGCAGGCATGCGACCGAGCAGGCGATCATCACCGGAATGTCGAACATGAAGGCTTCGGGAGGGATCGTGACCGGCTGGACGAGGGCGGTGATCCCGAGGATGCCGAGCATGTTGAACACGCACGACCCGAGGATGTTGCCGACGCCGAGATCGCTTCTCCCCCGGAGGACCGCCATGAGGCTGGTGGCCAGTTCAGGCGCACTGGTGCCGCCCGCCACGATGGTGAGACCGATGACGAGCTCGGAGATCCCCAGGGCTCGGGCGATGGAGGTCGCCGACTCCACGAGCAGTTCGGCACCCACCACCAGCATGCCGATCCCGATCACCACGAGGGCGAGGTCGATCACGGTCCGCCACGGACCGCGAGGGGGGGCGTCCGGAACTTCGGCCTCGATCGGCATGCCGCCTTCGGTGCGACTCGTCCGGAACGTCCAGTAGAGGAAGCCGAGCAGGCCGGCCACCATCGCCGCGCCCAGGGGGCGTTCCACCATGCCGCCCCGGGCAAGGGCGAGAAAGGGCACGAAGGAGACGGTGATGGCGACGATCGCCTCCCGCCGCACCACGGTCCTCGAGACGGGAATCGGCAGGACCATCGCGGTGACCCCGAGCACGAGGGCGATGTTCATGATGTTGGAGCCGATGACGTTGCCCACTGCGATCTCGCCGTGCCCGCTGGTCGCGGACGCGATCGAGGCGGCGAGTTCCGGAGCGCTGGTTCCGAATCCCACCACCGTCACCCCGATCACGAACGGGGAGACCCCGATTCTGAGGGCCAGGCGGGCGGCCCCCCGGACCAGGAGCTCCGCGCCGAAGATCAGGACGCCGATCGAGAGGATGAGAATGAGCAGATCGAGGATCATGGGTGTGGGAATCCTACCGGAGGCCATGGTCGGGCTCCGGGGTCGCATCGATGCCCGCCGGGTTCCCTATGATGGCGCGGCCCGAGGGCGGCACTCCGTCGCCCTGGATCCACGTTCGAACCGGACCAGCCCATGACCGCCATCACCGACCTCCTCGGCTCCGAAGCCGACGCTCTCCTCGGCCACAAGGCGAAGGTCTCCAGCGACCTTCTCCACCTTCCCGGTCCGGACTTCGTCGAGCGGATCTGGGTCGGTTCCGACCGGAACCCCCAGGTGCTCCGGAACATCCAGTCGATCTACGACCACGGACGGCTCGGGGGCACCGGCTACGTCTCGATCCTTCCCGTCGATCAGGGGATCGAGCATGCCGCCGGGGCGAGCTTCGCCAGGAACCCCATCTACTTCGATGGCGAGAAGATCGTCGAGCTGGCGATCGAGGGCGGCTGCAACGCGGTCGCCACGACCTTCGGAGTCCTGGGCAGCGTGAGCAGGAAGTACGCCCACCGCATCCCCTTCATCGTCAAGATCAACCACAACGAACTCCTGACCTACCCGAACCACTTCAGCCAGATCATGTTCGGTTCCGTCGACGAGGCCTGGGAACTCGGTGCGGCCGCGGTCGGGGCCACGATCTACTTCGGTTCGGAGGATTCCGATCGGCAGATCATCGAGGTGGCGGAGGCCTTCCACCGGGCCCACGAGCTCGGGATGGCCACCATCCTCTGGTGCTATCTCCGAAACGACGTCTTCAAGAAGGACGGCAAGGACTACCACGTGTCCTCCGACCTGACCGCTCAGGCCAATCACCTGGGCGTGACGATCGAGGCCGACATCATCAAGCAGAAGCAGCCGGAACTCAACGGGGGCTACGAGATGCTCAACATGGGCGACTCGAGCTACGGCAAGTTCGACAAGCGGATCTACACCGATCTCTGCTCGGATCACCCCATCGACCTGACCCGGTACCAGGTTCTGAACTGCTACTGCGGACGGGCGGGCCTGATCAACTCGGGCGGGGGCAGCGGCGAAGATGATTTCGGACAGGCCGTCCGCACCGCGGTGATCAACAAGCGGGCCGGCGGCATGGGGCTGATCTCGGGCCGCAAGGCGTTCCAGCGACCGATGGACGAGGGCGTCAAGCTCCTGAACACCATCCAGGACGTCTACCTCGACGATTCGATCACCATCGCCTGATCGTCAACCGAAACGTCGTCGCAGTTCGGCCTCGACCCACGTCCACCATGCGTCCCACGAATGGTCGCGGATGGTCCGGTCTCTTCCAGCCGCGGCGATCTCGCCACGTCTTCGGTCATCCGCGAGGATCCCGCTCACGAGGTCGGGCAGCTCCTCGACCCGATCGAAGGCGAGCACCTCCCGGCCGACCTCGAAACTGCGTCGAAGCACGGGTCGATCGTCGGTCACCAGCACGCCTCCGGCGGCCGGAACCTCGAGGGCCCGCATGTTGAGCATGTCCGGGGCGGCGAAGTGGTTGACGTTGATGGTGACCGGAGCGCGGCGGAAGGCGGCGAACTGCTCCCGGCCCGCCGGAAGCCAGCCGTGCCAGCAGCCCTCGGCGGCAGTGCCCTTCAGGACCTCTCTCCACGCCTCGTCGCCATGGATGCGGATCCGGAACCCCGCCTCGGCGAGGACCAG
>PAQL01000020.1 GCA_002709295.1 Phycisphaerae bacterium | reverse complement strand
GAGTCGAGCGGAAGCTCGCTTTCATGCGAGACGAATCGCGCGGACCGCGGAACGGCCGAAGGCCGGACCCGGAGCACAACGAAAGACCGCGTCCGGGCGAAGCCCGAGACGCGGTCTTGAGTGAAGCTCCCCCAACTGGACTCGAACCAGTAACCTAGCGGTTAACAGCCGCTCGCTCTACCAATTGAGCTACAGGGGAATGGAACGCATAAGCGTACCCATCTGATCGGCTCCGTCAAGTGGACTCCTGAAGTGGAATCGGCATTCCCAGCCCCCTTTCGGGCCTCGGGCACGCTCCCGATACGCGCCCCGGCCGGGGGTGGTTCGCCGTTCCCCGGGGCTCTCCTCCCTCGAGTTCCGGACACCCCGGAGCAGGCCCCGCTCCGACCCCTCTCGACCCGAGACGACCGCGACGCGCCCCCTCCGGAGCGCGTCGCGGTCTTGAACATCGGGTTGTCGGGCGGATCCCGTGAGGTCGGGCGATCAGCCTCGTCGACGTCGTCCGGCGAGACCGGCGACGCCCAGCAGCGCGAGGGCGCCGGGCGAAGGGACCTCGGTGATCACGAAGGTGACCTGCCAGTCGTCGGTTGTCGGACTGGTCTCCTGGGCCCAGAAGGTGTAGTCACCGGCCCCGAGAGGTCCGTCGTATCCCTGGGAGCCTCCACCCTGGGCCATGACGTCGAAGATGTCGGTCCCTGAATCACCGATGCTCACCAGGGCGTACCCGAGAAGCTGGGTGGGATCCGGAGCCGACGGGTCGAGCGGCAGGATGTCGCCGGCACTGAAGCCGATGAAGCCGAGGTTGCCGGGATCGTTGGAGTTGGTGTCGAAGAGGTCGAGGATGACACCGACCAGCTGGTAGCCCTCGGCGACGTTGAAGGTGAAGATGTCCCGGTCGTCGCCCTCCCGGTCGGTGACGAAGATGACGGTGCTCTCGCCTTCCGAGACGTCGACGAACGTCGGAGCGTTCGGATCGTCGGACATGTCGCCGTCGGTCAACTCGTCGTAGACGACGTCGGCGGATGCGATCGCCGCCATGGGAGCCAGGGCCAGCAAGGCCACGGCGTGGGTACGGATTCTCATTCCTGATCTCCTTAGGCAGACGTGGGCACGCCTGAGAACATGGGAAGCCCCTCGGAACACCCTCAGCGTATCCAGCCCACCGGGGTTCCCATATCGAAAACCCGGAAATCGGCGTCTGCGGAGCCCCGGCGGGCGGTCCTCCCTCCAGACCCCCGGCTGAAGGCTCTGAAACCGGGTTCCACCCCCCCTCCGGCTTGCCTCCACCGATGGGTTCGCTACACTCTTCGATCTGCCCCCGGTGGTCATGGGATCACCGCAGGCCCCTTCCGAGACCCTCGACGCGAGTTCAACCGTGAAGTCCGACATTCATCCCGAGTACCACCCCGAATGCAAGGTGTACTTCCGCGGCGAGGTCGTCATGACCGTCGGAGCCACCGTCCCCGAGATGTCGGTCGAGGTCTGGTCCGGATCCCACCCCTTCTACACCGGCAAGAGCGCCTTCGTGGACACCGCCGGCCGGGTCGAGAAGTTCCAGCGAAAGTTCGCCGGCAACTACTTCGACAAGAAGAAGGGCAAGAAGTAGCCAGCGGGAGCCTCGGTCGACGCCCACCGCGACGACCTCGACGGCTCCCCCATCATTCGTCAGGCCCGTGTCGCTCCGCGACGCGGGTCTTTCGTTTCCCCCTCCTGCCGCTTCACCGACCGTGCCATGCCCGTCGAGATCCCCGACAACCTGCGCCGCAAGCTCGAGGATTTCCGGGCCCAGTTCGAGGACATCGAACGACAGCTGGTCGATCCGGAGATCCTCGGCGATCATCGGGCGGTGGCCGGACTCTCCGCCCGGCGAAAGACGCTGGAACCACTGGTCCTTGGTCTCTCCGACTTCCAGGCCGCGGCCGATGAACTGTCGGAATGGGAGTCGACCATCGCCGCAGGCGACGATCCGGATCTCGTCGCGATGGCCCGCGAGGAGATCCCGGGTCTCGAGTCGCGACAACGGAAACTCATCGAGTCGATCCAGTCCCGTCTGGTCAACGCCGACGACGATTCGATCGGATCGGTGATCCTGGAGATCCGGGCCGGGGTCGGCGGTGACGAGGCGGGCCTGTGGGCGGGCGATCTGCTGGAGATGTACCGCCGGTTCTGCGGCGAACAGGGCTGGGCCTTCGAACCGCTCGAGGTCTCGCCGGGCGAGGCCGGGGGCGTGAAGGCCGCGATCGCCCAGGTCTCCGGCGACGGTGTCTGGGCCGACCTGGCCTTCGAGGCCGGCACCCACCAGGTGAAGCGGGTCCCGGCCACCGAGACCCAGGGTCGCGTCCACACCTCGACCGCGACGGTGGCGGTGCTGGCCGAACCCGAGGAGGTCGAGGTCGAACTCGATCCCGCCGACGTGAAGGAGTCGATCACCACCGCCCAGGGCCCCGGCGGCCAGAACGTCAACAAGGTCGCGACCGCGGTCCACCTCATCCATGAGCCGACCGGCGTCGAGGTCCGGATGCAGGAGACCAAGAGTCAGACCCAGAACCGGGAGAAGGCCTGGACCCTGCTCCGGGCACGGCTCTACGAACGACAGAAGGCCGAACGCGATGCCGAGCGGGTCGCCGCGCGGAACTCCATGATCGGCTCCGGGAACCGGGCCGAGAAGATCCGCACCTACCGCTGGAAGGAGAACATCGCCGTCGACCATCGCATCGGCGAGAGCGTCAACCTCGGCGTCCTCATGCAGGGCGGGATGCGATCCCTTCTCGACGCCCTGCGCCGCGAGGAGACCAGCCGCCGACTGGCGGCCCTCTGAATCGCTCCCGGGTTCGCCGGCGGTTCCGCCTCTCCCGTCCGGATGTGGGATACTCGCGCCATCACCGAGTCCCGGAAGCACCCAGACCATCATGAACGACACCAAGGATCAAGGCACCACCGAGCCCGCGGTCTCCATCGTGATGCCGGTCCTGAACAACCTCGAGTGGACCCGCAAGGGCATCGAATCGATCCGGGCCCGCACCACGGTCCCCTATGAGTTCATCCTGGTGGACAACGGATCCGAATCCGAGACCGCGGACTACCTCCGCGAGGCCGCCGACGTCCTGATCCGCAACGACGAGAACCGCGGATGCGCCGGCGCCTGGAACCAGGGGGTGCAGGCCGCCAGCCATCCCTACGTGTGCATCGTGAACAACGACATCGAGGTGCCGAGCGGGTGGATGGAACGACTCCTCGACGTCCTCGAGAAGGGCGAGTTCGTGATGGTCTCCCCGTCGATTCGCGAGGGCGCCTTCGACTACGACCTCGACGAGTACAACCGTGAGGTGGCGGAGCGACTCTCCCACCGGAACTTCGTCTCGGAGTACCGAGGCATCGCCATGCTGTCCCGGCGGGACCTCTACGAGCGCATCGGTCCCTACGACGAGTCCTTCCGTTTCGGGAAGTACGAGGACGAGGACATGTACATGCGGATCAAGGACGCCGGACTCGAGGTGGCGACGACCTCGACGGTCCTGCTCCATCACTACGGAAGCAAGACCGTCGACGCCATGAAGAAGGTCGCCAGCTTCGACTTCGAGAAGGCCAACCGGAAGGTCTTCATGCGGAAGTGGAGGCGTAAGCTGATCTGGCGGCGTCTGCGGAAGTTCCGGATGAAGCGGCTCCATCGACGGATCGAACGCGAGTACGGCATCACCTACTGACCGCAGCGTGGCTTCGGAGGTCCTGGTTCAGGGGATCGACCGCACCACCGAGGTCAGGGCCGGCCGCTCGACCGGCTTCGGCGGATCCGCGTATCCGGCCCAGAGGAAGCCGATCACCTCGGCCCGGACCGGATCCACCCCGATGATCTCCCACGCTCTCGGATCCCGGGTGATCGCCCCGGTCGACCATTTCGTGAAGACCCCCTCGCCCGCGAGGGAGATGCAGAAGTTCTGGATCGCGCAGGCACACGCCGCATAGTCCTCCCGGGCCTGGAAGGGGTCGGGGGAACGGAGCTGGCACGCCACCACCAGTTCGGGCGGCTCGAGGAACTTCGCTGCGACCCGGGAGGCCTCTTCCGCCGGAAGCGGTCGCTTCGCGGCCTTGATCGCGACCGCGAGATCGGCGAGCACCGCCCGGGCCTTCGGGCCCACCCGGACGAACCGCCAGGGAAACGTCTTGCGATGACACGGGGCGTGATTCGCCGCCTCGAGCCCGCGCTCCACGCATCCTCCGGGCAGCGGCTCCGATCGATAGGCGTGTGCGGTCCTTCTGGCCATGATGGCCTCGAAGGCGAGGTTTCCTTCCCGGCGTGCAGGATCCATCGGCTGATTCCCCGTCAGGCGGTCGACTCAGGCTTCACAGACGTGCTCGGCGGCCTCGAGGAACTCCTCCAGCCACCTGGACTCGAAGCGTTCCCAGGCCAGACGGGTCCCCTCGTCACCGACCCCCCAGAGACAGACCCGTGGTTCGAGCATCTCGGGATCGAGCAGCACCTGACAGACCTCCTCGATCGCGAAGGCGCAAGGTAGGCGATTGGCGAACATCGCGGCGGCGGCGTTCACGGTCGGATCGCCGATCACGATGGTGGGCTGGAGTCGGAGCTGGTCGTCGTTGAGGTACCAGACGTCGGTGACCACCAGGGGCATCGGACCGTCCGGCGGGGCGTCGAGGCCCCGGGCGCGAAGGGTCGCACGGATGCTTCGAGCCATCCGGCCCGCCCACGGTCGATCCACGATCTCCGCCCGGGGATGGGCCCCCACCACCACCGGAATCACCAGCTCGGGCCGGTACTCCAGGGAGGGCGGCAGTTCCAGTCGTTCGTGTTCGAAGATGGGGTCGTTCAAGTCGGTCATCAGGGTCCTCGTGCTCGGATCGGGAGAGTCGGTCCGGATGGAGAATCCGGCATCATCGAATCCGATTCGCCCGAACCCTGAACTCATCGGGCCGGAGCCCGTGGAATCTTGACCGAAGGGACCGACCCGTCCGACCGCGGACCGGTTAGGGTTCGAGCTCCCCCACCCTCCCGGAGCCGGATGATGATGCTGTCAGTCCTCCCCCTCGCCATCGTCGGCCAGGCGGCCCCCCCGCCCTCGCTGCCCGACGATTCGATGCTCGCCCCGCCGATGATCCTCGAGCGACTCGGAGACCATCGGCGTCCGGTGGCGACGGATTCGGAGGAGGCCCGTCGCTGGTTCGACCAGGGCCTCGCCCTGATGAACGGCTACAACTTCGACGGGGCGATCGCATCCTTCATGGAGGCCACCCGGCACGATCCCGGCTTCGCGATGGCGTGGTGGGGCATCGGCTACGCCGCCGGACCCAACCAGAACAACGAAATGATCGTTCCTCCCAAGGACCAGTGGTCGTACGCCGCGGCGCAGAAGGCCTGGGAACTGAGGGATCGGGAGACCGGCGCCAACCGGGCCCTCATCGAGGCCCTCGTCTCGCGCTACGAGTACCCCGGGCCCGACGACCTCACCGACCAGAACGAGGCATATCTCGCCGCGATGGACGAGGTCGCCGAGGACTTCCCCTTCGACCCCGACATCCGCACCTGGCACGCCGAGGCCATGATCTGCCTCCAGCCCTGGGAGTACTGGACCCTCGAGGGCGAGCCTGTGAAGCGGACTCCGGAGTTCCGGGCGATCCTCGAAGGGGTGATGCGACAGCATCCCGATCATCCGGGGGCGAACCACCTCTACATCCACACCATGGAGTCGTCGCCCTGGCCGGAACTCGCCGAGCCCGCGGCGGACCGACTGATCGACCTGATCCCCGCCGCCGGCCACCTGGTGCACATGCCCTCGCACATCTGGATGCAGACCGGCCGCTACGACGACGCCGCGGAATGCAATCGGCGGGCGGCCGCCCTCGACGACCAGTGGTTCGAGGGTGATCCCAACGCCGGCGAATACCGGATCTACATGTCGCACAACCGCCACTTCCTCAGCTGGGCGGCGACCATGCAGGGCCGTCGCCGTGAGGCGGTCGCCTCCGCGCGGGCGATCTGGACCGAGGTGCCTGCCCCGCTGATGGAGATGATGGCCCCTGCGACCGACGGCATCGCCAGTTGCAAGTGGCACGCCCTGGTGCGTTTCGGGATGTGGGAGGAGATCCTCGCGGAGCCGGTGGATCCGGAATGGGCGAAGGTCAACCACTGCCTGCGTCACTACGCCCGCGGGGTGGCCCTGGCCAACACCGGGCGCATCGCGGAGGCCCGGAGCGAACTCGAGGCCTTCGACGCGGCGGTCGAGGAGCTCGACGGTCTCGATCGCTGGCTGGGGAACCAGCCCGCGGAGGAGATCATGCCGATGGCCCGCCTCGTGCTCGAAGGCGAGATCGAATTCAAGGCGGGAAACGAGGACCGCGGCCTCGAGCTCCTGAAGCAGGCGTGCGCGGCCGAGGAGAGGATCGTCTACGCCGAGCCCGCCCCCTGGATGATGCCCGTCCGTCACGCCTACGGCGCCCTGCTGATCTCCAACGGTCGATACCGGGACGCCGAGGCGGTCTACCTGCGGGACCTCGAGGTCCATCCCGCNAACGGCTGGGCGCTGCTCGGACTGCGGGACGCGCTGCGAGGCCAGGGCCGCGAGGCCGAGGCCGAACAGATGGATCGCGCCTTCCGACGCGCGTGGACCAGCGCCGACGTGGTTCCGCCCGCGTCGTGCTACTGCGGCACGCCGGTCGCGGCTCGCTGACCTCGCGGCTTCACGACCCGACCCGCGGTCGCGCCGATCGATCGTTTATCACGTCTTTCAAACGCAGGCGATCGAGTCAAAGCCATGGAGCGATACCGTGTCGTCATGAGAAAGATCCCCACCCTGCTCGNGCTGTCCGCCCTCTTCGTCCTGCCGGTGCAGGGCGACGACCTCGAAAACTCGACCCAGATCGAGATCACCCGGTCCTGGACCCAGGAACCGGGGGGCTGGTCCTGGCCGATCGACATCTCCGTGCCCGACACGATGCCCGAAGGCGGCTTCCCGGTGTGCGTGCTGCTGCACGGCGCGGACACCGCGGGAGGAGCCCTGCTCGGTGGTTTCCGCGACGTGCTGTCCGATCACGTCCTGGTGGCTCCCACCGGATACGAGTTGACCTGGAACATCTGCCGCGAGACCAGCAAGGCGCCGGACGTCGAGATGGTGCGCGAACTGATCGAGACCATCCAGGGATTCGACAACGTGAACCCCGACGCGATCCGCATCCTCGGATACTCCAACGGAGCCGCCCTCGCCCACCGCGTGTACATCGAGAACGACAATTCCGGCATCGATGCCGTGGTCACCACGGTCAGCCAGTTGTCGGACATCCAGTACCACGCCGGGGGCTATCACATGCCGGGCGTCGAACCCGACGAGACGGCNGACTTCTGCGGGTACGACACGCCCGTCACCCCGCTCACCACCCGCCGCTACCTGAACATCTGCAACGTGAACGACCCGGTCATCCCATACCAGGGCGGCATCTCGCCGGTCAGCGAGATCGCCTATCTGGAAGCACGCCTCTCCGCCTTCATGGTGGCCCGGGCCAGGGGCTATCAGGGGAAGCCCGATCTGGGCGACGGGGTGGAGATCGACTCCGGCAACGTGTTCAAGTACGAGTATCTCGACGGCGAGGTGGTGCACCTCCGCGGCTTCGAAGGCCACGGCCTGAACCAGACGATGGAAACCTTCATCGGCGACTTCCTCTCGACGTGGGGCGGCGCCGACGATCCCTGCCCCGGAGACTTCAACGGCGACGGCGTGGTCGACGGCGGCGACCTCGGGCTCATGGTGGCCGGATGGGGCACTTCGGAATACGACCTCACCGGCGACGGTCTCACCGACGGCGCCGACCTCGGGATGATGTTCAGCGCCTGGGGCGAGTGTCCCTGAACCCCGCCCCCGATCGATTCCCTCGAGATCTCCTCGATCCACGGCGATGCAAGGAACCCTCGCACCTCCGGACTGCCCCGGAACGAAGGCGCGAGGGATCCGCCGGCCGCATCGACTGGTTCGGATCGGTTCACCAACCCCCGACGATCGATACCTGACCGTCCGGAGGGAGGTTCCGGTCCGATGGTCTCAGTCGGACTTTCGAAGCGGCCAGGGCCGGACCTTCGCCCGCTCCGCCCACGCGTCGTACATCGCGATCATCCGCTCGACCCGCTCCTGCTCGGTGTCGGCGAGATCGTTCATCTCGGTGCGGTCCGCCTCGAGGTCGTAGAGCTCCCAGGCCCCCTTGTGGCGGGCGACGAGCTTCCATCGGCCCTGCCGGACCGCGCGGTTGCCTTCGTGCTCCCAGTAGATGGCGTCACGATCGACTTCGCCGCCGTCCAGGGCGGGTGCCAGGCTGACGCCCTCCATGGGTTCCATGGCACGACCCTCGATCTCGGCGGGCGCCTCCGCCCCGGCCAGGTCGAGGAAGGTGGGCAGGAGGTCGATCACGTGACCCGGCGTGTCGCGGAGCTCGCCCCGGGCCTCGATCCCCGCCGGCCAGTGCACCACGCAGGGACTCGCGATGCCGCCTTCGTGGACGTGATGCTTGTAGAGACGGAACGGGGTGTTGGAGGCGTTGGCCCAGGGGATGCCGTAGCTCTGGTAGTTCTCGTCGTCGCCGGGCATGATCGCGGGGTCGTTGCCGCGAACCACGGTCCGCCCGTCGTGGGTCTTCTCGGGAATGCTCAGACTGCCCCACCCCGAGGTGATCTCCTCGGCGCACCCGCCGTTGTCGGCGATGAAGACGATCACGGTGTCGTCGAGCTGCCCGGTCTCCCGGAGGGCGTCGACGATCCAGCCGATGCCGCGATCGAGCTGTTCGACCTGGGCGGCGTAGACCTCCATGCGACGGGCCTGCCAGGCCGGATGCTCGACCTGGTCCCAGTCCCTGACCCGCTGGTCGCGGGCGGTCAGCGGCCATGCCGGATCGACCAGGCCCATGGCCTTCATGCGCCGGTGCCGCTCGGCACGGAGTTCGTCCCACCCCGCGTCGTAGCGCCCCTTCCACCGGGCGATGTCCTTCTCGCGGGCGTGGAGGGGCCAGTGCGGCGCCGTGTGGGCCACGTAGAGGAGGAACGGTCGATCGTCCCCGTCGGCGGCATGTCGCCGGATGTAGTCGGCGGCCTCCTCGTTGATCCGGTCGGTGTAGTGGAAGTCCTCGCGGTCGCGTTCGATGTAGTCGTCGCCCCGGGCGAGGGTCACCGGATCGAAGAAGCTCCCCGCTCCGTGGATCGTTCCGTAGAAGGATTCGAATCCCCGGTCGAGCGGCCAGTTGGTGCGCTGCTCGGGTTCGACCATCTCGCGAGGCCTGCCGAGGTTGTGGGTGACGTGCCACTTTCCGCTCATGCCGGTGGCGTAGCCCGCGGCCCCGAGGGCTTCGGCCATCGACGCGCTGTCGGAGGCGAGTTCCCCGCGGTAGCCCTCGGACCCGCCGTCGTAGACCATGTGCCCCACCCCCACCTGGTGGGGATAGCGACCGGTCAGGAGCGCCGCCCGGGTCGGGCAGCACCGGGCGGTGTTGTAGAAGTTCGTGAAGCGGACTCCGTCCGCGGCGAGCCGGTCGAGGTTCGGGGTGCGGATCTCGCCCCCGAAGCACCCGATGTCCGAGTAGCCCATGTCGTCGGCCATGATCAGCACGAAGTTGGGGCGGTCCTTCTCGACCGGCGACGGGGAGGCCGCTGCGCCTCCCAGCGCGAGGACGGCCACCAGAGGCAGGGAGGACGACATGATCATCACGGGCTCTCCGGGAGAGGTTCGCGGGGTCGGCGAGGTCTCACCGAGCCGTGACCATCCTAATCAGGAGATCGGAAGCTGGATCACCATCCGCTGCACGCTCGGGGGGTGAAACGGATTCCCCGGGCCTGCACAAATCGTGGTCGTTCGACCCACCGCGAGCCGTGCAGCCGAAGTGGGGATGCCGAGGAGACGATTTCCGGCCCCGGACTCCGATGAGNGGAACCCCACCGAGNCGATCTCCGAACAACGATCANGACCACGAAGCCCTTCCGGGATGACGGGGCATGACACGGGGCGATACTGGAGGCGTGACTCTTGGGGCATGAGTGATGTCATGCCGAGCAGACTTCGACGGCCTCAGTGAGGCAGCGGGAATCGTTCGCAGAAGCGACGGATCTCCTCGCGCACCTCGCTGCAGGTCGCGGGGTCGCCACCGGAGGTCATGACCCGATCGAGCCACGCGGCGACCTGCACCATCTCGGCCTCCTTGAGGCCACGGGTGGTCAGGGCGGGCGTGCCCAGACGAAGACCGCTGGTCACCATCGGGGGCCGGGGATCGTTGGGAATGCCGTTCTTGTTCACGATGATGCCCGCGGATTCGAGCCACTTCTCGGCGTCGGCACCGGTGAGTTCGGCATCCCGCGGCTGCAGATCGACCAGCATGAGATGATTGTCGGTGCCGCCGGAGCAGAGGCGGTAGCCGTGATCGACGAGGGCGTCGGCCAGAGCCCTGGCGTTGGCGACGACCTGCTCGGAATACGCCTTGAACTCCGGCTTGAGCGCCTCGCCGAAGGCGACCGCCTTGGCGGTGATCGCGTGCATGAGCGGTCCACCCTGGCTTCCCGGGAAGACCTTGCGATCGATCTTCTTCGCGATCTCCTCGTCGTCGGAAAGGGCGAGACCGCCACGGGGACCTCGAAGCGTCTTGTGGGTGGTGGTGGTGACCACGTGGGCGTGCGGGAAGGGCGATGGATGGACGCCGGCCGCGACCAGGCCCGCGATGTGGGCGATGTCCGCCATGAGATAGGCGCCGACCTCGTCGGCGATCTCCCGGAACCGCTTGAAGTCGATGATCCGCGAATAGGCCGAGTAACCGCAGATGATGAGCTGGGGCCTGCACTCCCGGGCGATCCTCGCGATCTCGTCGTAGTCCAGAAGCTCGGTCTCGGGATCGAGGTCGTAGTCGACGATGTTGAAGAAGGTGCCGGAGAAGTTCGGCTTGAGACCGTGACTGAGGTGGCCTCCCGAACTGATCGGGAGACTCAGCACGGTGTCGCCGGGCTTGAGCAGGGCCATGAACGCCGCGATGTTCGCATTCGCGCCGCAGTGCGGCTGGACGTTCGCGAAACCGCAGTTGAAGAGCTCCTTCGCCCGGTCGCGGGCGAGGTCCTCCACCGCATCGTGATGCACGCAGCCACCGTAGTAGCGCTTTCCGGGATAGCCCTCGGCGTACTTGTTGGTCATCCAGGTGCCGACCGCATGCATCACCGGTCCGGTGACGTGGTTCTCGCTGGCGATCAGTTCGAGGGTCGAGGACTGTCGATCGGCCTCGGCGGTCAGCACGTCGGCGACCGCCGGGTCGGCCTCGCGGAGAAGATCCACGATGGAACGGCTGATGGGGTCGTGATCGATGACGGTCGAGGTCGCGGTCTGGGTGTCGTTCATGCTGGAAGTGTAGGTCGGAAAGCAACGACAAGCGTGCCACTCCCCGGGGTTCCGTGGATCAACCGTCGGCTTCTCGCACGATTCGCCTCGATTCCGCGGTCATGGCCCGCCGACCCAGGTTCCCAGGATCCAGAACCAGTCCTCCGCCCACGGCAGGAGCACGAGCCCGGTCGACAGGTTGGCGATCAACACCAGCACCGCCGACACCAGCATGGCCCGAGGAAGACGCAGCAGCCGACCGGAGCCCCACCACCAGGCCCAGAGCAGCACCGCGGGCAGCATGATCCCGGCCAGCGGCATCTGGCGGTACCAGAGCTTCCGCAAGGACTCGATCATGGCACCGTCGAAGAAGGCCGAGGGAAGCAGGAACTCCACGAATGCAACCGGGAGGATCACGGCGAACGAGAAGGCCCAGATCCGACCCAGCTGACGCTTCGACACTCGGGCCTGACGAAGGGTGGCCGGCAACATGAGAAAGCACAGCGGCATCACCAGGACCGACACGATCACGGGGGGGGCGACCAGCAGGAATCGAATCGACCCCGGCTCCCGGGGCCTCCAGGCCCAAGGGGAGTTCCCGAGGCGGCTTCCCGCCCAGTTCAAATCGACAAGAGGAATGCCCTCGGAGAGCCGACGACTCTCGAAGACCGGATTGAGCAGATCGCGATGGGTCCTGACTCTGTAGGTGGACTGGGAGGGTGTCAACGCAAGGCCGAGAACCATGGGGGGCTTCACAGGCCGTCCCCGCCTGCTCGGTTCGATCCCCATCAAGGAACTGATTCGCCTCCACGAATATCGACCGGCCATGGTCCAGGGGTACGAGGCCGACGTGGCATCGGTGGCCACCTGTCGAATCAACGGATACTGGTCGTCAAGGTCGATCCCCTTCTTCCTCCCCTCGGAGAGCATCAACCGAGTGTCCTCCTGCACATCGAACATCAAGCGCAGATCCTTGATGATGTAGCCCGCCTCAAGCAACAGGATGGAACTCATCGGCAGGATCGAGAATGCCAGGATGATCCACACCCCCCAGATCACCAACGTCCGGCGACCGCACGACCGTTGAAGGCTGGCCAGCGAGAGGGTTCGCCACGGCCAGCCCGGAATCATCATCCGGAGGAGGGTCCCGGGCCCGCGTCGACACCCGGAGAACCACCCCCGGTGGGCCCCGATGAACCACTTCGGCGGCCGATCCGCACCCATGACCAGTGAGAGTCGCATCTCATACCCGCACTCCGAACACGGCATCTCGAGCGGGCAGCGGTCGGTCCAGGCCCTCACCACGCCGCCGAGGTCGTATCCGCACCGGGGACAGACCGGCGGTCGATCGAACCTTGATTCATCGGCCATGATCGGTCCCCGCCTCCCCCCGGGAATCGGTCGGGATGGTCGGGGACCCGATGGAATCGAAGCTCGCCGACCTCATGGAAGGGCCCTCTCGCCCGTGAGATGCCAGTAGAGCATGATGGCCGCGGGAATCAGGATCAACGAGGCGATCGTGATCAGGAACACCATGAGAGCGGCGGTCAGGAACGCGAATCGAACCTGAAGCATTCGATAGGCCCCCCACCACCAGGCGATCAGAAGCAGAAGACCGCCTCCCGCGGCCTCGAACGGAATCATGCGGAGTTCCCTGATGGCCAGGGACCAGGACGTCTTCATGGACAGGGCGTCGGACATCGCGAGGCGAACCCCGATGTACAGCAGCGGTGGAAACAGGATGCAGCTCGACAGCAGGGCCAGACGGAGCTGCACCCAGCCCGAGGTCCGGACGCGATCGAATCCACGCGAGATCCTGAGGCCGAATCCCGACATCACCACGATCGCCACCGGAAGCACCAGCAGAGGGGTCCACAACCGACGCAATCCGCCGGCGAACTCCCAGGGATCCTTCATCTGTGGACGACCGGGAATCAGGGGTCGCGTTCGCGACTTCAGCCTCGGAAGGTGGTAGAGGCGGATTCCCTCACCCGGTGGGACATCCTCGAAACGAGCCATCGCCCACAGTCGCTTCAGACTGTCTCCCGTCGCCCCCATCGGGATCGTCAGAGGATCGTCGATCGTGGCCAGCACCGACTTCACCCCGGGGTCCTCGAGTTCCCGGGGCCGGTCATGGGGATCGAGGATGCGTTCCTGCCTCACCCGGGCTTCATGGCTGGCGATGGCTCCGCGGTTCAATTCGCGAAACTTCACCCTCGTCTCGATGTCCAGTGCGATGTTCCACCCTTCCACCGGCACCACCAGGACCATCGCCACCAGCATCGCGAGGCACACCAGCACCGCCACCGACCAGGCCAGCGCCTGACGAGGCCCGAAGGCGTTGGTGAAGGCGAGGAGCTTCAGCGTCCTCCATGGCCAGAAGGGGACGGTCATCCGAAGCATGGTGCCGGGCAGTCGACGAATCCATCCCCGGGCCCCGGGTGCCGCCGCGACGAACCAGTCGGGAACGTCGCCCCGGGTGTTCAATTCGGAGAGATCGATCTCGAACCCGCACTCGGTGCAGGTGCACTGAAGCGGACAGCTCGTGCTCCAGGAAGCGACCATCCCCGCCAGGTCGTAGCCGCACCGCGGACAGTGCATGTGCCGGGTGTCGGAGCCGTCTTCGGACACGCTGCGCTCCCTCCAGCGATGGCGATCGGACGGGTACAGACTATCCGCGGCGATGCCCGGACTCCCGGCCGGAATCCCCCACTACCATCGCCGTCGTGAACGATCGTCGCCACAGGATTCTCGACACCCCGACCGGCCTCTTCTATCTCCGGCAGGATCCGGACGGCGGGGTGCGGACCGGCTGGGGGAGCATGATGGAGGTCACAACGCATGGATCCCGATCGGCCGTGGATCTGGGATGCGAGGATCCGAATCTCCTTCCCGATCTCACCGTGCGGATCATCGACGCCATGCACGGTGCCGCGGTCGATTTCGACGACGTGCCCATCGCACCGGGGACCCCCTTCCAACGGGCGATCTGGCGAGCGACCCGGATGATCGATGTCGGGTCGGTCCTGACCTACGGAGAACTCGCGACCCGGGTCGGCCGACCCGCCGCCGCCCGGGCGACGGGCCAGGCGATGCGTCGGAATCCCCAGCCGATCATCACCCCCTGCCACCGGGTGGTGTCCTCCACCGGCCTCGGCGGCTTCGGCGGGGAGGGCGGCGAGGGGACGGAACGATCGATCAAGACCTTGCTGCTCCAGGCGGAGGGGGCGGCACTCCCGGGATGAGCGCCGCTTCTGCGCCCGCAGGCGGCTCGTGACCCGTTATTTCCGGCATCCTCGTGCAGCAGTCCTGGTCGATGGCCGAGAAAGAGGCTACGGTTCAACGCTCAACATTTCCCCGAGGGTCCACTTCGGACCGGTAACCCGTCAGGGACGGGGTTCAGGAAGTCAAGGAGATCACGCTCATGAAGCTCACGATGGTCGGTAGCGGTTACGTCGGACTGGTGACGGGCGCCTGCTTTGCCGAGACCGGCAACGACGTCACCTGCCTCGACGTGGATGAGAACAAGATCGCCATGCTCAATCGCGGCGAAAGCCCCATCTACGAACCCGGCCTCAGCGAGATGATCGTCCGGAACTCCGAAGCCGGCCGCCTGGAGTTCACCACCGACAAGACCGCGGCCTACAAGGATGCCGAAGCGATCTTCATCTGCGTCGGCACTCCCAGCGACACCGACGGCTCCGCCGACCTTCAGTACGTCCTCCGGGTCGCCGGGGACATCGCTGATGTGATCGACACCCTCGGTCCCGACCAGACCCCCAAGACCGTGGTGGTCAAGAGCACGGTTCCGGTCGGAACCAGCCACAAGGTTCGTGACCTGATCCGAAGCCGGACCTCCGCCCCCTTCCACATCGCGGACAACCCCGAGTTCCTCAAGGAAGGCGACGCGATCAACGACTTCATGAAGCCCGACCGCGTGGTCTGCGGCGTGGAGAGCGAGGGTGCCGAGACGGCGATGAAGGAGCTGTACGAACCCTTCGTGCGACAGGGCAACCCGATCTTCATCATGGACGTCCGCAGCGCGGAGATGGTGAAGTACGCCTCCAACGCGATGCTGGCCTGCAAGATCTCCTTCGTGAACGAGATCGCCCGCCTCTGCGAGAACTACGGCGCCGACATCAAGAACGTCCGGGAGGGCATGTGCGCCGACAGTCGAATCGGCAACCAGTTCCTCTATCCCGGCCTGGGCTACGGAGGCTCCTGCTTCCCCAAGGACACCCTCGCGGTCTGCTCCATGGGTCGTCAGGCGGGCATGCCCTGCAAGCTCAACGAAGCGGTCCATGAAGTCAATCAGGAGCAGCGAGGCTGGTTCTGGGGCAAGATCTCCGAGGTGATGGGAACCGATCTCTCCGGCCGGACCCTCGCCTTCTGGGGCGTCTCCTTCAAGCCCAAGACCGATGACATCCGAGAGGCTCCCGCCATCGCCCTCATGAAGCAGGCGGTCGCCGCCGGTGCCCGGGTCCGGGCCTTCTGCCCCGAAGGTCTCGAGAACCTCGCCGAGGAGTACCCCGAGGCCGAATGCGCCGAGGGCATGTACGAATGCCTCGCGGGAGCCGACGCCCTCGTGGTGTGCACCGAATGGAACGAGTTCCGCTCGCCGGACTTCGAGAAGATCGGGGCCATGCTGGGCAGCAAGACCATCTTCGACGGCCGCAACGTGTATCGGCGTCAGCAGATGGCGGACCTGGGATTCACCTACGTCTCGGTGGGACGCCCCCCCGTGATCGCGACGGCGTCCGAAGCCGGGGCGTGAATCCGACTTTCCGATCGAGGTTCGCCCGAATCAGGCCGGGGACTGCGTAGAGCGGGGTGATGAACCACCTCGCGGAGCAATCGTGCCTTCCGAACTGCGGAGCGATTTCCGCGATGACCGATCTTCTCGTCGCCCAGCCCGACGGTTCCCTCCTGCACACCAGGCGGGTCGGATCCCGGTCCACGATCGTGATCGGGCGTCATCCGAGATCCAGCGTGGTGATCTCCAACGACCGCATCAGTCGACGTCATGCCCTCGTGTTCGAGCATGAATCGATCTGGTACGCCGTCGATCTGGACAGCAAGGCGGGCCTCGAGGCCCCGTCGGGACGGACCAGGATCCACCGATTCGATCCCGAGGATGCGTGGGTGAGTCTGGGGCCGGTCGTGATCTGGCTCGACGGCATCACCGCTCCCGGGTCCACGTCCCCGCCGATCCCGATTCAGCGACGGAAGCCGCCGCTGGTGAGGACCCGGGACGACTACGTCGATCGGGCGCTACGAACCCCCCCCTCCGAGTCGAACCCCCTCGTGCTGGTATGCCGAAGCACCGATCCCGATCGTCCCGATGTCCGGGTCCTCGATCTGGACGGAAGCGATCGGGTGCTGATCGGCAGCGATCCCACCGTCGATCTGGTGATCGAGGACGACTCCGTCCCCGGACACGCCTGGCTCCTCTATCGGGAGGACGGCCGCTGGACGGTCGCGGATCTTCGCGAGGACCTCGTCGACGGGGAACCCCGGACCAGACGATCCAGACTTCAGCCCGGCCGGACCTTCTCCGCCGGGTCGGTGATGATCACCGCCAGCACGGTCGAATCCGCGATTCCCCGGTGCCACGAGACCGGGACCGATCCGATCGAGGAGGTCTTCGACGTTCCGAATCTGGGGTCGATCTTCGATGTCCCCTCGACGGTCTCCGATCTCGAAGATCCCGAAAATCCCGGCAATCCAAGGGCTTGAAGCCCGACAAGGCGGCTTCAAGTCGCCAAAACCACTGAAAATACAGACTTTTCCGCGGTTTTGGGGTTGCTCACGTGTTGTCGTGCGTGCCCATCATCGTTAGATTCCCGCTGGAAAACGCGGTCTGCTCCGACGATGCCCGCGTGACAACGCCCCCTTCTGCCGACCTGACACGGTTCGGTGGGACCGATGGAGTGGTCCCGGGGCACCGTGAAACCAGGCCCGGACTTCCATGTGGAAGTCGAGCCAGACAAGGAACAGCGTCCCGAAGGATCGGGATCCTTCCACCCCCCAGCCCCATGATCGATCGGCACCGGCCCCGGGCCGGAATCCCATTCCGGGATGAGCCTCCATCGATCCACGGGCCGAAGGCGGAGCGACTCCGGAACGAGGGCCGCGAGAGGAACAAGAACACCATGGCCAAGAAGAAGACCAAGAAGAAGACGACCCGTCGTCCCGCCGCTCGCAAGACCACGGCGAAGAAGAAGACGACGACCCGCAAGAAGACCACTGCTCGCAAGACCACCAAGAAGGCCGCGGCCAAGAAGAGCCCGACCATCAAGGGTTCCGCGGACCCCCGCACCAAGAGCCAGATCTTCAACACCCTCGCGGACGCCACCGAGATGTCCCGCAAGGAGATCACCACGGTCCTCGGCGCTCTCGAGTCGATGATCGTCGCCGATCTCAAGAAGGGCACCCCCGTGAAGCTCATGGGCATGAAGATGACCGTGAAGAAGAAGCCCGCCACCAAGGCACGCAAGGGCGTCAACCCCTTCACCGGCGAGGAGATGATGTTCAAGGCGAAGCCCGCCTCCAAGGCCGTCAAGGTCCGGGCGCTCAAGACCCTGAACGACCAGGTCTGAGTACCGTCCCGCGACCCTTCGCGGGAACACGAACACGATGAAACCCCCGTCGGGCCCGGCCCGACGGGGGTTTCTCATGGTCGAACCGGCACCACGGCCCGGGCTCAGGAGTCGCCGGACTCCAGATCCTCGATGGCGTGTCGAAGCGAGTCCCCCGAACGCTCGAGCAGACGGTCCGCGGACTTCCGGTCGAGATGCGGATGCCGCTCGAGCAGGATCCTCACGCAACGATCACGCAGCTTCTCGTTGGTCGCCCGCAGGTCGATCATCCGACCGCCCCGGACCTTCCCCAGTCGGGTGAAGACCGATGTGGTGAGCGTGTTGAGGGCGATCTTGGTCGCGGTTCCCGCCGCGAGTCGCGTCGACCCGGTGAGCGGCTCCGGCCCGGTCTCCAGCACCACGAGGTGATCGCAGCCGGTCGGCGTCTCACGACGGGCGCAGCACATCAGCGCGGTCCTCGCTCCCCGGGAGGCGGCGATCTCGAGGCCGCCGAGCACCCATGGCGTGGTGCCCCCGGCGGCTATGCCCAGCACCACGTCGTCGGATCCGACCTCCAGCCGGTCCAGATCCGCGGTCGCCCCGAGAGGATCGTCCTCCGCACCCTCGCTGGAGCGACGCAGCGCCGAGTCGCCCCCCGCGATCAGCCCCACGACGCTCGACGGATCGGAGTGGAAGGTCGGCGGGCACTCCGAGGCATCCAGCACCCCGAGGCGTCCGCTGGTTCCCGCTCCGAGATAGATCAGACGACCGCCGCGACCGAGGGCCTCCACCACGACCTCGACCAGGACGGAGAGTCCGCTCGCGACCGAGGCGACCGCCTCCACCGCTCGTCGCTGATCCTCGGCGAGAAACCGGACCAGATCCTCGGTGTCCAGTTCGTCCAGGGCGATCCCCGAGGGATGGGGCCGCTCGGTGTCCACGTCGCCTCGATCCGGCGGAAGCGGCCGGGGCGGCTTCGACGGTCGTCCCTCCGACGACTCGGTCAACGCGAACCTCCCGCGGTCTCTTCGGCACCCAGGTGCTCCTGGAGGAAGGACCACTTCGAGGATCGATAGGCGGGACTGGGAATCCCGTGGGTCGCGTTGGGGAAGAGCTGCATCTGGAACGGGATGTCGGCGGCCTGCAGTCTGGCGGCCATCTGGAAGGTGTTGGCCGGATGCACGTTGTCGTCCTGCATGCCGTGGAGCAGGAGCAGCGCTCCTTCCAGCCGGGACGCCTGCTTGACCGCACTGCCCGCGTCGTAGCCCTCGGGGTTCTCCCGAGGCGTGCGCATGTACCGTTCGGTGTAGATGGTGTCGTAGTTCCGGAAGTCCGTCACCGGGGCTCCGGCGACCCCGACATGGAAGACATCCGGATGTCTCACCAGGGCCAGGGCGGCCAGATACCCCCCGTAACTGTGTCCGGTGATGCCGACCCGTTCCGGATCGATCTCGGGATGCGCCGCGAGGATCGCCTTCACTCCCGCGGCCTGGTCGTCGAGATCCGGGCCGCCGAGTTCGAGATAGGTCGCGCCCTCGAAGGCCTTTCCACGTCCGATGGTGCCTCGGTTCTCGATCCTGGCGACGGCGAAGCCGAGTTCGCACAGCGGGTTCGCCGGACTCCAGGTGTTGGAGGGGCCACGCGACTCCGGGCCACCGTAGACGTCCACCACCAGCGGGTACTTCGCGATCGCATCGCGATCGGCGTTGGCGGGAAGATGCAGCACCGCATGCAGCGGCGTGCTCCCGTCGGCCGCGGTGAAGCGGACGAGCTCCCCGCCATGCAGCCCCGCGTCGGCGAGGCCCGAGTCGTCGCCGGAGGCCAGGACCGCCAGCTCCCGACCGTCGAGGTCGTAGAGCACCGTCTCGGGCGGATGATCGACGGCCTGCCGCATCGCCGCGACCACCCGGTGGTCGGGGGAGATCCGGAAGCTGCCGTGGTTGAGATCCACGCTGGTGACCCGACGCTCGTCGGTCCCGTCGAGATTCACCCGGTGAAGCTGGTTGTTGATCGGGGTCTCGCTGCTGCGCATCGTGTACCAGAGCACTCCCGCATCCTCGTCGATGCTCACGATCGACTCGACCGGTGCGTCTTCGGTCGCGGGGCCGGTTCCGGTCAGGGGGTTCAACAGCGTGCCGTCGAGATCGCGGAGCTCGTACTGCTTCCAGCCGGTCTTCTCGGATTCCCAGATGAATCGCCGGCCGTCCTCGAGGAACCGCATGGTCGGCCGGTTCCTCTGCCAGGTGTCCTGACGCTCCTCGACCACCAGACGGGTCCCTCCGGTCTCGGGATCCACGGCGAGGATCTCAAGATGATCCTGATGACGGTTGGTCCGATGGAAGAGCAGCTCGCCTCCATCGGGGGTCCAGCGGACCGCGTAGACGTACTGGTCGGTGTCGTCGCCGACGTCGACGGTCACGAGGTCGCCGGTCTCCCGCTCGAAGATGCGCAGGCCCGCGATCGGATTCGGATCCCCCGCCTTGGGATAACGCTCGCTCTTGATCTCGCTGCGGATCCCGGTCAGGCCGTCTACGAGGTGATAGTCGCGGGTGGGCGACACGTCGAAGGCGTAGAAGGCCAGGTAACGACCGTCGGGCGACCACCACATCGCATCGGTCTGGTCGAGTTCCTCGCCGTAGACCCACGACGCGGTGCCGTAGCGGAACGCCTCGGTGCCGTCGGTGGTCACCGGCAGCTCCACGCCGTCGTCGGAGCGGAGCCAGACGTTGTGATCGGAGTGGATCGCCTTCCAGGCATCCACCGGGGACGGAGCCTCGGTGAGCTGGCGACCCCGAGCCGGTCGGGGACCGCGTCGCCCGCGATCACCGTTGCCCCGGGATCTCCGGGGAAGCGCGGTGGCGTCGGCGTCCTCGATCTCCCCGCTCTCCAGATCCACTCGCTTCCAGCCGTCGGGGCTGAGCCAGTACGCATGGGTGTCGTCGAATCGAACGTCCCGGACCGAGCCGCCCCGACCGATCCGGCGAGCCGACCGGCTCACCTCGCCCAGCGCCTCGACGCCGGGAAGTTCGGAGTACGGAGTCCATCCGACGGTCTGGGCGACCGTGGTGCCTCCGATGAGCATGACACCTGTCAGGACGACGAGACGGCGAAGGACGGTCGACATGGTCGGATTCCGGGTGCGGGAGAACCGGGATCGATCGGCGATCCCGTCTCGCGACGATATACCGCGGCCCGCGACTCGGGGTCGTCGATCGCGTCCTCGTCTCGAGGACCGTCCCGACGGGGATCGGGGGCCTTCAGCCCCTCGACGGTTTCAGCCGATCCGACCGATCCGTCGGAAGGCGTCCATCCGCTCCGCGATCGCAGGGTCGTCGGCGGCCCGGATCCCGTCGAGCCCGAAGGCCCCGATGGTGAAGCTGGCCATCACCGTGCCCCAGGCCAGGGATTCCCGGATCGCCTCGAAGTCGGTGCGGCCGGTGCGGGCCAGATGGGCCATCATCCCTCCGGCGAAGCTGTCGCCAGCGCCGGTGGGATCGACCACGGCATCGTTCTCGGCGGGGAAGGCGGGAATCGCGGCGATGCCGTCACGGTGGACGAGGATCGCCCCGTGCTCGCCCTTCTTGATGACCGCGAAGGTCGGACCCATGTCGAGGATCCTGCGTCCTGCGGTCACCACGTTGCGGACCTCGGTGAGCAGCTCCGCCTCGGAATCGTTGAGCACCACGCCGTCGACCCGACCCAGCAGGGACATCAGATCCTCCCGGGCCACGTTGATCCAGAGATCCATCGTGTCGCAGACCGAGAGCGACCGGTTCGGAAGACTGTCCAGCATGCCCGCCTGCACCGCGGGGTGGCTGTTGGCGAGAAAGACAAGGTCGCTGTCGGCGAACGCCTCGGGCACCGCGGGCGGGGTGTCCTCGACCACCCCCAGATGGGTGAAGAGGGTCTCCCGGTTGTTCATGTTCTCCTCGTAGCGACCGCCCCACCGGAACGTCTCGCCGCCGGAGCGGACCTCGAGTCCCGCCAGATCGATGCCCGGGAACGATTCGAGCATGCTGCGGTGTTCGGCGGGCCAGTCCTCGCCCACCACGCCGACCAGGCGGACCGGAGCGAGATGACTCGCCGCCGCCGCGAAGTAGGCCGCGGACCCTCCCATCACAGCGTCGGCGCTGCCGGTGGGTCCGTGGATGGTGTCGATGCCGATGGTTCCTGTGACGATGAGCATCGCCGAAGCGTACCCGCGCCCGGATGGATCCGTCGGATTCAGGACGTCTCGTTCGCCTCGACGAAACCTCGCGAGAAGCCGATCCCGATCGAGACGCCCATCATCGCGCCGGCGGCGACGTCGATCGGCGTGGGCACGACCAGTCGTGGACCGCCGGACCGCATCCACTCGGGGATCACGTCGGCGGTGCCGCCGCCCATGATCATCGCCTGCCCAAGGGCGAGGAACACGCACGGTGCCGCATAGAGCAGCACCGGCTGGACCTCCGGGGCCAGCACCCGTCCGACGTAGCCGGTCGCGACCCCGGCGATGATCGCCGCGGCCAGGGCCTGCCCCGCAAGGTCGTTGCCGGCGAAGAGGGTCACCGCGATGATCGCAAGGGCCCCGGCGGCGGCGCCCCGAAGGGCTCGCGGCGAGAAGACCTCCCGAGGGCAGAAGGCCTCCGCTTCGGATGCCCGCGGCTGGTCGGGGAGCGGTCCGGTCAGTCGATGGATGACCGCGGCCATGATCAGCACCACCACCCCCCAGACGAGGGTCTCCAGACCGATGGCGATCCCGCCGGTCTCACCGAACAGGATGTCCGGGTATCCACCGGATCCCATGGAGAGGGCTCCGAGACCCGATCCGAGTACGAACATCCCGACCGCGGGATTGACGATCTTCGCCACTCCGACCGCGATCACGAGACAGACCAGAAGACAGCCCAGCACCATCAGAATCGCCCAGATCGGCGTGATCGCCTGGGACAGCACGGGACCGGGCACCCCCCGCCACGAGACCATCGATCCCAGGGCCATCGACATGACGATTCCGCAGAGGATCATGCCGAGGATCAGTGCCGTGTATCTTTGAACCGACCCGATGAAGCCTTCGCCGTCGAGAGACGAGCCTTCGGTGTCGGGACGGCCCCCCGCGATCCCGACCCCGGGAGAGGGCTTCAAGGCAGCGGAGGAGTCGTTCCGGACGGACGTCTCCTCGGAAGCAGCCGTGTTGTCGTCGGGTGAGGGCACCGGCGTATTGAACCCGCCCCGGCCCCGGGCGGCAAGTTGAAGACCGGAATCGGTCGCACCCCAGGGACCGCAGGACTCGAACCTCATGGACACCAACAGAGACACGATCCAGCTGGACGGCTCGCCACTCTCGATCGACCGGGTCGCCGAGGTCGCCGCGGGCCGCTGCGACGTCGAGCTCGGGGAGGCGGCCAGAGGAAGGATGCAGCGGGCTCGTGACGAGGTCGAGCGCATCGCCACCGCCGAGGATCCGGTCTACGGATTGAACACCGGTTTCGGGTCGCTTTCCCGGGTGCGGATCGAATCGGACCGCCTCGAGGAACTTCAGATCAACATCGTCCGCAGTCACGCCTCGGGAGTCGGTGAACCCCTCCCGAGGGAGGTGGTCCGGGCGATGATGGTCCTGCTCGCGGCGAGTCTCGCCCGCGGTCACAGCGGCGTGCGCCCCATGCTGGTCGACCGCCTCGTGGAGATGCTTCGCCTGGACATCGTCCCGAGCGTGCCCAGCCGGGGTTCGGTCGGGGCCTCGGGGGATCTCGCCCCCCTGGCCCATCTCGCCCTCTCGCTGCTGGGCGAGGGCGACACCGAGATCGACGGAACGATTCAGCGGATCGGACCCTCCCTGAAACGTGCGGGCCTCGAGCCCCTGCATCTCGGTGCCAAGGAGGGTCTCGCCCTGCTCAACGGCACCCACCTCATGGCGGCATGCTGTTCCCTGGCGATGCACCGGTTCGATCGCATCCTCGAAGCCGGACTCCTTGCAGCGGCGATGAGCATGGACGCCTGCCGGGCCAGTCACGGTCCCCTCGACGCGGACATCCACGCGGTCCGGCGTCAGCCCGGTCAGATCGCGGTCGCGGCCCGACTGCGGGAGCTTCTGGAGGGTTCGACCATCGTCGAGGTCCACCGGGAGAACGACCCCCGCGTCCAGGACCCCTACTCCCTCCGGGCGATCCCCCAGGTGGTGGGCGCCGCGGCCGATGCCGCCGATGCGGTGCGACGCATCGTCGAGTTCGAGCTCGGCGCGGTGACCGACAACCCCCTGGTGTTCGGCACCGAACCCGACGAGGGACCGGCGAGGATCGTCTCCGGCGGCAACTTCCACGGGATGCCGCTCGCGATCCACCTCGACCTCCTCCGGATCGCGATGACCCACGTGGCCGGCATCTCGGAGCGGCGGATCTTCTGGGTGCTCAGCGGGCACGACGTCCACAACCCGGTCACGCCGTATCTCGCGCAGGACCCCGGCCTCCAGAGCGGACTGATGATCGCGCAGTACACCGCCGCCGCATGCGTGAGCGAGATGCAGACCATCGCCAACCCGGCGAGCGTCGCGAACATCCCCACCAGCGCCGGAATCGAGGACTACAACTCGATGGGCGCGACCTCGGGGCTGCTCGCCCTCCGATCCCTCGACCTTCTCCAGTCGGTGATCTCGATCGAGCTGCTGGTGATGGCCCAGGCGATCGAGCATCAGCGACCCCATCACTCGGGAGCCCTGGTCGAGGCCGCCCACGACCGGATTCGCGAGGTGGTGCCCCCGTTGAGCGGCGATCGGGCTCCCGCCCCCGACATCGCGAGGGTCGAACGACTGATCGAATCCGGACCGCTGGTCTGATCGAAGCGCCCGGACCGGGTTCCGGGTCTACCCTGTACATGCCCGCAAGGGCCTTCCATCACGATCGAAGAACCCCCCGAGACGGTTCCCCATGAGCACCTCCACCGACCGCCGAGTCGTCCGCGCTCCTCGCGGATCCGAGAAGACCTGCAGCACCTGGGCCGCCGAAGGCGCCATGCGGATGCTGATGAACAACCTCGATCCCGAGGTGGCCGAGCACCCCGACAAGCTCGTGGTCTACGGCGGTCGCGGTCAGGCCGCCCGGAGCTGGCCGGACTTCGATGCGATCGTGTCCACCCTGCAGCGTCTCGAGCCCGACGAGACCCTCCTCGTCCAGAGCGGCCGGCCCGTCGGGGTGGTACGGACCCACGAGGATGCGCCCCGGGTGATGATCGCCAACTCCAACCTCGTCCCCCACTGGGCGACCCAGGAACATTTCGACGATCTCGCGGCCAGGGGCCTCATGATGTACGGCCAGATGACCGCGGGGTCGTGGATCTACATCGGCACCCAGGGCATCCTCCAGGGAACCTACGAGACGTTCGCCGAGTGCGGACGCCAGCACTTCGGCGGCTCGCTCGCCGGCACCCTCGCGGTGACGGGCGGCTGCGGTGGCATGGGTGGTGCCCAGCCGCTCGCGGTGACCATGGCCGAGGGCACCTGCCTCATCGCCGATGTCCAGCGGGACCGGCTGGAGAAGCGGATGCACGACCGCTACCTGGACGAGATCGTCGACGACCTCGACGCGGCGATCGATCGCGCCGTCGAACTCAAGGAGGCGGGTGAGGCGATCTCCGTCGGCTGGCCCGGAAACATCGTCGACCTGCTTCGCCGACTCGACGAACGGAGCATCGTGCCCGAGGTCCTCACCGACCAGACCTCCGCCCATGATCCGCTGGAGGGCTACTACCCCGTGGACATGACCCGGGAGTCCGCGGAGGCGCTGCGGGACTCCGATCCCGAGGAGTACCAGAAGCGATCCATCGACTCGATGGAGGAGCACGTCCGACTGATGGTCGCACTGCAGAACAAGGGCGCGAAGACCTTCGATTACGGCAACAACATCCGACAGCGGGCTCTGGACAACGGGTTCGAGGACGCCTTCGCCTTCCCGGGCTTCGTTCCCGCCTACATCCGACCCCAGTTCTGCCTCGGCCGCGGCCCCTTCCGCTGGTGCGCCCTCTCCGGCGACCCGAAGGACATCGAGACCACGGACCGGGCGCTGATGGAGCTCTTCCCCGACGACGTCTCACTGCACCGCTGGCTGAAGATGGCCGGCGAGCGGGTCGCGTTCCAGGGACTTCCCTGCCGGATCTGCTGGCTCGGCCTCGGGGAGCGCGACAAGGCGGGCCTGCTCTTCAACGAACTGGTGCGGGACGGCCGGGTGTCGGCTCCGATCGTGATCGGCCGCGACCACCTCGACTGCGGAAGCGTGGCGAGCCCCAACCGCGAGACCGAGGCGATGAAGGACGGCACCGATGCGGTCAGCGACTGGCCGCTGCTCAACTTCGCGGTGAACATCGCGAGCGGCGCGAGCTGGACCAGCTTCCACCACGGCGGCGGCGTGGGCATCGGGTTCAGCCAGCATGCCGGCCAGGTCATCGTGGCCGACGGCACCGATGCCGCGGCGAAGCGGCTGTCGAGGGTGCTGACCAACGATCCGATGATGGGCGTGTTCCGTCACGCCGATGCCGGGTACGACATCGCCCGCGACTGCGCCGAACGACTTGACGTGGACATCCCTTCCCGGGACTGGTGATCGACACTCCGACCCCCGCGGGTCAGCGGGGCGCCGCAGCCCGCTCGAGACGATCCCGGACCGCGGCCCACGACGGCGTCGAGGGCGGCGGTACGACGTCGATGCGACGGGATCCGCTGAGATCCGCCGCATGCAGCGACGAATAGAGCAGGGCTCCGACGATCTCCGGATCCGAGGGCAGCGCCACCCGGAATCGACCGGTGACGTGGCTCGAATCGCGATCCCCTCCGATGCTGATCACCGCGACATGCTCTCCCCCCGCCTCCTCGGCGGAACAGAGTCGGGTCTCGGTCGCCGGGGCGTAGTGACTGGTGGCGGTTCCCGGGGAATCGGCCTGTCCCTCCGAGTCCCGGGACACGACCTCCACCCCGAGGATGCCGGAGAGACGCTCGGGCGTCACCACGCCGGGACGGAGCACCTCCGGAAGTCGGCCGCGAAGATCGACCACCGTCGACTCCAGTCCCACCCGACAGGGCCCCCCGTCGAGGACGAGCAGATCGTGGTCGACGAACTCCGAGAGCACGTGTCGCGCCTCGGTCGGCGAGAGGGATCCGCTGCGGTTCGCACTCGGAGCCGAGATCGGTTCACCGAGTCGGTGGATGACCTCCAGTGCGACCGAATGGGCCGGAATCCGGATCGCGATCGAGTCCCGTCCCCCGGTGGAGATCTTCGGCACCGAATCGGCCCGGGGCAGCACCATGGTCAGGGGTCCGGGCCAGAGGACGAGGGCGAGCCGGTCCGCCTCCTCCGGCCACTCGGAGACCAGGCTCCTGGCCATCTCGACGCTCGAGACATGCGCGATGAGCGGATTGTCTCCGGGTCGACCCTTGACCCGGTAGATCTGTTCGATGGCCTCGGGTTCGAGGGTGCGAGCAGCGATGCCGTAGACGGTTTCGGTGGGGATCGCCACGAGTCGTCGGGCCCGGAGCCGGATCACCGCATCCGCGATGGAGGTCTGATCCTTGCCTGATCGGACGACGGCGCCGGGCAGCGGGTCGGTCACGGCCCCTGCTCTTCCACAAGTTCCGATCCGTCCGCGTCGACCACCACCAGATCGACGCCGTTGGTCCGGAGCCCGGTGCCGACCGCCTCGTTGAGCTGCGCGATGGCGATGTTGTAGGCGACCAGGGCGTTGGTCTCCTGCAGCTGCGCCTCGCCGAGTCGTTCCTGCCGCTGGAAGAGGAGATTCAGGAACTCCGGGGTCAGGGCGGCCAGCGTCTCCCGGAAAGCCTCCAGCGCCCTCAGGTTCTCCGCCTGTGCGAGGCGGAAGTTGCGGGCCTGGCCGATGAGGGCGTAGCCCGCATCGATGTCGCGGATCGCGTTCTTGACCTCGAGCACCACGTCCTGCACCGCCTGGCGATACCCGATCACCGCTCCGGATCGCTGGAGCCGCGCCTGACGAAGAACGCTGTCCGCGGCTCGATTGCCGATGGGCTGACTGA
The DNA here is from genome assembly GCA_002709295.1 of Phycisphaerae bacterium. GTDB lineage: Bacteria > Planctomycetota > Phycisphaerae > Phycisphaerales > SM1A02. The sequence continues at coordinate 2,995 of PAQL01000020.1, read as the reverse complement.
ACTGAAGCCCCACCAGGTAGTTGATGAAGTCGCCGTCGATGTTCCGGACGCTCGACCCGTAGTCGCCGGCCAGTCCGAGCCAGGCCATCTCCGCCCGGAGATCGAGGGAGGGAAGCCGGCCGTTGCGGGCGACGATCTCGTTGATCGAGGCATCGTCGATGTCGAGGATCGCGGCATCGATGAGCGGCGACTCGGTGAGGGCGGTGGTGATCGAGTCCCTCAGATCGAAGCTGTAGGGCGCATCGATCATGAAGTCGGACGGGATCAGGTCGAACTCGCCACCCACCGGGAGGGCGGGATCGTTGAGCAGGGCCTTCAAGGCGTCGCTGGCCCGGCCGATGTCCCGCCGGGCCCGGATGAGTCTGGTCTTCCGACTCTCGACGGTCGCCACCGCGTCGGCGTATTGGGCGAGGGTGGTGTCGAAGCCACGGCGGTTCGCGAGGATGTCGCGGATCCGCTCCCCCTCGGCCACCAGCCACCGGGCCACCTCGAGGTCCTGGCGGGTGTAGACGACGTTCCAGTAGGCCTGTTCGACGGCGACCACGAGGCTCAGCAGACGCTGGCGGAGTTCCACCGCGGCGCGTCGATCGGCGTTGCGGGCCAGTTGGATGCCGGCGGTGTTGACGTCCTCACCGAATCCCTGGAGCAGCGGCTGCGAGATCCCGAGATCGACCGCGCTCTGATAGGCGGGATCGGGATCGATCCGGTTGGCGGAGAGGAAGTTCCGTTGTCGATCGCCCGAGAATCCGAGGTCGATCACACCACCACTGGTCAGCGGCTTCTGGAGGTCGGTGGTGAAGCCCCACTGGGAGATGTTCCGGTTCTGGACCAGAGGGATCGGATCGGAACTCCCCTGGACCGGCACGAGGATGGTGGGCTGGGGTTCGTCGAGCCGGGCGAAGCTGGCCCCCGCCCCGAGGACCGCATCGAAAACCGCCTCCGCCCGCACCACCTCCGCGGCACTGATGGCCTGTCCGATCCGGGTCCGCTGGATGCCGAGGTTGTTCAGCACCGCACTGCGCACCGCGTCCTCGAGGGAGATCGAGACCGGCGTCAGGGCATCGCCGTCCAGCCCGTCGCCGAGGTCCAGCCCGAGATCCCGGTCGACCCAGCGGGGCCCGAGTTCATCCAGCTCCTCGAGCCTCGCATCGAACTCCGGAGGGAGGGGCATGGCGGTCTTGGCGGTGGTCTGCTCGGTTCCGGTCGCGGGCAGGTCCGCGACCTCGCGATCGACCGCGGCCCGGACCGAACGGCGAAGGTCCTCGGCGGCATCTCGCTGATAGGGGGACTGGCATCCGGTCGGAACGGTCGCGGCCATGGCGGCGGCGAGGCCCCCGAGGAGGCAGAGGCCCTGCGGGAACCGGCCGAGGGGCCGGAAGGAGCCGTTGGTGGTGTTCGGGATCATCGGAGGTCATCCTACCGACCCCGGACCGACCGCCGCATCCGGATCGGCGTCCTTCCACTGACACTCCCTCCAGATTGGTAGACTCCCCGTCATGCACAGACATGACGTCGATCGTCCCGTCGGCCGGGGACTCGTGCTCCTGGGAATCCTCGCCACGCCGCTTCCGGCACTTGGCGGGGCCACTCCCCTCACGGATGACACGGATACCTGGTTCATCACCCGCGCCTCCACCGTGACGCTGAAGTCGGCACCCCCGTCGGCCGCGAACTATCCGGTGCTGGTCCTGGAGCCCGGCCAACCGCTTCTCCTGGGCGGTTTCGAACCCGGCGAGTGGGCTCCAGTCCGTCTGGTCGGCCCGACCGTGTCCCCCGTGCGCGCGCTCATCGAGCTCGGACCCACGGTGCTGGTCGAGGATGGCGTGGCCGTGGTGGAGGAATCCACCCTTCTCTATGCGCCCAACCTCCGAGCGACGACCGACGAAGGCGTCGATCCGGCTCGATCGTGGAACGACCTGGTCCGTCTCGCTCCCGGCGAGAAGACCCGCGTGATCGATCGCTTCCAGGCGCGGGGATCCGAATGGGCGTTCGTCGCTCCGCCGGACGATGCCGTGCTCTGGGTGAATCCCGCTCGCCTGCGCACCGCGCTGGAGGACGAGATTCCCCCGAAGTCGATGCAGATCTCGATCGCCGATCGGATCGAGAACGAGTGGAACGCCACGCTTGAATCCATGCCCCTGGTGGCCTCGGCGGCGGACGACGACGCCGATCTCGATGTCGTTCGACTGGTTCCGGGCGGCAGCTTCCTGTCCCGTCCGCTGGAACCGATTCCCGCCGGCCTCCTCGACGAGGAGACCGAACCCGAAGGCGACTGGTTCGTGGCCAACCGACCGACGCTCGATGTGCGCATCGAGGCGGAGGGTCGTCCCGCCTACACCATCATGAGGATCATGGACGGAGACCCCGTCTACGTGGTCGACATGCAGGGCATGAAGGCGATCGTCGCCCTGCGTGGCTCGCTGGCCGGTATCCGTGGGCTGGTCAAGGTCGATGATGCCGTCGAAGTCGATGGTGACACCGCACGCATCCTCGCCCCGACCGACATGCTCGCCCCGAACGGCAAGGCCCTCGACGCCGACGGTCGCCCGAACCCGATGCGGTGCTGGGCGGCGATGGCCGAACTGGAGACCGGCGAGGAACTCGAGGTCACCGACCGCTTCACCGCGAGGGGCAGCGACTGGATCATGGTCGTCCCGCCCGAAGGCACCACCCTCGAGATGCTCCTGGGCAGACTTCGTGCCGCCCGCGCCGAGGAGATTCCACAGGCTCCCGGCACCCAGCCCGAAGTCCCCGCCGAACCCGAGGCTCCCGCCGAACCCGGTGAGCCCGTCGATCCCGTGATCCCGGTGGCTCCCGAACCCGAGCCCGCGACCAAGCCGGAACCGCAGCCCGAGCCCGTGGCCGAACCCGAGCCCGAGCCCGAGCCCGAACCCGAGCCCGAACCCGAGCCCGAACCGGAACCCGAGCCCGAACCCGAGCCCGAGCCCGAACAGGAACCCGAGCCCGAGCCCGAGCCCGAGCCCTAATCAGGTGC
>PAQL01000019.1 GCA_002709295.1 Phycisphaerae bacterium | reverse complement strand
CGTTGCCAACGTGAATTCCGGTCGTTCGAATCACCTCACCCGCTTTGATGAATCAGCCCTTCCCGAACCGGGAGGGGCTTTTTCGTTGGTGGAGGCGAACCACGGTTCACACCCGACTCGCACCGCGATGAACTGCATTCGGCCTCGTCGATGAAACCGACGTCGCCTGATCCCAGCGGCGGAAGACTCGTTCCGACCAGCAGCGTGACACCGCCCTCTAGACGAATCGCCTGCCCTCGCTCGACTCCTTGAAGTAGTCGATGGGCTCGGAACCCAGCTCGCGTCTGAGGAGCCCGATGGTCCCGATGTGGATGTGCTCGTGGAAGGCGACGATCTCCAGCGCCGATCCCTTCTGGTCGAACATCGGATGGTGGTCCAGCCACACGTCGTCGAACACGGGGGGCTCGTCCAACTTCTCCGAAGGCATCGCCCTGGTCTCGAGAAGCAGCTGCCGGTGGACGGCGTCGAGCGTCTGCATCAGCTCGTCGGGACTCGGATACGGATCGGGGTCGGCCTGGGGCTCGGAGCCGTACCCGAAGAGTTCCGCGTAGTTCCCGGGGATCATCCCGGCGTCCTCCTCCCGCAGCCCTCGGACGAAGACCAGGCCCAGGAAGTATTCCGCGGTGGCGATGTGCCCGACGTTCCAGGCGACGTGGGTGATGCCCGTGGGCATCTCGAACCAACGGTCATGCGGCACTCGTTCGATCATCTGGAGCGTCAGAAGCCTGGTCCGCTCGATTTGATGGATGATTCTTTCCTTGTCGAACATGCGATTCATGTCTCCGGGCGTACGGGATTCCAATGGTCACCCCCGGAAGCATGCGAGCATCGATTCGAGCGACCCGGTCCGATCGTGCCTTCAAGGTCGTCCGCACCGGTCACGGCAGCGAGGACGAATCCATGGTGTCGCACGGACCGATCGGATCGGATCCAATCCGATCAGGACAGGCCCTTCCACCAGGGCTTCTTCGGATTGATCAGTTTTTCAGCATCCTCGAGCGACATCTTCCCCTCGGACACGTGCTTGAGGGCTTCGCGTTTGGTGATCTCCTCTTCTCGCTTGCTGCGTTCACCAGACTTGATGGCATGGATGCCCCCGATCACCAAGCCTGTTGCGAGAATGACCAGAAATGCCGCCAGACCATAAGAGAGAATTTCCATGTCCTCAACGGTAATGGAACTCCGCCGGGAAGGCCAACGGCTTCACGGCGTCCCTCTTCTTCGTTTTCCAGAAGCAGTTGTGGTTCGGGGCTTCTGCAACAGGAACCTTCACCGTCGTCCTTTAGTCCCGATCCCGGTGCACAGGAGATCCGATGGGACGGCTCCCATCGCGAGCAGTCTGGAGCCGGTCGCCGGCGACCCTGCCCCCTCCGAGGCCTTGTGCCGGATCACGAGCGCCCCGGCTCAGCCAGCCAATCGATCGCTCCCCTGGCGGCCGACCGCCCGGATGCAAAGCAGGCCTGAAGCAGATACCCCCCCGTCGGCGCCTCCCAATCGAGCATCTCCCCCGCCACGAAACATCCCGGCTTCGCCCGCAGCATGAGCCTCGCGTCGATCGCCTCGGCCCGCACCCCGCCGGCGGATGAGATGGCCCGGGTCATGCCGCCGGTTCCCGTGAGCGTGATCGGGACCGCCTTGATGGCTCCCGCCAGCGCCACCGGATCCCGGGGCAGGGAACGCACGCCCTCTCGCAACACCGCGATCGCGACCGGCGGCAGACCGACCTTGCGCAGGCGACTGGTGAGGGTGTCGCCCTTCCGACCGTCCGTGAGCCGGGCGGCCAGACGATCCCGGTCATGGTCCGGCTTCAGGTCGATGATCAATCCGGCGGATCCCGTGGCATCAATGGCGTCACGAAGATCCGGCGAGAGCGCGTAGATGGCTCCACCTTCGATGCCGGTCTCACTCACCATGGCCTCGCCGCGCAGCGTCCGGTCCCCGAAGGACAGCGCAATCGATTTCAGGGGGGTCCCGGCGAACCTCGATCCGACGTGTTCACGCCAGTCGACCTCGAAGCTGCAATTGGCGGGCTTGAACGGAGCGGTCGCCACGCCCGCCTGCTGCACGATCTCCGACCATGCGCCGTCCGATCCCAGCCTGGCCCAACTCGCTCCACCAAGGGCGAGGATCGCGGCATCATGGACCGCCTCGATCGTCCCGTCCGGGGCGTCGAATGTCAGTGCCTCGTCGCGCCATCCGGTCCACCGGTGTCGCACGCGGGACTCGACACCGAGCTCGGACAGACGCAGCAACCACGCACGCAACAAGGGGGATGCCTTCAGCGATTTCGGGAAGACGCGCCCGGAGCTTCCGATGAACGTCTCCTCGCCAAGGCCCTCGCACCACGCCCGCAGCGCTTCAGGCGGAAAGGCCTCGACCATCGCCTGGAGCGGCATCCCGCGATACCGGGAGAGGAAGGCCTCCATCCCTTCGGAATGCGTCAGATTCAGACCGCCGACGCCGGCCATCAGGAACTTGCGACCGAATCCCGGCATCCGGTCGTAGATGGTCACACGGCACCCGGCCTCGGCCAGCGTCTCGGCGGCCATCAGCCCCGCAGGGCCGCCACCGATCACCGCGCATGATCTTGAAGTTCTCAAAGCGACTTTCCGGGTCCTGTCATCGAATGCTCAGAGACTGCGGGCCCCGGTCTTCGCGATCGTCGTGTAGTACAGACCGCCGCAGGCGTTTCTCAGATCGTCGTCGCTCAACTCGTCGGAGGGCTTCCGCGGAAGCGTGATGTGGAATCGTTCTTCGGTGTTCTCGATCACCCTGATCTCGCATCCGACGGGGATGCTGATCCGGTAGTCCTTCATCACCGAGACGGGATCATCGATGAACCGCTGCTTGAGCGCCTCGTCCTTGCAGCAATCCGAATACAACCTCGCCAGAGACTTCTGATGATCGTCCTCCGGGAACATCGTCTCGGCCCGGAACATCATGAGCATGGCCGAAGGCAGTCGCGGCAGGGTGATGTGGTGGCGATCGTCGGTGTTCTCGACCACCGTGATCTTCCGATCCTCGGGAATCCTGACGCCGAACTCCTTCAGGACCTCCGGGGGGTCGCTGATGAATCGCTGCTTCAGGACCTCGTCGTTCCAACAGGCCTTGAAGAGTCGGTCGAGGGCGTCCTTCTGATCTGCCATGGGATTCACTCCGGATCTGGTCGATCGCATCAGGAACCTCCACCGTGGGGATGGGAGGAGGGAGGCACGATCATATCCGCCATGTTCCGCCGGAATCGAATGATGGATCGATGGGATGTCGCCCCTCCGATACCGTGGGTGGATCGCCGGCCTTCAGCCGGCGTACCCCTGCACCCGGAGATCTCATGATGAAGAACCACACATTGTCCGCCGCGATCGCGGTGGTCGGCTTCGGACTTCTGTCCATCGGATTCAACCTGAACGGCAACACCGCCGGAGCCACCACGGACGGCTTCAAGGCCGGACCCGCCGAGCCGACGATCGTCTGGTATCAGAGCTTCCCGGTCACCGTGGCTGCCGGCGCGGGCGCGGGAGCAGGCAGCGGCAGCGGCAGTTGCTGCCAGAACACCCATCAGGTCTACCACGAGGGTCCGGGCTTCATGCTGGTGCGGGCATGGTCCACCGGCGAAGTCGAGGCGCGATACGTCAATCGCATGTGGCACTGCGATTCGGATGTCCCCTGCACCTCGCCGTGGAAGGTCATCTCCGAACCCAACGAGGGCATCCGCGCCATCGCCGACATCAATTTCGATGAGGAGGTCGATGCCGAGGATCTGGGCATTCTCCTCGCGGCCTGGGGGGATGCGCCTCGAAACGATCTCCCCCCGAGCGACTGCCCCCTCGGCCTCGTTCCCTGATGAAACGCGACTGCCCCCCCATGCGGAAGACATCATCATGAAATCCCTCACCATCGTCCATCTCCTGGTCTGCACAGCCCTCTCTTCCCATGTCTGGTCGGAAGACGCCGTGCAGTGGCGGGTCGAGGATGGCGGCAACGGCCACTGGTACGAGCTCGTCAACCACGAGATCTCGCACGGCGCCTGGATCGGCTGGGAGGCATCCCATGTTCATGCCCAGTCCAGAGGTGGCCATCTCGTCACGATCACATCGGACGTGGAGAACGCCTTCATCGGCCAGTCCTTCCAGGCCACGAACGTCTGGATCGGGGCGAAGCGGGTCACCGGACCGTGGTTCTGGGTGAGCGGTGAAGGGTGGAACTACACGGCGTGGAACTGCCATGACTGCCACGGAAGCTGTCAGCCCGACTCCATGGACGAGGACTACGGCACCATCATGTGCCTGATGGATGCCGAGCCGCGATGGGGCAACTACAACCGTCACACCCTGCCCTACCACATCATCGAATGGGATCAGGACTGCGACGGAGACGGCATCGTCGATCATGGCCAGATCCTCGACGGAAGCCGCTCCGATGCCGACCAGGATGGAGTACCCGACTGCTGCCAGGCCGGCATTCCGGTGTGCGACTGCTCACCGGACCTCGACGAGGACGGACAGGTCCGGGCGAGCGATCTCGGCATCCTCCTGTCGCTCTGGGGCACCGATGGGAGCGGAAGACCCTCTGCGGATCTGGACGGAGACGGTTCCGTCGACGCCGGTGACCTCGGCCTGCTCATCGCGGCATGGGGATCGTGCCCCTGATACACGGTCGCCCGAAGGTCTTCACGCGACGGACGAAGACGGTTCAGAGACTGCGGGCCCCTGTCTTCGCAATGGTTTCGTAGTAGCCACCGACCGCCCGACGAAGGTCGTCATCGGACAACTCGTCCGACGGAGCGTTCGGGAGCGTGATGTGGACATGATCCTCGGTGTTCTCGATCACCTTGATGTCGAGGGCCTCGGGAACGTCGATTCCGTGCTCCTTCATCACCGCTTCGGGCTCCCCGATGAATCGCTTCTTCAGGGCTTCGTCCTTGCAGCACTTCGCGAACAATGCGGCGAGAGCCTTCTTCCCCTCGTCTTCCGGGGTCATCGTCTGCACCTCGAACATCATGAGCATCGCGGAGGGCAGCCTCGGCAGCGTGAGGTGGTGGCAGTCGGGGGTGTTCTCGACCACGCGGATCTCACGATCGTCGGGGACGTCGATTCCGTGCTCCGTCAGAACCGCCCTCGGGTCGTTCATGAACCGGGCCTTCAAGGCGTCGTCCTGCGAACAGGCGGTGAACAGGGCGGCGAGTGATCTCTTCTGATCCGTCATGGGTTCCTCAAGGTTCTCTGAATGGGGTGGCGATACCCGGGCCCGGTCGCGACGAAACGGCGAGGATCGGGCGGACGTCCCGACTGAAGTCCGCCTCGGATCCCGGATCACCCGACGCACCGGGCCCGCCCCGGCCGATCAGGGTGATGCGGGTGATCGCCGTGGAAAGCCCGATGCGGATCGGCGTGCGGCTGGTCGCCATGGCCTCAGGATACGTTCCGTCCGCCGTGACCCCGAGGAGGAAGGGACCGGAATTCCGAGGGGTCCGCCGATTCACCGGTTCCGAGACGCACACCGCCCCCGGCCGGGCCGGGGGCGGTGGGTGATTCGATCCTCGCGGCGACATTCAGTTCCGACCGGGCGTGACGCGATTGCTCACCATCGCATCCTCGCTCCAGCTCAGGCCATGCCGAATTCCATCGAGGGACATGCCCTGGAAGCTCGTGGTCAGGGTCCGATCGGTGACGACCCGGGTCATCTGCGTGCTCATGGTCAGATCGCCGAATCGACTCCCCTCGTGGGAGGACACGATCGTCACCTCGCCGTTGCGGTCGGTGATCGAGTCGACCTTGCCGTGGATCACGGTGCCGTGATTGTCCAGGTAGATGGCGGCGATGTGATCGTTCACGGGATCCCAGTACATCAGGTACAGGTCCATCGAATCATCCGTCTCACCCACGATGAACGATTCCTGCTTCAGAACACGCTTGTCGGCCAACCAGGAGATCACGGTGCGCAACGTGCTGCCGTCGGGCATCACGGCGTCCCAGGTGCCCACCAGTCCGGTGGCCTTCATCATATCTCCGCCGGGATTCGCACGCACCGCCGTACTGGCCCAGGGACTGCCGTCGGTGCCGACGCGGACGGTGTTGGTCCGGGTGTTCGCCCCGGTGTACTCGACCGAGTTGGTGTAGGTCGTGGTCTCACCCTTGGCACGCTCGGTGTACTCCCAGACGATGGTGTCGCCCTTCATGCCCTTGAGAACGGACGTGCCGTGGTAGGGCTTGCCCATGTCGTATCCCGATCCGCTGCCGACCGGGGCGTTGGTGGCCGCGTCCCAGGCCATCAGACCGGAACCGGTGGAGATCACCCGTCCGTCGGCGGTGACCATGTGGTGGCTGTGGAAGAGCTGCTCGGTCTCCGGCTCGTACCACATCATGTTGGTGTTGGTGTACTTCAGGCCCTCGGGGATCCCCACCCACATCTTCTTCGTGACTCCGGTCTCGACCCAGCTGCCGCAGGCGCCGCGATCAAGATGCCAGTTCACGAACTCGTTCATCGACGAGGGCATGGTCATGCCGTCGTCGGCACGAGCGGAGAGGGGAAGGATCGCACAGGAAAGGACGGCGAGGACGGTGACGAGTGTTCGCATGGTTGTTTTCGATCTCATGAAATGGTGTTGACGTGTCGGTCGATTCGTCCCCCGGAGGACGTGTATTTCAACCGCGACCGGGCCTGACGGCAACCCGGCGTCGCACGCCCCCCCCATTTCGGGGTCCCGAACGCTTCCCGGATGCCCTGGTGGCTTTTTTCGTTGGAGACGCGATCCGGAAGCGGGTCGAACGTCCGAGACACCCCACGGCGATTTGCATGCTGGATACCGGCGGTCCCCCGGTACAATCGGTCCCGCAGCCGTTCACGAACGCGACGAGAGGACCCGGACCATCATGAGGATGCAGCCATCGACCCTTCTTGCCGTCGCGGTGCTCGCGACCGCGGTGCCGGCCATGCCCGCCGACGCCTTCCACCCGCCCGGGGCGACCGCCACGGTCGAGCCGTTCCTCACCAACCCCACGCCACGGTCGATGCACATCGCCTGGGAGACCGTCGCAGGCTCGAACAGCAGGGTCGAGTACGGCACCACGATGTCGCTGGGAAGCGTGACGACGGGTTCCTGGATCACGGGGGCCGGAGCGGGACGGATCCATCACGTCGACCTGACCGGCCTGAACCCCGACACCCGGTACTTCTACAAGTGCAGCAGCGATCCCTACGAATCGTGGATCAGCTCCTTCCGGACCCCGCCCGCCTCGTCCACCGGCGAACCCTTCACCTTCACCGTCTACTCCGACTGCCAGTACGGATCCAACGGCACCAAGCACGAGGAGGTCGTCAAGGACGGCATCCTCGACTTCTACGCGCAGGAGTACGGTGGGGAGATCGAGGATGCCCTGGCCTTCGCGATGGTGCCCGGCGACCTCGTCTCCACGGGATCCAACCACACCCACTGGACCGACCACTTCTTCGGACAGTCGGTCGATCTCTACAAGCACGTTCCCCTGGTGCCCGCCCCTGGAAACCACGAAGCCAACGCCGATCTCTACTTCATGTACATGGACGTCCCGCACAACGCTCCGCCGGGACTGGATGAACACTGCTACTGGTTCGACCACCAGAACGTGCGGATCATCTCGATGGACTCCAACGGGTACGTTTCCGGCGCCGATCAACACACCTGGCTCGACGGCGTGCTGGCCGATGCCTGTGCCGACGACGAGATCGACTTCGTCTTCGCCCAGTTCCACCATCCCCACAAGTCCGAGTCATGGACTCCCGGCGAAAGCGGGTTCTCGAGCAACGTGGTCGCGAGACTCGAGCAGTTCTCGACCGACTGCGGCAAGCCCTCGATCCACTTCTTCGGACACACCCACTCCTACTCCCGGGGCCAGAGCCGGGATCACGATCACCTCATGGTCAATGTCGCCACCGGCATGGGATCGATCGACTACTGGTGGGACTATCCCAACGAGGACTACGACGAGTTCCAGATCACCCTCCAGGAATGGGGATTCGTGCAGCTCGAGGTCGGCACCTCCGACGACCCCTGGTTCCGTCTGCGACGCATCAGTCGCGGGAACGACTACGTGCCCCTGGACAACGTCGTCACCGACGAGATCATGATCCGCAGCGACAACCTCCCGCCCGCGACGCCGAGGAACGCGAGCCCGGGCACCGGCGACACCGTGAACGGCACCGCGGTCGTGTTCCGGGGCAGCCGCTACCTCGAGCCCCAGGGAGACGCGGGACTGGAGAGCCACTGGCAGGTGGCGCTGTCTCCGGACGGGTTCGACGACCCGATCGCCGAGGAGTGGAAACGACGCGAGAACTGGTACCGCCCGGCCAACGGCGACGGCTGGTACAGCGTGGACACCGTCACCGACCCCGACATCACCCGAGTGACGTTCGAGGAGAGTCTCCCCGGATGCCGGGCCGTCTACTGGAGGGTGCGCTACCGGGACGAGGCGCTGGGATGGAGCGACTGGTCGACACCGACCTGGTTCTTCGTCGGGGAGTCCGATGCCGGCGACACCTCGCCGGAACCTGCCAACGGCGAGGACGGCGTCCAGCCGGAGACGACCCTCCGGTGGCACCCGTGCTTCCCCGCAGACGCCTTCGACGTCTACCTCGGCACCGATCCGGACCTGGATCGCGACGACCTGATCGTCACCCAGGCGGAGACCGAGCTGGCGATCTCGGGTCTCGAACCGGACACCGTCTACCACTGGCGGGTCGACCGGGTCGACGGCGGCGGGACCGAGCAGGGACCGGTCTGGTCGTTCGAGACCTCGCCCGGCTACCCCAGCCTCGACACCGCCGAATGGCGTTTCCAGGACGAGACCTTCGGCGACGACGTCGAACTCGCGGCGACGCTCGGCGGTTCCAGTCTGACCCCGCGGGGCATGAGCCTCGGTGTGGACTGGATGATCGGGTCCACCGACGGCATCGGCGTCCCGCACATCGACGGCGAGGTCGCCTCGTACATCATGCTCGACAACGTCTTCGGCGCCGGCCGGGGCCTGCAGATGTACTGCGACGCACCGGCCAACGGCGGCGGCGGCACCGGCGACGTGCATCACTTCACCTTCATCTGGGACCTCTTCATCGAGGACGACCAGAACCAGCTCCAGTGCCTCTGGCAGGGCAACCACACCAACTCCAACGACGGCGAGTTCTTCCTGAACTGCTCCAACGGCGGCTTCTACAACGACGCCTACGTCGGGAGCGGTCTCTGGCCGAAGGGCGAGTGGTTCCGCATCGCCCACCGGGTCGACTACCAGAGCAACACCTCGGCCGTCTTCATCAACGGCGAGAAGGTCCTGTCCGACGACGAACTCGTCGCGCCCGACTGGGTGTGGGGCCGGGATTCCGGCAACTCCATCTGGCTTCTCACCGACGACGGCGGCATCACCGATGTGGAGCGGGTCTTCTGCGCCAATGCCGCCTTCGTCGACGACATCATGCCCGATGGCGACATCGCCGCGCTCGGTTCCCCGGACGCCCGAGGCATCTTCATCGATGACGATTCCTCGATCCCCGGAGATCTCACCGGCGACGGCCAGGTCGACGGCGCCGACCTCGGCATCCTGCTCGGCCTCTTCGGCACCGCGAACCGTGCGGGCGATCTCAACGACGACGGGACGGTCGACGGCGGCGATCTCGGGGTCCTGCTGGCGTACTGGACCGGCTGATCGGCACCCATCCCGGGCACATCCCGGGCCTCGTCGGCATGAGCTTGTGCTCACGAACGAGATCGCTCACCAGCGCCGCCTCGATCATTCCGACGGCGGCTGTGAATCCGTGCGCACCACCGGAATCTGCACCTCGCCGTATCGCCAGAACCACGGAACGAAAGGGCTGTTGTACCCCAGGTAGCGACTCGCCCCGTCGGACCGCCATTCGGTCTGACCCGCGAGCCACTTCTTCAGTCGGTCCATCCCCTCGGCGTAGTGGGCGGACGAATAGGAGCCTCGGACTCCGGTGCTCGCATACGCCCGGGGCGCGACGTCCTCGATGCGGACCACGCCGTCGGTGCCGACCGGCCCGAGCTCGGGCGTCCGGTAGAGAAAGGCCATCCCGGTCATGCGGTCGCCTCGAGGATCGGTGTCCCCTCCGGCGTCGTCGTAGGTCATGTCGACCGGAGAGGTCATCGGGATGTCGTTCGAACTGATGTGCTGGAAGAGCGATCGGAACATCGGCGTCGTGCCCGACCGGCCGTCCTCCTCGCTCACCACCGCGGCGCGATAGCTCGGATACTCCCGGATCTCGACCCCGCCCACCGGCGTCAGCTCCGGCCACCCCTCGGGCAGCGGTGCGGAATTGAAGTACCAGGTCCCCCCCGAAGTCCGGACACACCCGGCGAGGACCAGGGATGTCGCGGCCGCGACGAGGATGAACAGTCCGACCGTGAACATGCGAAGCGGGCCTCTCTGGTTCCGTGCTGTCATGATCGTGGTGTACCAGTGACGACGTGGATCCGCCAGCCCGCGTTTCGACCGGACCGGGGGCCATGCCTGCGACCCGGGCGAGGGGTCGGCGATGGACCGCCGTATCATGGCCTGCATGAGGATTCCCGATGTCGGATGATTCGAACCGGAGGCACGATCTCGTGGTCTGGGGCGCCACCGGCTACACCGGGCGTCTGGTGGCGCTCGCCGCCTCCGAGCACCTCGAGACAGGACGGTGGGCGATCGCCGGGCGATCGCGGGAGCGACTGGAAGCGATCCGAAACGAGATCGTCGAAGCCGGCGGGCACCCCCCCGAGGTGGTGACCGCCGATCTCGACGAACCGGCGTCGATGCAGGCGATGACCGGGATCGCGAAGGTCGTGCTGACCACCGTCGGACCGTACGACCTCGTCGGGGAACCCCTGATCGAGGCGTGCATCGCGACCGGGACCCACGTCTGCGACATCACCGGAGAGGTGCCCTGGGTCCGACGCATGCGCGACCGTCATGAATCGGCCGCCCGCGCCGCGGGCATCCGGATCGTCTCGATGTGCGGATACGACTCGGTGCCGAGCGAGCTCGGCGTTCGACTGGTCCAGGAGGCGGCGATCAGGAACCATGGCCGACCCGCCCGCGCACTCGAGATGGCGGTGGGTCCGATCCGGGGCGGGGTCAGCGGAGGCACCATCGCCAGCGCCTTGAACATGATCGCCAGGGCGAAGGATCCGGAGGTTCGCCGGGGACTTCGCGGTCCGGCAGCCCTGTGCATCGCGACGCCTCCCGGATGCGAGATCGCCACCGGCGAGCAATGGGGCATCCGGCGCTCGCCACTCCTCGGAATCTGGACGGCACCGTTCTTCATGGCGGGCGTGAACGTCGCGGTGGTGCACCGGACCCACGAACTGCTCGGCCGGCCCTGGGGCGATGACTTCCACTATCGAGAGTGCGCCGCCGGAGGCCGTGGTGCCCTCGGCCTCCTTCGGGCCGCAGGTCTCTTCCTGTTCACGATCGGTCTGGTGATCGTCCTGCTGTTTCCGCCACTTCGGTGGATCGCACGCCGGTGGCTGCTGCCATCCCCGGGCGAAGGCCCGGACGATTCGAAACTGGATGCGGGCTTCATGCGTCACCGGACCGCCTCGATCGATCCCCCGGTGTCGGTCGACATCTCCGTCGACATGGATCCGGGCTACGCGGCGACCGCTCGGATGCTGCTGGCCTGCGGGCGGTCCCTGGTCGAGGAGGACATCGATCCAGCGGTCACCGATGCCTTCTGCACGCCGGGTGCCCTGTTCGGGAGCCGCCTCGTGCCGAGACTCGAGGCGATGGGTTTCGGATTTCATGCGCAGGAACACGAAGCCGGTCGCGGTCACGTTCCACCGACGACGCCCATCCCGGACCCGGATGTCTCCCGTGCCGGTGCATCGGATGCCGAGCTGCAGGTCGGGGAAGCGACGATCCGATGCCTTTGCGGGTACGACCGGCGGACCCTCCATCCCCAGGCTTCCTGTCCGGAATGCGGAGGCCGGGAGCTCAAGCCGGACCATGACGCTCTCTTCCGGTGGGCACGCGCGGTCGTTCGCGTCGCCATGCTTTCGGCTGTCGCCGCCTGCCTCCTGGCCACGACCCTGGTGGTGTACTACGCCAACAGCAACAACGACGAGGTCCTGATCTTCGTTCCCCTCCAGCTGTGGTTCTTCATCGTCCTTCCGGCATCGGTCCTCGGCTTCATCCTGAGCCTGGCTGCCACGGCCGGGGCCGAGCGCTGCAAGGACACGAAGACATCCACTCTTCGATTCGTGATCACCTCCATCCTCGCCGCGATCGTTCCGCCGATCGTCTTCTTCATCCTCGTCGTGCTCTGGATCTCCATCTGACCGGGAGACCGCGGGGCCTTGATCATCCGATCGCCGGGCGATCGACCTCACGAAGCCGTCCGGCCGGAGATGCGGGAATGAGAAGACCGCCGGTTCCCTCGAACCGGCGGCCTTCCCTCTTCATCCTGCATCCGATCGATCCTCCGGCGTCCATCTCGGGAACATGGGTCCGGATCCCCGGAATGATCGGATCGACATGTCCCGGATCCCCTCCCGGCAGATCGCCGGGAGGGAACCGGGAGCAGGACAGGAAGACATCGAACTACATGTTGTCCCCTCGGGGATCCCCGAGAACGACGATGCTCTGGTAGTACTCGATCACTCCCGAATCGGAGACGTCCAGCGCCGGCCACTGGGGCCAGTCGAAGGGGTCGTTGTGGAAGGGCAGCGTCTGGGCCCAGTTGAGGACGGTGAGGTGGTTGATGTCGTGGTTGATCGCGACCCCTTCGATGGGAAGGAATCCGTGGCACCTGCCATGCATCCATCCCGCGTAGTGCGGTTCCATCCTGAGGGTGTTGATGAACGTCTCCACCATGCCGTTGTCCTCGAGATGGTCGGCATAGCCGTCGATCCCGAACTCACGAACCATGCCCATCACCGACGCCTCCATCTCGATGGGGTTGCAGACGGTCCGGGCGGTGCGCTGGATGTCCGCGAGGATCTGCGGGTCGTAGGCCTCGTCGGTGATCCAACCCACCTTGGCACCCTGCATGGCGTACCAGAGACCCACGCCCAGGAGGTCGGTTCCCCAGGCCTGGTCGTTGTTGGTGAGCTGCTCGTCGAACGCCCACTGGCCGACATCCTCGAAGTCCAGTGCCGGGAGCCCGAGGAATCCTCGGAGGTCGTTGTAGGCCACCATCGCCTCGCTGGTGATCCTGGTGCGACCACCGACCATCTCGTGGTCGTCTGAGTTGTGGTTGGAGCCGTGGTAGGTCCCCCAGTCGGCCAGGTCCACGAAGGGGCTGTCCCCCATGGGCATGCATGAACCCCACTGGGTGAGGAGCAACGCGAGGTCGCCCCCGTTCACCACGCCGGAGAGATCCATGTCCGCGTCGGCATCGGTGCTTCCCCAGGCCGTGAGCAGGTACGAGAGGTCCGCTCCCCCCACGACATGATCTCCGTCCATGTCGCCGAAGCAGCACATGTCCTCATGACCGCCGCCGTGGCCGTCGCCGTGGTCGTCGTCCCCGCCGCCATGATCGTCGTCGCCACCGCCGTGGTCCCCACCGCCATCAGCTTCCTCGCCATCGAAGGTCACGTCGACGAGCTCTCCGTTGATGCGGACATCCATCGGGGAGGGCGGCCAGTCCCCGACCCCGGTGAATCCGAGGCGGGCGGACCCGCCCGGCTGGATGTTCTCGTTGTAGTACACGTGCTCGAGGACGGTTCGCTCACCCTCGATGGAGAGTTCACAGTTCCAGTGATGGAGAATGTCCGGAGTCCCCAGCCAGGAGAGTTCCCAGCCATTCAGTGCCGATTCACCCCTGGGCACCTCGATCAGGATGTCCGCGTTGTAGCCACCGGTCCATTGATCGGTCAGTTGAAAGTCGATCGAGTTCTGGGCAGATGCAAGAGACGCGCAGAGCAAGGGCACCGACGCAGGCACAGCCGGCCGTTTTGAACGAATCGTCCCATGTCTCATTCTGTTTCCTCGACATGCCCCTCATCGGATGTGTTGGGGAGGCGATACGAGCATGCACATGGGGCGGTTCCCCCGGTTGTTCCCTGAATGCAGAAGAGACACTCGATTCCGTTTCAGGGCCTGGCAACGGAGTCTCGACGCGCTCGTCCACGACACGAGTGGTGATGAGGGTCGACCGTCGATTCCGTTCATACCAACCACATCGATGAGTGACGTCTCCGAACCCGAAACCGACTTCGGTTCGTGATCTTCCCGCTGCTCATGTCTTCCGACCGCTTCGCGACGACGGTCAGACCGTCGGCGCACCGAGGACCCACCACCACACCAGATCGAAGATCAGGAGGAAGAGTCCCTGAACGAGAATCGCGGCCCCGAATCCTGATGCCAGTCGATCTCGACGGGTGACCAGGATCAGCCCGGTCACCAGATACGCGATGTCCAGACCGCCGTTGATCGCGAGGACCCGACGAAACGCCTCGACCTCCACGATCGGATCCAGGAGGGCCCAGACCACGATGCCGAGGTCGATCGCGATCCAGAAGATGTTCATGCTCCAGAACCCGGTCCACCAGCGGCGGCTCTCCGGCCCCCGAGGGCAGCGAAGTCCGTAGAGGAAGCCGATTCCGGCCAGCACCAGCCAGACGGCGCACCAGGCGACGAGGATCGGGAGAAAGAGATCGGGCATGGGGCGAGGCCTCCTGGAGTCGACGACCGAGCGGGTCGAGGGGATCATCGTTCCCGAGTCGGGATGCCGGCATTCGAGGACCTCGATGTCGGCGGTCCATCCTCGGGAATCTCGTGTTCGAAGGACATCCCGGCCCTGGATTCCTCTTGGCGGGAGCCGGCTGGAATATCATCGACATCGCTCAGGTATCCGACTTGAAACCGTCGAAGGAACCATGATGTCCGCAGACCCGGCCACGGATCGCCTCCTCGATGAACTGAAGGCGGCGGTCGGCGACCAGAACCTCATCACCGATCAGGGCCGGAAGGATCCGTACTGCACCGGCTTCCGGTTCGGTTCCGGCTCCGCGATCGCGGTCGCCAGACCGGAATCGCTCGTCGATCTCTGGCGGGCTCTCGTCGCCTGCGTGAACGCCGACACCATCGTGGTGATGCAGGCCGCCAACACCGGCCTGACCGGCGGATCGACGCCGGACGGCAATGACTACGATCGGGGCGTGGTGGTCATCAACACCATGAAGATCCCCGACATCCAGATCATCGACGAAGGTCGACAGATCATCGGCCTCGCCGGCAGCACCCTGTTCGGGCTCGAGAAGATGCTCGCCCCCTACGGCCGCGAACCCCACTCGGTCATCGGATCCTCCTGCATCGGGGCCTCGATCGTCGGGGGGATCTGCAACAACTCCGGCGGGGCGCTGGTGCAGCGAGGGCCGGCCTACACCGAGATGTCGCTCTTCGCCCGGATCGACGAGGACGGACGGATCGAGCTGGTGAACGAGCTCGGCATCCGACTCGGCGACTCCCCCGAGGAGATCCTCCGCAACCTCGAGGAGCGGAACTACACGGATGACGACGTGGAGTTCCCCGACAAGCTCGCCTCGGACAACGAGTACGACGAGCGGGTCCGCGACGTCGATGCCAGCGAACCCGCCCGGTACAACGCCGACGGCCGCCGCCTGCACGAGGCATCGGGATGCGCCGGGAAGCTGGCGGTCTTCGCGGTGCGCCTCGACACCTTCCCCATCCCCGACCAGCAGAAGGTGTTCTACGTGGGAAGCAACGACCCCGACGTCTTCTGGAGGATCCGTCGCGACGTGCTCTCGACCTTCGAGAATCTGCCGATCTCCGGGGAGTACATCCACCGCGAGTGCTACGACGCCACGAAGAAGTACGGGAAGGACACCTTCCTGGTCATCGACAAGCTGGGGTCGGAGTTCATCCCGAAGCTCTTCGCCCTGCGGCGGTTCACCGACCGCATCGCCCGCAAGGTCCGGTTCCTTCCCGAGAAGTTCACCGACCTCCTGATGCAGTTCCTCAGCAAGTGCTGGCCCAACCACCTCCCCCGCCGCATGGAGGAGTACCGGGACCGCTTCGAGCACCACTGGGTGATCGAGATGGGTGGCGACGGGGTGGACGAGGCGAGGGCGTACTTCGATCGGCTCTTCAAGACCGAGGACGGCGACTATTTCGAGTGCACGGAGAAGGAGGCGAGGCGGGCGATCCTCCACCGGTTCGTGGCGGGGACGACCATCGGCCGATTCCATGCCGTGAACCGGAAGCGGGTCGGAGGGATGATGACCATGGACATCGCCTTCCCGAGAAACGAGCGGGAATGGTTCGAGAAGCTCCCCCCGGACATCGAGGAGCAGATCGAGCTCAAGCTCTACTACGGCCATCTCTTCTGCCACGTTCTTCACCAGAACTACGTCGTGAAGAAGGGCGTGGATGCCGAGGCCCTGAGGGAACGACTGCTCGCGACCTACGACGCGCGGGGCGCGGAGTACCCGGCCGAGCACAACGTGGGCCACGAGTACGTGGCCAAGGACACGCTCCGGAAGTTCTACCGGAAGCTCGACCCCACGAACTCGCTCAATCCCGGCATCGGCAAGACCAGCAAGCGCAAGCACTGGGCGTAGGCGGTTCCCCATCCACCGTCATGAACCACCGCGACCGGACCGTCTTCAGGGGCAGTCCTGCCAGGCGGAGAACAACAGGCCGAGATCGGAGGATCCGACGGTTCCGTTTCGATCGAGGTCGTACCGAGGGTCGACTTCGCCCCAGGCCACCAGCAACAGGGCGAGATCGGGGCCGTTCACGCAACCATCGCCGTTGAAATCCGGCCCGAAGCCAACGGAGAACACATGGTCGGGATGGGTCGGGTTCACGTCTTCGTTGGCGGGATGATCTTCGAGACCGTCGCAGGACCCCCGGCCGTTGTTGGGATGCGCCGTCTGGCGGTAGTGGCCGAGGAAACAGTTGTTGTGACCTTCGGCATCCCCACCTCCCCGGTAGGTGCCGGAGACCGTCCCGAACTGCTTGGTCGATTCCTCGAGGATCGCGTTCCCACTGACATCCGACCAGCCGACGAACGCGGCGTCCCGAACCACTGCGTTCCCGCGGATCACCGCCCCCCTGGTGACCGTGGCCTGGCCCTCGATCCGGGCGTTGTCCCGAACCCTCGCATCGCCGAGCACCTGGGCATCGGGACCGACCCAGGCCCCGGGTTCGACCGTGGCGGTGGAGGCGACGAATCCCCCGCCGTTGGGATGCGGCGCCCCATCGATGCCTCGGTGATTGTCCACGAACGGAACTGCGCTCTCGATCCGGATCGCCCAGGGGTATCGATGGATCTTCGGCCACCCCGGCTCCCATACGTAGTCGTGATGCTCGAGCGGCGCGCCCAGCACCACCAGGTACAGGTCGTCGTCGCCGGGCTGGAGATCGAAGGAGACCGCGAGTTCCTCCCCACCATCCACGGCGAAGAGCTCGCTGTACCGGGGCAGCCCTTGGTTCATGGCGACGAATCCGAATCGAAAGCCCGACCCCCCGGCGGGTTCGTTGGGCTGGCCGTGGAAGACCAGGTCCACGCAGGTCGCCCCGGGATCGGGATCGAGCTGCACGGTGTTGTAGCCGTAGTCGCCCGGAGCCATGTAGTCGGGGACCTTCCAGCAGTCCGGTTGGTTCTCCATGGGCAGCAGGGCCGTGAATCGTCGCCCGATGAGTTGATGGTCCAGCTCGTTCTCCACCGTTCGACGCATCTCCTCGCCGAATCCGTAGTCGAAATGGACGTTTCGCATCGCGTAGTCGCCGAAGAGGTCGTTCAGCTCCGACTGCGAGACGCCCATGATCCGCTTGAAGGTGGTGAGCGGATGTTCCTTGCCCGCGATCGACTCTCGCCACATTCGATTGATGGCATCCATGCCGTAGGCGTCCTTGATCTTTCGCAGGAACAAGGTGTTGGTGTAGTGGTGCCGGGTGGAGGACCAGTGATAGTGGGCGGTGTTGAGGAAGCGAACGTAATCGACCGCCTGGAGCATCTCGGGGTAGTGGTGCTCGGCCATGAACTGGGCGTGGGTCTCCCAGAAGAATCCGTGAGGCTCGTAGTCGATGAACCCGTGCCCCGGATGATCGATGTAGACCTGGCACTGGAGGGAATGGGTGAGTTCGTGGGCCAGCACGAAGCTCGGATCGTTGGTCGCGTTGGGATGCACCCACATCGCCCCGATGGTGTCGTCGTACTGGGCCCCGAACGCCCATCCGGTCCAGGGCGCGTTCTTCCAGGTGTTGTTCATCACCACGATGATCTTGTAGAGGGCGAGGTTGCCCTGGCCGTCATCGAGGAAGTCCAGCTCGTCGATGTAGGTGTCGTACGCCGCTTCCAACTGCTCGAGGATGCTTTCCGGGTCGAACCGATACCCCTTCGGGGCCTGGGTGGGGTCCAGTCCGGAACGACTTCCCCAGAACACGACGATGTTCTCCGACTCCGCGGAGCGTTCCATGGTCACTTCCGGGTACTGGTCGAACTGGTTCGGCCAGTAGACCTCCTTGTCCTGGGCGTGGGCGACGACGGCGACGACGAACAGGAGGGACAGGACGGCCAGGCGGTCGAGCAGGGGCATGTTTCTCGCTCCGGGGCATGGGATCACGGGAGATCGTATCCTACAGCCGACCGCGGTTCGGAAGGACACCCGGTTCCACCGGATCGCGGCGACCGGCTCCCGGCAGCGTCGCGGGACATCATGTCCCGATCGCCAGCGACATGCAGATGCTGTCATCGGACACCCGGTGGATCCCGAAGGGCGGGCAGGGTCTGAATCCCCGACTCCGGTACAGCGCCCGCGCCGGCGCGAAGGCCTCGCCCAGGCCCGTCTCCAGGGCCACGCAGACCTGATCGCGCAAGACGGCGATGTCCACCAGGTGCTCCAGCATCGCACGCCCGATTCCCCGTCGTCGAGCTTCCAGCGCGGTGTGCATCGACTTGATCTCCGACAGCCCCTCGCCCACTGGACTCAGGGCCCCGATCGCGAGCAATCGGCCCTGCTCGCGAGCCGAGAAGAACTCGACACCCCCGGCGACGAGCGCCTCGGATTCCAGGACATGCACATCCTCGGGCTTCGACCAGGCCCGGGCATGGGCCAGGTGGGCCTGGATCAAGTGAACCACGTCGGGTTCCCTTGGATCGTCGGGCGCGATGTCGATGGGGATCATGGATGGTTGTGCTACCAGAACGCGACATCCCGATGCGAGTGGGGAGGTCGTCCATCATCGAAAAACCACCTTCGGCTGAGGTCGCGGGCGGTCCTGTTTCACGGTGCCGGCGAGGCTGGTTGCCGATTCGAGACCACGTCGCCGACATGGCACGCCTCCTCGAGGGTGAACACATGCCCATGCCCATCCGTGGGATGGCCCCCTCAACCCCCCCACGATCCACGCCCCAGGACACCTGCGTCCCTGGCCCTCCTGGGTCCAACCCCGCCATGAGACGTCACCATGATTAATTTTACTCAAATCAATATTAAAATATTGAAAGCTACTTTCGATTTGTCTATTGTCACTTGAAGTTTATTGAGGCCCACGGAATCAGTCCATGCCCGCCACCAACACCAACCACCCCCTGATGAGCCTCGACCAGGAGGACCTGGATCTCATCATGGCCCTGGTGCTCGAGGGCAGTTCGCTCAAGGGTCTCGCCAGCCGCATGGGGGTGAGTTACCCCACCATCAGGAGCCGACTCGACCGAGTGATCAGGCGGCTTCAGCAGGCCCTGCAAGGTCGTCGTCCGGATCCCTTGCGAGAACTCATGGCGGACCTGGTGGACCGCGGTCAGCTCAATGGAAACCTGGCGCGAAGAATCCTCGCCGTCGCGGACGATCGTCGCCAGCCTGATGGACATGAAGATCGGGGGATCACATGACTCTCTTTGCAACCGTCGTCGATGCCTGGTGGAGTGACACTCAATCGACTGCAACCAGCGCTGTCGTCCTCATCGCCCTCGGTCTGATGGCCGGCACTCTCTACGCGACCCTGGGGTGTCTGGGATGGCGGGGAATCGGACGTCCCTTCGTGATCCGGGGCAGCATCCTGATGAGCGTGGTGAGCGTTCTCGGGTTGATCCTTGGTCTGATTGCCCTGACGACCGATCAACCATGGCATGTCTGGAGCCCGCTCCTGATCACCGGATCCGGCGGCCTGCTGGTCTTCGGACCCATGCCCCTTTTCGCCATCGTCGTGCACAGGTTCGCCGAACGTCGCCAGCTCGAATCCGGTCTTCTTCGCGAGGATTGGTCGAATGATCACGGCGAACGCGCTGGACGCTCGCATCGGGAGACGACATGATCCTCTCCGCGTTGTCCGCCGACGCCTGGTTCACCAGCCAGGCCTCGGGCCTGATCTTCGGACTGAGCGGCGCCGTGATGGGCCTGCTTGGAGGCGTGCTTGGAATCATCGGGATCCGTCGCATTCCACGAGCGTTTGGAGTGAAGATCCTGATCGGCTTGTTCGTGCTGTTCGGGTGTTCCGCCGCGGTCGGGCTCCTTGCCCTGCTCGGGGTGAACCAGCCCTACCACGTCTGGTACCCGTTCCTGATGTTCGGGGCGGTTGGCGTGTTCGTGATCGGAATCACCTGGATCACATGGAAAAGGGCCTACAGCCAGTTGGAGCAGAGCCAGTTGGATTCGAAGCTCCTCCGTGATGAATGGCCCACGCAGGGTCACTGATGACGGGCTGACGAGGAAGCCGACACGGAACCGGCCAGGTCATCGATCAAGGATCGGGTCGATGCCTTTTCCCTCACTCGATGAAACCGAACATCGGCCATGCGCGGATCAGCTCGCAGGCGATCGAATCGACCGGGGAACTCGTGATGCGTCCTGAACGCCCAGCGGATCACCGATTCCCCGGGATCCATCGACAGGAGGTTCCGAAGCCCCTCGCGATTGCCGTTCCAGAGTTCGGTTCGGAAGAGGACCCGCCGCACGCTTCGACTCACCACCCGCCACATCACCCGGGGCCGGGGCACGTCGAGCCAGACGATGTCCGTGCACCGGGCCTGCACCAGGTCGGCCACCTTCGAGTAGTTCCCGTCGATGACCCATTCTGCATGACGATCCATGAAGTCGGTCACCCGTCCTCGAAAGAGGTCGGTTTCCAGCGGCTTCCAGTCGGGCTGATGATGGATCGAGTCGAGCTCCAGCCAGGGCAGTCCCGTCCGCAGGTGCAGCGTGCGAGCAAGCGTGCTCTTGCCGGAACCGCTGCAACCCATGATCGAGACTCGTGGCATTCGACGAACCCGTGGGTATGCTTGCCGGATGCTTGCGATACCCGCCGCACTGATGATGATGATTCTTCCACCGGCCGATGTCAACGAAGCCTGGAAGCATGTCGTGGTCGCAGGGGATTCCGACTTCGAGGCGTGCGGAGTCGCCGACTTCGACAACGACGGCGACCTCGACATCGCCTGCGGTGACACCTGGTACGAGGCCCCCGACTGGACGCCCCGACCGATCGGCCTGGTCCGGTCGATCGGGGGTTACCGCGTCGACTTCGCGGACGTCCCCATGGACATCGACCGCGACGGTCTCATGGACATCGTCTCCTGCAGCTGGCACGATCGCGGCGTCTTCTGGAGACGGAATCCGGGCGACAAGCAGGACAAGTGGAGGATGCAGGTCCTGGACACGCCCGGCAACATGGAGACCGCGATCGCCGCGGACGTCGACGCCGACGGGACCCCGGACTTCCTCCCCAACATCATGGGGCGGACGGTGTGGTACGAGGCGAAGCCGGGAGGCATGATCACCCACGTGGTCTCCGACGACCGGGGAGGACACGGAATCGGCCTCGGCGACGTCGACGGGGACGGCCACCCGGACATCCTCGGTCCCGACGGGTGGTTCGAGTCGAGACCGGGCGAGGACGGCATCGAGTGGGTCCACCATCCCGAGTGGGAGCTCGGCCCGGCGGGGATCTCGATCGTGGCCCACGACTTCGACCGCGACGGTCTCACCGACATCTTCTGGGGCATGGGCCACGACTACGGGCTGCACTGGCTGCGGCAGGGTCGCGACGACCGGGGAGGACGGACCTGGTCTCGACACGAGGTCGACACGCGATGGTCCCAGGCCCACGGCCTCGTGCTCACCGACCTCGACCGCGACGGGACGCTCGAGGTCCTCACCGGCAAACGCCGACACGCCCACAACGGCAAGGACCCGGGAGGCGACGATCCGCTCATCGTGTGCATCTATCGGTACGACCCGGAGCGGAAGGGATTCCAGCGAACCACGCTGTCGGAGGGCGGTGCCATCGGGGCCGGACACTATCCGGTGGTCGTGGACATCGACGCCGACGGCGATCTGGACATCGTGCTTCCCGGCAAGAGCGGCCTGCACCTGCTCGAGAAGAGGAACGACCCCGTCCCGCCCGCTCCCTGAGGAACGAATCCAGGGAGGCGTCGAGAGGACCGGGATCGAAACCCTGAAATCTCCGGATCGAAGGAAACCTGCGCCGGAGACGGCCGTAGAAGGTCCTGATTCCGGGGGGAGTCGAATCGATCCTTCCGGGTCGGATCACATTTCGGGGGCGGTGCACCGAGGGGTGCCGGATCGGATCGACAATGCGAAGAGAAGTGCTCAACGGTGTGATGGCCGGTTCCATGGTTCTGGCCGGAGCGGTCTCTGCGGCCCATGCATGGGACACCGTGCAGATCGCCTCGGAACGCGGCAATGTTCCTCTTCACCTTCCGTCCAGTATCGAACCCGGGGAGCCTCTCCCCCTCGTGGTCTCGCTTCACGGATACACCGGAAACAACAACGAACACGAGAACTACTTCAATCTCCGAAGCCGCATCGACGAGGAGAGGTTCATGCTGTGCGTTCCCAACGGCCTTCGGAACTCCGACGGGGATCGCTACTGGAACGCGACCGACTTCTGCTGCGACTTCGAGGGACAGGCCCCCGACGACTCCGGATACCTTCGCGGTCTCATCGAGCAGGTGATCGAGGAACGGGACGTGGATCTCGACAGCATTCACGTGGTGGGCCATTCCAACGGCGGATTCATGTCCTACCGCATGGCCTGCGATCACTCGGACCTCATCGCGTCCATCGCAAGCCTGGCCGGAGCGACCTTCGACAATCCCTCCAACTGCACTCCCGACCAGCCGGTCCACGTGCTTCAGATCCACGGGACCGCGGACGACGTGATCCGATACGACGGAAGCTGCATCATCCCCTTCTTCTTCTGCTACCCCGGCGCGGAGGAGTCGATCTCCATCTGGTCCCAGTACAACCAGTGTGACGGCGGATTCGAGGATGGAGGCAGTCTCGACCTCGACGGGAGCATCTCCGGAGCCGAGACCACCCGGACCCTGATGACCGAAGGGTGCCCGGATCAGGGCTCGGTCGAACTCTGGGCCATCAACGGTGGCAGCCACGGTCCGTCCTTCAACGGCAACTTCCGTCGTGAACTGGTGGACTGGCTTCTCGAGCACCGTCGATCCTCGCCCGATCCATGCCCGGCCGACTTCAACGACGACGACGCGGTCGACGGTTCGGATCTGAGCATCCTTCTCACCGCATGGGGGAAGGCGACGGAGACTTTCGATCTCGACGGCGACGGCACGGTCGGATCACCCGATCTGGGCCTGCTCTTCGCCGCCTGGGGGAACTGCGCCGACTGACGGGTCGGATCAGACTCCGACGCGGAGGATCCTGCGATCCCTGATCCGGGGCGCGATCTGCTCGCCGTTGATCAGATTCGGATCCTTGTCCAGCCCCAGTTCCGCGGGTGAACTGCCGACCCACCGGGTCGAGGTCCCTTCGACCTCGATCCGGTGGGTTTCGGGATCGATGATCAGGGTCGCGAACAAGGCGTCCTCATAGGGACAGGTGCACGAGATCCAGGGATGGGCCGCGTGGATCTCCTTCGAGTAGCTCTCGTGACGGTGATCGCCACCGACCCACTGATAGGACGCGGAGTTCACATGCAGGTGATTCACGTTCCCGACCCGAAGCAGGTGATCGATGTGCGAATGCCCGTTGATCACGAGGATCACCCGATCCGCCGCGGATTCGAGGATGCCCTGGATCTCCTCGGCGTTGTCGATCGCCCAGGGGCCGGCCAGCGGCTGATGACATGCGACGATGATCGGACCCCGGATGTTCTCGAGCTGCGTCCTCAACCACGCCGACTGCTCGGGACCGACGTACCTGGGATAGCCGCCCTGGTGATCCGGTGAACCGGCGTCGTTCCCGTCGAGGACCAGGAGGTTGATCCCCTCGATGTCCTTGACGTAGTGCCGTGCGGGCATCCCCCACATCTCGATGCACTGCTGGGTGGTCGATCCCGCATCGGTGTCGTGATTGCCGATGACGTGGAGGCTGTTCTCGTGGGCGGAGTTGAAGCGATCGATGACGTCCCGGTTCTTCGGCTTCGGATAGGCGAAGTCCCCCAGCTGGACGATCGCGCCGGGCGGGTTCCTCGCCATCGCCTCGAGGAAGACGTCGAGTCGTTCCATCCCGTCGTGCATGATGTCGTGGTGCAGATCCGCGATGACCCCGATGCGGACCGGTTCCGAGAGATCGCCCACCGCCGCCCGACACAGGTCCGGCAGAGCGAAGCAGAGGGATCCGGCCGCGGCGGCCGACATGAAGCCACGACGTCCGACGTGGGGATCGACTCCCGGCTCACCGTTCTTGCGGTCGTTCATCATCCATTCACCCTACCAGTCGATTCCTGCATGTCCATGCTTGTTCATCCGGACGATTCGATTGGTCTTCCGCTGGCGAAGACCAGCATGCCGACCACGCCCGAACCGAACACCACGCAGAGTGCGGTGAATGCCGGCCGAATCCTCCCCCGGCCTCGGCCAGCCAACCGGTGATCACCGGCCAAGGCACACCCGAAAGCGAGAGAAAGGTCACGATCACGCCGGTGGCGAGACCGGTCCGTCCCCGGAAGAGATCGACGCATATCGATTGGCAGGGACTGTTCGGGGCCATCGAGAATCCGATCGCAAGCGACACGAAGACGACCGCCGGGGTCACCGAGTCGACGAGCATCACCGGAATGAGAGACACCACCGCGATCGAGACATCTCACCAGCCCCTGGATGAAACAGAAGGCCACGACGAGGAATCTGAAGTCGGTCCGGCCGCCCGACTCCGAAGGGATGTGATGTCCGGTTCCCGGCGTCATGACCTTCGACCTCCATTCAGATCATGAATGAATCCATGATGAGAAAACCGGCCGGATCGCCGCGGGATCCATCACGGACCGATGGAGGAACCGCATCTCCGCGTCCCGGTTTCCGACCCGAACGACCGCAAGGCCTCCGGAGCGGGACCTCGGCCGACGAGATCGTGAATCCGAATGTCAGTGGAGATACGATGGTTCATGGAACCGCAGCTGGACGACTTCCGGAGACCATTCCATGCATCACTCCATGCCCATGATCCTGATGTCGGCCGTGCTCGCCGCGTGCTCGAACGGGACACCCTCCTCCTCCCGGCCCGAAGTCAGCTTGAGCGAGCAGGCGGGTCACCAGGCAGGGAGCTACACCCTCTACCGGCTCGACGGTGATCGATATCCGGGTCAACCCGTGCCCGAAGGGTCGGAACTGCTGCACGGCTGGACGATCCTCGAGAGCTGCATCATCGATTCGAGTCGCGACCGGGCTCTGTTGTTCAAGGCCTTCGAAGAGGGTCGGGAGGAGATGAGGAGGATCGGCACCGATCATCTTCCCGACTGCTTCCAGCCCCGGCACGCCATCCGCGTGGTCGTGAACGACCGGACCACCGACCACCTGATCTGCTTCCAGTGCTCGAACTTCATGGTCGTGATCGACGACGAGCAGACCGGATTCGGATCGACCACCGATTCTCCGGAGAAGATCTTCGACGCGATGCTGGCCGACTGCGGTGCGGACGGCCATCTCCGCTCGAATCCGAACTGATCACCCGCCCTGCCGGTCGGGTTGGTGCTGGTTTCGGATCCTCGATT
>PAQL01000018.1 GCA_002709295.1 Phycisphaerae bacterium | reverse complement strand
GCCGCGATCCTCAACCCATCCTCGATCAACCGCATCACCCACGTCTGGGTCGGCGCGGCGACCATGGGTTCCTTCTTCGTCCTCTCCATATCCGCCTACTGGATCATCCGCGGTCGCCATCTGGCCGTGGCCACCAGGTCCTTCGGTCTCGCACTCATCCTGGCGGCGATCGGAACCGTCGGAGCGATGCTGACCGGAGACGCCAATGCCCGAATGGTCGCGGTGCACCAGCCGGTGAAGCTCGCGGCCATGGAGGGGGTCTACGACACCACCGACCAGATCGCCACTCTGACCATCGTCGGGATGCCCGATGATGCGGAATCGAAGATGGACTGGGAGATCGGTGTCCCCGGAGCCCTGACCGCGCTGGTCTACCGTCGACTTCACGACAAGGAGGGCGACCCCCTCTCCATCCCGGGCCTGGACCTGGTGCCCGAGGACGATCGACCGATGACCGCGGTGGTGTACGCATGCTTCCACATCATGGTGGGTTGCGGGACGTTCCTGGTCGGCGTGGTCGGGCTCGGCATCTATCACTGGCTGCGAGGCACTCTCTGGAACACGAAGTGGCTCCTTCTGCTGTTCATCATCGGAGTCGCGCCGGCGGCGATCGCGAACCAGACCGGCTGGTTCACCGCGGAGACGGGTCGACAACCATGGGTGGTCCATCCGGCCAGTCCCCGGGTCGATCCCGACAAGGGAGCGATGAGCCCGTTGTGGCTGATCAACACCACCATGCCCGAGTCCGAGCAGGTCCGGTTGTGGACCCCCGGAGATCCGGTCGACGATCTCGAGGGATGGCACTATCCCTACGGCAGGATGGTGGTCACCGACCAGAAGGGTGATCATCGCGTCCTGGAGGCGAACGTCGAACCCGGGGACGACGTCACGATCTCATACGACGGCACGAAGTCGATGCGGACCAGCGAGGGATTCTCCAAGGCCCTCCGCAGCGGGGCGGTGCTCTGGGCCTGCGTGATGTTCCTCCTCATCTACTTCATGCTGAGCATCCTCTGGATCATGGTTCTCAACCACAAGATCCACAAGGGTCCGGACGACTACACCCCGAGCGGCGGAGAGGGCGGACTGATCTCCGCGATGCGAAGAGCCCTGGGTGAAATCACCTCGATGACCGGACTGCGTGGAGGATCGTCACGGTGACCCCGGCGACCCTCGTGATCGGTGCGATTCAGGACGCCCTGCCGGCGGCCGAGATCCTCGCTCCGGACTGGATGGCCCATCTCTGGTTCATCCTCCTCTGCCTGCTGCTGACCGGCTATGCGGTCCTCGACGGCTTCGATCTCGGAGTCGGGATCATCCATTTCATGATCGGCAGGAACCGCCGGGAGAGAACCGTCCACACCAACGTGATCGGTCCCATATGGGATGGGAACGAGGTTTGGCTGGTGACCTTCGGCGGCGGACTCTTCGCCGCATTCCCGCTGGCCTACGGTTCGATCTTCAGCGCATTCATGGTCCCACTGGTGATCGTCCTGTTCTGTCTCATCACGAGGGCCACCTGCCTCGAATTCAGATCCAAGGCCGACAACCGGTGGATCGTTCTCGCCTGCGACGTGCTGTTCTCGCTCGCATCGATCGTGGCGACCCTCGTCCTCGGAGTCGCGACCGGGGCGGTCATGGAGGGCATTCCGATCGATCAGGCCGGGAATCTGGTCCTCGCGGGCCCCGCGGATGCTGCTCCCGGTCTCCTTGCGGAGATCACCTTCGCCCTGACACCATTCACCGTCTCCTGCGGTGTCCTCGCCCTGACCCTCTTCGCCCTCCACGGCGCGATGTTCCTCAACCTCAAGGCGACCGGGATCACCGAGCGACGGATCCGCCGCTCCTTCCCCCTGATGTACGTCGCGTTCCTGATCTCGTTCCTTGTCGCGACCTTGCTGGCCTTCAGGGACGTGGACGCGGTGACCGGCCTGACCCCTCTGGGGATCGTCACGACGATCCTCAACGTGCTCGCGATCCTCAACCTCGCATGGGCCATGCGGGACCGGAGCAAGTGGCGATGCTTCCTCGCCAGCACCGTCATGGTCTCCGCGATGATCGTGCTCTTCGGGTCGACCATCCACCCCAATCTGCTGGTGAGCACCCTGGATCCCGCCTGGAACATAACGATCCTCGACGCCGTCAGCACCCGGGCCACCCTTCTCACGATGTTCGTGGTGGTGGTGGTTGGAATCCCGTTCGTTCTGCTCTACACCGCCATGACCTACTGGACCTTCCGAGGCACGGTCTCCGCGGAGGACCTTTCGGAGGATCGGGCCGGATGAACGAGAACCCCGAAACCGGCAAGAACGAACCCCTGCCTCTTCCCCGGTTGAGTCGCAGGATGGCGATCCTGGGATCCCTCGGTGCCTTCGGTGCGACCGGACTGGTGTGGTTCGTGATCACCACGATCGCTCCCGACTTCTTCGCGTCGAGCAAGAGTCCGTTCTCCAACCTGTTGGTGATCGGAGTCGTCCTGCTGCTCTTCGGAGGACTGATCATCGGACAGATCCGCGCGGTCCGGGCGTGGTTCGCATCCCTCTCGGAGACCGACGGCGTGCGACGAAAGACGGTGGGTCGCCTGAGACTGGTCGTCTCCATGTGGGTGTTCATCAGCCTGATCGCCGGCATCGCGATCTTCCTCTTCACCCAGCTGGTCTGGATGCCCGAGGTGCGGAGGATCGTCGGCGATGGCTGAACGGGATCCCCGACCCCGGCCGGATCGGATCAGGATCGATCCTTGAAGGCCTTGCGATCACGGCGATCCCGGCGGTGAGCCTCCACCCCGTCGTCACCGATGATCTCCCGAAGAACCACGGTCGCATAGGACCCTCGGGGAAGATCGAAGGCGACCCTGACGTAGGAGCCATGCTCATCGAAACCTGAATCGAGCTCCAGATTGCCGATCCGGACGCGATACGGGCGTCTGGTCCCACGGAAGTCGAACTCGCTCTGCTCGAAAAGACGGTCATCGACATCCGCGGCCTTGAACGCGGCACGCTCCCTGTCCAGCACGGTTCCCGTCGTCTGGGGCATGCCCGGACCGACGATGGGGCCGGCCGGGGAGATCTCGAACTGCGAGACCTCCCCGGCGAGATCGCCGGCGTCGATGGCGGCCTGGTCCACGAGAAACGACTTGCGGGTCTGATGACGAAAGGCCACGTCTCCGAGTTCGATTCGATCGAAGGTCCCGTCGGCCAGTCGTTCCTCGAGCAGGTGGTTGAAGATCGATGACTGGAGCGCACTGACCCAGAAGGCCCGCATGTGCCGCGAGACGGCCCGCACCGCCTTCTCCGGAGAGGCGCCGGACGCCAGTGCCTTGAGCACGCGACGCTCCGCGATGTCCCTTCGGCCCCAGCCGGACTTCGCCTTCGCGAGATCGCCCGCATCGAAGGCCTCCCGCGGGACTCTCTGATGCGCCGGAAACCACGACCCCTTCGCTCCGAGGAGTTCGGCGACCAGACCCTCCCAGTCCTTGCGCAGCACCATCGCGCCGAGCCGGTGGGTGTTCCGGCGGTAGCCGAATCGCTGGGTCCCGTAGTGATTGGGAACCCCCCTCTGCTCGATCTCACGGAGACCTCTCCAGACCGACGGAGCCTGGAGCGGATCGAGATCCCGGATCCGGATCGAGAAGCGATTGCCCTGCAGGTGACCGCGACGCAGCTTGTTGCCGTGCCAGTCCGCCCAGACGACCTGGATCTTCGGATGATCCAGAGCCGCGGCGGCGGCCGCGGCGGAACTCACCTCCGAGGATCGACCCGGAAGGTGGATGGAGAAGGTCTGGCTGGTCGCCGCGACCCGGTCCTTCATGCCCGCCGCGCCGATCGCATCCTCCCGGACGTTGAAATGCTCCTTCAACACCTCGACGAGTTCGGTGTGGGCCAGCCCCATCTTCTGCACCCGGATGTAGAGATGCTCCCCCTCTCCACAGGGTTCGTAGAGCGGAATCTCATCGACCATGAAGTCGTCGTCGCGCAGCTTGATCCGACCCGGCAGCGGGTCGGAGCTCAGAACCCGCCCCCGCGGCATGGGGTCGCCGAGCACGCCGGGGGCCTCCGCCGGTGCGACGTGCAGCTGGTCCTCATCCTCCGCTGACGCATCTCCGACCGGTGGGGTCGATCGATCCTCGGACATCACTGAAACTCCGAGTCGTCTTCATCGAGATCCTCGTCGAATCCCGGTGAGTCGGAGGTCCCTCCGATCTCGTCCGGAGCCACGTGACCCGCCTCCTCGATCACGGAATCCTCGACGAAGATCGGAGTGTCGCTGGCGACTCCGAGGGCGAGCGCATCGGAGGGTCTCGAATCGACCGCGAACGTCCTGCCGTCCTGATCGAGGATGAGACGGGCGTGAAAGGTTCCCGAATCCAGATCGTGGATCTCGATCCTGACCAGGGTCGCGCCCATCGAGGTGATGACCGAATCCAGCAGGTCGTGAGTCTGGGGTCGAGGCGGCACGGCTCCGCTCATCCGCCGCTCGATCGCGAAGGCCTCGTTCAATCCGATGGCGATCGGAAAGCTGCGGGACCCCTCGGTCTCCTGAAGGGTGACGAACTGCGAATCGGCCATCTCACGGATGAGCAGTCGCGAGATGTTGACGGGGACGAGCATGAGGGCGGAACTCCGTGCGGATCGGTGTTCATCCTAGCCACCCGCCTCATTCGAAGTCGGCCCCGCACGCTCGATACCACCCTGCATTCCGGGTTCGATGAGGCTCCTCGAAATGACCTTCGATCCTCGCGGACCACCCCGGAACGTCCATCCCCTGCCTCCGGTACCAGGCCGCCATGCGATCGTCGTACTCGTCGATGAAGGCCAGCATCGACTCGTCCGTCGGATAGGACTCCTCGAAGAGGACGGCATCGGTGTCCAGTCGCGGACGGGACTCGGGGCTCTGGGCGGGCCGACCGATGCAGAGACCGAACACCGGCCAGATCCCTTCCGGGGTGTCGAGCACCTCGTGCACCGCGGGCAGATCGTTCCGCAGACCGCCGATGTAGCAGGTTCCATAGCCCATGGACTCGAGGGCGACGACCAGATTCTGCGCGAACAGGCTTGCGTCGATGACCGCGAGCATGAAGGCTTCCAGGTTGGAGACGTGAGGTCGACCCGCCCGTCCGGCGACGAGACGGTGCCGGCGGGTGTCACCGCAGATGACCAGGAAGGCTCCGCATTCGGCGACCTTCCTCTGCCCGCCGGTCAGCTCCACCAGACGCTCGAGTCGCCCCTGCTCCCGGATCCTGATCGCACAATACGCCTGGATGTTCGAGCTGGTCGCGGCCTGCTGCCCGGCGACGACGGCCCGGCGGAGATCCTCCTCCGGGACGGGTTCCGTCGAGAAGCGACGGATCGAGCGGTGGGCGCGGAGACAGTCGAGAACGGTGTCGGATGGATCTGGCATGGTCCCATCGTAGATGGATGACCGTCTCCGCCCCGGAACGGGGATCAGCCGGTCCAGTCGAGCAGCAGGAGACCGAGATCCTGACCGTCGACGATGCAGTCGCCGTTGAGATCGGCGCCGCACACCTCCTCGCAGTCGTCCGGGCAGGGACCCCACTGGACGAGCATCAGGCCGAAGTCCTGGCCGTCGACCCTGCCGTCGCGATCGAGGTCTCCGGGAGCCGGCGGCTCGGGATCGAGAGCGAGCACCGCCGCC
Organism: Phycisphaerae bacterium; assembly: GCA_002709295.1. GTDB lineage: Bacteria > Planctomycetota > Phycisphaerae > Phycisphaerales > SM1A02. The sequence goes on along the minus strand of PAQL01000018.1, from coordinate 40,293 downwards.
TCGATGTCCAGTCGTCCCGATCCGCTGAGATCGTCGAAGCCGCTGCCGAGGATGTCCACCGCCGTCGACCTGAGCACCACCCTCGCGGTGACGGGATCGAGATCGGGCTCGAGGGACTTCATCAGCCCGAGCGCTCCGGTCACGAAGGGCGCCGCCATGCTCGTGCCGTTCTTGTAGACGTAGTTGAAGCTCGACGAACAGGAGTAGACGCGCCAACCCGGTGCGGCGAGATTGATCTCGGGCCCGGCGCTCGAACTCGGCCAGTGCTGATCCCGGTTGTCGATCGCGGCGACCGCGATGGTCTCCGCGAAACGGGCCGGCGCCTGGACGTCGTCCGCTCCACCGGTGTTTCCCGCGGCCGCGACCTGGATCACCCCCGCCGCATGTGCATAGGCCACCGCATCCGCGAGCAGCTGGTTCCCCGCGGAGTACTGCAGGCTCATGTTGATGATGTCCGCCCCCCGGTCGACCGCCCAGATGATGCCTTCGGCGACCCAGGACTCGAATCCCGTGCATCCGTCAACCACCACCACCGGCATGATCCGGCAACCCCAGTTGACACCGGCGACGCCCTGATCGTTGTCACCCTCGGCGGCCATGATCCCCGTGACGTGCGTGCCGTGACTCGAACATTCGTCCGCGAAGGAATCGGTGCCGTCCGGCACGTTCCATCCCTCGGTGAGTCTGGAGGCGAACTCCTCATGGGTGTCGATGCCGGAATCCAGCACTGCGATGACGACGTCCGAGGAACCGGTGGACCAGTCCCAGGCCGGGAGCACGTTGACGTCGGCGCCGGGCACGCCGATCACGCCGGCGATGTTCTGACCCGTGTTCCGGATGCCGTACTGGAGATCGAGCCAGGGATCGGACGGCAGGGACGAGGCGACGCCCCCCCGGCCATCGAGTTCGGCCATCTCGACCGGCCCCCCCAGTTCGGCCAGGTCGGCGACCGAGCGAACCGCCCGCGCTGCGCCTTCTGCGGTGTCGAAGGTCGCGACCACCCAGCGATCCAGACCGATCTCCGAGGCGATCCCGGGATGGGCGGCTTCGAAGGGCAGGACGGATTCCATCGACTCCAGCCCCGAGGCGAGCAGGTCCTCATGCAGGATCCGAGCGAAGAGCATGTCCTCGAACCGCAGGGAGCGCCGGGTCGGCTCGGGAAGAAGCCATCGCCCACCTCGGGCGTCCACATGAACGACGGTGTCCGGAGCGAGGCGAAGCAGGACCCTGTCGCTGGCGATCTCGGCTGTCGACGCCGCGGTCACCGCACCAACGGCCAGCGCGGACAGAGCGGTTCGGAGGGCACGGATCTGATTCGAGCAGTGGCTCACGATTGGGACGCCTCTTGATCTGGACCGAAACGGGACGATCGGGTGCATCTTCCGTACATTGAGGATAGCCCTCGTTCTACATCGAGTCGCCCGGCCTCTCGGAGTCAGCCGGAATCCCGTACGGATCGCGCCATCTGGACCGATCGGACCCCCCATCACCATCCTGACCGAGGACGCTCGAACGCCCACATGGTCTGATAACCATGCTTGGGCCGATCCAGCAACTTCATCCACCCCGTCCACTCCACTCAGGGGATGATGTCAGCGTCGGAATCAGGCAGGGGCACAGCTGGTGGCTGGGTTCGGAGTCACGAACCTGCCGCACAAGGGGAATCCCAGACATGAACCAACCGCGCCTTCGCTTCGTCCCTTCCATGCTGGCCGGTGCGTTGCTGTCGTCGATCCCGGCCATGGCGGACTGTCCCGGGGATCTGGACGGCGACGGCGTGATCGACGGCACCGACCTCGGCCTCATGCTCGGCGTCTGGAACACCGGCGATCCGAACGCGGATCTCGACGGAGACGGCTCGGTGGACGGCGCCGACTTCGGACTGCTGATCGCAGGCTGGGGCCCGTGCCCCTGCGCCGACCCGATCGAGGTCGAGCCCCTTCANGATGCGACCACCCCCGGTGAACCTCCGGTCCTGGAGCTCACCGAGGACGCGTTGATCACCCGCTTCTCGGATCGCGCCCGGGATCGACATGCCCGGGAGGAACAGTTCAGCGCCTACGACCACTGGCTTTCCTTCTACTGGGAGCAGCGGGTCGCGGAGATCGTGATCGAGGACCGTGTGGCCCGTGGCGGCGACGAGGTCGTGTTTCGTTTCATGACCCACGACCGGCTGAACCCCGCAGAGTTCCGGACGTTCTACGCCAGCGGCGGCGCGGTCTACCACAACAACCAGTCGGACGATTTCAATCAGGGCGTGGTCCTCGTCGACACGAGACCATCGGAGGAATGGCCCGGCGAGACGGAGTACCACTACGAATCGATCGTCAGCCGGAAGGTTCCCGAGAACCGCCCCCTGGAGATCGGCGACCGGATGGAGGTCGAGCTGAGCCAGTTCCTGCTCGCTCCCCGCAACGGACGGACGAACTACTACGGCACCGCCTTCCTCTACGTGGTCGGCGAGGGGATCGTGCCCTGGTACGCAAAGGCCTTCGAGGAGGCNGAGACNCCGGAGGAGGCCGCCACCGCATCGATGGATTCNCATCCCCTNCCNGATCACGCCAGACTCGGCGGACTCGGGACTCTTCCCTACCAGTACTCGAACGAACCGGAACACCGCTTCAAGCAGACCACGGGCAATCTCGCCCTCGCGAGCGGGCATTCGTTCATGCACGGGCGCCGACTGCACCACACCGACTTCTCGACCGGGGCGCACTCCGAACCGGACAACCCCCCGCTGATCGACCATGTCGGAGACGTGGGACCGAAGTTCCTCAACACCAGCTGCGTCGCCTGCCACGTGAACAACGGTCGATCGCTTCCCCCCGAGGTGGGCTCGACCATCGTGCAGTCCGTGATCCGGGTGGCCTCCGATGAACACGGCACGCCGCACCCGCTCCTCGGCGACTCCCTGCAGCCCTTCTCGACGGCCCCCCCGTCCGGCGGTCTGATCCGAGCCGAGGCCGAGGATTACAGCGGCATGAGCGGAATCCAGACCGAGACCTGCGCGGACATCGGAGGCGGCCTGAACGTCGGCTTCGTGGACACCGGCGACTGGATGGAGTACCTCGGCCATCCTCTGATGATCAAGACCGGCGGGACCCATCGACTCGACCTCCGGGTGGCCAGCGACGTCGGTGGAGGCCGCATCGACGTCTCGCGACTCGGCTGGGATTCGATGCTCGCAAGCGTGGAGATCCCGTACACCGGAGGCTGGCAGTCGTGGACCACGATCTCGACGAACCTCGAACTGCAACCGGGCGTGTACCGATTCCGACTGGATGCAGGCATCGGCGGCTGGAACCTCAACTGGTTCGAACTCCTCGAGCTCGATGCCGATGACGATGCAGAGGGGGCCGCGGTCCTCGCCGGCTGGGAGACGACCAGCGGCAGCTACGCCGACGGCACTCCGTACGAACTCCGACGTCCCCTGCTCTCGTTCCAGGGCGCGGCACCGGAACACCACTCGCTCCGCAACGCCCAGCCTCTGATCGGCCTCGGACTCCTCGAGGCGATCGATGAATCGACCATCCTCGGCCTCGCCGATCCCTGCGATCTCGACGGCGACGGCATCTCGGGAAGAGCACGGCTCGTTCCGGATCCGGTCGATCCCACGATCACCCGACTCGGACGATTCAACGCCAAGGCGGGAAGAGCGACGATCCTCGAACAACTCGCCCGGGCGCTCAATCGGGACATGGGAGTGACCAACTCCATCTTCCCCGTGCTCGACGGGGAGACCGATCCGGGTCCGATCGAGATCACGGACGCCGAACTCGAACTGATGAACCGCTACACCTCGCTGCTCGGGGTCTCGGCCCGTCGAGACCTTCTGGACGAGGTCGCCCTGCACGGCGAAGCGGTCTTCGAAGCCGCGGGATGCGCCCGGTGCCACGTCGCGGAACTGCAGACCGGCGACCATCACCCCTACGCCGAACTTCGTGGACAGACGATCAAGCCGTACACCGACCTGCTCCTGCACGACCTCGGTCCCGGACTCGCCGACACGATGAACGACGGCGACGCCTCCGGCGCCGAATGGCGAACGGCCCCGCTCTGGAACATCGGACTCACCGAGGGCGTCGCCGGCGACCATGCGTTCCTGCACGATGGCAGAGCCCGGACCCTGGAGGAGGCGATCCTCTGGCATGGCGGCGAAGCGGAGAATTCCAGGGAGTTCTTCCGCAACCTCCCGGAGGAGGACCGCCAGGCCCTCGTCAGCTTCCTCCAGTCGCTCTGAGCCACTGGCGATCGACGGCTCCACGAGATACCGTTGCGGATCCATTCATCGGTTGAATGGATGAAGCCATGCCTGCGTAGGAAAGCCCATGACCAGCCGCCCCCACTTCTTCACGTCCGAGTCCGTCTCTATGGGTCATCCGGACAAGCTCGCCGATCAGATCTCCGATGCGGTCCTCGACGGGATGCTCGCCGTCGACCCCAACTGCCGAGTCGCCTGCGAGACGATGGTGACCACGGGCATGGCGGTGGTGGCCGGGGAGGTGTCGTGCGACGGGTACGTCGAGATCGCCGACCTCGTGAGGAACACCGCGCTGGAGATCGGCTACGACGATTCCGCCAAGGGCTTCGACGGGAAGAGCTGCGCGGTGCTGGTCTCGCTCGACCAGCAGAGCCCCGACATCAACCAGGGCGTCGATCGACACAAGCATGGCGGCTCCGAGGACGAGCAGGGCGCCGGCGACCAGGGCCTCATGTTCGGATACGCCTGCCGCGACACCGAATCGCTGATGCCCCTCGCCATCGACCTCTCCCACCTTCTGGTGAAGCGACAGGCGGAGGTCCGACGGGAATCGACCATTTCCGGTCTCCGTCCCGATGCCAAGAGCCAGGTCACCGTGGAATACGACGAGGGCAAGCCGGTGGCGATCCGCACCGTGGTGCTGTCGACGCAGCACGATCCGGATTGGAATGGCGACGACCGTCAGGCCGAGCTCAAGAAGCAGGTCATCGAGCACATCATCCGACCGGTTCTGGGATCCTGGTGGAACGACGACATCGTGGTCCACGTCAATCCCACCGGCAAGTTCGAACTCGGCGGACCGCACGGCGACTGCGGACTCACCGGCCGCAAGATCATCGTCGACACCTACGGCGGCCGCGGTCGGCACGGCGGCGGCGCCTTCAGCGGCAAGGACCCCTCCAAGGTGGACCGATCCGCCGCCTACATGGCCCGCTACATCGCCAAGAACATCGTCGCAGCCGGTCTTGCCGAACAGTGCGAGGTCCAGCTGAGCTACGCGATCGGGGTGGCGGAGCCGACCTCGGTCCTCGTCGACACCTCCGGCACCGCGACCATCGACGAAGCGGCGATCGAAGCCCTCGTCCGCAAGCACTTCAGCCTGACTCCCGCCGGGATCATCCGGGAGCTCGATCTGCTCAAGCCCATCTACAAGGCGACCGCGGCTCATGGTCACTTCGGGCGGGAGCCCGGCGAAGGCGGACCGGGGACCTTCACCTGGGAACGCACGGACAAGGCCGCCGCACTCAAGGAGGCCGCCGCCGCCGCCGCGGTGTCCTGACCCTGCATGGCAAGAAGAACCGTCCGCAGAGGCCGAGGCTCCTCCGATCGCACCCCGGGTCCCCGGAAGCCGGCTGGTCGAACCGACGGACGTGATTCACGCCCCGCCGACGAGTTCGACGGCATCGAGACCACCGGCGATGCCAGGGACCGTGTGCATGCACGGCTGGTCCGCATCGCCCGCAAGTACCCCGACCTTCCGATCGGATCGGTCAAGACCGCGGGGCTCTCGAGCCGGGACGCGGGATTCGCTCGCGCCCTCGAACAGTGCATCCTGCAGCGATGGAACACCCTTCAGGCGATCGCGGACTCGAAACTGGATCGTGATTGGCGCATTCTGCAGGGATCGGTCCGAGCCGCACTGCTGATCGGCACCGCAGAACTGCTGCTGATGGATGGCGTGCCCGACCATGCGGCGATCAATGAGACGGTGAACCGGGTCCGTCGACACGTCCACGGTGGAGCGGCGGGACTCGTCAACGCCGTCCTTCGACGAATCGCGGCCTTGCGGGGCGAGATCCTTCCAGCCAACCACCCCGAAGCCGTCGATTTCCATCAACGCCGGGACGTCCTCCCACTGGTCGACGGACGAGCCCTCGTCCTCACCGAACCCGTCTTCGCCGAGGACGAGGTCCTTCGGCTCTGTCAGCAGACCAGCCACGGCGAGCCCCTGGTGGTCCACTGGATCGCCGCCCACGGACTCGCCAGAACCCGTGAACTCTGTCATCACGATCTGGTCCGACCCCCCATCTGCGTCACCGCCACCGATCCGGGGACTCTCGAACCGCTCGCTGGAGAGGAAGGGCCGCTCGCCCCCCACGACCGCCACGGCTTCTTCGTGGTGACCGACGAGCACCTCGACCTCGGCTCCTTCCTCCGGGAGGATCCCTCACGGCGGATCCAGGATCCCGCCAGTGCGGAGCCGGTGGCCGCCACCGCCGGCCTGCGGCCGGAACTGATCGTCGACTACTGCGCGGGACGCGGCACCAAGACGAGGCAGCTCGCGGAGACGCACCCGGACGCCCGGATCATGGCCACCGATGTCGACGCCACTCGACGAAACGACCTGCGTCGTGCCTTCGAGAACCATCCCCGGGTCGAGGTGGTCGATCCCGCGGGACTCGCTCCCGCCATGGGCCGGACCGACCTCCTCGTGCTCGATGTCCCCTGCAGCAACACCGGAGTTCTCGCCCGACGTCCGGAGGCGAGATACCGCTTCGATTCGGACACCCTCCGATCGATCGCCAGCCTCCAGAAGGCGATCGTCCGCGAGACCCAGCCCCTGCTCGGGCCGTCCGGGGCGATCCTCTTCGCGACCTGCAGTCTGGAACCCGTGGAAAATCGCAGGATCGCCCACTGGATCGGCCATCACTTCGGATTCGACCTCAAGACCGAGCACCAGACCTTCCCTTCCGGCATTCCGGGGTCACGGCCTCGCGAGATCCACGACGGCAGCTTTCATGCCATCCTCACCCGGGAGGCGGCGGGAGCATCCGAAACCTGAATCCGGGCGGGATTGGTTTCCCGGGGCATCGATCCCGGGCCGGGTGAACGCTACACTCATGGCTTCGATGTTTCCTCCCTGCGGGAGGATCAAGGCGGAGCTGCGATCGTGACGTTCGAACTCTCCACAATCCTCGACCCCCATCTCGTCAAGGTGCCTCTCGAAGGTGCCACGAAACGAGAGACCATCGACGAACTCTGCGATCTGCTGTGTACGTCGGACGTCATCCAGGACCCCGAGAACTTCCGGAGAACGGTCTGGGACCGGGAGGGCCAGCGTTCGACCGGCATCGGAGAAGGACTGGCGATCCCGCACGGCAAGTGCGCGGGAGTCCGCGAGATCACCATGGCGATCGGCCTGCCTCGTGAACCCGTCGATTTCGATTCGATCGACGGTCGACCTGTGAAGATGATCGTGCTGCTGGCGAGCCCCGCGAACCGCATCGCCGACCACATCCAGGCCCTCGGTCGGATCAGCAAGTTCATGGCCGATCCCATGATCCGGGAACGAGCATTCGACTCCCCGGATGCCGAGTCGCTCTACGAGCTGCTGGCCGGACTGGATTCCGCCACCCGCACCTGAGGCCGGCTCAATCCGGAGCCGGAGGCATCGGCCCCAGAGGTCGGGCTGGAAGAAACGGTCTCGTGCCCGCGGTCTCGCCACCGGCCTGCTCCCACAACTGCAGGGACATCTCCAACTGCTCGTCGGCATCGTCCCACCGGCCGAGGTCGTTCAGGAGGATCGAGTACTGGTGTCGCAGGCGCCAGTCACCCCCCGCCAGCGAGATCGCCTCCGCCATCGCCTCCTCCGCGGCCTCCAGATCCCCAGACTTCGCGATCGCGAGCGCCATGGCCCTCCAGGCGTTCGGGTTCTCCGGCTCGATCTCCAGCGTTCGACGGGTGATCTCTCCGCTCTCCCGCCAACCTTCCGGGCCCCCATGGTCGAGAAGCAGCACCGCGAGGCGTCGCATCGGCAGGAGCTCGTCGGGATGAATCTCCAGCGCGACTCGCGCCTCCGCGATCGCGTCCGCCTCGGTCTGCTCCTCGAGACGCCAGAGGATCCGTTCGTCACGAAGTCTCATCCAGGTCGGATCGACCTCGAGCATCCGGGCGTAGGTCTCGTCCACGATCGCCGGATCGAGCATCCGGATCACCCGTCCACGAGCCAGCGCGAGATCCTCGTTCAGGCCCACCTTCGAGACCATGTCGTCGATCTCCTCGAGGGCCTCGTCGAAGCGACCGAGGACCGACAGCAGCCATGCTCTTCGAATCGTGAAGTTGTTCCGGGTGCTGGTGAGCGGCGACCACCCGCCGTCGCCGATGAATCCCGCCCTTCGATACCAGTCCAGGGATTTCTCCGCCTCGTTCCGGATCGACCCGTCCGGCGAGACGTATCCGGTCCGGCTGAAGACCATCGAGGCGGGAACGATCACCCGGTCGTCGCTCCGGACCGCCATGTCACCGGCGAAGTTGATCGTGCCCATCCATGCGGTGCACAAGAGCACTCCGGCGGCGAGGGTGATCATCGTGAAGCCCGCGGGGCGGATGGCGTCCGATCTCTTCAGGGAGAACCGGTGGAACGACGCGTTGGAGTCGCGAATCGTGCGCCAGCCCTTCCAGACGATCCAGGTTCCGCAGGCGGTGACTCCGCTGGCGAAGAGCAGCGGCAGGGAGTACTGACCGCGAATCGAGAGAAGCATGACCACGGCGATGACCGCGAAGGCGATCTCCTCGGTCCATGAGAGATCGAACTTCGGCTTCAGGGTCCCCTCCGAGACCGCCTTCTCGCGCTGTTCGGATCCCACCATCAAGGCCGGCTTTCCAAGGCCGAGGTAGAGGGCGTCCTGCGGACACGTGGTCACGCAGTCCAGACATTTCATGCAGCCGGGATCGACCACCATTCCGAACGACTCGATCTCCTCGTGGACCCGGACGTTGCTCGTGCAGGCCGCGGTGCAGACCCCGCAATGCTCGCAGGAGTCCTCACGCACCCGGATCCGGACCGGAGCCACCTGCTCGGCGGGCGCGAAGAATCCTCCGTACGGACAGGCGTAGGTGCAGTACCCCTTCATGCCGAGGAGATAGATGGTCAGGAATCCGCAGACCAGCAGGAACGGGACGGCCATGAGCAGTCCGGGGAACGTCGCCCAGAAGTTGTTGGTCGTCGCCTCGAAGGACCAGCCGGGCCATTCGGGGGCGCCGCCCATCCACGGTGCGACGAGAAACCGGTGGGCCACCGGCCAGACGAACATGTAGAGGGCGAGCCCGAGAGGCATCAACCTCAGCAGCCTCGATCGAAACGGCCGCGGTCGGACTCCGATCCTGTCCAGGAGGCGTCCGCACCAGTCCTGGAGGAGCATGATGTGGCAGCCCCATCCACAGAAGAAGCGGCCGAGGATCATCGTCGAGCCGATCGCCACGACGAAGAAGATGAAACCGACGGTGATCACCCCGCCACGGACGGTCTTGATCGACTCGCTCGGCTCGATGGGCGCCACCGTGGTCCCCATCACCAGCCACTGGATCACGTGGGCGATGATCAGGATCTGGATCAGGATCAGGACGGCGAACCGCCACCGCTCCATGCGGCTACCCCCAGTCCTGCGACGAGGTCGAATCCGTTCCCGACGGGGCTCGGGAATCACGGGAAGGGATACCTCAGGGGATGCCTTCATGGCTTCATGCTATGTCGGAGCATGGCGGGCGCGAACTGTACTCTGACCAAGGAACCGTATACTCGACTCATGGCCGGTCAACGCGATCATTATGAGGTGCTCGGCATCCCCCGAGGTGCCTCGGAGGACGAGATCAAATCCGCCCATCGCCGGCTGGCGAGGGAGCACCACCCCGATCTCAACAAGAGCGAAGGCGCGGCGGATCGATTCAACGAGATCCAGTCCGCCTACGACGTCCTGTCCGATCCCGAGAAGCGGAAGAGGTACGACCGGTACGGCCACGCCGGCGTGGAAGGTCCGCCTCCCGGCGCGACCGGTGCCGGCGGCCCCGGGGCCGGAGCCTGGCAGGACATCTCCCCCGATGATTTCGAGTCGATCTTCGGAGAGGCCTTCGGCGGACGCGCTCGACGCGGCGGCGGCGGCTTCTCCGGGTTCGGCGGATTCGGAGGCGGTGGCGGCCCGAGCCCGAGTCCCGGTCCCATGAAGGGGCGGGATCTCGAACACGATCTCGAGATCGGATTCGCGACCGCGGCCTTCGGAGGAACCGAGCGGCTGAGACTCTCAGGAATCGACGGCGAACCGACCGAGCTGGACGTGAAGATTCCGGCCGGCATCAACGACGGGGCCACCCTCCGGATCCGCGGGAAGGGACTCCCAGGGCGCAGCGGCGGTCCCGACGGCGACCTGCTGCTCCAGATTCGCGTCGGACGGCATCCCTGGTTCGTCCGGGACGGTCTGGATCTGGAGGTGGTGGTGCCGATCACGATCGCCGAAGCCGCCCTTGGGGCCGAAGTCCCGGTCCCCCTGCTGAAGGGCACCGCGAGCCTGAAGATCCCCGCAGGAGTCCGCAGCGGTTCGAAGCTGCGTCTCAGGGATCGAGGGATCAACGCCGCTGATCGCAGCGGAGATCTCTATGCGGTTCTGGAGATCGTGGCCCCGACGGCCGACGAAGTGAACGACGAGGACCGTGCCGCCATCGAATCCCTCGGTCAGCGCCTGCCTGATCCGCGACTCGAGACCCCGTGGGCGGCGGAGATCAAGACCGACTGAACCCGTGCGACCGCCCCCGGTCCGGCGAGGCCCATCCATGAGCAAGGATCAGACGACCTCGAATCCCGTCCGGAGCAGCCAGAGCTCCCGGACATCACCACCGACGACCCTGTCTCGATCCGCCGCATCGGGAGCGGCGAAGAGCAGGGTCCTCGCACGAGGATCCTCGTCGCCGGACGATCCGGTTCGGGATGGTGTGCAACTTGGCGTCATCGCCTTCACCAGTGCCGCGGCCCTCATCGGCCTGCTGGTCATCGGAGCGATCGCCGAGCGGATCGGCATCGACCACTGGCTGGGCGCGGGCGCCTTGATCAGGCCCATCGGAGAGACGTTCGTCAGCGGCGCGGAACTGCCCATCGTCATGCTGCACTCGCTCTATCGGAGCGGTGTGGACGAGCCCCTGTTCTTCGCCGCGGCCCTCGCCCTCGCCATCCCGCCGATCGCCGGGCTGGTCGCTGCACGTCCCCGAAGACGGGGCGCGGAACGCCCCGCTCCGGCGGTGGCCGCGGCCAGCGGACTGACCGCGGCCCTCGTGGTCGGCGCCGACATCCTGATCGGGGTGCACGCCTCCAGTCGGACCAGGAGCACCCTGGACGATGCGATCGGCAACCCGGAATGGGCGGATTCCCTGCGGGACGTCGCCGCCACCGATTGCGTGGCGATGATCCTCGCGATCCTCCTCGCGGTCCTCGTGTTCCGTCTTCCGACCGAACGATGGGTCCGGGGACTCTGCGGCACCATCGCCATCGCCACCGCGGTCACCACGGTCGGCCTTGCGGCGGCCAGCGCGGGTGTGGTCACGGTGATCCGACGCGAACTGCCCGTCATGGTGATCGACACCCCGGAGGCGGATCGGATCCTGCTCGTGGGGACCCGGACCGATGGTCGAACCGTCGGCCTCGGAACCGGAGGTGCGGAGACCGGAATGATGATCATCGCCCCCGAATCCCTCCAGACTCTCTCCATCGTCGACCGGCGATCGATCGCCTCGATCATCGATTCCACGACCCCCTGACGTCGCCGATCAGACGCCCGGACCCCGACCGTATCGACCGATCGCCCGGGTCACCTCGCTGTGCACCTCGAAGGGATCGGCGATCGCCTCCCAGAGGGCATCGAGGGTGCTCGTGCCCGCGGTCGCGAAGGCGATGGTGCCCAGTCCGAAGGCACGTTCCCTGACCAGCTGCAGAACGCTGGTCTGCTGGATCCGATCCAGCCTGGCCTCGAAGACGTCGACCTGAAGAATGCCTCGTCGTCGGATGACGCGTCGATCGGTCAGGACGTAGAGCCGATTCGCCCAGTCCAGAGACTGGTAGAGCAGTCGCAGGGCGATCGTGACCAGACCGAACCCGAAGGCCTGCTGCTCGGTCCATGGGGACCATTCGAAGCCCGCCGCCCACGCGAAGGCGAAGACCAGTCCGGCGATCACGCCGAAGGCCTCGAGGGACCAGAGCGGCACCATCCAGAGGCTGGGACGGGCGACGAGGAGAACGGTCTCGCCGTCGTCCAGCATCGAGGCGAGCATCGGCGGCGTCTGGGACTTCGTCGCGATGACCGCATCCGCCTCCCCGCTGAACGAGGTCCGGTCCCGGGAGTCGTCCACCTTCACCGGATCAGCTCCGGCCTCAGCGTTCCGATGCAGGGCAGGTTGCGGTAGAGGCCGTCGTAATCCAGTCCGTATCCGACCACGAAGGCATCCGGAATCTCGAAACCCACCAGATCGGGACGCAGCTCGACCTCGTGTCGAGCCGGCTTGGCGAGCAGGACCACGCTGGTGACTCCACTGGCGCCCGCGGCCCGGAGTTCTCCGTCGAGCAGCTCCATCGTCCGACCGGTGTCGAAGATGTCGTCGACCACCACGACGTGACGACCGTCGAGATCCTCGGGAAGCGGAGAGTGGATCGCCGCACCGGTGCTGCTGGTGGCGGTTCCCGGATAGCTCGACACGGTGACCACGTCGAGCCTGAGCTTGTGAGGAAGGCGACGGATGAGATCGGCGGTGAACACGAGGCTTCCCGTGAGCACCGGCAGCATCACGATGGGCTCCTCCCGCGTGGCCACGTCGTCGAGTCGAGCCGCCAGCTGCTTAGCAAGCTGATCCACCCGTTCCGCGATCGTCTCCTCGTCCAGAAGTACCTCTGCCAGATCCTGATGCATCCGCTTCCTTTCCGATGCGCCCACGATCAACCTCGCAGTCTTGCGAAGAGTCGATCCCGGACCTCCTTGGCATCGGCCTGTCCGCCCGAGGCCTTCATCACCGCACCGACCAGTCGACCGATCGCCGCGTCCTTGCCACTCCGGACATCGTCCGCGGCCTGGGGCTGGGCCTCGATGGCGGCATCGATCCAGCCCTCCATGGCCCCCTCGTCGCGCACCACCACGAGGCCGTTGGCCTCCGCGAGCGATGCGATGGAATCCGGAGAATCCCCCGCCAGCTCCAGCAGACGATCGACCGCCTGGGGCGGCACGGTCCCGGCCCGTCGCAGTTTGAGAAGCTCCGCCACCTGTTCCGGGGTCAGTCCGATCTCGTGGGGACCGACTCCGGTCTCGTTCCCCCGCTTCGCCATCTGGTTCAGGACCAGCTTCGCCGCGTCGTGACCCGCGTCATGAGCCGAGGGGGCCTCGTCCATCCCGAGCTGGGCATCGACGACCCGCTCGTACCAGAGACAGAGCGACCGTTCATCGAGGAGGGCGGCGGCATCCTTCTCGGGGAGACCATAGTCCTCCGCGTAGCGGGCCCGCCTCGCGAGCGGGAGCTCGGGGATCGACGCTCTGATCCGATCGAGCCAGGCCTGATCCATCTCCACGGGCAGCAGATCCGGCTCGGGGAAGTACCGGTAGTCGTGAGCATCCTCCTTCTCACGCTGGAGCACGGTGACCAGCTTCTGATCGTCCCAGCCGCGAGTGCTCTTCATCCCACGCCCCATCGTGCGTCCGGTCTCGAGGAACTCCTCGAGCTGACGCTTCTCCTCGTGACGGATGGCGCCCTCCACCGCACGGAAGCTGTTGAGATTCTTGATCTCCACCACGGGAGTCCTGAATTCCCGTCCATCCACGGTCTCGATCACCAGGTTGATGTTGGGCTCGAATCGCATGTGGCCCTTCTGCATCACCCCCTGGGTGACACCGAGAAAGCGACAGATCGACCGCAGCTCCCTCGCGAAGGTCAGCACGTCCTCCACCCGGTCGAAGTCGGGCTCGGTGACGATCTCGAGGAGCGGGGTCCCCGCCCGATTGAGATCGACGAGGCTTCCGGCGTAGGTGCCCCCCCCGGGCAGTTCGTGCCCCAGCTTTCCGGTGTCCTCCTCGAGATGGGCCCGGATGATGCCGATCCGCTTCATCCCCCCACCGAGATCGGGATCGTCGGAGGGAATGTCGATCGCCCCGTCGAAACAGAGCGGGAGGTCGTACTGGCTGATCTGATATCCCTTGGGCAGATCGGGATAGACGTAGTTCTTGCGATCCCACTTCGCGTGCTCGGCGATGGAGCAGCCAAGGGCCATCCCCACCAGTGCGGACATCTCCACCGCGGCCCGGTTCATCACGGGGAGGGTGCCCGGCAATGCCGCGACGAGGGGGTCGACGAGGGTGTTGGGCTCCGCATCCTCGAACTCGGCACAGGCCGGATTCGCGGCCCGGGTGAACATCTTCGAGCGGGTCGTGAGCTCGACATGGATCTCGAGACCGACGAGAAGGTGGGTTCGGGCGATATCGTCAGGGGTGAGGCCGGTGGACATGATCCCCGCATTCTACGAAGACGCGGGGTGCCGATCGGCCCCGACTCTCGAGACTCCACAGGAGTTCCCATGCCGTTGCTTTCCGTGATCCAGTCACTCGCCGTCCTCCTCGCCTTGAACGGCGCATCCCCGATCGGCCCCGATCCGAGCCCGGCGTCCCCCTTCGCAAGGATCGATGGGGACATGCTGGTGCCGTCGAGGCTGTATCACGGGCTCGGGAAACCCATTCCCATGGTCCTCTCCCTCCGGGGCACGACGGAGATTCCCGAAGATGGATTCCAGCTCGTCCTGCTGGATGGAGAGGGTCGGGTCCTGGACAGCGCCAGCGGACTGGAACCCGGTCCGCTCGATCTGGGTCGGGAGATGCCGGTCACCCTCGATCTGGAACGAGCCGCCCGGGTGCAGGTCATCGCGGACGGCCTCCCCGTGGGCACGCCCGTCGTGGTCGAACCCCTTCGGGGCCGTCGCCCGGTGCGGACGGTCCGGGACACCCGGCCCGACGGGCGCACGCGGTACACCCGGATCTTCGCATTCGGTGACGATCTGCTCGACCCGACCCGGGAAGCGGACGTGAAGAGGCTCGAGGCGATGCGGGAGTCGCCCGACTGGGAGGAGGGCGAGGAACTCGTCCTCTCCGGTTTCCGCACCTACGTCGATCGCGACGTCGTGATGGAGAGCGATTTCGGGGAGATCCGGATCGACCTCGCCCCGGAATCCGCGCCCAACACCGCATGGAACTTCCGTTTCCTCGCCGAACAGGGGTTCTACGAGGACACCCTCGTGCACCGCGTGGTGCACATGGACTCCAGTGGCCGTCGATTCGTGATCCAGGGCGGCGACCCCAGCGGCACCGGGGACGGAGGTCCCGGCTACGACCTCCCGATGGAGGAGTCGGACCTGCCCCATGACCTCGGAGTGATCTCCATGGCCCGGGCCGACCATCCCGACAGTGCGGGAAGTCAGTGGTTCATCTGTCTGTCCAGAGAGGGCACCGCTCGACTCGACGGGCAGTACTGCGCCTTCGGATGGGCCAGCCGGGGGGCGGAACCGATCGCCCGTCTCGCCGACGTCGAGATCGGTGACGCCTCGAGCGGTCGTCCGGTCCATCCGCCGCGGATCGCCCTGATGCGTCTGGTGCCTGCGGAACCGCTGGTTCCCGGCATCCCCAGATCCTCGTCCCGCATCGACGAATGGTGGGTCCACCCGACATCCGACGCACCGCCTGAACGACGCCCCCGCTGAGGCCCCGGAAGCCTCCTCGCGAGGGCGAACGGACACCACGGACCGGTGGCACGGGCCGAGGAAGCCGGAGCACGATTCGAGGACGTGGAGACCGAACGATCCCGGGGGCGCTACTCCGCGGAAATCGGGTGGATGCCGCCGACCATCCTCGGCATCTCGCCGGTCGGAGCTCCGCTGTGGGGATCGATGTCCACACCGGCGATCGCGTCCACCACGTCGAGGCCGTCCACGACCTTGCCGAAGGCGGTGTACTCGCCGTCGAGATGCTGACACTTGTCCCGACCGAGGCAGATGAAGAACTGACTTCCCGCACTGTCCGGATCGGCGGAGCGGGCCATCGAAAGCACACCCTTCTCATGGGCGCGATCGTTGAACTCCGCCTTCAGCTGATGACCGGGGCCGCCGGTGCCGGGCATGCCCGCAGCGCCCTCCCTGGTGTTCGGACAGCCTCCCTGGATCACGAAGCCGGGAAGGATCCGGTGGAAGCCGAGACCGTCGTAGAAGCCCTGTTCGCCGAGCTCGAGCATGTTGCGGACGTGGTTCGGAGCCACGTCCTCCCAGAGCTCGACGGTGATGGTGCCATGGTTGGTCTCGATGGTGGCCTGGGGATGACTCAAAATCGGGCTCCGCTGCAAGTCGTTCTTCGCGTGGATCGCGCGTCGCGATCACGAGAGTGAGAGGGTAGTCGGAATGGGATGCCTCCGGGTCCCGAAGGCTTCAGTACCCCAGGCCACGACCTTCGATCGCGGGCCGGGAGATCGTCGGGAGCAGGTAGCTGCGACCCCGGAAGTTGGTCACGGTTCCACTGATCAGACGCGGCCGGACGATGTCCTGCTGCCTGGCCGCACGCTCGATGCGCTCCAGTTCGAGGCAGGGAAGCAGGACCACGCTGGCAGCGGCGCCCCCTCCATCCCCCGAGAGCACGAACCTCCAGACGCCGCTGGCCGGATCCCGCGAGAGTCTGCCCCGACGATCCACGAACCGGGTGCCGGTCGGTATGGCGCCTCCACGGGCCGGGGAGGCCTCCAGCACATCGAGGCTCCGTGGAACCGATCCGATCCGGGCCTCCAGACGACGCTCGAGTTCCTCGCCGATTCGATCGATTTCCTCCTCGGTGGGAGGAGAAGCCGCCTCGTCCTCTCCATCCTGCTCGGGCCGAGGGGATGCGGATGACGAACCGATGTCCTCTACCGGGAAGATCGCCTCGGGGAGCAGGAAGTTCCGGCCTCGATAGACCAGGACCTGACCGCTGATCTCGTAGCGGGACACCTTCATCACGTCCCCGTCGACGGTGCGCTGCTGACGATCGAGATCCTCGAGACCGCGGCTGGGAAGAAGAATCAGTTCCCGCCGGAGTCCGGAACCCTCCGCGGAGGAGGGCTCGAAGACGAGCACGCCCAGACCGTCGTCCCTTCGAATGGAACCCGGCACCTTGATGAAGAGACCACCCTCCCGCAGCAACGGGGCGCGATCACCGGTATCCATGCCTTCGGGCACGACCACCCGGCGAACCGGCGTTCCGGGATCCCGGTCGGGCGTCTCCTCCGAATCCTGGGTCCGTGCCTCGGCCGTCGACGCCGAGAGTGCGACGAGCCCCGACAAGGCCACGAGAGCGAATCGTGCATGCATGAGGGCATGGTAAGACCACGGAGACCGGGGTGGGCGTCCCGGTCGGCCGGTCGGAAACCCGCCGGATCGCAGGTTCTGCACGCAAGGCCGGCTCTCCCGCAGCCGATATACTGGGTGACCCACCTGCGGCCGAGTACCCAAGTGGACTAAGGGAACGGATTGCAAATCCGTGATTCGTGGGTTCGAATCCCACCTCGGCCTTTCAAAGACCGCCCTCCGGGGCGGTCTTTCGTTTCCGCTCGAAGGCGTCTCGATCCTCCCCGATGGACCGGACGGCCCCGCCTCGCGGATTCACGGATTCCAGTTCGCGGTGATCAGGCCGAGATCGGATCCCCCGACCATGCCATCACCATCGAGATCCGCATCGCAACCCTCGCAACGCCCCCAGGCCGCGAGCAGAAGGCCGAGATCGGCCGAGTCGACCCGGCCATCCCCGTCGAGGTCGCCGATCACCGCCGGCGCGGATCGCGCGAGCAGCCACCGGGCGGTCTCCCTCGCGAAGGCTCCGTTGAAGGGCGGGTTGTGCCCTCCGCCTCGGACCGTCCACAGTTCGGCCGATCCGCCCGGTGCACAGGCGTTCGTGAAACGCGTGATCTCGGTCTCGGCGCCGGACAGCGCAGGGACGATGTCGATCGGATCCGGCACCGGATCCGGACGCAGACCGCACAGGTTGTCCTCGGCGACCATCGCGTGGGTCTCCTCCGCCGATGGATAGCAGCCGTTGGGGAGACAGCCGCCCCCGTAATTGATCACGACGTCGAGGGTGCCGTGCACCTGGAGGACGTGAACCGGCGTCTCCAGCACGCAGGCGTTCGGATCCTCGAAGGTGGCGGCGGCCAGAGTCGCGATCCCCGCGAACATGCCGTCGTGCTCGCAGATCATGCGATGAGCCATGAACCCGCCGTTGGAATGCCCCACGATGTGAAGACGATCCGCATCGATCGCGTAGGTGTCCTGAAGCAGTTCAAGAAGATCGACCAGATAGCTCGAGTCGTCCGGATTCTGATTGAACAAGTCGCAGCACGCGGGAGTCGCGTTCCAGAATCGCTGCCCGGTGAAGTTCCGGTTTCCATCGGGAAGACACAGGATGAAACGCTGTTCGTCGACCTGCTCGGCGAACCGGAAGTAGGCCTCCTGGATCTCGCCGGAATAGGCGAAGGAGTGAAGCAGCAGGATCAACGGCAGCGGTTCCCCGGGATCGCGGTCGGATGGCAGCACCACCCTGACGTCTCCACGCCCCGCATCCACGTATTCCGAATCCTCGCCCCGGGCGGTGACGGCGATCAGAGAGGACAGGACCAGCATGATCACCGTGAGTGGGATCACCCTCCGACCGTCGATCGACCGGTCCGACCATGGGGTCGAACTGCTGACCGAACCGGCAGCGGCGAGGGAACGACCGATTGGAGGAGGAGTCTGGTGCACGACGGCTTCCGATGTTCTGCAGCGGGAACGTGTGGCTCCGACCCCCGACGAGAGGAATCGTCCATCACCTCGAAAGCTACCGTCCGGTCGGACGTCCGGTGATCGGAAAACGGTGAATCAGGCGTGAGGACCTTCTCAGAAGGTCCATGCTCCGAGGATCAGACCCAGATCGCCGCCATCGACGATGCCGTTGCCATCGAGATCCGCCACGCACCCGCGGCACGGGCCCCATGATCCGAGCACGAGTCCGAGATCTCCGCCGTCGACCAGACCGTCGCCGTTGAGGTCGCCGAAGATCCCGTCGTCACCGACCTCCACCTCGATGCGAAGCGTCGTGTCGTGGATCGACTCGCCGGGAATGTCCTCGTCGCTCGAGCGAACGATGAGATCGACCGCGTAGACGCCTTCGACGGTGCCGTCGGTCTGGAAGCCGAAGCGGAGCAGCTGCGGGCCGGAGGTCACCTGGGTGCCGAGTCCGTCCCAGATGAAGAAGCCGGACTGCAGACCGGAGACCGAATCCACGTCGAGGGTCGCCTGGGCTGCATCCCATCCGAAGTTGTGGATCGGGACGTCGATGAAGAGCACCCCGCCGTCCGGAGAGGCGGAAGCACTGACCACCAGATCCTGATCGAGCTCCGCTCCGCTCCATGAGGGGCGGGCGGGACGGACGGCGATGCCGCTGGTGTTGAGCTGCTGGAATCCATACGAGACTCCGGGAGTCGTCGCCTCCACCGTGACCACGCCGAAGAAGTCACCTTCGACTCCCGCGGCCAGCGAGAATGGAACCGCCTCGAAGCTCGGAAGACGCGGCGCCACCCCGGAACCGCCCCCCAGAAGCAGACCGTCGCCGGTCGCCTGGAATTCGATTTCATCCACGTAGGAGTCCTCGACCGCATCCCTGCTCTCCGCGACCAGCAGATTGATCGAGGCGCTGCCTCCGCTCACCACGCGACCGAGATCCCCGTCGAGCACGCAGGACATCCGACCCGGCATCTGCCAGTCGGTGATGACGGGAATGTGGTCGCTCGCCTCGAACAGCGCATCCGCGAGGTCGTTCGATCTGGAGATGTCGCCGGGGTAGTAGGTGTTGTTGCCGTCGTTGATCGAGTCGTTGTAGTGGTTCCCGTCGTTGCCGAAGGCGCGATAGGTCCCGGGCACCATCGAGAACCCCTCCTCGTCCATGAGGGCCTCGGTCATGAGCTGGAAGTCGAAACGATCGTCCATCCCGCCGCCGATCAGTCCTCCCGCCCCCGTCGACCGTGGACTCTGCGTCTGCTTGATGGCGTGGGACGATCCGCCCCAGCTTCCACTGCCCAGGGGGTCCTCGGCTCGTCCATCACCGGGTGCGAGGAACTCCTCGTAGGCGGGCTCGTCGTTGGAGTAGACGTTGAAGTCACCGAGGTAGACGATGTTGGATCCGGCGGGAAGACCGTCCGCATCGTTTCGAATCGACTCCGCCCCCGACAGTCGGATGGCGGCGTCGGCTTCGGAATTGTTCGCCTTGAGGTGCATCGAGTACACCCAGACCACGCCTGCATCGTCACTGGAGCCGACCAGGCGGAGCTTCCAACGATCGGCGTCGCGACCGCCTCCGGTGAAGATGTCCCGATGCCCGGTCTGATCCTCCTGGAAGATGTCCGTCCGGTAGAGCAGGAGCTGGGCGCCGCCCGAGTTGTCCTCGCCGCCGCCGCTGGTGTAGATCCCCTGGGCGTAGGAGACCCCGGGGATCGCACTCTCCACGAGGGAGATGATCGTCCGGCGGGTCGAGGACGTGACCTCCTGCAATGCGATGATCGCCGGAGCGACCGCGAAACCGGGCTTGTCGTCCGCGGCGGCGGCCGCGAAGACATCCTGGATGGCGACGGGATCTCCGATGGCCTTGGCGATGTTCCAGGAGAAGCATCTGACCTGGCCTGAGGCCGTTCCCGCCGTTCCAAGCAGCATCAACAGGCAGCACCAGAGCTGGAGCGATCGATTCACTCCCCTTCCGGTGGCCGAGAGACGGATTTCGCTGGAACGACTCGTGATCATGGTGCTGACGCCCCGAGGGTGGAGGACACTCGACCGCATCTCCGGAGTCGGTGCCGATTCCGAGTCTACGCCTCAACCAGCCCGATCCAAGCCGGTTTTCGCATCAGCTGATGGGAATCGATGGCCCGAGAACGATCACGAAGCCCGGAAGGTCCGGGTCAGGCGGCCCGAGGACCGTCGTCATGGTCGAAATCGCCCAGGCAGTGGAGCTCCCTCGCGAGGACCTCCATCCGACGACAGACCTCGTCGGCGGCTCGCAGAGCATTCTCGGCCGCGGAGGACGATGCCGGGGTGTCGATGCCCGGGAACCGGATTGGGGCCGGTCCCTCGGAAGTCTCCATGTCGTCGGCTTCGATCACGTCACGGTCATCGACCACGTGCCAGCCGTTGGGGAGTGCGGTTCGCTTCATCGACGAGTCCTTTCCGACCTCGAACGTCATGGTGAGGTCCTCTGGTGTCATCGACTCCGGAGGAGGGTCACTTTGGTCCGTTCCCGGATCACCGCCTCGACGAGGCTGCACGACCCGACGCGCCTCGGGCGAGCCATCGAAGATCCTGAACTTCTCGGACGATCCGATCAGGCGGTGACGTGCTCCAGCGACTCCTGCTCCTCGAACACCCGTTTGGATCGACTGAGGAGGCCGTAGACGATCCCGATCGCAAGGATCGAGGCCCCGAGGAATCCGCCGGCGATCATGGCCATCCATCCCAGGGCCCGGGAGTCCCATGGACCCTTCACCAGAGTGGCGTACCCCACGCCATGGGAGGTCACACGTTCGGTCGGCAGGGTCGCCCGCGCTCCGTCCTTGCGACGAGGCGACAGTCGCGCGGACTGGGAGGCCAGACTGGTCGCGATCACGTCGAGGGTGGGCTCCAGCACCCGGGCGTCCTCGCCCGCCAGAACCAATCGCAACCGCCCGCTCCCCTCGTCCTCGAAGCTCAGATCCTCCGCCATCATGGCGGCGGTGGCGGATTCACCGCCTTCGGCGAGGCCGCGGACCGCGAGCTTCTGATGAACCATCGCGATGAACGCGGGATCGGTCGCCAGCGCCTGATGCCAGGTGTCCCACGCGGCCTCGTCCTCACCGACGAGGGTCCTTCCATCGGGGGCGACCGCCTTGATCGTGACGCCCGCGACTCCGGGAACGGGGACGAACTCGCGAACACCGAACCACCCGGCGAAGGCCGAGATCGCGACCAGCACGAGGATCCATGCCACGATGGCGACCGAACGCGGCCGCGCCCATCGACGGACCATCTGCTGTTCACTTCGACCGAGGAACTCACGAACCTCCTGCAACTCCCTGTGACGTGCCTCGATCCTCTGAAGTTCCTGGAGGGCGGAACCATCGGCCACGGTGAGGGTGCCGCCACGCTGCTTCGCGATCGCGGCTCGCAATCCAGCCAGCCGCCTCCTGCGAAGATCGAGGTGCCTGGCGTAGTCCCCCACCCGTTCAGCCTTCGCTCGAAGTCGCTTGGCCATCTCCCGGGCCTGACCCCGGTCGTTGGCCATCGACAGCGCGGTCTCCAGTTCGTCACCACGACGCTCGGCCTTCAGGCATCGTTCCTTCGCCATCTCGTACTTGTCGCGGGACACGACGTCGCCGTCCGCGGATGCCGGAAGATCCGACTCCAACTCGACGATCCGACGTTCCAGAGGCGCCCGCGCCTCGGAGATCAATGCCTCGATACGCTCGGAATCCGCCTCGACGGTGGCTTCCGCGGCCCTGGCGTTCGCGGTCTCGAGGTCACGTTCCAGCTGATCGATCCGGACCCGGGTGGTCTCGCGGAAGGACGCGAACTCGCCATCGTTCCCGTGCTTCTCGGCGACTTCCTCCTGCAGATCGCGAATCCGGGACTCGAGGCGTGGGATGAGGGCCATCGCCTCGGCGCCCTGTTCGAGCCGGGGGGTCTGCTCCGCGATCACATGCGCGAGTTCGGCCAGCTTGCCCCCCGCCAGTCCGATCTGACGCTCGTCCTCGAGGATCCGGGCTTCAAGCTCCCCGACCGTCCGGACCGATTCCTCCAACGCGATCTGGAGATCATCCGCCATGGTGCGGGTCGCGAGAAGCTCGGCCTCCCGGCCGTCGGCGATCTCCCGGAGTTCGCCGCAGCGACTCTCGGTCTCCAGGAGGCGTTCGTTCGCCTGTTCGATCTCGTCCATCCGTGATTCATGGTCCGAAGTCATCTGGTCCATCTCGGCCTGCATCCCCGCGACGGATGCCTCCGACTCGGCGATGCGACGGATCAGATCGTGCTCGCGATTCTCGAGCTCGGAGGAACGCCTGTCGACCTCGGCGGATCGGGCGTCGATCCGCTGCTCCCGTCCGGTGATGCATGCACGATCGTCATCCAGTCCGGATCGAACCTCGTCGAGTTCGGATCGGAGGACCTCGAGTTCACCGCGTTCGCTCTCCAGCGTCTCCCGGGAGGAGGCGAGATCCGTGGCGGTCGCCTCCAGCTCGTCGGCACGTTCGGCAAGCGCGGTCTCGGCCTCGCCGACCCGGCGCTGCCGTTCGGCCAGATCGGCGAAATCCGTCGTCTGACGATTCTGAACCTCGCGGATCCGCTCGAGATGCCGCTCGACGTCGGCGATCAGCGACAGGACGTCGGCACCCGCGCGAGGAGTCTCGGGCGTGGACGCGGATCCACTCGTGGCGTCCGGGTTGGTGTCATCTTCCGACGAATGATGGTCGTGGTTCATGTGTGGCTCCGTCTCGGCGACCCTTCGCCCCGGGGTCGACGCCACAGGCCCCAGACCGAGGGGCGGGCGCTGTCCGTAGAATCGGCTTCCCGGAGGGCCGACTGGAGCGGACCTGGCGGCCCCGCGAACGGTTCCTTCCCCGGAGGCCGCCAGACGAACATCCACGTCCGGGAACGTGTTCCGGAATCCATCCCGGTACGAGCAGCGAAGGGGATCTAGGATGTCCATCATGCCCGAGGTCGTCGAAACAGCCCCCGGGATCCGGATCCAGGATCCCGCACTCCACCCCATCGCGGAAAAGGTTCTCGATGGCCGGAGACTGTCCCTCGAGGATGGAAACGTCCTCTACCGGACCCCGGACATCCATGCCGTCTGCCGACTGGCCGACGTCGTCCGACGTCGCCTTCACGGCCGGCTCGCCTACTACAACATCAACCGGCACATCAACTACTCCAACGTCTGTGCCCTCAGCTGCTCCTTCTGCGCCTTCCACCGCAAGCGAGGCCAGGAGGGCGCCTACGAGATGACCGTCGAGGAGGTCAGGGATGCCGCGGTCGGCGCCGCCGAGGCCGGTGCCACCGAGATCCACCTGGTGGGCGGCCTCCATCCGTGGTTCAAGTTCGACCACTACACCACCATGCTCTCGACGATCCGGGAAGCGGCTCCCTCGCTGCATCTCAAGGCCTTCACCGCCGTGGAGATCGTGCATCTCCAGAGGATCTCCAAGCGTGGACGCGACGGACTCGCAGGCACCATGGCGGTCCTCGCCGATCTTCACGAGGCGGGACTGGGTTCCCTTCCGGGTGGAGGTGCGGAGGTCTTCGACGATCGTGCGCATGACACCGCCTGGCGCGGCAAGATCCGAGGAGACCAGTGGCTCGACGTCCATCGCGCCGCCCACGAACTCGGATTGAACTCCAACGCCACGATGCTCTACGGCCACGTCGAGGGCCGCCGCGAGCGACTGGTCCACATGGACCTCCTTCGCCGACAACAGGACCACACGCTTCGCAACTGGGCCGGGACCCAGGGAATCGCCACCCGACCCGACACCCCCGATGGCGAAGCAGGGGTGCTGCTGACCGGTCCTTCCGACGCGTACCCCGGCGAGCGTCTGCCGATGCCCGGACAGGCCGGCCTCGACACCGGGTACTTCCAGACCATCATTCCTCTTCCCTTCTTCCCCGACGAGAGCGGACTCGAGCGTCTTCCCGGCCCGACCGGCATGGAGAATCTCCGGACCCTCGCCATCGCCCGCCTGATGCTGGACAACATCCCCCACGCCAAGACGTTCTGGATCATGCAGACGCTCGGCATGTCGCAGCTGATGCTCGATGCCGGCGCCGACGACCTCGACGGAACGGTGGTCTGGTACGACATCACGCACGTCGGGGGCAGCGGCACCCACCAGGAGACCACCAGCAACGATCTCCGGAGAGCCGCGATCGAGGCGGGTTGCATCCCCGTGGAGCGGGACACCCTCTATCGAAGAGTGAAGCGGAACGGAGCCGACTGGTCCCTGGTGGACGACTCGGCCGCGCCTCCCGACGTCTCCCCCTCCATCACCTGATCGAAATCACCCGGACCGACCCAGCGCCCAGCCGAGTTCGGGCCGACGTCGCCACCGGGAGAGCGCGAGGTGGACGATCACCCCGACCGCGGTGGCCGCCGACAACTCCACCAGCGCCGACCACCAGCCGTCCCCGGGCAGCAGGGGCTGGATCCCGGCGAGCACGAGCATGACCAGCACGAGCATCACGATGCTCGAGAGCACCGTCTCCACCACGGATCGAACCACCTCGCCGTCGAGAAGACGCTCGGTCCTTCGCTCGAGAATCCTCAGCAGCACGAAGGTCTGGATGATCGCGCAGATCGCCGTGCTCCAGGCCAGGCCCGCGACTCCCAGACCGGTCCCGAAGACCAGCGCGATGTTGAGAATCACGTTGAGTCCGACCATCGCGACCGCGATTCGCACCGCGGTCATCGGTTCCCGACGTGCATAGAAGGCACGGACCAGCAGGTGCGTCGCCGAATAGCTCCAGATCGCGGTGGCGTAACCGAGCAGGACGAAGGCCACCTTGCGGACGTCATCGGCATCGAAGGCTCCTCCGAACAGGACCACCTGAGCGAACGGTCGTCTGACCAGGATCACCCCGATGCTCGCCGGAACCCCGATGAAGATCGTCAGACGGATGCCTCTGCGGATCGTGGCCGCGAAGGCCGAAGGGGTACCCACCTCCCTGGCCAGCTGCGGAAAGATCGCGGTCGCGATCGCGATGCCGAAGACCCCCAGCGGGAACTCGTAGAGTCGATGGGCGTACCCCAGGGTCGCCATCGCAGTGTCGTCGAGGGGATACGGGTGCCCGAGGATCGTGGGACCGAAGAAGGTCGGCCAGCTCGCGATGAGTCCGTCGAGGAAGGTGTTGAGCTGCAGGACTCCAAGCCCGATCATCATCGGAATCGACTGCTTGAACACCCTCCGGAACGAGGATCGGACCCGAAGCCCGGTCATCCGCGGATCGACATGACCATTCACCGCCGGCGAGGTTCTTCTCAACTCGATGATCGTCCAGGCCGCCTGGAGCACCCCGGCAAGGACCACCGCCCAGGCCACGATTCCGATTCGCCGCTCCCCGACCGGCCCCTCGCCGAGACTCCATGCGATCAGCAGCGACGCGACCAGCACGAGGTTCAGCAGGATCGGCGCCGCCGCCGCCGGTGTGAATCTCCCTCGAACCTGCAGGACCGCTCCGGCGATCGCGGTGATGCACACCAGCGGCATGTAGGGAAGCATGATGGCCAACAACCGCCACCCGAGACCGCCTCCGGGCCCGAGCATCAGCAGAAGGAGCTCTCCCAGCACGACGATCGCGGCCAACCCGAGTCCGAGTCCGAGCAGCATCACCGTGGCGAGCCGGCCCGCGACCGCGGGGTGCCGCTTCTCGAGTCTCGCCTGCTCGGGAATCAGGGCCGCGGAGAGAGCCCCTTCCCCGAAGAGCCTGCGGAAGAGGTTCGGCACCATGAAGGCGAAGCCGAACGCGCTCGCGACATCGGTGAGACCGACGATCCGACTGAAACAGGCCTCCCGGGCGAGACCGCCGAGGCGACTCGCCGCGGTGAGCATCGTCACCGTGAGCGCATGACGTTCGAAGCCGCGACCCGCGGGTCGGTCTTCCGTCGGTTCAGCCATCGACCTTCCGGGATCCCCGATCGTCGTCCGCGACCGTCCACAGGTTGTAGGCGATCCGGCTCATGTCCGGATCCAGTTCGTTGCGAACCACACGGACCCGGCATCGACGCTCCCCCTGGACGAAGACCGCGGTCGCGGTCGAGACGGTCCGCTCCCGGGAATCGAGACCCCAGCCCGCGGCCTCGAATCGAGCCGCAAGAGTGTCGATCACTCCCATCGGATCGTCGATGTTCGTGGCGAAGACCGTGTCGACCCCGATGAGCAGTCCGTCGGCCCGCTTGATGCCGAAGGTCGCCTGCCCCGAGGACCCGCCGGGAATCGGCACGTCGCTGTCGAGGAGGAACTCGGGACTCGAGCCGCAGCCGCCGATCAATGCGAACGTGAGCAGGAGCACGCCGAGTCGCGTGCCGGACCAACGGTGATCATCTCGGGGGTGCCGGTTCATCAGTCGGCATTCTCACCTTGGGCGGCCGTTCCCGCCATCGTCCTGGCCGGTTCCATCGTGAAATCGGTGCCACATTCCGGGCATCGTCCCCCGTCGGCTCCATGCGGAGTGCCCTGGAGGTCGTGCCCGCAGGCCAGGCAGAGGATCCCCTCCTGTTCACCGGCGATCGCCGATCGGCGGCGACTCGACCCCACGATCAGGGCGGAGGAGATGCCCAGCACCGTGGCATCGAGGGCCATCGACATCGAGGTCGACAGGCCGTCGTACCAGGTCACCATGCGTTGCAGGCCCGGCGAGCCGGCCCCGGCCAGACCGGACATCGCGCCGAAGTAGACGACCACGATGAGCAGCGAAAGCACGAAGACGGAGATGGACGTCTTCAGGAGCATCCCGCGATCGGTGACCCCCGCCCCGGCGGGAGCAGGCAGATACCGACCGTCACACCGTTCACATTCGCCACCCGGCGGGGTGGATCGCAGACAGGACAGGCACCGTCGCTCGCGATCCAGCCGCCGGATCGAATGTCGGCAACCCGCCTCCACGACCAGCACCGCCGCGGCCACGAACCCGGTGATCGCGCCGACCACCACCATGGTGATCGGTCCGATGATCGGGTTCCTGCCCGCCACCCCCAGGAACACGCCGACGAGCATCGCACCCAGCACGCCTCCGGTCGCGACATGGACCCAGTTCATCGGAGACGAGAGCAGAAGACGGAGTCCGGCGAGTCGCCGGATCTGACGAAGGCGGTGGCCCGGCGACCCACGACGGGTGGGAGCCAGGGCGGCGCACCATGTCAGGGCGGTGATGGTCCCCGCGACGTCCGCCACGAGATCCATCGGGTCGAAGCTTCGATTGAGACCGGGAAGCTCCTGGGTGATCTCGTCGAGGACCGCCAGGCTGATCGCGATGAGTCCGGTCCGCATCGCGGTCCTCCCGAGATCCGAGATCCGGAGAAGAACGGCGATCACCGCGAATGCGAAGAAGTGAAGGATCTTGTCAGGTCCGTCATGCGGCGGGCCCAGCTCGAGCCGTGGAATGTGGGTGCCCACCAGAAGCACGAGAATGGCGAGCACCGCCGCGGTCCGGCGCCAGTGCGCCGACCACCACTCGGGACTGTCGCGAGACGCCTTCCGGAGATCTCCGGGGTCGACTCGATTCGGATCGTCTTTCGATGGATGGTCCGGCGGCGGAGATTCCGACATCGATCTCAGCCGGCGTCGGAGGAGCCGTGCACGTCCTCACGAGGCTCGACCTGGAGCGATCCGGATCCGACTGCATCGACTCCGGTCCGCTGGATGTCGACCGATTCGGTCTCGATCCGTGTCTCGGCGGAGAAGGCATCGGGGTTCGACTCGTCCCAGCCGGAGATGAACCGCTGGGCGAGCTTTCGATAGTCGATGGCACCGGGGCACCAGGGTGCGTAGTCGAAGATGGACTTGCCGAAACTCGGAGCCTCCGCGAGCTTGATGTTGCGCCTGATCGCGGGCCGGAACACGGTGGCGCCGTCCCACGGCATTCCCGAACCCCGGGCCTCCTCGAGGAAGCCATCGATCTCCGCGACCACTTCACGGGCATGCGTGCTCTGGGTCTCGTGCATGCACAGCACGATGCCCGCGACCCGGACCCCGGGGTTGACGCCGGCGGAGACGAGTCGCACCGTCTCGAGCAGCTTGCCGACTCCCTGGAGTGCGAGGAAGTGCGCCTGCATGGGGACGACGACCTCCTCGACGGCGGCGAGGGCGTTGAGGGTCAGGAGTCCGAGGCTCGGCGGACAGTCGAGGATCACGAAGTCGAAGCGATCGAGGATCGGTTCGAGACGCCGGCGGAGAAGATCGTTCCGATCCGGATCACCCGCGAGTTCGGACTCGGCGGCGGCGAGATCGACCGAAGCCGGAATCAACCAGAGATTCTCCCGCACCTGGACCATCACGTCCTCGATGTCCGAGTCCGGATCGATGAGCAGGTCGTAGACGGTCGAGCCGACGCTGTCTCCGTCCACTCCGAGATGCAGGGAGAGGTGGGCCTGGGGGTCGAGATCGATCGCGAGAACCGGACGCCCCTGGTCCGCGATGCCCGCGGCGAGGTTGCAGCTCGTGGTGGTCTTGCCGACTCCACCCTTCTGATTCAGAAAGGCGGTCCGCCGGGTGGAACTCCGGCTCGACCGACCTGATTCGACATGAACGGGCGCGTCGTCAGTCATCGGCGTCAAGTGTACCCGTTGACGGGTTCCATTTCGCCGTGGAATCCTCGCGGTGGACGAACTGGCGCCGAAGTCGTCTCACCTCGGATCAGGCTTCTCCGGAGGGGTGGGCCGGCCCCAGTCCGCGATCGCGAACGGCCGGACCGGTATCTCTCGACGCCAGACCGGTGGTGGCGGTCCTGCGAAGGAGACCAGACTTCCCGGGCCGTCGCGACGAAGGCCGATGAGGACCGCACCCGCCTCGCTGTCCGCGATCGAGTTGGCCAGCCAGGGCTCGGGAATGTCGATCACCGCTCGCCATCGATCCGGATGGCGGCGCACCTCCACCCGAAGTCCGTCGCTGCCCAGCGAGGTCGATGCCTCGAACATCCCGTCCGAACGGACCTCCAGCCGGGCCTGGAGGGCATCCGGCGGCCCGAAGACGAGGAAGACGCGATCCTCCTCGATCACCGTGGGGGTTCGAGCATCGACGAAGATCTGCCACCCCATGCCACGACGTCTCAGGATCGCTCCCGTTCCGAACTGCGGAGCCGGAAGCTCGATGTAGTCCCCGTTGGCCGCGGCGAGAGTGAGCGACAGGGCGATCGAACCGAAACTCCCTCCCGGGGGTCGGACCGGAACCGCCCGCTCCGCGAAGAGGAGTCGTCGGACCCGCTGCTCCACCTCCAGATCGAGGATCTCGCGGGAGGAGAGCGAACCACGAGGAAGGACGGGACGCTCGACGACATGACGGCTGAGGGTTCTCGGGGGCAGCACGATCGCCTCCACGGCGCCGGCACCGTCACCCCAGGATGCCAGCACGACCAGCTCACCGAGCGTCGGGTTCGCCAGCTCGATCGTCACGGAAGCTCCCGAGGTCGCGATCGCCCAGGCGAGGAACGGAGCACGGGCCTCGAACCAGGCGAGGCCGGCACGGGCGGCCTCGAGCGGCGTCCGCTCCGGATCCAGCAGCAGCAGCCGAAGACTCGTGAGTTCGGCGGGATCGGTCGGCCAGGCCGCCACGAACCGATCACCCAGCGGGCGGCTCTCGTCCAGCACCGTGGCCACCAGTCGCTCCGCGATCTCCTTCGCCACGCCCGGACTCACCGATTCCACCCGACCGAGTCCGGCCATCCATTCACTGGCGATGGAGATCGCGATCCGTCGTCCGACTTCGGCCTCACGCCCGGAACCCAGCTGCGGAAGGGGCGGTCGACGGCCCGCGAGGTCGGCGAGAATCACCCATCGAAACCATTCCATCGGATCGTCGAGGACCGGCTCCACATCACCGCCCTTGAAGTCGAGCTCCTCGAGATCGAAGTCGATGATCGGCGTCGCCGGCAGCCAGCGAGGCGTCCACCGTTCACCGAGGATCTCGATCGCGCCCTCGACATCGCTCGGAACCGTCAGAATCGCGATCGCGTTGCCACGCTGCGGCGCCGGTCCCTCGCGCTCCGCCAGACGGATCGAGACCGGAGAGGCCGGCGTGGTCCAGCTCGGCACCGACACCGACCGCGGAATGATCCATGCCACGGTCGCGGTCCGCATGACGCCATCGATCGCGACGGGGACGGTGAGAGGCCATTCATCCTGCCCATCGGTGGAGACCAGCGGAACCACGATGTCCCCGCCCCGGACCCCCACCAGCGGCGTCGAGGCGACCTTGATCTCGGCGTGAGCCGCACCGACGACGACCGACGGAGCAAGCAGCCCGACGACCCGGAACAGGGCCGAGAACCACCGGCTCAGACCTTGCCATCGACACCGCCGGATCCAACCCGTCGCCGTCGGCGCGTTTCTCCTGCGTCGAGCCATGCGGGACAGGACTCCGGTCGATGATCCAAGATGGGTCGATGCAACCGACATCGATCTCGGCTCGGTGGAGGAATCGTCGCTCTTACAGGGTCGGCGACGCCGAAGTGGAATCCGAGCATGCTAGCGGCAGGCTGGCGGGGATCATCGGGGGGATTCCGGCAGATGATGCGACGCGATGAAAATGGGATGTCGGATTTCATGGTGGAGGCCCCCGAGGCCTCGGTCGTCGAGCTCACCATCGATTTCGGAAACGGCTTCGTGAGGACCCTCGCCATGAAACGAACCGATGACCGGACCTGGACGATCCGGGTCCATGGTGTCTCCGATGGCGTTCGATACCGCTTTCGAGTCGATGGCCGGTCCATTCCCGAACCCGATGCGTTCTGCGATGGACCGGATGGCTGGACCCGCATCACCCGGGCCGCCTGAAACCACCACTCGCCTCATCACGGAGGTATCCCGCATGGCATACGCTGAACCGCATGCCCCGCATCCGCTTCAACCACTCATGCAGTCGTCCCCCCCATTCGGTCCTGATCGGACGGATGGCCGGAACGGCGACCCTCGCATCGATCCTCATGATGCTTCCCGCATGCGGCGATGACGCCCCACCGGCGAAGGAACCCGAGACCGTCGAGAAGATCGCCCCCACGTCGACCCCGGCGGACACCGGTCGGCGTGGCTACGAGATTCCGATTCCACAGCTGGAGTACTGGGATCCCCAGCGGACCACCCTCAAGTACACCTATGAGATGCGATTCGATCCTCCCGGCCCCGGCGAGAACGGCCCCCGCCTTCACCGAAACGGCTGGGCGAGGGCCTTCTACGGATCCGGAGTCCTCGAACGCGAGGGAGCCTATCGCTACAACTCCGAGAAGGGAGAGAGCGAACGGGTGGGCACCTGGACCTATTACGAGACCGACGGAAGCGTGAGTCGCATCGAGGAACGAGGTGGAGATGCGATCTGGACCGGACCGGACCAGCGGATCGCTCCGCGGTGACTCGGACCCGACGATCCCCGGTATCGATCCCGGGACCTCGTCGTCGCCCGGTCCCTGAGAGGGCGAAGCTCTCTTTCAGGGAAATCAGGCAGGTTCCTGTCCCGACAGGGCCGAGCCCTGCAATCCTCTGACGTGAGCGAGCACCGCTTCATCCCCATGGCCGACGATCCACCGCCCGATGACCCGAAGAAGGCTCTCGACGACTTCCTCGCGACCATGCGCAGGCGACGGACCGTTCGTCAGTTCAGCGATCGTCCCGTCCCCCGGGAGTTGATCGAACGGATCATCGCGACCGCAGGAACGGCGCCCAGCGGGGCCAACAAGCAGCCTTGGCGGTTCGTCGCGGTCCAGGATCCGGCCATCAAGCGGGAGATCCGGCTCGCCGCCGAGGAGGAGGAGAGGCTCTTCTATGGTGGTCGGGCGGGCAAGACCTGGAAGCAGGACCTCGGGCCGATGGGCACCGACGAGCACAAGCCCTTCCTCGAGATCGCACCATGGCTGATCGTGGTCTTCAAGGTCCTCAAGGACGATGAACCGGATCGGCTCAGCGACCAGGTCTACTACGTCAACGAGTCGGTCGGCATCGCCGTCGGGCTGCTGCTGGCGGCTGCGAGGGTCGCCGGACTCGCGACCCTCACCCACACTCCGACTCCCATGAAGTTCCTCGGATCGATTCTCGACCGACCGGCCCACGAACGGCCCTTCGTGCTGATTCCGGTCGGCTATCCGGCCGAGGACTGCACGGTTCCGGCGATCAGCCGGAAGAGGCTCGATCGGATCATGACCCTGGATCGGGGTTCGCCGTTACGTCCTCCGGGCTCGGACGTGCCTCTTCCGAATCTGAACTCCGAGGACTGAGCTCCTTCACATGCTCGACCGGATCATCCGGCCTTGCATCGTGCCAGCAGGCCAGCATCCGCGTGATCCGCGCCGCCCGATAGTCGGGGTCGGACTGGAACCTCGCCGAACCCTGTGGAACCGGGGCGGCATCCACATCGACTCGAAACGGCACCCGGTATCCGGGACCGAATCCGAATCGCGCGAATCGATCTCCCGGAACCGCGGATGGCGAGTGCCACTCGTCCGGCACGGCGACGGGCCCCGTCAACGACGGCACCCCGGCGGGATCGAGAGGATCGATGGCCAGCAGGCGACCATGACCGGGTTCACCCCCCAGAGGCACTCCTCCGATCACGAAGACCGTCGAGGCCGGGATGTCCGGAATCATTCCGTATCGGGAGGGCAGATAGGTGGACTGTTCGAATCGAGCGACCAGACCGCCGTCCGCCCGCCAGAACCCACCGTCCCTGCCCATGTAGACCTGGTCGTATCCGAAAGGCAGGCGAAGTCCGGGATCGATCCAACGGAGACTGAGATCGAGTGGACCACGGTCCCCGATGGACGGTTCGACCGCCTGCAGGTCGATGCGTCTCACCTCGATCGGATCGAACTCGTCCTTCGAGCCGCTCACCCCGACCCGTCGAACCGGGGGAGAATCGTCGACCGGCCTTCCATCCGCATCGGCGATCCGCCGCAACCCGATCGGCTCCCCGTCCTCGGCCGGAGGGACCCGGGCGTGACCGGGCACGGCCATCACCATCAGGAACGTCAGCAGTCCCGGAAGGAGGAGGATGGTTCGGGAATGATCGGGCATCGATGACACTCTCCTGACATCGGCTGCCCGCATCCACCCACTCAAGTCGGCGATGATCGAAGGTCGCCCGGCGTCCAGGACAGGATCCTCGCCCGGTCCACGGGCACGACCACCCGGCCGTGATCGGCCTCGACCTGCAGACCACGTCGCGGATCGAGTTCGATCAGTCGTCCCGAGATCGTGTCGGATGGTTCGTCCTCGTCACCGATGCCGATATCCACCCGGCCTCCGGTCGGGGCGTGATTCGCCGCGAAGACCGCATCAAGCTCCTCGGCGGGAAGAGACCACGCCCGGTCGATCTCGACCAGCAGACGCTCCAGCAGCCCGATCCTCGAGGGCGCCGCGGGTGGAGCGAGCTCGTCCACCGACACCCCGCGGATCCCCGCCGGCCACTCCCGGGTCGAGACGTTGATTCCGATGCCCACGACCGCCAGCTCGCCCGAGACCTCGACGAGGATCCCTCCGATCTTTCCGCCCTTCCGGCGATCCACGAGATCGTTGGGGAACTTCAGTCCGACCCGCGCCGCCTCCTCCCGCGTCGCACCGTGATCGACGAGGACCCCGCGCACCGCCTCCATGGAGGCCACCGCGACCGCGATGCAGGCGCGGTCGGACGCCATCGCGGGAAGTCCGAGGCTCAGGGCGATGCCGGTCCCCCGGTCCTCGACCCAGACCCGACCGAGACGTCCCCGTCCCGCGGTCTGTCTTCCGGTGGTGACGACCGAACCGATTCCCAGGTCACGGGCCGGTTCCTGGGTCGATTCGCAGGCGGCGAAGACCCGGACCCTCGTCGGATCGAATCGGGTCGAAGCGGCGGTCGCTTCGAGTCGATCGGCCCAGTCCTCGAGTTCCTCGTCCATCGAGTCGCTCCGAGTCCCGGGGTCAGTCCATGTCGAGACCGAAATCGATCTGCGTCGCGGAGTGGGTGATGGCACCGACCGCGATGCGGTCGACACCCGTCTCGGCGATGGCCCGGACCGATTCCATCGAGATGCCGCCGGAGGCCTCGAGAAGCAGGGCTCGACGCCGAAGATTCCGACGTTCGACCGCGGTTCGAATCGAAGCGAGATCCATGTTGTCCAGCAGCACGATGTCGACCGTTCCCGAGGGCAGGTCGAGGACCATCTCGAACTGCTCGAGATCATCGACCTCGATCTCGATGAACCGGGGTCGCATCTGTTCCCGGCAGCCGTTGGCCCCGGCCTCCACCGCTTCGGAGAAACGTGATCCGATGCCGGCGAGATGGTTGTCCTTGATCAGGACCGCGTCGTGCAGCCCGATGCGGTGAAGTCGGCCACCGCCGCAGCGCACCGCGTACTTCTCGATGGTGCGGAGCCCCGGAGTCGTCTTGCGGGTGTCGACGATGACCGCCCCGGTGCCGGCGACCGCATCGACGAACCGGGAGGTCGCGGTGGCGACACCCGAGGCGCGACCCAGCAGATTCAGCAACGTCCGCTCGACCTCGAGCATCGAGGCGAGCGGCCCGCGCATCTCCATGACCCGCATCCCCGGCTCCACGCGATCGCCGTCGACCGCGAGCTGTTCGGTCTCGAGGGTTCCCGCCGCCCTGGAGGCGATCCGTCGGACGATCGGCAGTCCGCAGATCACGCCGTGGTCCCGGGATCGGATCTCGGCCCGGGCCTCCACGTCCGGAGCGATGAAGGCCGACGTGGTCAGATCGCCGGCATCGCCGAAGTCCTCGGAAAGCCAGTGATCGATCGCGGGATCGAGGGTCGGCACGACGAGCCTCTGATAGATCTCCTCGAGATCGCAGGATCCGTAGGGCTCGAGACGTCTGGAATCGTTCTGGGGGGTGCTCTTCACTGATGTCTCCGGACTGGAACCGTACCCGCGAAGGCGGGAAGGCGACGTCCCTCGCAGGATCGATCCGCCCGGATTCCGGATCCCGGTCTCGGCCGCGGAGGGATGGCCACTCCTCGGATCGTGAAATCCGATCGGGCGAAAACCGACCACCATTCCTGTGACAACCCCGGATCTCCGATGAAGAAGCCGGCGGGCCGATCTCCCGGTCCCCCCGGCGCGAGACCACGATGAACGAATCGACCCCGAACAGATCCTGGATGTTCGCCACCCTGCTGGTGGTCGCGATCGCCCCTTCGATCGGTTCACTCGCCGGACTCTGGATCTGGCCCGGGGCCACCGGAAGCACGGTCTATGCGATCTGCAAGACCGTTCTCTACGGCATCCCGGCCCTCGTGGCATGGCGGACGATCTCACGCCGGGATCTCCAGTCGGGTTGGCGGTCCGGAACGACTCCGGGAGCGATCCTGCTGGGGCTTCTCAGCGGACTCCTGATCGGGGGACTGATCGTCCTCGTGTGGTTCGCCGGATTCCGGGACACCGTGGAGACCGAGGGGCTGCTCGGAGTGATGATGGAGAGCGGCCTGGATCAAGCGGCCCGGTTCTGGGTCTTCGCCTCATGGCTGACCATCGGGAACAGCCTCCTCGAGGAGTTCGTGTTCCGCTGGTTCGTCGACTCGAGACTGAGGGTCCTGGGACTGCCCTTCATCATCGCGATCCCGATCTCGGCCCTGATCTTCACGATCCACCATGTGATCGTGCTGGCCGCATTCTTCGACCTGAGGATCGTCCTGATCGGCTCGGCCGGGGTCTTCATCGGAGGCCTGATCTGGTCGGCCACCCTGAGATTCACGAGCAGCGTGATCCCGGGCTGGATCAGTCACGCACTCGTCGATCTCGCGATCGTGATCATCGGGGCCTCCATGCTCGGCTTCATCTGAACACCGGGCGGCCCGGTCCGTCGTAGGATCCCGGCAGAGCGGACTCCGACCCCAGCCCCCCGGATGCGGCCCTGATGACCATCTTCTCGAAGATCCTCGCCGGCGAGATCCCCTGCCACCGCGTGCATGAGGACGATCACGTCCTTGCCTTCCTGGACATCGGCCCTCTCAGCCGCGGACATCTGCTTCTGATCCCCAGAGAGGAGAAGGCGACGCTCGGAGAGCTCTCCGACGACAGCGCCGCGGCCCTCGGGCGGGTCCTCCCCAGACTCTGCCGGGCGGTCTGCGCCGCCACCGGGGCCCCTGCCTGCAATGTTCTTCAGAACAACGGTGCGGAAGCCGGCCAGGTGGTCATGCACGTGCACTTCCACATCATCCCGAGGTTCCCTGATCGGGAGCAGGGAGCCGGTCTTCGGGTCGAATGGCGGGCCGGAGAGCTGGACGGGGATGCCGCGGAACTCGCCGAGGCGATCACCGCCGCCATGACCTGAGTCCTACTCCTTGACGAAATCCAGGAATCCCCAGCGGGACGGGACGTGCATGTTGATCTCCCACTGGGGCGTCCACGTCCAGTTGTATTCCGGACGCCCCTCGATCTTCCGATAGGCCCCGTCGATCACCTCGAGATCCCACTGGACCCGTGAGAAGTTGATTCGCCAGGTCTCTCCGGACCGGGGGCGGGGATCCCGGAGATGCTCGGTGATCGGGGCCAGCGTCCAGGCCGAACCGTCCTCCCGGCGGGTGGGCGGCCTGAGATCCTCGAAAGGAATCGCCATCTCCACCACCCAGCCGCGATCCCGGTCGCTCGGGTCGTTGATCGACCCGTCGACATGAATGGCCCAGCGAAGCCCCTCGGTGTCCCATCCGTGTTCGGCGGGGCCGTCGAGGCGGTAGGGACGGTGGAGAAACAGGTCGAAGATCGTCCCGAGGACGTTGATCTCGATCTCGTAGTACTCGTTTCCGTCCCCGTCCGGATCGATGAAGACCTCGAAATCGTTCTCATGAAAGACGATCATGTCCCGCTTGTCGTAGGTCGCCCAGACATCCGGCTCCTCCATGGTGCACGCCACGTACAGGAATTCGTCGTCCCAGAGCATCTTCGCGGTGGTCCGGAAATGCGGACGGGGCCGATGATCCCCCTCGATGTCGCGAAACGGCCTCGTCCAGGCCGCGGAGGCCCAGACACCGGTCTCCAGATCGCCGTCGAACGACGGAGGCGTGGATGTCTTCAGACACCGATAGCGCAGCGGCGCGTGATCGACAGGCACCGTCGGCGCCTCGATGCCGGTCCCGGCGTCCGACGAAGCCCGGTCGCTCGCGGTGTGACAACCCATGAACGAGAGACACAGGAACCCCGCGGACACGAGGTGAAGTCGATGGATCGAGCGGTTCGTGTTCATCGTGGCAGCGTAGCCGCTGGCTCATCCCGCCGTCTTTTCGTCGAGCGCAGGTCGGTGCCGGACAAGGAGATGCGCCGACGTCCCAAAAAAAAGGGCTCCTCCGACTTGCCTGCCCCCGAATGCGGCGCATCTTCTCGTCACTGACCTCGCTGGCACCCACCAGCACATCCCGAGGTTGGAAAAAGGGAACAACTCAGCAGGCCCGGTCAAAGGCGCCCGCGTTCCGAACCCATCGGTTCGGATGAGGATGGACCCTGTTCCACTCGATGAACATCGACTTCCTCAGGCGGCGCACCACGACCGAACGGTCGTCGGCACGTCGCCGTCTCCGTCACAGCCTGCATGCTTCATCGGATCCCGTTCGGGATCCGGACGACGCGAATGCGTCGAGGATGTCTCGTGCCTTCAACCAGGCACGGACGCAGAGAGATCGTGGACCGAATCGTCATGAGCACTCCGAACCTCAACCTCTCAGGGAGCAACCGAGACATCGGCGGACGATTCGTCGTCGAAGTCGAGTTCGATGCCTCCACGGGTGAGATCACGGGGATCTTCGGCGATCACGAGACGATCAAGAGAACCTGCTCTTTTCTTCTTGGCAAGGTCGGGGCGCAAGGAACGCGTCTCGGTCGAATCGACTGCGATGGGAACCGCGGCGATGACGAACCTGGAGCATCAAAAAAGGCCTGCGGGAACAGGCCGCTCCATGACACGGCGACGAATCCAGAGGCCCTCGTGGAAACCTCACTGTCGGAACGGGAGATCCGACATCGCGCCCGACCAGGCCAGATTCTGGCGGCCCTCAGACGAGAGCGGGAACTCTCGTCCCAGACCGCCTTGCGTCTTGTAGGCAACGAGTGTGAACGGGAACTCCGCTCCGCGCCTTCAGACGTGAAACCGACCCAGATCAGCCAGGAACGGGAGCTCCGGGCCTGGGTCGGACCGCGAGACCAACGGCATCTGGAGAGAGATCCGATTGGTCACTGTCCCAACACGGACGCTCGATCCGGCGGCAACGGGAACGCCGCCGGATCGGGCACCGCGGGACAGGACTGTCGCGAGCACGCCGAAGACGATCTGAATCTCGTGTCCCCGCCTGCTCCGAACTCCGGTTCCGGTGCAGTGCGTGACGCGTTCCCCCCACGATCCTCGGGCGGAGGTCACTCCGCCCGAGGATTTGCCGGGGGCGTCGGACCCGAGCGGATCATCCAGGGGGCGCCCGTGGGGGGCGCATCCGGGGAAGTCGCCAGAGATGGTGACACGAGTCGTTCCGGGGATGCCGAGACCTCTGGTCCGGCAGCAGTGGAATCCCGTCGCGTGGGCGAGGATTCAGGCAGAGGAACCGTTCGCGATCGGTCGAGCAGTGTGGGTCGATCGCGAAGGGATCATGTGATCGGAGAGGACGGCGGCATCCGGCTTCAGCCGAGGTTGCCAGAGGACCCGATCACGCCCGAATGACTTCGATTCCTTCGTTGGGGAAGGTCTCGAACCAGAGCAAGGAAGAAGTGAAAGATGATGAACCAGACCAAGACAGCCATCGGTGCGTCCGCGATTCTGACCCTCGCCGCCGCAGCCTCCGCCGACATCACCGGCGCCTACACCTTCAACTACTCGGTCACTGCGGCCGACTTCGACGGCTCTGACGTCACCGTGAACGTCCAGGACCTGTACCTGTCGTCCAACGACAGCAACGACACCGTCCTGAACGTCTTCAACTACAACGCCAGCTCCACCGCCGCCACCAGCTACTTCCAGAGCTTCACCGGCACCGGCTGGCAGCCCACCAACCTGGGCGGCCCCTTCGACACCCCCGCCCTGCGTGCGGCCGACTCGTTCGTCACCATCGGTGGCTTCGCCCAGGACACCCTCGCCCCCGAGCAGGCTCCCGGCTCCGGCGCCGGCTCGGGTCTCGACCCGAACTTCGGTGGCAACGGTGCCGCCGCGCCGGGTGCTGACGCCGGCTGGTACAACGGCTCCCCGCCGAGCCTCAACGGCCAGGTCGGCAGCGTTCCGGATTTCGGCGGCAACCTCACCGGTCTCGGTGTCCTCATCGGCCGCTTCGCCTCGATCGGCGACTCCGACCTGAGCTTCTCGACCCTCGAGGTCACCTGGAACCAGGGTCTCGGCACTCCGGGCCAGCAGGGCAGCTTCACCGTGAACGTGCCCGGCCCCGGTGCGATCGCCCTCCTTGGCGTCGCCGGATTCATCACCCGCGGCCGACGGCGTTCCGCCTGACAGAGAACCACGCACCTCGCGACCGGAGGAAGACATGACCGGTCGTCGAGCTTTGACTGAGAGATGTCCAGGAA
>PAQL01000017.1 GCA_002709295.1 Phycisphaerae bacterium | reverse complement strand
CAAGCTGATGCGGTGTTCGTGAGTGTCCGTACACAGCCTAGTGTCCTCCCTCCTCCGACGAAAGGGGATGGTGTCGTTGAGCCACTCCTTCCGCTTTTCGCATCCACAGTCCTTGCCCGTGGCCACAATCTCGAGCACCGGTACCGAGTACGAGCTCGCGAGCAGAGCACCGGTCCGACGTACCGGCGGTTTGAACCAGGCCATCACGCGAAAAGCCCCCGCGATGCGGGGGCTTTCTGCTGTCGAACGCGAGTGGAAGGACTCGAACCTTCAACCGCCGGTTTCGTAGACCGGTGCTCTATCCAATTGAGCTACACTCGCTCGAGCGAAGGGGTGGATTGTAGCGTCCGAAGCGGATCGCCGAAACCACCTCCGAAGTCCTCGTCACGTCCGGTGCCCGCCCCCTCAGCGAGGGGCGGATGCCACCTCGGGCTCGTCGTCGCCGGTTCGGGCCTCTGAAGTCGTCTCGTCGGTCTCGGCCGGTTCCAGCCAGCTTCCTGCGGCCGAGGTCTCCGCCGCGGACATCAGCTCCCGGGTTCCGATCGGGACCAGCAGGATGCCGATGCCGAAGACCAGGGCGGCCACCCGGGGCCAGGGGCTCGGGCCGGCGGTGATCCCCTCGGTGCGGGCGTCGGGTCGGTTGACGACCGGGATGCCGGCCAGCTGGAGGTAGTAGTAGGAGCTGACCGCACTGGTGGCCATCAGGGCCACGACCAGCATCACCTCGCCGGCGGCGATGCCGGAGACCACCACGTCGAACTTGCCCCAGAAGCCGAGCAGCGGGGGCAGGCCCACGAGGGAGAAGCCGCCGAGGGCGAGCATGGTCGCCATGGCCGAGTGATGCTTCCAGAGTCCGCTGAGATCCTCGAGGGCGTCGATCTCCCGACCCTGTCGTTCCAGGCCGGCGAGCGCACCGAAGATCGCGACGGTGGCCACGCCGTAGGTCGCCAGATAGAAGAAGACCGCATCGACGCCGCCCCCGGTTCCCGCGACCACGCCGACCAGCATCACGCCGGAGTTCGCTATCGACGAGTAGGCGAGCACGCGCTTGACCGAGGTCTGCAGCAGGGCGCCGATGTTGCCCAGGATCATGGTCAGCACCGCGATCACCCAGAGGGTCGCGTGCACCGGGCGAGGCAGGCCCTCGATCGGGATCTTGATGCCCGCCTCGTCGATGGTGTGGTGTCCGCTCCAGCCCAGGGCGCTGCAGAGCAGGAGGATCGCGGCGAACCCGGACACCTTGGGGACGAACGAGATGAATCCCGTGACCGGGGTCGGAGCCCCCTGGTAGACGTCGGGGGCGTAGAAGTGCATGGGCACCGCGGTGATCTTGAAGCAGAGGCCGATGATCGCGAGGATCATCCCCAGGATGCCGTAGAGGGGGATCCCGTCGCCGGCGGCCTGGGCGGCGAAGACCTCCTGCATGCCGGTCAGCGACAGCGTTCCGGTCGCCCCGTAGAGCAGGGCGAAGCCGTAGAGGAACGTCGCCGAACTCATCGCCCCCAGGAAGAAGTACTTGATCGCGGCTTCCATGTTGCGTCGAGAGCCGCGGCCCAGGGCGACCATGACGTAGGTCGGCAGGGAGGAGAGCTCGATCGCGAGGAACAGCCAGATCAGGTCGTTCGCGTTGGCGATGAGCATCGTGCCGGCGAGCGAGAGCAGGAGGAACGCGTGGTATTCGCCTCGCACCACCCGAAGGGGATCGAAGCCGGCGCGTCCGTCACGAACCGCCTCCTCGTATCGACGATCGACCATGCCCGTGCCGACCAGCACGAGGCCGATCGACACCACGCCGACCAGGGTCTTCAGGTAGAGGCCCAGCTGGGGCAGCAGCAGGCCGGCGGCCCTCACGTCGTCGGGCCGGCCGTAGACCACGTGGGTCGCGATGACCGCGGCCACGATGCACCCGATCGTCGTCCAGGGCACGACGCCCCGGACGGAGCGGGAACGGGAGAGTCCGAGGACCGCCACGAGGACCGATCCTGCGAACAGGATGATCTCCGGGGTGATCAGGATCAGCTTGGAACCCATTTCGGTCATGGCTTCAGCGGCTCCCCTCGTTGACGGGGTTCACCGGGTCGGTCACGAGCACCACGCTTCCGGGAATCACNCCCGAGGTCTCCTCGGGCCGCNCGGCGACCGGAGAGGCCTCGTCCGCGGACTGNCNTTCGACCCAGCTCTCGACGATCGCGGGATAGGGCTCGAGCACGCTCTCGGCGGCCGGTTCGACCGCGTGGAGGATCGGCCACGGCACGAATCCGAAGAGCAGGCAGGCCAGCACGATCGGAGTGACCGTGATGATCTCGCGGATGTTGAGGTCGCGGGGCAGCTCCTCGTGATCGTGGTGGTCGTCGGGTTCCCGCAGCGGACCGAAGCACAGCTTGCCGGTCATGTAGAGGAGGTAGATCGCACCGAGCACCATGCCGGTCGCCGCGAACAGGGAGAACCACGGACCGAGGACGCCGGGGTAGCCGGACTGGGCGTCGGGAACCGCGACGAAGGTCCCGATCAGGCAGAGGAACTCGCTGACGAACCCGTTGGTGCCGGGCAGGGCGACGCTGGCGAAGACCAGCGTGATGAAGAGGAACGACCAGACGGGCATCGCCCGGGCGAGGCCGCCGATCTCCCGCAGATCCTTGGTGTGATACCGCTCGTACATCATCCCGATGCAGAGGAAGAGCCCGCCGGTCGCGAAGCCGTGGCTCAGCATGTAGTAGACCGAGCCCTGGAGTCCGATGGGATTCAGGGCGATCAGACCGAGCACCGCGAAGCCCATGTGACTGACCGACGAATAGGCGATGAGCTTCTTGACGTCGGTCTGCACCCAGCAGATCAGGGCCGCATAGATGATCCCGATCACCGCGAGGATGCCGATCATCGGGCCCCACTCGACCACCGCGAGGGGGACCATCGGCAGGACGAAGACGTAGAGGCCGTAGAGACCCAGCTTGAGGATNACCGCGGCGAAGTTCACCGAGCCCGCGGTCGGGGCCTGGTTGTGGGCCAGCGGCAGCCAGGTGTGCAGCGGGAAGAGCGGCACCTTGACCGCGAGACCGGCGAGGAGGGCGAGGAGGATCCAGCCCTGCTCGGTCGCGGAGAGAGTCGGCGAGAAGGAGGTCAGGTCGCTGATCGCGAACGACCATTCGCCGTGCTTCTCCGCGTACTGCCAGGCCACGTAGGCCAGGGCCAGCAGCATGAAGAGCGAGCCGACGAAGGTGTAGATGAAGAACTTGAACGAGGCCTGCCGGCGTTCCGGGCCGCCGTAGATCGCGAGCATGAAGAAGCCCGGCACCAGTGAGGCCTCGAAGAAGGTGTAGAAGGAGATCGCGTCCCGGGCGACGAAGACGCCCGAGATGCAGGTCGCCAGCACCATCAGCCAGACGTAGAACTCCCTCCGTCGCTCGTTGATCGCGGTCCAGGAGCCGAGCACGCAGGCCGGCATCAGGAAGACGTTGAGCAGCACGAGGAGCAGGGAGACCGAATCGACTCCGAGGATGAGTCGGAGTCCGATCCCCGGCAGCACCGGGAACTGGTCCTCGACCTGTTCGGGGCCGGGCCAGTACGTCCACTGTTCGGCGGTCCAGTGAGGGAACTGCAGGGCGATCAGCACCGCCCAGGCCAGGGTGGCCAGCGAGCCGCCGAGGGCGATGGCCCGGGCGTTTCGTTCGCCGGCGACACCGATGACGGCGGCGGTCACCAGAGGCAGCAGCAGGAGGATCCAGAGGCTCATCCGAAGCCTCCCCTCATCCAGACCCANACCACCCANGCGAGCACNAGGGCGACGCCNCCGGCCATGGAGGCTCCGTAGCCCTGNAGGACGCCGTTGTAGAGGGGGCGGAAGAGCTCACCCGCGAACTTCGGGAGCCGGGCGGTTCCGTTGACGCCGATGCCGTCCACGAAGATCCGGTCGAAGACGTACAGGGCCTGACTGGCGACCCAGAGGG
Organism: Phycisphaerae bacterium; assembly: GCA_002709295.1. GTDB lineage: Bacteria > Planctomycetota > Phycisphaerae > Phycisphaerales > SM1A02. Next base: position 155,197 of record PAQL01000017.1, on the reverse strand, counting down.
GGAATCGAATGGTCGCGAGGTAGACCTCGTCGACGTACCACTTGCGTTCCATCGCCCGGGGCAGCCAGGCGATCCATGGGTGGCCCAGAAGCCAGGCACGAAGATCGTCGGCGGTCTTGCGCTTCCAGCAGTGCAGCCAGAAGGCGACCGACAGGCCGATCACGCCGAAGGTGGCGCTCACGAAGTACATCGAGACGTGCGGGTCGTAGCCGAAGAGGGTGGGATGTGCGCCCTCGGGACCCAGCATCAGGCCGGTGCCGGCGCTGGAGTGGGCGATCATCGATTCCACCCACACCTTGCTTCCCCAGCCGCTCGGCAGGAAGTAGCCCGCCGCGAGCCAGATGGCGCCAAGGGCGAGGATCGTCAGCACGAGGTTGATCCGCAGGCCGGGAGCGTGCGGATGGAAGTGGTGGTCGTCCCCGTGACCGTGGTGGTCGTCGTGATGATCGTCGTGGGCGTGGGATTCGTCGGGCTTGTAGTGGGTCGGTCCCATGAACACCCGGAACCACACCCGGAAGGTGTAGTAGGCGGTGAGTCCCGCGGTGAAGATCCCGATCCAGCCGAGGAGTCTGTATCCCGCACCCTCGGTCACGAAGGCCTGGGCGAGGATCATGTCCTTGGAGAAGTAGCCCGCGGTCCCCGGAAGGCCGGCGAGCCACATGCTGCCGATCAGCATCGCCCAGCAGACCACCCCCCAGCCCTTGACCCTCCGGATACCGCCGAGCTTGCGAAGGTCGAGCTGTCCGCCGAAGCCGTGCATGACCGCACCGCAGCAGAGGAAGAGCAGGGCCTTGAAGAAGGCGTGGGTCAGCACGTGATAGCAGGCGCCGAAGCTGGTGATCACCCCGAGGCCCATGAACATGTAGCCGAGCTGGGAGACCGTCGAATACGCCATGACCCTCTTGATGTCGTACTGGGCCATGCCGATGGTCGCGGCGACCAGGGCGGTGAGACCTCCCACCCATGCGACCGCCTCGAGGGCGTGTCCGCCGTCGGCCTTGTTCAGGAGGAACAGCGGCATGGTGCGGGCGATCAGATAGATGCCGGCGGTCACCATGGTCGCGGCATGGATGAGGGCGGAGACCGGGGTCGGACCCTCCATCGCATCCGGCAGCCAGACGTACAGAGGCAGCTGGGCCGACTTGCCGAAGGCGCCGAGCATCAGGCACCAGGGGATCAGGGCGGCGGCCCAGCCGTCGTACTGGCCGGCACCGGTGTCGCCTCCCTGAAGGGCGGCGAAGAGCGCGTCGTAGGACAGACTGCCGTATTCGAGCCAGATCAGGTAGATGCCCATGGCCAGACCGACGTCGCCGATCCGGTTCATGATGAAGGCCTTCTTCGCGGCCGCCACCGCCTCGGGCTTCCGGTAGTAGTAGCCGATCAGCAGGTAACTGGCGAGACCCACGCCCTCNCAGCCGAGGTAGAGCATCACCAGGTTCTCGCCGAGCACCAGGCAGCTCATGGCGAAGAGGAAGATGCTGACCCCGCCGAAGAATCGACAGTAGCCGGTGCCTCGGTCCTCCTCCATGTATTCACTGGCGTAGAGCGCGATCAGCGTGCCGAGGAAGGTGACGAAGAGGATCCAGTANGNGCTCAGTCCGTCGAGGTAGAGCGCGAAGTTCGCCTTCAGGCTGTGAAAGCGGTCGCCGGCTGCGCCTTCACTCGAGTTCCATGAGAGATCGATCCAGTCGAAGAGATGGACGACGGCGGGGGAGGCGTTGGCGGGGTCGAGTCGAAGCACCGTGATGACGGCGCAGACGCAGGACATGGCGAGGGCCGCCACCGTGGTGTAGCCGGGAAGCCGGCTCTTCACCCCGAGGGTCGCGTAGAGGCCGCAGAGCACTGCACTGATCGCGGGCAGCCAGATGATCCACTGGGCGAGGGCCAGCGAGGGGGTGTCGGTGACCGCGGGGATCGGGGTCTGGAAGCCGAAGGGCTCTCCGGCGGGGAGACCCTCGCCGCCCGCGGCCATCGCGGTCATCGTGGCATGGGCGATGGCGCTCAGCATTCCTTGAGCTCCGACCATGCCTCGGCATCGAGCGTGGGCTTGCGACGGTAGAGGAGGACCACGAGACCGAGTGCGAGGGCGGCTTCGGCGGCGGCCACGGTCAGGATGAAGATCACGAAGACCTGGCCCTGGGGGTCCAGGTGCATTCNGCCGAAGGCGATCATCGCGATCGCGGCCGCCTGGAACATGAGCTCGGTGCAGAGGAACATGAGGATCATGTTCCGCCTGGTCAGGAAACCGATCATGCCCAGGGCGAAGAGCACGGCGCTGGTCAGGAGGACCACCTGCAGGGTGCCCTGGTCGACGGGGGTGGGGAGATTGGCGAGCAGGCTCGTCATGAGGGACCTCCCACCAGATCGGAATCATCCTCCTCGAGCAGCGGNCCAAGCCCGGCGGCGAGGCGTCGTTCGTCCTCGCCCAGGTCGATCTGACGACGGGCGAGCACCACGGCTCCGAACATCGCCATGAGCAGGATCACGCCCGCGACCTCGAGACTCACCGGGAAGACCGCGACCAGGGCCCATCCGACCTGCTGGGTGTTCGACGGCATGGCCTCGGGCGGGAGGGTCATGGTGCTGGTGGTGCCGTCGACGTCCACCTGGATGCTGGCCTGATCACCGGCGAAGGAGATGGCCCGTCCGTCGGCGTCGCGAACGACCCGTACCTGGGCGGGAGCCGGATCCCCGGCGGCATCGGCCCGGGACCGGGCCATGCCGCCGGCGGTCTCGTCGAGCTGCTTGGGAAGACCGTCGAGGATCTCCCAGCGTTCCCTGACCGCCGCCTCCACGCGACCGGGCACCGCGGCGTTCACACCGCCGTCGACGACCAGCAGGGCGTCTCCGATCGAGGCGAGCAGCACGAACCCGACCACGAGTGCGGCGATGGGTTCGCGGGGCAGTCGGTCGTAGAGGGCTTCTCCCGCGGATGCAGTCGCCTCCTGGGCGAGCATCAGCACGAAGAGGTAGGTGATCAGGATGGCTCCGGCGTAGACGATCACGAGGGAGAACGCCATGAACTCGGCGCCGAGCAGGAGGAACATGCCGGCCGAACACACCACGACCATCACGAACCAGATCGCAGCGAACACCGGACGAGGATGGGTGACCATCCGGACCGCACCGCTGATGCCGCCGATGCCGAAGACCACTTCAAGGATCGGGATGGAGGCGTCATCGTCCAGGGACTTGAGCACCTGCACCATCAGGAAGGCGATCGCACCCGCTCCCAGGATCGTTCCACCCAGTCTCACGGCCTGGCGGTGGGGCCTCATGACGAAGAACAGTCCAACCGCGCCNGCAAGGGAGGCCAGGTAGAGGATGGAAGCGGTCATTCGGTGCTCAGCCTGTTCCGGGAGACGTGGTCCTGGCTGGGACCTGAGGGGAACTCAAGGGGCCCGGCGGCCCCTGAATCCATGGGGCGGAGGATACGCCCGGGTGGATGGGGTCGCAACCGATGTTCGATGATGGTGTTCCGGAGGTCGATAGAGGTCTCCCTGCCTCTTCATGAGGGGGTAGGCTTCGGTCCATGCCCGATCCGGTTCGCAGATCACTTCCGAATCTTCTGACGATCTCCAGGGTCGTTCTGGCCATCGGATTCTTCCTGATCGTGGCTTTCGGGCTCTGGCCCGCCCCCGGATCGGAGGGGGGAGGCCGCCAGCTCTGGGGCAACCTTGCGGTGGTGGTCTTCTCGGTGGCGGCCTTCACGGACTTCATGGANGGCTACCTGGCCCGGCGATGGGGNGTGGTGTCGGTCTTCGGACGGGTCATGGATCCCTTCGGGGACAAGCTGCTGGTCATCGGGGCCTTCGTGCTGCTCAGCTCCCCGGTGTTCATCCGCATCTCCCCGGTCGGATCCGAAGGACTCGATTCCGGAGCCGAAGCGGCGGCCGGGATCACCTCCACCAGCGGGGTCCATGTCTGGATGACCCTGGTGATACTGGGGCGTGAGCTTCTGGTGACCAGCATCCGAGGCGTGATGGAGGGACTCGGCATCGAGTTCTCCGCCGGGTGGAGTGGGAAGTGGAAGATGGTCCTGCAGTCGATCGCGGCGCCCTTCGCCCTGTTCGTCGCGGTCAATCCGTTCGCCCTGGACTGCTGGATCTGGGTGCTGGTCCGGGACGTCCTGATCTGGTCGACGGTCATCGTCACCGCATGGTCGGCATGGCCGTATCTGGTGAGGGCCCGTCGGCTGGTCGACGAGGCTCGACAGAGAGATGAATCATGAGATCCGAAGAAGAGGCAGTGAATGAAGGAGGGACCCGCCCCGGCCCCGCCGCCGCNGCACGAAGCATGGGCGTCGTCCCGATGCTCGCGGTGACCTCGATGGGCCTGGGCTTTCTTCGTCCGGCATCCGGCACCTGGGGATCGCTGCCCCCGGCGATCCTTGCGGGGATTCTGCTGCTGGCCGGTCAGCCGGGTTGGATCATCGACGTCTGTCTGCTGCTGACCCTCGGCATCGGTTGCATCGCCTGCATCCGCTTCGGGGTGGATTCGGAGAGGACCTTCGGTCGCAAGGATCCCGGCCAGGTGGTCGCCGACGAGGTCGCCGGTCAGTCGATCGCGCTGCTGGCCCTCCCCTGGGCCGGGGTCGCAAGCTGGAGCGGGACGGTGGTGCCGCCGGCCGACTGCTCGCCGCTGGTGTTCAACCTGGCGATGGTCGCCGCAGGCTTCCTGCTCTTCCGGATCCTCGACATCCTCAAGCCGCCTCCGGCCAACGGCCTGCAGCGGCTGGGCGGAGGGCTGGGCATCCTGGTCGACGATCTCATCGCCGGCGCGATGGCGCTCGCCATTCTTCAGGTCGCGGTGCGAATCATCTTCTAGGGAATCCGGCTCGGACGGAGGATGAATCCTCCGGGGCGGTGATTCAGTCCTCGGTTCCGGTCGCGGTGGCGACCGGCATGTCGGTGGCGGGAAGACCGTTGGGGCCGTACCACGGTGATCGTGCCTCGAGCACCGTGCGGTCGCCGTCGAGGATGACCAGGGCCGGCAGCCGATCGAATCCCCAGATCCGCTCCAGGTGGTCGGGGGCGACCCGGTGGGTGCCGGAACGGCGCTCGCCACCGACCTGCACGCCACGGATCGTCAGGTCGAAACCGGTGGTGGCCTCGATCAGGTTCTCCATCGACATCTCGTCATGCATGTCGTGGAAGAGCACCGCGACCGGGCCGTCGTTCTCGAAGGCATCGAACGGTGTTTCCCGGTCCGCACCGACGATGACCGGAGCGGCTGAACGACCGGCGAATCCGGCACCCGTGATGTGGCGGACCGCTTCATCGGTCCCCGGAAGCCTGATCGTCATCACCTCCGTCCAGTCCGCGGGCGGGGTCGGGTCGAAACGGGAGGGGTCGGCGTACCTGAACGAGCCGGTCGTTCCCTCGTCGGTCTCGATCGCCCAGTCGTGATACTCGAACTCGAGCGTCCGCCCGTCGGGCAGTCGGGTGGCGATCGCGAGCGGGAACCCGAGCGGGTGATCGGAAAGCGCGACATGCACGGCATCCGGTTCGGTGTTCGGATGGTCGAGATCCGCAGGTCGGCCGGCGAAGCCGATGCCCCGGACCGGACCGAGATCCACCGGTGTCGGCCCTCCGGTCACCTCGAAGTCGGCGAAGCCGTCGAAGTGCAGGACCTCGAAGAGATGCGAGGTGGCGGGGCCGAAGCGGTCGACGGATCGCGGTGATCGCAACCAGGACCATGGCTTCGTTCCGGTCTCGGTCTCGATGCCTCCCGTGGGGGTGGGAAGCGATCGTTCGAACGACTGCATGGAGGGGACGAACCAGGTGACGGTCTCGCCGTCGAAGACGCACCGGACGTACCCCCCGTTGCCGCCCCAGCGTTCGACCAGAAGCTTCGCACCCGAGGCGTCGCACACCATCGAGATGCGCCCGTGCAGGGTGTCCCCGACGGGCGTGCCGCCGCAATCACGAAGCATGGTGGTGGTCCGGACCTCGAACCGCCGCGGCTTCCATGAGGAGGACCGCGGGCGGGTCAGTTCCCAGGTGCCCTGTGGGATGGCCGTCTCCTCCGCATCACCGGTCGGCCGGTCGACGGGGGGGCTGCCGGTGGTCGCGGCGACGAGACCAAGAATGGTGGCGAGGAACAGGTTCGCCGTCTTCGTGGTGGCGGGCATGGCGATTCTCCGGGGCGGTGGCAACAAGCCTCACCGATCAGCATCGGCCCCCAGGGTGGCGGGCTCCCGGGAACCCGGTCAGAACATCCCGAGTTTTCGTGGGGGAGGGGGCCGGGGGTTCGAAATCGGGTCTGGAGGGTCCGAAACCGGATTCGAAGTCGATCGGTCCCGCGGGTCAGAGCACGCGTTTGGCGCGGGGGAACGATCCCCTCACGTTCAGGCTGACGCAGTGGGCGCGAGCCGATTCGATCGCGGCGGCCACGGCGGCATCCTCGCGGTGGCCCTCGAGGTCGATGAAGAACGTGTAGCTCCAGTTGTCCAGGCCGGAGGGGCGTTTGTCGATGTGGGCGAGGTTCACGCCGGCGTCGCGAAACTCCGCGAGGACGTCGACCAGGGCTCCGGGACGGTGATCGGTCTGGAACTGGACGGTGGTCCGGTCGTTGCCGGTCGGCCCGGGTTCCTGTCGTCCGATGACCAGGAAGCGGGTGATGTTCTCGGTGCGGTCCTGGATGCGGTCGAAGAGCACCTTCACCTTGTGGATCCGTCCGCCGAGTCGGCAGCCGATCGCCGCGGTGCGCGGAGCCGCCGCGGCGCGCTGCACGGCGGCCGAGGTGCTGGTCGTCTCGATGATCTCCACGGTCGGGAGATTCGTCCTCAGGAACTTCCGGCACTGTGCGAGGGCTTCCGGCTTGCTGGCGACCGCCTTGATCTCGTCGGGAGCGCAGTTGGCCATCAGCGCCTGGTCGATCGCGACCAGGGTCTCGGCGCAGACCGGAGCGTCGAGTTCGGCGAGGGCGTCGAGAGTCTCGGTGATCGATCCGCCGATGGAGTTCTCATAGGGGACGAGGCCGTAGTCGGAGCGGCCGGTCACCACGTCCTCGACCACCGACTCGATCGCCGGCACCGGCACGAACTCGGTGCTCGAGCCGAAGTGCCTCAGGGCGGCGAGGTGACTGAAGGAACCCGCCGGCCCCAGGAAGCCGATACGCAGCGGCCGCTCGAGTCGGAACGAGCCCGACATCAGTTCCCTCCAGATGCCTTCGAGGGTGCGGTCCGGCAGCGGCCCCTCGTTGGACTCGAGGACCCGTCCCAGCACCGAGGACTCCCGGTCCGGAGCGTAGATCGGCGTGCCGTCGTGCTGCTTGGTCCGGCCGACCTGCACCACCACCTCGGCTCGTTCGTTCAGGAGTTCGACGAGCCTGCGGTCCAGGGTGTCGATCCGCTCCCTCAGTTCGGAGAGCGGGGCCGGAGGCGGCGTGGAATCTTCGGACATCTCGGGAGCTCCTTGATTCGATCCTGACGGGCGATGGCACCGATATCGTCCTTTGGGCCCGCCCCGGTCCAGACTGGACCGATCCCGGGACCCAGCCAAGGCTGCCGACCCTCTCATGACCCTGATCCACACTCCAGATCGAACCCCGTACGAGGACGCCGAGGCGGCTTCGGGGGGGTCTGCGGACCCCGGGTCGTTCGGGGGGGGCCTGGTCGGTGACTGGGGGGCGATCGATCCCCTGATCCTGGCCGCGGTGGCTGCTACGGGGGTCCTGCTGCTCTTGTTCGGCGGGAGGATCCTGCGTCCCGCCGTGGTGCTGGGGGCGGCGTCGCTGGGGGCGCTGGTCGGACTTCGGCTGGCCGCGGCCAGCCGGGCCGAGCTGCTCCCCGCGATCATCCAGGGGCTCGGCATTCCGCCGGTGGTCTGGGTCATCTTGCTTCCACTGCTCGGAGGTTTGATCGCGGCGGTGCTGGTGAGGCTCGCCCTTGCGGTGCTCCTCGGGATCGCAGTGGCCACCTTGGTCCTGGTGCTGGGCCTGGCGGTGGCCGGGGGAGGCGGGGTCGACTCCCCGGGAGCAGGATCGACGGTGTCCTTGACATGGCGGACTTCGCAGGAAGCGCCGCCCGGATGGTCGGACCAGATGACGGACCAGGTCACCGATCAGGTCGCCGATCAGGTCGGTGAGACGATGCGGGATCGACTCGGCGAGATGGCGGAAGGACTGGTGGGGGACCTGCCCGATCTCGACCCCGGGATTCCCGAAGGGTTCCAGCGGTGGTGGCGCGACATGACCGCCACGGTGCCTCCCGGCACGATCGACCTGGTCATGGCCCTCGCCACGGTGTGCGGCATCTGCGCGCTGCTGCTCGGGCTGCTGCTGCCCCAGCGGGTGGCGATCGCGGGAACCGCCATCGCGGGCGCCTGGCTGATGGCCGCCGCCGCGACCGGGGCCTGGGCCCGTTTCGGCGACGGCGCTCCACCGCCGATCGTGCCCTCGATCATCGGGGTGGCGGTCCTCGCCGTCGGAGGCATCATCTTCCAGGCTCGAACCCGGCCGAAGGTGTCGGTCGTGGGACGACGCCGACTCCGCCGCTGATCGGACTGCCCCGCATGACAACCCCGGTTTCAAGCATCCGAAGGGACTTTCCTCCGGTGGGGCGTCCTTTTGTTCTGGAGGTCGGGAGGGGGCCTCCACTACGCTGGATTCCGGCATCCTCGCCTTCTCCGAAACTGGGAGCGCCTCATCATGTCTCGATCATGTCGACACATCCTGTTCCTTGCCTGTGCGATGTTCGTCCTCCTGGGGACGGGCGTGGACCGGGCGATGGGTCAGACGCCGACCTACGAGTGGATCAATCCGGCAGGAGGCAGTTGGAACGACCCGTCGAACTGGTCCGAGGGCGTCGTCCCCGGTCCCGGAGACGACGTCGAATTCCTGCTCGCGGGTCCGCTCCAGGTGGTGACCACCGGCGCGACCGCCTTCGACCTGCTCGTGCGCGGCAGCAGCACGGAGATCATCGCGCCGGGGTGCGATCCGCCGGGCCTTGGAATCGACATCTTCGGCACCGTTCGCATCGAGGGAGACGGCTTCGGGGCCCCCGGCCGCTTCCGCATCACCGATGCCGACTGCCAGTTGTCGAACATCAACCGCATCCTGGTCGACAGGCCCGATGCGGGAGCCTCCGGGATCAATTCGCTCGAGCTCGCCGGAGGCACGGAGGTGTCCGTCGACGAGATGACGATCGACCCCATGGCGTGCCTGCGGATCCTGATGGACGCCGACCGCGAGTTCTCCAAGCCCTTCCTCACGGCGGAGGATCCGGCGGAGATGATCGGCGGCCTTCGTCTTTCGGGCTTCAACGGTTCCTTCCCGCCGATCGGGACCCAGCTGGAGATCATCGGAACCTCGGGGGGAGGCATGGTCCTGATGCCGCGATTCGGACTGATCGAGGCGCCCTTCGCGGTGGACGTCGATTTCGAGGTCGAACTGGACACCTTCGGGCCGTTCGATGCGAGAGCCACCGCCACCATCGAACCGGCGTCGATGCTGCTCGAGGCCGAGGAGGTCCAGGTGTCGGAGCCGTACAGCTCGCGGATCGTCGAGATCGACGTCTCGGACTTCGACGGCAGTGGAGGAAGCGACTTCGTCTTCTTCAGGGCGGACGGCATGGTCGACGTCCTGCTTCGCGTGCCGGGGGGCGAGTTCACGCCGGCGATCAGCTTCTTCGCGGGGAACAACATCGTCGACGGCACCGCGGGGGACTTCAACGGCGACGGGACGAGCGACATCGCCGTGATCACCGCCGACGGCAAGGACTTCGGAACGCTTCGTCTCTTCTTCAATGCCGGTGGAGCGGACGACCGCGACTGGTCGATCGGTCCGACCCTCACGATCTCCGGCGAGCCGGTGTCGATCGTGCCGATCGGTTTCGGGGAGGGCATGCTCGCCGCACGTCGTGGAGTCGCCGTGACCTCGAAGGAGGGGGGCTCGCGGGGAGTGACCCGTGCCGTCGAGACCACCGACAGCGGCGCTTCCGAGAACGGCGAGGTCGAGGTCGGAGACGACCCCGGACCTTCGGATCCCATCGACGACGAGAACAAGAAGGATCCTGATGCTCCGATCGGTGTCGGCGGGACGGAGGAGGGCCTTGTGGGAGGCGCGAAGTTCTACGTCCTCCGGCCCTTCGATGCGCCCGGCAACGGTCTTCAGCTGATCAACACCCTCGACCTGCCGGGTGCCGCGGTGGACTTCGCTTCGGCCGACCTGGACTGGGATGGCTCGATGGAGACCCTGGTGATCACCGAGAACGACGCCCTGGTCCTCCTGAACCCTCTCGAGCCGTGGATTCAGACCGGGTTCGCGGTCTCACTTCCGGAAGGTGCGATGTCGATCGCGATCGGCGAGCTCTCCTCGGCGAACGCCGTTCCGTTCGTCACGATCGGATTCGAGGACGGGAGGGTCAGGATCTATCGCTTCGAGAACGGAGAGAGGCTGGCCTTCCGACTCTTCCTCGAGGAGGAGCTTCGGTTCGATCCCGAGTCCGGAGAGGTCCGGCATCTCGAGATCGCCGATGACTTCGCGCCGCGGTTGATCGGTGGTTTCCAGACGGCGTCCTCCTCCGTCGCCATGACCTTCAGGGTGGACATGACGAGCGTGCCTGGCTGCACCCAGGCGGATCTCGACGGGGATGGCCGGGTCGGCGCGGGAGACATGGGGCTGCTCTTCGGTGCGTGGGGGCGATGCCGGGACTGTGCCGCCGATCTCAACGGGGACGGCGTCGTCGACGGCGAGGATCTGGCCCTGATCTTCTCCTTGTGGGGCCCCTGCTGAGGCACCTCCTTCGATGACCAAGGGGGGGGATCCGATCGCCCCCCGGGATGTTCAAACCCTCGTTCCGGCCCTCTTTCCGCCCCTGGCGGATGGTGAGGGGATGGAATTGGTCTCCAGAACGGAATCCGACCGATACAGGAGACGCGCATCCCGGCAGAGGCCGGGATGGCGGTCACATCGTCGGAGCCAGCTCCATGTCAGCCATCCTTCTCGCCGCGGACGTTCCCAGCTTTGCACAGACCTGGGAGGAGCTCATCGCCTCCCTCGACCTTGCCAGGCGTCCGGAGGCGATCCTTCAGATGCTCTCCACGGTCCCCGTCATCGGAGCGGCGATCGTGACCGCGGTCGGTGCGGCCTGCGTGATGCAGGGCTATCGCTGGCACAAGGCGATCGTGGTCGTCCTGTCGCTGATGCTCGGCTTCGGCGTCGGACGGCTGGTCAGCGCGGAGGTCGGCAAGTCGATGGTGGTGGCCGTGGCCCTCGGCATCCTCCTGGCCGCGATCGCGTCGCCTCTCCTTCGCTACACGGTGGCTCTCTTCGCGGGCATCGCGGGGGCCGGCATCGGTGCCACCCTCTGGACGTTCCTCAACCCCGATCAGGCATCGCTGGCCTGGGCCGGCGGCGGCATGGGCTTCATCGCCCTCGCCCTCCTCAGCTTCATGTTCTTCCGCGTGGTGGTGATCGTCTTCACCAGCGTCGGCGGAGGGGCGATGTTCATCATGGGATCCGTCGCCCTGCTGCTTCACGTCCCCTCGGTCTCCTCGGTGGTCCGTGAGCAGATGCTCATCCACCCCGGGGTCTTCCCCCTGCTCGTCCTGACCGCCGCGGTGGTGGGATTCGTCTACCAGCAGCGTGGTGGGGGCGGCAGCCAGGTGGCCGTGGAACACGACGACGAATGAGGCCCCGGATCCGGATGCGATTCCGGTCGTAGACTGACGCCATGCGATCCATGTGCGCGGTGCTGAGCTGTCTGGCCCTCTCCTCGATCATTCAAGGAGCAACGATGTCCTCCTCGGAACCGCCTCGCGAGGGGGCGAACCAGGAAGAGGGCAACCGACTTCGTCTGGAGTCGAGTCCCTATCTCCTGCAACACGCCTTCAACCCGGTTGACTGGTGGCCGTGGTCGCCCGAGGCCCTGGAGGAGGCGCGGCGTCGTGATGTGCCGATCTTCCTCTCGATCGGCTACTCGACCTGCTACTGGTGCCACGTCATGGAGCGGGAGAGCTTCGAGGATCCCTCGATCGCCGCGATCCTGAACCGGGACTTCCTGCCGATCAAGGTCGATCGGGAGCAGCGTCCCGACGTCGACGACATCTACATGACCGCCTGCCAGGTGTTCACCCGGATGACCGAGGGCAGGGCGTCCGGCGGCTGGCCGCTCAACGCGTTCCTCGATCCCGACACGCTGGCCCCCTTCGTGGTCGGCACCTACTCCCCGCCCGAGCCGATGCCCGGGCGACCCTCGTTCACCGAACTGCTGGGGACGATCTCGAGGGCCTGGCGCGATCAGCGGGAGGAGGTCGAGGCCCAGGGGGCGCGGATCGCCGAGGTGGTTCGTGGCGAACTCGCCTCGCCCACCGGTCGGAAGGATCTCTCCGCGTCGCTCGATGATGCGGTGGTCACGGCCCTGCTTCGTTATCACGACGCGAGCGAGGGCGGCTTCGGAGGAGCTCCGAAGTTCCCGCAGCCGGTGTATCTCGAGGTGCTGATGGACGCCGCCGCGGATCGGCCCGAGGCGGTCGAGGCGGTTCGTCACACCCTCGATCGCATGGCGGTCGGGGGGATCCACGACCAGGTCGCCGGGGGATTCCATCGCTACGCGGTGGATGGAACCTGGACGGTGCCGCACTTCGAGAAGATGCTCTACGACAACGGCCAGCTCGCGTCGCTGTACGCCCGAAGCGTGGCCGGGTCCGGGGACGCCTATCACGCCCGGGTGCTCCGGGATCTCGCGGACTACGTGCTCCGCGAGATGACCGAGGACGACGGGGCCTTCCGATCCGCCCAGGACGCCGAGGTCGATGCCCGTGAGGGCGCCACTCATGTCTGGCGACCGGAGGAGATCACCGAGGCTCTCGCCGGTGCGGATCTCGCCGGGGAATCGGCGTTCGCCCTCGAGGTCTACGGGCTGGACCGGGGGCCGAACTTCCGGGACCCGCATCACCCCGACGACCCGCCCTCCAACGTGCTGCGGCTTTCGGACCGTCCGGAACGACTCGCCGCCGCGGTGGGAATCGAGCCCGAAGAGTTCGAGCGTCGGCTCATGATGATCGACCGGGCGCTGCTGGAGGCGAGGGATCGACGCCCCCAGCCCGGCCTCGACGACAAGGTGCTCGCCTCCTGGAACGGGCTCATGATCGGCGGCCTCGCCGAGGCCGGTGCGGCATTGAAGGAGCCCGCCTACGTCGAGGCCTCCTCCCGCGCCGCCGACGGGGTGCTGGCCCGTCTCGGTGGCGTGGACGATCTGAGACGGAACGCTCGCGGAGACGTCCTCGGGGGGCCGGCGTATCTCGACGATCACGCCCTGCTCGCTCATGGGCTCATCGCCCTGCACCGGGTCTCCGGCGAGGCGGAACGACTCGAGCAGGCCGAGGCCCTGGTCGCGGCGGCCCGTCGGCACTTCCGCGATCCGGAGTCCGGCATCTGGTTCGACACCCGACCCGATCAGGCGGACCTGCTGGTGAGGGCGAGCAATCTCAACGACGGTGCGATGCCCAGCGGGGCCGGCACCATGATGCTCGTGCTCGCCGAGCTGGCGGAGCTCACCGGGAACGTCGCGTACCTCGAGGATCTGGAGGCGTTCCTCGCCGCGTCGAGCGTGTCGATCGCGACCAATCCGGTGGGGCCGATCCGTTCGGTGATGGCCCTTCGTCGACTCGCCCGACTCGATCCCGAGCGGGCCGGTCGACTGGAGACGCTCGGTTCGACGTCCGGTCCCGGCGAGGGGGACGGGGAGGCCGATCCCGACGACGACGGCGGCGTGCTCGCCGCGATCGTGCCCGACCCCGACCGTCCCGGCGGTCATCTGCTCCTGATGAGGGCCGCGGACGGCTGGCACGTCAACGCCCATGATCCCGGTGACGCCGAGGCCGCCGAAGGGCTGGTGGGCATCACGCTGGAGGCGGTCTCGGGAGGCACGGTCGAGGTCGACTGGCCGATCGGTGAACCCTGGAAGGAGGGGGTGCTGGTGCACGAGGGGGAGCTCTCGATTCCGATCACCATCCGTCGTGAATCCCCCGATGCCACGGTGGTGCTGGTCTTCGGATGGCAGGCATGCAACGACCGGGTCTGTCTCATGCCCCGGCAGGCCGAGTTCGCGGTCGCTCCGGAGGACGCGCCGTGAGCAGCCGGAAGCGAATCGCCCTGGTGACCACCGGCGGCACGATCGAGAAGACCTACGACGAACTGGGCGGAGTCCTCAGCAACCGGGTGAGCAACCTCGACGTGATGCTCGCGGGGCTGGAACTCGGTGGGGTCGAGCTCTCCCGCGTCGCCCTGATGAACAAGGACAGTCTCGATCTCACCTCCGAGGATCTCGAGCTGATCGTGGCGACCGTCGCGCAGCGGGTGCGGGATCACGACGGGGTCGTCGTGGTCCATGGAACCGACCGACTGGCCGAGACCGGGCGTCTCCTCCATGGCCGTCTGGAGGGTCTCGACGTCCCGGTTGTGATGACCGGGGCGATGCGTCCCTACGAACTTCGTCACACCGACGCCACGCAGAACCTGACCGAGGCCCTGCTCGCGGTGCAGTTCCTCGCGCCGGGCGTGTGGTGCGTGATGCATGATCGCGCCCTGCGATTCCCCGGAGTGGTCAAGGATCGGGCGAGAATGACTTTCGCGATGGAATCGGAACTCCACGAGACACCGGAGGCTTCATGAGCACTCAATCACGCGGACTGCTGGGCGCCATCGAGCGGATCGGCAATCGACTCCCCGATCCGGTCACGCTCTTCCTTCTTGGAGCGCTTCTGGTGCTGGCGCTCTCCCAGTTGGGAGCGATGCTGGAATGGTCCGCGGTCAATCCGACCAACGACGCGGTGGTGGTGGTGAAGCCGCTCCTCTCGGGAGAGGGGCTGGAATGGGTCTGGACCTCGATGGTCGAGAACTTCACCGGCTTCGCCCCCCTCGGAGTGGTGCTGGTGGCGATGCTGGGCATCGGGGTCGCGGAGCGGACCGGACTGATCGCGGCGATCCTGAAGATCCTCATCCGGGTCACTCCCCGGATGCTGGTGGTTCCGGGCCTCGTCTTCGCGGGGGTCATGAGTTCGATGGCGACCGATGCGGGCTACGTGGTGCTGCCCCCGCTGGCGGCCGCGATCTTCGCGAGCATGGGGCGATCGCCCCTGGTCGGGATCGCCGCGGTGTTCGTCGGTGTGGGCGGGGGGTTCAGTGCGAATCTCGCGATCACCGCGATCGATCCGCTGCTGGGCGGGGCCACCCAGCAGGCGGCGCAGCTCCTGGACGAGAATGCAGTGGTCCCAGTGACCGCCAACTACTACTTCATGATCGCCTCGACGTTCCTCGTGACGATCGTCGGATGGCTGGTCACCGCGTTCGTGGTCGAGCCCCGCTTCGACAAGGCGGAGGTCGAACGTCAGATCGCGGCGGGCAGGGCGGCGGCGAGCGAGGACGAGGACGTCGATCGGCCCGAGGGCCGACCGCTGGTCGCGGCGGGCTTCGCGACCCTCCTCGTCGGCGTGGGGCTGCTGCTGCTGGTCCTTGTGCCGGGAGCCCCGCTGTCCGGAACCATCGAACTCCGTCCCGGCGTGGAGATGCCGGTCTGGGCGGAGGCCATGGTGCCGATGCTGTTCGTGCTCTTCCTGGTGCCCGGCGTGGTGTTCGGCATCGCCAACGGGACGATCAAGGGGGACCGTGACGCCGCCGGCATGCTGACCAAGTCGATGGCCTCGATGGGCGGCTACATCGTTCTCGCGTTCTTCTGCGGTCAGTTCGTCGCGTGGTTCTCGGAGAGTGGACTGGGGACCATTCTTGCGATCCGCGGGATCGAGGTGCTCTCCAGCTGGAATCTGCCCCGGGAGCTCCTCGTGGTCGCGGTGATCCTGTTGACCGCGGGCCTCAACCTCTTCATCGGTTCGGCGAGCGCGAAGTGGTTCCTGCTCGCCCCGGTGTTCGTGCCCCTCTTCCTGGGGCTGGGAGTGTCGCCCGAACTCACCCAGGCCGCGTACCGGGTCGGTGATTCGACCACCAACATCATCGCCCCGCTCAATCCCTATCTGGTCATCATCATCGTCTTCATGCGTCGATACGTCCCCGGGGCGGGGATCGGATCGGTGCTCTCGCTGATGCTGCCCTACACCATCGCCCTGCTCATGGTCTGGCCGGTGCTGCTTCTGGTCTGGACGTCGCTCGGCATTCCGCTCGGCCCCGACAACGGTCCCTTGTTCATGGAGCCCATGGTCACCGGGTGACCGGGGATCTCAACGGAAGACGATGGTCCGTCCGTCCTTGACCAGGATGCGGTCCTGGAGATGGGCGCGGACCGCATCGGCGAGCACCATCCGTTCGAGATCGGCGCCGACCCGGCGAAGGTCGGTGACCGACTGGTGGTGATCCACCGGTGCGGCGGCCTGGGCGACGATCGGTCCCTCGTCCAGTTCCGGAGTCACGTAGTGCGCGGTCGCTCCGACCAGCTTGACTCCCCGGTGGTACGCCTGTCGGTAGGGATCGGCACCCGGAAAGGCGGGCAGGAAAGAGTGATGGACGTTGATCATCCGTTCGGACCAGCGTGAGGCCAGGTCGGGGGGCAGGATCCGCATGTAGCGGGCCAGCACCACCAGGTCGGGGTCGAGGCGATCCAGGAGTTCCCCGAGCATCCTCGGTTGTCGATCTGGATCCTCGGCATCGACCGGGAGGTGATGGAAGGGAACGTCGTGATGTCCGGCGGAGTCGGAGGCGTCGGGGTGGTTCGATATCACCGAGACGACCTCGCCCGGAAGATCTCCGGTCGAGGCCCGGTAGAGGATGTCGACCAGGCAGTGAAGGTTTCGACCGGCCAGCACCGCGATGCGCTGGGGGCGGTCGGCATCCACCAGTCGCCAACGCATGTCATACCGCTCGGCGACCGCTGAGAAGGCGGCACCGAGATCCGACGCGGGCTCGGTCGATTCCAGCACCGTTCGCAGCATGAACTCGCCGTGATCGGGGTCGGTGTGCTGTTCGAGGTCAAGGAGGTTTCCGCCTCGTTCCGAGATGAAGGCGGTCACCGCGGCGGTGATCCCCCGGCCATCGGGACACTGGACGAGCAGGCGTGCAGTGGAGGTCATGGGGGCTTCCGGGGCGGTGAGAGGCAGGCCCCTATATGATCACCCGGAAGACACCCCGGAGCAACCGAAGACATGTCCAAGTACCTGACCATGCCAGAGCAGGACCGCACCACCATGCCGGGTGGTGTCCCCTACATCGTGGGCAACGAGGCCGCGGAGCGTTTCAGCTTCTACGGCATGAAGTCGATCCTCGTGATCTTCGCGACGACGTACCTGCTCAACTCCGCCGGCCAGACGGACTTCCTCAACGAGCCCGAGGCCCGCGGGCTGATGGCCTACTTCACGGCCGCCGCCTACGTCTGCCCGCTGATCGGGGCGATCATCGCCGACGCCTTCCTCGGCAAGTACCTGACCATCATGATCCTGTCCTCGGTCTACGTGATCGGGCACGCCTTCCTGGCCCTGATGGACATGCCTTCGGCGATGCTCGAGGCCACGATGGAGCCGAGGGGGTGGCTCTTCGCAGGCCTTGCCCTGGTCGCCATCGGTTCGGGCGGCATCAAGCCGTGCGTGTCCGCCCATGTCGGGGACCAGTTCGGGCGGGGAAATCAGCAGCTCCTCAATCGCGTCTTCGGCTGGTTCTACTTCTCGATCAACTTCGGTTCGCTTCTCGCGACCGCCCTCACTCCGGTCCTGTTGTCGAAGTACGGCCCGGGATGGGCCTTCGGGGTGCCCGGCGTCCTGATGTTCATCGCAACCGTGGTGTTCTGGACCGGACGCGGCAAGTTCGTCCACATCCAGCCTCGTGGGCTCTCCTTCTTCAAGGAGACCTTCACCGGAGAGGGGCTTCGGGTCATCCTCAAGCTGGTGCCGGTGTATCTGTTCATCGCCGTCTTCTGGTCCCTCTACGACCAGACCGGCGGAGCATGGGTCCTCCAGGCCACGAAGATGGATCGAAGCATCTTCGGATACGAACTTCTGCCGAGTCAGATTCAGGCGATCAACCCCCTGTTGATCCTCCTGTTCATTCCGATCTCGACCTACGTCGCCTATCCGCTGATCAGCAGGTTCTTCCCGTTGACGCCGATTCGAAAGATCTCGATCGGCTTCTTCGTCACGGTCGCGGCCTTCGGTCTGTCGGGGCTGATCGAGAGCTGGATCGACAACGGGCTGACCCCCAACGTCGGATGGCAGCTCCTGGCCTACGTGATCATCACCGCCGCCGAGGTCATGGTGTCGATCACCGGGCTGGAGTTCAGCTACCGGCAGGCTCCCCCGCAGATGAAGTCCTTCGTCATGAGCCTCTTTCTGCTCACCGTCGCTCTGGGGAACGTGTTCACCGGACAGGTGAACAGCATCATCCAGATCCCCGAGCAGGCCGACGCGGTCGTCTCCCCCGAGGTCGAATCCCGACTCCGGGCCGCCGCGAAGGAGATCGAGCGCCAATGGCGTGAATCGGGCGAGGATCGGTTGCTGCCGAACCTGACCCAGGGCCAGGAGCTGGTCGATGGGGTGGGATCGGGCATCAGGTACACGATCATCGATGGTTCGACCTTCCAGGTCACCACCGAGGGCGAGGACGGCGAGTACTACACCGACGACGACGTTCATCACCGATCGGTGGCTCCACCGAGGGCGATGTCGCCGGATGAGATCGACGCGGAACTCGCTCGCCCGCTCACCTGGCGGGAGAAGAACGTCCCGGGTGCCGAGAGGCCGAGCCGGGAGGTGCTCGAGGAGAACGCCAGGCTCGGGATGGCGGCCCCCTTCGAGTCGTCCCTCGTGATCGGAGGTGGTTCCACGCTTCCGGGCGCAAGCTACTACTGGTTCTTCACCTGGATCATGCTGGGAGCTGCGATCGTCTTCGTCGGGGTGGCGAAGTTCTACAAGCCACGTGACTACATCCAGGGAGACGACCTGGAGGAGCTCGGCGACACGCAGCGGGCCGAAGTGGTCGTGGGGGAGACCGACGATCGTTGATCGCTCGTCACCTGAGCACGGTCGACTGATCAGGCTTCGTCGGCCTCCGGTCCTGAACGTGCTTTCCGATCGCTGGGTGCCCGCCGACGTGGACCTGGGGGAGGTCGACGCATTGTGGCGGACCCTGTGCGAGTCGAATCCTCGATACCACGACGGGGATCTGCTCCATGTTCTGGGCGTGGTTCGGAACGGGCACGCCGGCGCCACCATCCATCTGGCGCCGACCAGCTACCGGTTTCATGCGGTGCGACGTCTGGGTTTCGACACCGGCGTCCGCCCCCTCGGCATCAAGGGCCTCGCGGTGGTCGACGATGCGGCTCAGGGTCCGAGGCTGCTCGCGGGTCGACGCAGTGCCGCCAGCGCGTCCTACCCGGGATGCTGGGAATACCTTCCGGGGGGAGGCGTCGAGCCCGACCCGGACGGCCGCGTGGATCTGGTCGAGGTCGTGCGGCGGGAGCTGCACGAGGAGACCGGATGCGAGGCTCGAATCGATCCGGTCGCCCTCGCCGTCCTCGAGGACCGGGTGGTGGGCACCTGGGAGGTCGTGTTCCGGATGGAGATCGAGGGCGGGACTCCGTCCGAGCCACCGGGCTGGGAACACGACGAGCTGCGACTGGTGGGCCCCGGTGATCTGCCGATGCCCGCCAGCGATGCCGCCACCGATCTCCGGCCGCTGGCGCGGCAGGTGCTCGCCTCCGGCACCGGGTGACGAACTTCAGCTGCGGTCGGGGGAGAGCGGGAAGGGAGCATCGAGCACCCACCGGGGTCGCCCCAGGCGGTCGGTCACGATCTGGCTCAGGGTGTCCCGCATCTTCACGGTGAGGGCTGCATCCAGCGGGCCCCCGACCGTGCCCAGAAGCGTGGCCGGGCTGAGCAGGTCTCGGAACTGGTCGGTCGAGTCGACGAGGGCGAGACTGCTGCCGGTGATGTCGAGTCCGAAACCGGTCTTGCCGGGGGTGCCGGTCGGCCAGCCGAATCCGCCGCCCCCGTAGATGCCGACCTGATCGCCGACCAGCACCACGTATCGAATGATGAGGTTGGTGGAATCCCTGCTGACCGGGGTGCGTCCCGCCCTTGGTTCCCACATCACCTGGATGTCGACGAGCTGGGCATCCTGAAAGTCGCCGCTCTGGAGGTCCTCCAGGGGCACGGTGGACATGATGATCGAGACCCCTGCGGGGTCGACGGCGTAGGCACCGTGACTGAAGCCCGCATCCAGTCTCACGGGGCGGGCGGTCCGGGAGGTGAGGGCGAGGGAGCCTTCGGGCGAGGTGGGGGCGCACGAGACGCCGAACGCCATCAGGATCATCACCGGAAGGAGGGTTCGGAGGGTCGCCCGGGCGATCGCTCGCTTCATCTTGGAATCAGGCCTCGTCCTGCAGGGGCGTGGCTTCGGAGGTCGACTCGGCGGCCTTCTCCGAAGAGGCGGTCGGCGCGATCGGCATGCCGAGCACCGTCGGCAGGTCTCGCTCGACGATGGAGCGGAGCTGGGGTCGGGGGATCGACGGCAGCTGGGTGCCGTGGCTGAAGCCGTTGACCGAGTAGATGGTCTCGATCGCCTTGGCCGGGGTCTCGGCCGGCCAGCCGCTGGCGAAGAGCAGCTTCTCGGTGATGCCCATCGAGGAGGCGCCCAGCAGGGCCTGGAAGAGCTGCCAGGGGCGCTTCACCAGGCCGGCGGTGTCGGCGAAGATCCTCGGGTGCTTCTGGAGGAGGAGGAGGGTCTCCTCGACCCAGGGCGATCCGATCCCGCTGAGGACCACGGAGAGTTCGGGAATCGATCTGGCGACCTCGTCCCAGTTCAGGGGACGGTCGAACTCGAGGATCGCGCCGGGGCAGGGCGGGCCGGGTCGGCTCACGAAGACGGGAAGACCCAGGTGCTGGCATCGTTCCCAGAGTCGCATGGCCGTCGAATTGGTCGGATGGAAGCCCTGATCGGACGGGCAGACGGTCACGGCCACGAATCCCATGTCGACGGCACGAGCGAGCTCGTCGAGGGCGTCGGTGGACATCGGATCGATGCCGGCGACCCCCATGAGACGGCCGCGGCTACGGGCGACCACGTCGGCGACCCACTCGTTGGCGATGGAGGCGTCCTGTCGCTCGCATCGATACCCGAAGACCAGCGCGGCATCGATCGGATCCAGATCGACTTCGAGTTGGCCGGGTTCGGCCGATTCCCGGATCCATCGGGAGGCCTGCTGCCGCCGTGCGATGTCCGCGGACTCTCGTCCGAGGCGATCGACGGATGGCCAGATCCGGGTCTGAGCGTCAATGATCATGGAACGGGGCTCACATCGTTGATCCTCCGGGTCGCGACCAGGCGAGCCACGGGGATGTTCCGTTCATCGTACCGAAGACCCGTTCCACTATCGAATTCTGTTCCATCCGGGCGATGGCGGGGGGTCCTATACTCGAGCCATGTCAGAAGCCCCGCCAGAAGGCCCTGAGACGGCCTCCAGGGCCTGGAGCCCCCAGGAACTGGCTCGAAACCCGCATCAGTCGGCCGAGAAGGCGGGCAAGGTACGGGCGATGTTCGCCTCGATCGCAGGCAGCTACGACCTCAACAATCGTCTCCACTCCTTCGGCCGGGATCAGGCCTGGCGGCGGCGGGCGGTCCGTCTGGCGGACATCCGGCCCGGGGATGCGGTTCTGGATGTCGCCTGCGGCACGGGGGATCTCACCGAAGCCTTCGTCCGGGCTGGTGCCGACGAGGTCGTGGGCGGCGATTTCACGCCGGAGATGCTCGACCGGGCTCGGGAGAAGGCGGTGCGTCTTCCCGAGGACCGACGCCCGAGCTACGTCCATGCCGACGCGATGGCCCTGGATCAACCCGATGAACGCTTCGATGTGGTGA
Source organism: Phycisphaerae bacterium (assembly GCA_002709295.1). Classification (GTDB taxonomy): domain Bacteria; phylum Planctomycetota; class Phycisphaerae; order Phycisphaerales; family SM1A02. The sequence continues at coordinate 133,399 of PAQL01000017.1, read as the reverse complement.
GCATCGCCTTCGGCATTCGGAACGTCACCGAGCCCTCCACGGCCCTGGCGGAGTTCGCCAGAGTGCTCAAGCCGGGGGGGCGTCTGGTGATCCTCGAGTTCGCCGAGCCCCGGTTCGCGCCGGTGCGGTGGGCGAACCGGCTGTACTGCTCGCGGATCATGCCGTGGACGGCATCGCTGGTCGCTCGCGACGGGTCCGGTGCCTATCAGTATCTTCCTCGATCGATCGAGACCTTCCTGAGCGCCTCCGAGCTCGCATCCCTGGTGGAACAGGCGGGGCTCCGGGTCGTGAGACAGGTCCACATGACCCTCGGCGTCTGCGTGGCGACCCTCGCCGTGCGGGACGCCTGATCCCGGCGGGCGGTCGGTCTGTGCGGATCATGCGCCCTGGTGCGGATCGTGCGCAGGGGTCTACGCCCCGTAAACCCGTCGACCTCCTCCGATCTGAACGGTTTTTCGCGGTTGTTGGTTCTCCTTGTGCCCCCCCGCGACGGAGGATCCGTCGGTCACAACCCTATCGCGGAACAGGCGAGGGAATCGCCCGAACCGTCTCCTCACTGGAGGCTCCCATGAGCATCGACAAGGACGTCGAACAACTGATGGAGATCTGTCTTCGTGGCGATCGCCGTGAAGTCCGATCCTACGTGGACATGTGTCTGGCCGGTCATCCGGCCGACGAACTGCTGGTCGGAGTGATCCTGCCGGCGATCGCGAAGGCCGAGCTGATCGCTCGCGAGGACCGGGCCACGGTGTCCGCCCTCAACGTGATGCTCCAGTCGCTTCGCATCGTGGTCGGCTCGCTGCTGACCCGGCTCTCGGCCGAGGTCGGAGGCGGCGAGCCGGCGTTGAACATCCTGGTCTACAGCGGGTCCGGTGACTCCGAACAGCTCCAGGGCGAGATCATGACCGCAGTCCTCGAATGCGACGGTCACCGGGTCCTTTTCGCCGGTGGCGGTGTTCCGGCCGACGAGATCCTCTCCGACGTCGGCCGTTGCGATCCCGACGTGCTGCTGCTGTTCGCATCCGCGGCGGCGGATGCACCCGCGATTCGCGAGGTGATCGACACCATTCGCGACATCGGCGCCCGACCGGACATGCAGATCGTGATCGGCGGCGGAGTCTTCGACCGGGCTCCCGGTCTTGCGGAGGAGATCGGCGCCGATCTGTGGACCGATGAGCCCGCGATGCTTCGTCAGGCGATCGTCGAGGAGCATGCGCAGCGAGCGATCCCCGAACAGCGAACCGTGGGTCGCAACCGCAGGACCTCGGCCAGAGCGGCCTGAGTTCGACGGTCGATCATGATGAACCGCCGAGCGTCCTCCTCGCCCCGGAGGACGGCATCCCACTCCCTGCAGGTCTCCTGCGGGGGGTGGTTTCCACATGGGTGCCTGACGTAGAATCGAGCCATGGACCGTCTCGAGGAACTTCGACTGATCAGGAAGGCCAAGCGAGGCGATCGTGCCGCGATCGAGGCCCTGATCGAGGGGCATCGAGGCAGGCTGCATCACTTCCTCCTCCGACTCACCCGGTGCGAGCAGCTCGCCGAGGATGTCGCGCAGGACGCCTTCGTGCGGGTCCTCAGGCACCTCGATCGTTTCGACGAGCGGTTCCGCTTCAGCACCTGGCTCTTCACGATCGCCAGGCGGATCTGGATCAATCACATCCAGAAGTTCAAGCCGATCCCCGACTCCGACGTCGTGGGCGGCCGGGCCGCCGGGGACGGATCGCCTGCGGATGCCGAGCATCGTGAGGATCGCGTCCTGGCGGAGGCGGCGGTCTCCCGGGCGATCTCATCCCTCAACCCCCGGCAGCGTGAGGTCGTCGAGCTGTTCTACGGGCGCAGTCTTCCGATCCAGGAGATCGCCTGGAGACTGGAGCTGCCGCTGGGCACGGTGAAGAGTCATCTGTTCCGAGGTCGGGCCCGCATGTGCGAGCATCTGTCGGCCGAGAAGTCCTTCCCCGAGCTGGCGATCGATCTCGAGCTGGCCTGGAACGGCGGGGCGGCGATGGCCTCGGATTCCTCCGGGGCGGAACGGGTGGAGGTGTCGCGATGAGTCACGATGCATCCGACCGTTTCACCAAGGGCATCCTCGATCGTCTGGATGGGGTCGAGGAACGTCCTCGAATCGATCGTGACGGCCGACACGGGCTGGTCGCCTTCGGGGTGATCGTGCTGGTCCTTGGTGCCATGGTCTCGATCCGGGCCCTGATGGATGCATCAACCGGCAACGCCGATGGGGATCGGGCGGTGGGACTTCCGCTGGTGAGTCCGGACACGGTTCTCGAGGCGGTCGATCGGATCCGGGTTCCCGCCGAGGTCTCGCCTGCAGAACCTTCCGAATCAAGGGAAACCCCGACGACCCCCGGGCGGTACGAGGCCATCGATGCGACGGCGCCGGGCTGTCGGACCTGATGACCTCGTCCATGCCGTCCACTCCGGGGCCGGAGTGACCGATGACCACCTTCCCTGATCGCCAGCTCACGTCGCCGTCGCGATCCGGCCGGTTGTGGTCGGTGGCCGGGGGCCTGGCGGCGATTCTGACCGGCGTGGTCTCCGCGACGCCTCCGTTGGAGGAGATCATCGCCGTGGGGGTGCCCTCGGAAGCGGTCTTCGGAGTCGCCTGGCACGGGGGTGGGGAGACGGTCGGCAGGGAGCCCGGGGTCGTTGCTCTTGACTCATGGACGGACTTCATCCTGGCCACCGTCGATGGAACCGTGGTTCCGGTGGCATCCGCCTGGCGAAACGCCTGCCGGATCACCGATCAGCTGGTTCCGGAACGGGGGGCTCGACTCCACGCCTGCGATGCCGACGGTGATCGCTGGATCCAGATCGTGCACTGGCGGGATCCGATCGCGATCGAACGTGGTCTGCAGAGACTTGGAACCCGGGCGATGGGTCGGGGTCGCTTTCGACTTCCGGCCGCGGGGATCGACGTCGTGGTGCGCGAGGACTGGCTGGTGCTCGGTCCCCCCGGATCGTCGTGGATCGAGTCCGCTCACGCCCGTCTGGCGACGCGGCCGGAGCTGTCCGGGCTTCGGGGCGAGGATGCGGAGGGGGGCATCAGTCTGCTGCTCCGGCATGCCTCACCGATCTCGGGCGTCACTCGCATGCAGGTCCGACCCGAAGGGGTGCGTCAGGCCGGGATCGATCTCGATGGCGACTATGCCGCCAGTCCGTTGCCGATCCGTCCCGCATCCGTGATGGAGGGGCATGCGGTGGATTCGCTGGCCGGACGGTTCGCCCTCGTGGCGAGGGAGTCCGGCGTCGGACTGCTCGATCCCCGACTGGTCGAGTTCGCGGCACGCTTCCCGCTTGCGGTTCCTCCCCCCGAGCTGCGCAGGGCATTCGCTCCGAATCGCCTGGTGGTGCTCGATGCCGAGACCGTCGAAGTGCCGGAAGCCGGGCTGGTCGAGGTGCCGGTGATCGCGGTCGCGGTCCCGTTGCGCCGGGTGCGCGAGGGTGACGAGCCGCTCGTGGACCCGGCGAACATCGTGTTCTCGATCGACGACTGGGTTCGGAGGGGTGCCGGCGAGATCTGTCGAAGCTGGGATCCCGACCATGATGACGAGATCGCCATCACCCGTCAGGGAGGGATCCGTCACCTCTCTCTGGGATCGGGGTTCCTCGAGGCGACCGCGGGGCATCCGATGGCGTTGATCGGTCGGCTGGCATGGGTCTCCAGGCTGGATGTCCCGGCGTCCCGGGGATGGCTGGTGCTGGGGTCCTCGATCGGTCTGGTCAGACGCGTCGCCGACCGACTGGATGCCGAGCCTCCCGGACCGGGGCGTGTCGAGACCTCGGATCGCGAGATCGCGATGCATGCGGTCGCGGTGCCGGCCCGCATCGCCGAGCAGGTGGTGGACCTCGCCCGACTCCGGAGCATCGGTGGGGATGATTCGGCCGACGAGGATGCGAGCCTGCTCCATAGACTGGCGGAGATGCTCTCGGGATTCGAGCGGATCGAGTGGGTCTCGGGAGTGCAGGACGGCGAACGGGTGCGGGCACGCATCGATGTCCGTCGCGCTCCGATGTCGGAGACCGATCCCGAACCTCCCGCCGCGACCGATGCGGCCGCGCCGATGGAGTCGCCATGAGTGAGAACCCGCTCGTCGACACGTTCGATCCGGCCCGGGCGATGCTCGTCGCCTCGCGTTCGCCGCTCGCGCTGACGTGCGAGCGAGCGATCGACCGTTCGGTACCGACGCCCGGCGTCGCTCTCGTCGCGGTCAGCGGCGGCCCCGATTCGACGGCGCTGCTGCTCCTCGCAACGGCCCTGATGTCCCGGCGCACACCCTCGCTCCTCGAGCGGCTGGTGGTCGGGCACGTCGATCACGGATTGCGACCGGAGGGGGAGCAGGAGGCAGACCAGGTGCGTGGTCTGGCCGAGGGTCTGGGACTGGAGTTCGCGATGGAGCGTCTGGTGTGGCCCGACGAGTCGCCGGTCTCCAGCGGCCGGGCAAGGGAGGCTCGCTGGTCGGCCCTGCATGGGATCGCGACCCGTCATGGGGCGGGGACGATCCTCTGCGGTCATCACGCCGATGATCAGGCCGAGACGGTCCTTCTTCGTCTGGCGAGGGGGACGGGACTGACGGGCCTCGCCGGGATTCCCGAGATGAGGCGGCTCGATGACGAGGTCAGGATCGTCCGCCCGCTGCTGCAGGCACGCCGCGGGCAGCTGCTCGAGCTGATCGAGGCGGCCGGGGTGTCCGTGGCGACCGATCCCACGAATGAACGACGCGATTCGGCCCGCGGCATGGTCCGGCACGAGGTCCTTCCCCGGCTCGAACACCTCCACCCCGGCGCCACCGGCCGCATCGCGGCGACTGCGGAGGAGGCGGGTTCGCTGATTCGGGACGGCTTGGAGAACCCTCGCGTGCCGGTGCCGGATTCGATTCGATGGTCGCGGGAGGTTCTTGCCGGGCTCGACGAAATCACGGTCTCGGGATCGATCCGGGAGTCGATCCGATCGCTTCCCGGGATCAGGAGCGGGGCGGTGGAGGCGGTTCCCAGGGCCGCCTGGTCGGCGGTGGCCCGGGCGGTGCTGGATGAGGAGGAGCGGCCACGGGAGTTCGAGCTGTCCGGCCTCGGTGCGATCCGGGTCGAGGCACGCTGGATCCGATGGCGATCGGAGCCCGGTCGATCGGACGAATCGCCTACGCTTCCCTCATGAACGACACCGATCACACCACGACACCACTCTTCCTCGCCGTCGGGCACTGCGGTCCGGACGGCTGGATGCTGCGGACCGCGATCCAGCGGGTCATCCCCGAGGCCGTGGTCGAGGACATCACCGGAGAAGCCGGACTGGATGAGCGGCTCGGCCGAGCTGCCGATCGTCCCGTCGTGCTTCTGGTCAATCGCAAGCTCGATGGTGACTTCGACGCCGTCGACGGCATCGAACTGATCGAGCGACGACGCGATGGCCGGCACGTCTCGATGCTGGTGACCAACCTTCCCGATGCGGCTGCCGCCGCGGAGGCCGCGGGAGCCCTCCCGGGTTTCGGCAAGTCGGACCTGCACGGCGAGTCGACCTCGAACGCCCTGCGAGAGGCCGTGGAAGCCGCGGTCACCCGGGGGCCGGCCTGACGATCATCCGGTGGGGGGGTCCCGGACGTCGGTGGTCATCGCATCCTGGCGGGTGATCGCATCGTCGATGCAACGCTCGAAGTCGTCCTGCGAGACGCAGGCGATCCGCCCGTCGACGATCTCGACCACGACCGGGGTGGTCACCAGCCACACCGGTCCCTCGGGAAGCTTGAGTCGCACGCAGTCGGGACACACCACGTCCTCGGGAAGGTCGTTCTCGACGAGCTCGACCCCCTCGGCGGGAGGAACCTGGATCGCGATCAGGCGGACCGGCAGCCGCCCTCCGAAGTGCTTGTCGAAGAGGTCGTGGCAGAGTCCGCAGTTCGATCGGTAGAAGCTGATCAGGGTCGGCTGACTCTGGCTGAGCGGCGCGATGGCGGGGAGATGCTCGAGCAGTCCAGTCTCCTCGAGGGTCATTCCGGCCCACTCGTCGGCCTGCAGATCGTTGACGATGAACCGTCCGTCGGCGCCGCGGGCATTCGACCCGGATGCGTTTCGGAAGCTTTCCGGCATGGGGACGTCGATGTTCGCGGCGATCGCGGCACCGACCGCCAGGGAGGCGATCACCCCGGCGCCGGCGAGTCCGGGATGTCGCATCGGGCTCTTCTTCGATTCCTTTCGTCCGGTGCTCAGGCCCCAGAGCGTCAGGAGTCCGACGGCCAGCTGCAGGAGGGGACGAAGAAAGCCGACGGTGGCTTCGTCGCCGAGGGCGTAGATCGCGGAGCCGTCGGCCAGCCCGCTCAGGGCGAGGGCGGCGGCGACGAGCCTTGCCGGAGTCCTTCCACGCCGTCCGAGCAGCACCACGATCCCGGCCAGCGCGGCGCAGGCTCCGGCGGTGATGCGGGCTCCGATCTCGGGAGAGACGTCGAGTCTGGCGCTGATGCCGACCACCCAGATCGGGATCGCATCGCCACCGGTCGTCGCGATGGCGATCGAGGCGGCCACGAGGCATGCCGCCAGAAGAAGACGGGCGAGAGAGGTCATGAGGGTCGGCTCATCCGGCGTTGGAGGAGATGCAGGCTTCGACGGTTCCGGGTTCGTCGGGATCGCTGGCGAAACCGGTCACGATCCCGTCCTTGATCGCGAAGAGGGCGGGAGTCGAGATCACGTAGTCCGGTCCGCCGGGAAGGCTGTGCCGCTTCACCAGCGTGCTGGGGAACGGCATGGCATCCGCAGGGTCGGTGTCGGGCACCTGCACCGCGATCGTGGTCGCGGGCACCGATTCGGTGAACCACTGCTCGAGCATGTGATGGCAGTGTTCGCAGTCCGAGCGGTAGAACATCAGGAAGGACCGACCCTCGTCAAGCTCGGAGGGGATCGGTCGGTTGATGAGGCGGGCGATCTCCTGGGAGGCGATCGGCTTGCCGACCCACTCCTCGAACTCCGTGAAGTAGAACGGGTTGACCGTGGTCGGCATCGGCCCCCAGGGATCGACGGCGGCGTCCCGGCCCGGGGCGGCGGTGGTCTCGGCCGACCCGGTGTCGCCGGATCCGGTGTCGCCGGCATCCGGCGTGCGATCGCAGCCGGTGGGGAAACCACCGAGGATCAGGGCGAGCGGCGCGAGAAGGGTCATCTGCCGGAGGGGGGTCTTGGTCATCGGATCGTTTCCATGTCGGGCATGCGTACGAACATGAGGTCGGGTGTCCGGGGCCGGCCACATCGGCCGTCCGCGACGTTTCATCGGCTCGCGGCGATGGTGTCCGCCACCAGCGACAGGTCGTCGGTGTTCTCGCAGACCGCGATCACCATCCCGTCCTGGATCGTCAGCAGCACGGGGGTGGTCACCACGTACTGGGTCCCCTCGGGCAGTCGGTGGAGCAGGCACTCCTCGCAGGGCATGCCCAGGGCCGCGGACGAATCCCCGTCCGGAATCTCCACCGCGATCGCCGGTGTGGCGAGGGGGCCGCTGAAGAAGTCGTCCAGAAGGGCGTGGCAGTGTTCGCAGTCGGCCCGATGGAAGATCAGATGGAATCGGTCCCGGTCGATCCAGTCGGGAAGCGGTCTGGAGATCAGCCGGGCCAGGGGCTGCGATGAGAGGGGGGTGTCGACCCACTCACCGAACTCGGTGAAGTAGAACGGCTCGAGGGTGCTCGGCGCCTCTCCCCAGCCGTCGTCGGTTCCGATGGTGGCGGGCTCGACGGGCGTGGGTTCGATCGGCACGGGGATCGGCTCGAGGGTGATCATCGGGGTCGGTCTGCCGAAGGCGATGCCGAAACCCACGAGGATCGAGAGGCCCGCCAGGATCGGACGCGGACCTCCACCGGTGCGGGGCCGCAGGAGGATCACGCCGAGCAGCATGGCGCCGTCGATCAGGAACATTCCGATCGGCGGGGGGCTGGCCGAGCCGAAGCAGCCGCAGCTTCCGCTCCAGATCGCCGAGATGCCGTCACGCTCGGCCGACTTCGCCATGGTCGCGACCAGCACCGCGAGGAAGACCGCGAGCAGGAAGCTGGCGACCATCCTCGCCAGTCGTGGCGAGGCGAACATGATCAGAACCGCCGCGAACTCGGCGCCGATGAAGAACCTCAGCCACATCTCCAGCCACCACCCGAGGTCGGAGACTCCGAAGAGGCCGGCGGTGTCCTTGACCAGGTCGAGGATCGGTTCCGGAAGCAGGGCGGGGTTGAAGGTCCAGAGCTTGACGCTCGCTCCGGCCAGGACCCACAGCGGCACGATCACCCGGACGAGGATGGTTCCCGGGGTTCCACCCTGCTTCGGCGACGTGACGGGAGAGCTTGATCCGGCGGAGTCCGTCATCGTCGATCAGGCTCCGGTGCGGGCTCGAACTGTTCGCAGCAGGCGTGCATGATGAACTGATGGGCTTCCTGGATGGCCGCGGAGTCCGGGCCCGGGATGACGATCGAGACGTCGCAGAGCGCTTCGGCGGGGCCGCCGTCTCCGCCGAGGAATCCGATCCGGGTGGCGCCCCGATCTCCCGCGGCCTCGAGGGCGGCAAGCAGATTCGGACTCCGCCCGGAGGTGCTGAAGACGACCAGTCCGTCATCCGGAGCGAGCAGCGACTCGCATTGACGACTGAACACGGCTTCGAAGCCGAAGTCGTTGGCGATGCAGGTGATGGCGGTGGGATCCGCATTGAGGCAGATCGAGGCGATCGAGGGGCGGTCGGTCCGGTATCGGCCGACCAGCTCCTCCGAGAGGTGCAGGGCTTCCGCGGCGCTGCCCCCGTTGCCGCAGGTGACGATCCTGCCGCCGCGGCGGACGATGTCTCCGACCGCCTCCACCACGGCGACGAGGTCGGGATTCCGCTCGTCGAGACCCGCCATGGCCTGGTCGAGTCTGGCCCGCCGATCGGCGATCATGGCCTCGAGGTCGGTTCTGATGTCCAAGGGGGACCGGTCTGGAGCAGGAACTGACATCCGTGGATGGTAGGGGGTTCGGAGCCTGGATGGGGTCCCTGCAGCCGGATGGAATTCCGGGGACACTGCGTCTGGTGTCCCGGTTCTGCGAACCACAGGCCGGTTCGACCGCCGTTCCAGTTCGTTGATTCGGAGACCGCCACCCCATGTCCGTCAGCCTGAGTCACGATCGTCGGGGATCCGACCGGTCCTTCCGGGCGGAGAGCGAGTTTCCGGTCTCGGCCGAGACGCTCTCGGAGTGGCATTTCCGCCCCGGAGCCCTCGATCGGCTGCTCCCTCCCTGGCAGGATGTCCGGGTGGTGCGGGATGCGGGTCCGATGCGGGTCGGTGCGGAGACCGAACTGTCGGTTCCCATCGGTCCGATTCGGCGGCTCTGGAAGGCGAGGATCGAGGAGGCGGTGCCGGGTGAGCGATTCGTCGATGTCCAGCTTTCGGGTCCCTTCGGCGCCTGGAGACACGAGCACCGCTTCGAGCCGGTCCCGGGGGTCACCGAACCGTCGAGCCGACTCGTGGACGAGGTTCGTTACCGCATGCCGCTGGCGCCGCTGGGCGATCTCGGGGCAGCGCTGGCCGCCCGGGATCTGGACCGCTTGTTCCGATGGCGACACTGGCGCACCGGCATGGATCTGCGTCGGCACCGGGAGCTCGACTCCACGTCGAGGCGTCGGGTGGTCGTGACCGGATCGAGCGGCCTCATCGGCCGACAACTCGTCGCCTTCCTTCGCACCGGAGGCCACGAGGTGCGCACCCTGGTGCGACGGGATCCCGATCGCGAGCAGGGCGAGTTTCGATGGAATCCCGACGCCGGATCGATCGATGCATCGGTCTTCGAGGGCGTCGACACGGTGGTTCATCTGGCGGGTGCGGGGATCGCGGACCAGCGCTGGACGGACGACCGCATGAAGTTGATCCGCGACTCGAGGATTCGAAGCACCAGGCTGCTGGCGGAGAGTCTCGCCGAACTCGAATCCCGTCCGTCGGTCCTGCTCTCCGCCAGTGCTCCGGGCTACTACGGGCATCGCGAGGAGACCGTCGACGACACCTCGCCTCCGGGTGAAGGCTGGCTGTCGGAGGTGTCGGTGGACTGGGAGAGGGCCGCGGATCCCGCTCGGGCCGCAGGGATCAGGGTGGTTCATCCACGGATCGGCATCGTGCTCACACCCCGGGGAGGCGCCCTGGCCAAGATGCTGCCCCCGTTCCGCATGGGGGCCGGCGGTCGGGTGGGCGACGGTCGCCAGGGGATGAGCTGGATCGGTCTCGACGATCTGCTGGGCTCGCTTCTCAAGGGAATCGTCGACGAGGGCATGGAGGGTGCCTTCAACGCGACCGCGCCGAATCCCGTCTCGCAGATGGAATTCGCCGGGACCCTCGCCCGCGTCCTGCATCGTCCATCGTTCATGCCCCTGCCCGCGTTCGCCGCGAAGGCGGTCTTCGGGCGCATGGCCGAACCACTGCTGCTGGAGGGGGTGAGGGCGATGCCCTCGACCCTGATCGAACGCGGCTTCCGATTCGAGGCCCCGGTGCTCGAGGACTGCCTCGAGATGCTGCTGAACGGAACGCCGCCACCGGCCGTCTGATCGGATCAGCGTCGCCGACTGCGAAGCCACGGGCGCAGGGCCGGCAAGGTCGCGATCGCCGGAAGGGCGAGGCTTGATGCCACGACCAGTCCACCACCTCCGAGCATGACACCCGCGGCGGCGGCCGCCGGTCCCGCCGCATATCCCACGCCGATCAGCCCCTCGTGCGTGCTGGCGGCATCGACGTCGGCCCGATCGACCCGCATCACGTAGTAGAGCGCCGTGTAGTAGACGACCGCCTGCCCGAGACCGAACACCACGAGGGCGGCCACGATCAGCGGCACCGATGGTGCGATCAGGACCGCGCAGAAGCCGCCCGCCAGCAGCACCGCACCGAGCAGGGCGGTCGACCAGCGGCCGTGCCACCAGGGGATGAATCGAAGCAGCGTGATGCCGGCCACCCGGGCGAACATCCACGTCGCGGTGAGCGGAGTCTGCCAGGCCAGAGGAGCCTCCAGATCGCTGAGGAGATAGGGCATCAGGGGACTGAGAGCCCCGATCAGGGCGTAGGCCAGAGGCAGCATCGCCCGGTGCGAGGCGAGCAGTTCCCGATAGTGCGAGGGAGCCTGATGATCGGCGTGAACGTCATCGTGAGGAGCTGGTTCGGGAGGCACGCCGATCAGCAGGATCGCGAGGCAGGCGAGGTTGATGGGACCGAGGGCGCCGATGGCCCAGATCGCGTGTCCGGCGGCGAGAAACGGGGCGATCGCGACGAGGGCGAGGCCCAGCGCCGTCATCCAGGTCGCGTTCCACACACCGATGGCGCTTCGCATCCGGTGCGGATCGCGCCCCGCCGCGACGTAGGCCTCGATCACCGGCCAGAAGAAGGCGGCCAGTCCGGACATCGATCCCGCGACCATGAAGAGCAGGATCGTCGAATCACCGAGAAGGACGAGGGGACAGATGAGCACCTGAAGCAGGAAGGCCAGGGCGACCACGGTGCGCGGACGGATCCGTCCCGACATCGCCCGAAGCATGCGGCCGGAACCGAAGGCCGCGACCGCGTAGACGGTTCCATTCCAGATCGCGAGTCCCAGGTTCCAGGCCTCGTCGAAACCGTACGCCTCCTTGGCGATGAAGGCCAGGCCGTTCCACAGGACCGCGGTGCCGAAGGTCGCGAGAAACGACAGGGCGAGGATCGGCATCAGGGGGGCGGCGCGGGAGCTCTTCACGACGACATGATGGCAGCCGGAGCCGACCGGCGTCGAGCCCCGTCCGGGCAACGGGGAAGGAAAGGACAGGCGGCCCATCCCTTGTCGGGATGGGCCGCCTCTTCAGCGTCCATGGGAGGACTCGAACCTCCAACCCCTGCCTTCGGAGGGCAGTGCTCTATCCAATTGAGCTACATGGACCGGGGTCCATCGCGAGGGGAGGGCGGTCGATCCCCCGCTCGCGATCGAGGATTCTAATCGGTGCCCCGGGCCTCGTCGAGGAATCGCTGGGCTCGGTCGAGTTCGATGGCCAGATCGGTTCTCTCCTGCCGTTCCATCTCCAGGGAGGCCTCGAGGAACTGGAACTGGTCCAGGGCGACGTCCCAGCGGCGTTCCAGTCGACCGATCTCGATGGTCATTTGCTCGTGGTCGTCTCGGAGGAGCATGGCCGCGGCGAGTTCGCCGCGAAGAACCCCGACCTCGGCCTCGAGCACGGCGATCTGCTCGGTCAGAAGCATGCGGTTCGGATCGGGGGCGGGGCGGGCGAGGGCGGGTCTGGTGGCGGGCTCGGCCGAAGCCTCGGCCTCCACGGCCGCGGATTCGGAGCGATCGGTGGCGAGCTCCGCCCCGATCCAGGCGAGGGCGACGAACGCCGCGGCGAACCACCCGAGTCGCCCGTCGCCGGTGCGAGGGCTCGGGTCGGTGGAACCGGGCTCCTCTCCGACCTTCTCTCGCTCCGTGGCGATCGCGGTCGAGGCCTCATCGGGTTCGGGGGGTGCGAGTTCCGGGGTTTCGGGTTCGGCCGTTGGAAGTTCGGACGCTTCAGGTTCGGGGGTCACGAAATCCATCGGCCGAGCCGTGGGCATCGGGATGTCCGCCGGCATGTTCTCCGGATCGCTGGTGGAGGAGGCTTCGATGATCGCCTCTTCGGCCACCGGTTCGTCGGTGCGGGGAGGATCGGTTCGAACTGCCTCGGTCCCGGGTTCTCTGGGTTCCGGGTGCCTGGCCGGGTGATGTTCACCCGGGATGGCCTCGTTCTCCTCCTGCCCGGTCGGTCGCCAGTTCATCGCCCATCTGGGTGGGTGATCCTTCGGAAGCCTGGTCACCAGCGATTCGAGACCGTCGTTGGTCGAGGATGTCGATGCAGAGCCTGGTTGGGGTTCCTCCCGGGAGGACAAGTCGGGCGGATCGACGTCGACTTGCGGGGGACTGGCCGGCGACTCGGGGTCATCGAACTCCTCGAAGAGCGACGGGGTCTCCGGATCGACGTGCCCGGAGAGAGCATCGTCATGCTCAGGGTTCGACTCGCCGGCCGGATCGTTCGGTGTGGTCGGATCGTTCATGGAGGAGGCGGCCGGCGAGGGTGGGGCTGGGAAACCGGAGTGCGGCGGCAGGTCGGGCCGGAGTCGGTCGGCGGACGCTCTGGGGATGAGCAGTCGGGACTTCCCGGTTCGAGGCAGCCGTCCCACCCTTGAGGGAGACTAGGGATGGCGGGTCTGGACCGTACGGAACCGCCGGTTCATCCACAGTCGAGGCTCTCGGGCCGGAAAGGCGGGGATCGCATGAGAATCGCGGAGTTTCAACGGCACATCCGCGATCGGTACCACGAGACCGATGCCGCCCGGGGCGTGCCGGGGACGTACCTTTGGTTCAGCGAGGAGATCGGCGAGCTCGCCGAGGCCCTCGGCCACCGGGAACGAGGCGATGGCGATCAGGCCAATCTTCAGGAGGAGTTCGCCGACGTGTTCGCGTGGCTGGCCACCCTGGCCAACATCTGCGAGGTGGATCTCGAAGAGGCGATCCGTCTGAAGTATCTGGAGAACGGCGGACCGGCCGGAACCAAGTGATCCGGGGTGATCATTCATGTGCGGTCTTCTTGGAATCATCGCCTCGGGCGGATCGAACCCGGCGATCGACGGGATCACCGGTCGACGGCTTCGTGATCGCATGGCCCACCGGGGGCCGGACGACGCGGGTGAATGGTCGGACGGCTCGGCCTGGATCGGGCACCGGCGACTTTCGATCATGGATCCGTCGGGTGGCCACGAGCCGTTCGTGATCGACGACGGCGGGGGCGATCCCTGCATCGTGGTGTTCAATGGCGAACTGCTCGAGCACCGATCGCTTCGTGCCGATCTCGAGGCGGAAGGCGGCGTCTTCAGATCATCGTGCGACGCGGAGACCGCGGCGGTCGCGGTGGCCTTCCGGGGCCCCGAGGCGCTCGACTCCTTCCGCGGGATGTTCGCCCTTGCCTGGTACCGGCCTGCGAGACGCCGGCTCTGGATCGCCCGGGATGCCTTCGGGGTGGTGCCTCTGCTGCATGGAGTCGACCGGGACGGTCGGGTCGTCTTCAGCAGCGAGATGAGGGCGATGATCGACCATCTCGGCCCCGCCGCGGGACCCGACATCGCCACGATCGGGGCGTATCTGTCGACCATCCGACTCACGCTCGGGGACCGGACGCTGGTCGAGGGGGTGCGTCAGGTCCGGCCCGGGCATGTGGTCGAGTTCGACCTCTCCGCAGACCGGCCGCAATGGGAGTCGAGGGCCTGGTGGACGGCGCCGTCGCCGACCGGCGAGCTTTCCGGTGCGGACGCGGACCGTGCGATGGCGGAGGCGATCGAGGATTCCCTGGCCGCCCATCTCCAGAGCGATGTCGAGGTCTGTTCCCTTCTCTCCGGCGGTCTGGACAGCGCGGTCCTCACCACGCTGGCGATCGACCGGCATTCCCGCTGGCGGACCTTCACCGCCATCGGAGGGAACGGCAGCGAGGATCCCGACCGCGCCGCCGCCCGGATCCTCACCGAGCACCTGGGTCGCGAAACCACCGAGGTCTCCGTGGTCGACGCGGTGGAGTCGCCGCTGAACCGGTGGAACCGGATGGTGGCCAGCCTCGGGGTGCCTCTGGGCACGCCCAACGAGATCGCGATCAACGCCCTTGCGGAGGCGGTGCGCGATGCCGGGGTCAAGGTCGCGATCAGCGGAGAGGGCGCGGATGAACTGCTCGGGGGATACGAGCCGGTGCTGCGGATCGTGAGCGGAGTGGCGGCCACCGCGCCGTCTCCGGAGGCCGCTGCGGCGATGCTTCTGGAGTCGATCGCATGGATGTCGCCCACCCGACAGGAGGCGATCCTCTCGTCGTCATGGGTCGAGGCGCTCGGCCCGCAGGAGGCATTGATCCGGGAGACCGCCGCGGCGATCGAGTCCGGCGGACCCGCCGATGAACCTCGGTCGTATCTGCGGTGGCTTCAAACCGTCAATCTCTCCGGCCTGCTGGGACGCTTGAATCATGCGTGCATGCTGGCTTCGGTCGAGGCCCGGCCGCCCTTCGCCGACCGACGGGTCGCGGAGGTGGTGTCGAGGATCCGGACCGAGGACCTCTTCAACGTCACCGGAAGCGACGTCGGGGCCTCCGACACCAAGATCGCCCTGCGGCGGGCCTTCCGGCACCGACTTCCCGAGGCCGTCGTCTCCCGCCCGAAGGCGAGCTTCCCGATGCCTTTCGCACCATGGGCGTCGGAACAGCTCGGTCGGGAGGACGTGCTCGTCGCCCTGCGCCCGTTGCTGGCGGAACCGGTGTGGGAGGCCATCTCCTCGACTCTGAGCGCCGGGGAGCCGGTCGACCCGATGCTCGCATGGCCGCTGGCGAATCTCGGGCTCTGGTCGGTCTCGACCGGAGTCGGCCTGCGGCCCTGATACCATTCCGTCGTGGCCAACCCCCTGAAGATTCGATTGAGGAACGCCGAGACCACGGATCTCGAGGAGCAGATCCGGGAGTTCACGAGCCCCGCGGTGCTGGGCAGGAGTCGCGACGCCGATGTCCTGCTGCTCGATCCCGGAGTGTCCAGGCGTCATGCCAAACTCGTTCCCGGCGACATCGGGGAGTGGTTCATCGAGGATCTCCACTCGACGCGTGGCACGCGGGTCAACGGAAGAAGGCTCGACCCCGGCGAGATGGCCTCGGTGGTCCCCGGCGATCTGATCGAGATCAATCCGTGGAGCATGCTCGTCCTCGATGACGGACCTCGCTCCACCGGCGTGCTGCTCAACGAGACGGGCGAGGTCGGACGCATCGAGGATGCGATCGCCAACCCCCGCCTGCAGGCCCGTTTCGACGGGCTGGTCGAGGCGGTCCGGCGAACCGCGGGTTGGACCGGCGAGGAGGAGGTGTTCGCCGCGATGCTCGATTCGCTGCTCGCCGCCAGCGACCTCGACCGGGCGATGCTTCTTCGCGTGGAGGGTGATGAGACCCGGGCCATGGCGATCCGGGCGCGACTTCGAGAGGAGGAGCGTCAGCCCCGAGGCTTCTCGCGGACCCTTCTGGCCGCCGCACTGGATCGAGAAGGCACGGTTCGGATGGAGGCGGATCCCGACATCGCCGGCGGGCAGAGCCTGGTCATCTCCGGGGCGGGTGAGGCGTTCTGCCGACGGATCCTCACCGACGAGGAGGGGGTGTCNCTGGCGGTGTACGGTGACCGCACCTCGACCGACGGGGATGCCGAGGAACTGGTCGCATGGTTCGACGCGATCGCCGATCTCTGCGAGGTGGCGCTTCGAATGCAGCGAGGTNGTCGGGCCGAAGCCGAACGGGCCAGACTGGCCGCGGACATGAATGCCGCCCGGGCCGTGCAGGAGCTCCTGCTTCCCGGCAACGACGGTCACTGGCAGTCCATCGCATGGAACACGATCGCGATTCCCGGGCACGAGGTCGCGGGGGACCTGGTCGACGTCCGTCCCATTGGAGACAGTCTGCACGTGATGCTGGGCGACGTCACCGGCAAGGGTGCCCGGGCGAGTCTGGTCATGGCAGGCACGCAGGCGTGTGCCGACGCCTTCGTCGAGCAGGGCCTCGACCCCCGCGAGGTCGTGGAGCGTCTGGATGCCTGGGCGGTGCGGAACACTCCCGAGATGTGCTTCGTCACCCTGTGGTGCGGCCGGATCGATGCCGATGGGACGGTTCGATTCGTCGACGCCGGGCACGGCCTTGCTCTGGTGCTCAGGGCGGACGGATCGGTGGAGTATCCCGAACAGGGGCGGCGTCCTCCCATCGGAATCGAACCGATGCCATGCGAGCTGATCGAGCTCAAGCTCGAGCAGGGGGACTCGCTGATCCTGTTCAGTGACGGCCTGATCGAGGAGCCGGCAGCGGATGATTCCGATCTGGCCGGCGTGCTCTACGGCCTTGACCGGGTGAAGGATTCGGTCGGCAGGGTCGGGGCGGACGCCCAGGCCATCCACGACGAACTGGTCCGCTGGTCGGGACGAACCCGGTTCAGTGACGACCTGACCATTCTCGTCATCCAGAAGAAAGACTGATCGGCGATCCGGTCCCGCGGCGGTCCGTGCTGCGTGAGTGGCGGACGGGTCTCAGGGGCAGAGGTCCGTGGCGATGAACACGCAGGCCTCGTCCCAGTCGCCCAGGCAGCAGAACGGCTCGAAGAGGCAGACGCACTCGCAGATCTCCGAGTCGTCGCAGAACGGTCCGTCGTGAGCCTCGTCGCAGGGGCCGGCGTCGGAGCTGCCGCACTCGAGCTCGTCGGGCTGGCACTTGTCACAGTTCTCGTTGGCGAGGGTGGAGCAGACCGAGTCCCACCCGACCTCGCAGCAGATCGGATCGATGTTGCACACGGTCGTGCAGCACGATTCGTCGTCGCAGGCCGGGGTTCCGTTGGGGAAGCAGCACTGGCCGGCGCCTTCCTCACCGCACTGGGGTGCGGGGCATGCCTCGTCGGGATCGTTGCAGAGCTGCTCGGCCATCGCCGCACAGGTCAGATCCCATTCGGTGTCGCAGCAGAANGAGTCCTGGCCGCAGACCGCGTTGCAGCANTCCTCGTCGTTGCACTTCGGNGTGAAGTTCGCGATGCAGCAGTCGCCGGCACAGGGGTCCCCGCAGTCCCAGTCCGACCCGCAGGGGCAGCTTGGCACCGTCCGGGCCAGCCGGACGCATTCGATGTCCCAGGTCGTGTCGCAGCAGATCCGGTCGATCGCGCAGACCGCGTTGCAGCACCGCTTGTCGTTGGACGCCGGTGAAAGGTTCGGTTCGCACGGGCTGCCGGCGGCGAAGTCGCCGCACTCCGGCACGTCGCAGAGCCCTGCCGACTCGCCGGGGATCCCGATGGCCTCGTTGGCGCAGGTCGCGTCCCAGGCCGTCGAGCAGCAGACCGGATCGACTTCGCAGACCGCCTTGCAGCACTCGGCATCGGAGCAACCCGGAGTCGGATGCGGATAGAAGCACGAGCCGGCGCTCTGGATGCCGCAGCCTCTCAGGCAGCGGTCGACCGCGTAGACCACGCAGAAGGAGTCCCAGCGGTCGCTGCAGCAGAACGGATCGATCTTGCAGATCGAGGCACAGCACGCGGGGTCGTCGCAGAACGGGGTGTCGTGGGTCTCCACGCAGCTGCCTGCGACCGTTGAGCCGCATTCCAGCGGAGAGCCGCAGAAATTCTGGGCGAGGGTGGCGCAGTTGGCGTCCCAGTCGACGGTGCAGCAGGCCTCGTCGATCCTGCAGACCGCGATGCAGCAGGTGATGTCCTCGCAGCCGGGTCGGGGGTTCTCGGGATCGCGGGCCTCGAAGCAGCTTCCCTCGCACGGACAGTTGAAGTCCGAGGTGTCGTTGCTCTCGGTGCAGTTCTGGAGCGCGAGCACCGCACATTCGCTGTCCCACTCCAGCTCGCAGCACGACGGGTCGTAGTTGCAGACCACGTTGCAGCAGGTCGGGTCGTCGCACAGCGGGTTCGGGTGNGGGGTCTTGCAGTCACCGGGGCCCGGGCAGAGGTAGAGCCCCACGCAGAGGGCCTCGGCTGCCTCCACGCACGAGGCGTCCCAGCGATTGGTGCANCACGTCTCGTACCCGGGGAACGAGCAGACCTGGAGGGCGCACTCGGGGATGTTGCAGCCCGGCGTGCCGTGGGGCACGTTGCAGGAATCCCGGGTGCCGCCGGGAAGCGGCGGGTCGCAGTAGTCGATGGCCTGGATGGCGCAGATCTCGTCCCACCTCGCCTCGCAGCAGAAGGGGTCGTACTGGGCGCAGATCAGGGTGCAGCAGGTGCCGCTCCCGTTGGAGTCGGTGCATCCCGGGAGATAGCTGGCCACGAAGCAGTTCCGACCGATGTCGGTGCCGCAGGTGACGGTGAGCTTGCACACGTCCAGGCTGCGGGCCGCACCCACGCAGGAGGCGTCCCAGACGACCTCGCAGCAGAAGATGTCGATCTCGCAGACCGACTCGCAGCACTCCTCGTCGGAGCAGCCCGGGAGGCCGTTGGGCGAGAGGCAGCTGCCCGAGAAGATGTCGCCGCACTCGACGCAGCTCACCCTGGCCAGGTCCACGCAGTTCACGTCCCAGATCTGGGTGCAGCAGGTCGGATCGATCTCGCAGACGTTCTGGCAGCAGGCGGTGTCGTCGCAGTTGGGTGTCTTGCCCGGCACGAAGCAGCTGCCGGCGAAGGGATCGCCGCATCCGGGGAAGATGTCGTCCAGGGGCGAGCAGAACTGGAGGGCGGTCTCGGCGCAGTAGCCGTCCCAGACGACCTCGCAGCAGATCGGGTCGAGGTAGCAGACGGCGTTGCAGCAGCTGGAGTCCTGGCAGCCCGTGAGGTACTGGGCGTCGGGCGGTCGCGGCTCGAAGCAGGAGCGGCTGAGCGGGCCGAACTGGATCAGCTTGAAGCCGCAGGTGCAGTTCTCGGAGATGCTGGCGCAGCCGGCGGTCGCCAGCTGGGCGCAGAACTCGTCCCATCTCACGTCGCAGCAGTAGTCGTCGTAGCCGCAGACGAGCTGGCAGCACTCGCCGTCCTCGCAGTACGGCGTGAAGTTCTGATAGCAGCAGGCGCCTGCGGTCTCCGACCCGCACCCGATGTCGGGGAAGTCGATGCTCACGCTGGTCGATCCCCGGGCCTGGATGTCGGTCTGGCCGAGGACCTCGGCCGGCACCAGGACGCACTGGGCCGCGGCGAGCTCGGCGCAGCTGGTGTCCCACCGCACATCGCAGCAGGTGGGGTCGAGTCGGCAGACCAGCTCGTTGCAGTAGCCGTTGGAGCAGCCCCGACCGTTGGGATTGGGGAGCAGGCAGTTGCCGAGACCGGTGGTGAGGGGTTCGGGCCAGCGGCAGAGCTGGGCGGCGACCTGGGCACAGGCCTCGTCCCACTGGCCTGCGGCGAACAGGGCCCCGCATTCCGGGTAGTTCTGCGAGACCGTCGCGATGCAGGCGGTCACGTTCTGGTCGAAGGCCGCGTTGCCGCCGGGAGGACAGAGCGACGGATCGATCGCACACAGCAGCAGCTGCACCGCATCGAGCTGGGTGTCCAGAGGAGCCTGGTTTCTCTTGCTCGGCTGTCCGGGATCGCAGAGCAGGCCGTTGGACGGGAAGCTCTTGATCTGCAGTCCGGGGTTGTTGATGATCACCAGNGCGGCNAGNCCCGTGCAGGTGGCGTCCCAGTCGCCGACGAGCTGGCCGTCGATGAGGGTGCCCTGACAGCAGGAGGGGTCGAGGGCGCAGACCTCGTTGCGAAGCTTGAGGTTGTTGCAGGGGCTCTGGCAGAAGTCGGTCGCGAGCTCGACGCAGGAGCTGTCCCANGAGACGGCGCAGCAGCTCGGATCCGAGCTGCACACCAGGAAGTTGCAGGTGGAGTCCGAGCAGTTCGGGGTGATGCTGGCCACGAGGCAGTCCGGACTCGCCAGCTCCCACTCGTGCTCGCAGAGGCAGTTGCCGGCGTCCGGCTGGACGTCGGGGGCGTCGGGTCGGCAGAGGTTCTCGGCGAATCCNACGCANGCGTTGTCCCAGAGCACCGTGCAGCACGCGGGNTCGGTCTCGCAGACCCGCTGGCAGCAGGCNGGGTCGTTGCATCCGCCGGGGGTGGGATCGCCNGGATTCGCCGCCTGTTCGCAGNNGCGGGGNGAGAGCGGNCCGCATTGCGGCGTGCAGGCTCCGTCGGAGCTGGTGATCAGGCAGCGGAGGATCTGCTCGTCGAACACGTCCACCACGCCGTTGTCGTTGAAGTCGGCGCAGAAGTTCTGAGGGAACTGCTCGAGGTAGAGCTGGAACACCATCAGATCCAGCCCGTTGAGCAGGCCGTCGGTGTTCAAATCGCCTCGGCAGACCCCGCACTCGACCCAGAACTGGGGATCGGCCGGGGGAGGAGGACATCCCTGGGCGTGCGCGGATCTGGAGGGAAGGGCCAGAGCCAGAAAGGCGACCAGAACGGACAGGCCGAAGGCGAGGCGAGCGTGCATGCGGGTCTTCTTCACGGGGCGTTCACGGGTCCGAGGAACTGCGAAAGACGGGAGCGTGGGGCTGGCCGGAGCCCGGGATGGGGCCTTGCGACGCTGGAACCACCTCTCAGTGTACGCCACGGGTCGCTCTCGAACCACCGGAGAAGGCTCCTTCACCCCTTCGCAGCAGGAATCCCGGGGATCCTCAAATCCCGGATTCGGGATCGGTTCCAGGGCCTGACCGGGTCTCGACCGATCCGAACCGTCGCCCCCGACCGGCGAAGGTCCGAAAGGCCTGGTGCAGGTCGTCGAGGGTGAAATCCGGCCAGTTCACATCGGTGACCACGAGTTCGGAGTAGCTGATCTGCCAGAGCAGGAAGTTCGAGATCCTCATCTCTCCGGCGGTCCGAAGCAGGATGTCGGGGTCCGGCAGGCCTGCGGTCAGAAGATGGCCATCGATCAGATCCTCGTCGATCGCCGCGGGATCGAGTCGTCCGGAACGGACCTCCTCGACGATGTCGCGAAGGGCATCGGTGATCTCGGCCCGGGCGCCGTAGTTCAGGGCGAGGCACAGCGTCATGCCGTCGCACTCCCGTGTCGCCTCCTCGCAGGCATCCGAGGCGTCCAGGACCGATGCGGGCAGGCCCTCCCGGCGACCCACGCGACGGAATCGAATCCGATTCTCGATCATGCGATCTCGCTGCGACTCCAGATGCTCCCGGCAGAGGACCATCAACGCGTCGACCTCCTCGGCGGGCCGCTTCCAGTTCTCGCTGCTGAAGGAGTAGAGGGTCAGCGCCTCGAGTCCCAGCCGGGCGCACTCGGTGGTCACCAGATCGACGGTGTCGGCGCCCTTGCGATGACCGGCGATGCGAGGGAGGCCCCGGCCGGCGGCCCAGCGTCCGTTCCCATCCATGATCACCGCGAGGTGACGGGGGAGCTCCGGAGCGCCGGGTGGCAGGTGGACGATCCCCTCCGGCCCGTCGGGCCCGGGTTCGTTCTCGGATGGTGGGTGGGGGCTGGTCAATGGACTCCGCCGGCCATGAGGACCTCGCGTCGCTCGGGACCGATGCTCACGATCTCGATCGGGACACCGACGAACGCTTCCACGCGATCCAGATATCTGCGGGCCNCATCGGGCAGGGACTCGCGGTCGGCGGGCTGGCCGTCGGGGTCGTCCCATCCGGGAAGCGTCTCGTACACCGGTTCGACGTTCTCCAGGTCCCGGGCGTCGGGCATGAAGCGATCGGTGATGGTGCCGTCGGGGAGCCGGTATCCGGTGCAGAGCCGAACTTCGTCGAGGCCGCCGAGGACGTCGAAGAGGGTGCAGGCGATGCCGGTCACGCCGCAGACCATCGCGGTGTAGCGGACCGCGACCAGATCGAGCCATCCGCACCGTCTCGGACGGCCGGTGGTCGTGCCGTATTCGCGGCCTCGCTCGCGGATGCGGTCGCCGGTGGCATCGAGGAGTTCGGTGGGGAAGGGGCCGCCTCCGACCCGGGTCGAATAGGCCTTCATGATTCCGAGGACCCGGTCGATCCGGCCGAGCGGGACCCCGGTGCCCGCGGGGATGCCGAGGGTGGAGCAGTTGGAGCTCGTGACGAAGGGATAGGTCCCGTGGTCGACGTCGAGCAGGCAGGCGTTGGCTCCCTCGAAGAGGATTCGGCGGCCGTCCTCCAGCGCGTCGTGCAGGAGCCACGTGGTGTCGATCACATGGGGTCGCAGGCGTTCGCCCCATTCAAGGGCCTCGTCGAGCAGGCGGGCGGCATCGGTCGATGCATCGTCCTCGGCTCCGATGGATCGGAGCTGTGCCGAACGCAGCTGGCAGACGATGTCGAGCCGGTCCCGAAGCCGATCCGCGTGAAGCAGGTCGCCGACGCGGATCGCGGTCGATCTGGTGATCTTGTCCGCATACGCGGGACCGATGCCCCGTCGAGTGGTGCCGATCGCATCACGACGACTGCCGGCGAGAAACTCCTCGAGGGCGCCGTCCATCGCCTTGTGATACGGCATCACCACGTGGGCCCGGCTCGAGAGCTTCAGGTTGTCCCCGACCTCGATGTCCCGATCGCGAAGGCCGTCGATCTCGTTCAGAAGCTTGGAGGGGTCGACCACGACTCCGTTGCCGATCACGCAGGTGCAGCCGGGGAACAGGATGCCGGACGGGACCAGGTGGAGGGCGTACCGTTCGTCGCCGACCACCACGGTGTGCCCGGCATTGGCGCCTCCGTTGTATCGGACGATGCAGTCGTGTTCGGGCGCCAGCAGGTCGACGAGCTTGCCCTTGCCCTCATCACCCCATTGAAGCCCGACCACGGCGGTGTGGCGGTCGGTGCGAGTGGATTCGTCGGAGATGGGTGACGGCATGGGGGGTTCGGTTCTCCAGGGGGCCGGGCGACCGGAACATCCTACCGGGGACCGGGAACTTCCCGGGCCCCGATCATCTGCTCGGATCCCGGAGTCCGTCTTCAGCCCCGCGGGGGATGGGCCGATGCGGTCTCCGACGAGGGCATTTCCCCGGTCGGGAGGAGACGGCGTGAGCGACCCCAACGTCATCCGCATCATGTGTCCGAATCTGGGCTGTCAGCGCGTTCTCGCGGTGCCGGATCATGCCCGTGGGAAACTGGTGCGGTGCCGTTCCTGCGGCACGAACATCCGGATTCCCGCCGATCGAGGCGAGCCGGCCCCGTTTCAATCCCGGGGTGGGGCCGGGAGCGGCTCGGACACGGGCTCCGACGCGGCCTGAGTCCCGGTCCGTCGCGCGTACACTCGTGTCGTGGACCTCGAAGGAATCACTCTGCCGGTCCTGGGCGATGCCGCCCGGAACGGGATCGACGCCGCCGGCCTCCTCGAGGGGGCCCGGCCCGAGTCGATCTACGCCCACGTGCCGTTCTGCCGACACAAGTGCCACTACTGCGACTTCTATTCGGTCGTCGACCGCCGGGACCGCTCCGGTGATTTCACGATCCGTTTCGAGGAGGAGGCCCGGACCGCCGCGGGTCTGATCGATTCGAGTGCGGTTCGAACCGTGTTCGTCGGTGGCGGGACTCCGACCATGCTGTCTCCCGCGGAACTCGAGCGGGTTCTGAAGTCGATCCGGCTCCCGGCGGGGGAGGCCGACCTCGACGAGTTCACCGTGGAGGCCAACCCCGAGACCGTGGACGAGGGGATCGCCGCCGCGCTGTTCGATTCCGGAGTCGACCGGGTCAGCATCGGGTGCCAGTCCTTCGACCCTCGTCATCTCCAGACCCTCGAAAGGCACCACGACCCCGATTCGGTCCCCCGGGCGATCGACCGGATCCGCGAGGCGGGCATCGAGAGGGTGAGCCTGGATCTCATCTTCGGGATTCCCGGCTCGACCCTTCAGGACTGGGAGCGGGACCTCGAGCGGGCCCTCTCGCTCGAGCCCGATCATCTGTCCTGCTACGGGCTCGTCTTCGAACCCGGCACCGCCCTCGACGAGCGGAGGCGACGCGGCCGCATCGAGCCCATCGACGATGCGATCGAGGCGGCGATGTACCAGCTCACCCGAGAGCGACTTCGCGAAGAGGGGTTCGGCCACTACGAGGTCAGCAACTGGGCCCGGCCGGGGGAACGATCCGAACACAACCTCGTCTACTGGAACCTCGGGGAGTGGATGGCCATGGGGCCCGCGGGGGCGGGGAATCTCCGGGGGGTCCGCTACCGGAACGTTCCGAGGCTCGATGACTGGCTTTCAAGCGAAGGCCCGTCCCGCATCGTGGACGTGGAGCGACCCCAGCCCTCGATCGCCCGCGGGGAACGGTTCATGCTGGGGCTTCGACTGCGTGACGGGATGCCGCGCGGGGTCGTGGAGTCGTTGCTCCGCGACGATCCCGGGCGTCGCTCGATGGTCGAGGATCTTCTGGAGGCGGGGCGGCTGGAGTGGTGGCAGGAGGGGCTACGGATCTCCGAGGAATCGCTCATGACCGCCGACGAGGTGCTCTCGCGACTGGTCTGAACACCCCGGGTTCAGCCCTGGAAGAACTTGCGGATCGAACGGACGGTCACCGCCCGGCCCATCGCCGCGATGGACTCGGTGAGCGGGATCTCCTTGGGGCAGACCTTCACGCAGTTCTGGGCGTTGCCGCAGTCGGCGACGCCGCCCATGCCCGAGATCATGTCGACCCGCTGGTTGGAGAGGATGCTGCCGGTCTCGTGCAGGTTGAAGTATCGCGCCTGACTGATGGCCTGTGGTCCGATGAAGGCCTCATCCCAGGCCTCCTCGTCGCTCTCGAGGTTGTACTGGGGACACGCCTCGAGACAGCAGCCGCAGCTCATGCACTGGCTCAGCTGGTACCGGGTCAGCTGGGTGCTGGGTGACTCCATCGGTCCGGCGCCGAGATCGTAGGTGCCGTCGATCGGCACCCAGCCCCGGACCCGCTCGAGGGCGTCGAAGAGACGGGCTCGATCCACGGCGAGGTCTCGAATGACCGGGAACGAGCTCATCGGTTCGAGGGTGATCGTGTTCGAGGAATCGATGATGTTCTCGATCAGGGCGGTGCAGCTCTGTCGCACACCCCCGTTGATGACCATCGTGCATGCGCCGCAGACCTCCTCGAGGCATCCGGAGTCGTAGACCACCGGAGTCGAATCCGTCCCCTCCGAGGTGTGCGGATGGGCCGCGATCCACTGCAGGCACGAGATGACGTTGGCCCCGGTGGAGTAGGGGACGTCGAACTCCTCCCAGCGGGAGGGCTTGCCGGGACCGTCCTGGCGGCGGATGCGGATGAGGACGGTCCGGGATTCCTCGTCTTTGCGGCTGTTGGGGGCGACCATGGTGGGACTCGGAGCGGGATCTGGGTTCGCGTCGAACGATTTCTCTCCGTCATCGTATCAACGATTCGGCCACGGCCACCGTCCGGTTTCGTTCTCGGAGCCCGGAATCCGGCCGCTGCCGGGCGGGTCCACTGGTGCCGCCTCGCGGATTGGACGATAAACCTCTCAGTGGTGGCCGTTCGGGCCGCTCTCGGCCGGGAAGGCCGATCCCGACCATCCGGATCCGCAGCGACGTGATGCCCCTCGATCTCCTCAGACTGATGCGACCCACCGACTGGGTGAAGAACGTCTTCATCCTGCCGGCCCTGATCTTCTCGCTTCCGACCCTGCCCTCGGCGGGAAGAGGCCAGGTCGTCCAGGCCTGGCTGCTGGACACTTCGCTGGTGATCGTCGCCTTCAGCCTGCTCGCCTCGGGGTTCTACGCCATCAACGACGCCCTGGACGTCGAGCGGGATCGACTCCACCCCCGCAAGCGGCACCGTCCCATCGCCTCGGGTCGGCTCTCCCCCGGCACCGGCATTCGATTCGGCATGGTGCTGGTGATCATCGGCGTCGGTGGGGGGTTTCTGGTCGATCCCGCGGTGGGCGGCGTCCTGGTGGGGTACCTCCTGCTGCAGGTGCTCTACAACGCGGGTCTCAAGCGGGTGGCGATCGTGGATGCCGTCGTCCTGGCCACCGGCTTCGCGATGCGTGCGACGGTGGGGGCCTTCGCGATCGATCGGACCGTCTCGACCTGGCTTCTGGGGTGCGTGTTCTTCCTGACCCTCTATCTCGCGTTCATCAAGCGGATGTGCGACCTGGCCGCGGCTCGGAGCGAGGGGACCGAATGGACGAGCCCCGCCGGATACGACGATCGATTCGAGTTGAACTGGCTGCTGGGCATGAGCGGAGTCTCCGTGATCATGTGCTGGGTGCTGTACACCCTGAGTCCGCATGCCGACAGCCTCTTCGGGATCCGGGCCTCCGGTCTGGCCCTCCTCACCCCCTTCGTGGTGGTCGTGGTGCATCGGTTCTACCGACGAGCCAACAAGGGTGAGCGCGACAGTCCGGTCGCGGCGGTCAGGGAGGACCCGGTGATCTCCATCGCCCTCGGTCTCTTCGTCGTCGGCCTCTTCGGATTCCTCTACATGCCCGGCGCCGACGACCTCCTCGGTCGCCTGATCTTTCCCGAGAGCGGAACGGTGGCATCCGACGTGATGGACGGGGTCCCGGAATGAGCGGATCGCGCGGGGACGACGGGGCCCGGGCGTGCCTGGTGCCGGGGCTGGTCCTGGTCCTCGGGTTCCTGTTCCTGACCGTCGGTCCGGTCCTGACTGGATTCGATCATTTCCCCAGCAAGTCCATCGACATGGATCGCAACCACGTGCCGGTGATCCGGAGTTTCGCCTCGGAGTGGCCGTCCCCGGATCTGCAGGACTACGACAGCGCGACGACTCCGGGCATGCATCTGATGCTGGCCGCGGTGGAACGGGGATTCGGTTCCTCCGAGACCGTCCTCCAGCTGGCGACCTGCCTCTTCGGAGCATTGCTGGTCGGCACCGCCTGGTGGTTCGGAAGCAGGGTGGTGGGAGGGTGGGTCGCGGCGGCCTGCATCCTTCCGCTCGCCCTCTCTCCCTACGTGCTGGGCAATGCGATCTGGGTGATGACCGACGATCTCGCCCTGGCCCTGGTGGCGATCTCGATCGGCATCGCGATCTTCCTGCGTCCGTCGCCGGGGGCCGCCTCGGTCTCCGGAGTCGTCATGGTCCTCTCGGTCCTGGTCCGGCAGATCAACGTCTGGCCGACCGCCCTCGCCCTGGTGGCGACGATCCTGGGTCGGCCGGGCATTCGACGGCGGCTGCCCTTCAGAGATGAACTCGACGACGATGGCGGCGTGCTTCCTGCGTCGATTCTCGGAGTGGGGGTGCTCGCGGCCTTCGGGGTGCTCGCGGGTTTCGCCGTGCTCTGGGGCGGACTGGTGCCACCGTCCTTCCAGCCGGGAGGGGATGGGGCGATGGTCCACTCCGGTGGATTGAACCTCGCGGTGACGCCCTACGTCACGACGCTCTTCGGGGTCTACGCACTGCCTGCGATGGTCGTGCTTCTTCCGATGTGGCGGGAGGATCCCCGGGTCCTCCGCGCCGGCCTTCGCGGGGCGCTGCTCGGGCTCCTGATCGGAGTCGTTCTGCATTCGGCTCCCGGGGCGGAAGCGGGTCGGGTGGGAGGGTGGCTCTGGACCCTCGCCGATCGTCTGCCGGTGGTGGCGGGTCGATCGACCGTGCTGCTTGCGGGGGCGACCCTCGGCGGGTTCACAGCCGGGGTGTTCTTCGGAATGCTTGGTTCGGCGGGGCGGTCGCGAGCCGGATGGCTCATGGTGGGGTTCGCAGCGAGCTTTCTCGCCGCCTACACCGCGAATGCCCAGGCGTTCCAGCGCTACTTCGATCCCCCGGTGCTGCTGACGCTGGGATGGTGTCTGGCCCTCACGGTCGGAGGCGTGACCTCGGGAGGTCCGCTCACCCCCGCAAGGGCGGCCTGCGCCGGACTGGGGATGGCCGCGATGCAGGCGGTGTTCGCGATGGCGACCCTCTACCTCAGGCTGGGATTCGATCCTGCGGCATCGTGAGGGTCCGGATGATCCTCGGAGTCAGCTCGAGGAGGCGACCTTCTCGCTCTCGCTCTTGGCGGCCTTCTCCTCCTTCGCCGGCGCGTGGGAGGTGGCGTAGTTCCTGAGCCTCGGCTTGACCAGGCCGACCTCCACGTCCTCGTAGGCGATGAGCGGTCGTTCCGTCCCGGGGTCGAAGGAGGCGACGGTGGTCCGGAGGAACTCCTCGTCGTTTCGATCGGGGAAGTCCGGGCGGTAGTGGCTTCCGCGGGACTCCTTGCGGAGGATCGAGGCCTCGATCATGGCGTCGGCGATGAGAAGCATGTCGCCGAGCGCCCGGGCGTAGGAGAGGTTCTGGTTCGTCCAGAGACCGGTGTCCGAAAGGCTGATGTGGGCGTACCGCTCGCGAAGACCGGCCAGGGTCTCCCGGGCCTGCTCGAGTCGGGCCTCGCTCTTGACCACGGTGCAGGCCGCGGTCATCTCCTCGCCGAGTTCGCCGCCGATGAGATAGGGGTTCTCGCCTCCGGAGGCGGCGACCAGCTTCTCGACGATGGATTCCTCGGCCTCCCGGGCGGAGTCGAAGATCGAGGCTTCGAGGTCCGCGGCCGAAGTGGCCCGGTCGCCGACGTAGGTGACCACGCCGCGGCCGCAGAAGAGTCCGTCGAAGATGCACGAGAGGAGTGCGTTGGCACCAAGGCGGTTGGCCCCGTGGTACTGGTAGTTCACCTCGCCGAAGGCGTAGAGGCCCTCGATGTTGGTCATCATGGAGTTCGGGGCTCCCGACTCCATGCCTCGGAGGTCCTCGGCGGGGGTGTAGGTCGTCCAGAGGCCGCCCATCGAATAGTGGACGCCGGGGAAGATCCTCATCGGGACGTCGGCGGGGTCCTCGCCCACGAACTTCCGGTAGATCTCCACGATGCCGCCGAGCTTGCGCTCCAGATAGTCGCGCTCCAGATGGGTGAGATCGAGGAAGACCTGGTTCCCGCCGCCCACGCCGAGTCCCTGGTTCACGCAGATGTCGAAGATCTCGCGAGTCGCGATGTCGCGCGGCACGATGTTGCCGTAGGCGGGGTACTTCTCCTCGAGGAAGTAGAGCCGCTCCTCCGTCGGGATCTGACGCGGGTCGCGTGAATCTCCGGCGTTGCGGGGCACCCAGACCCGGCCGCCCTCGCCGCGGGCGCTCTCGGACATGAGTCGGAGCTTGTCGGCCCCGGGGATCGCGGTGGGATGGACCTGCACGAACTCCGGATTGCCGTAGAAGGCTCCCTCCCGGTAGCAGCGGCTCGCCGCAGCGCCGGTGCAGATCACCGAGTTGGTGCTCTTCCCGTACACCAGTCCGCATCCGCCGGTGGCCATGACCACGGCGTCGGCGCGGAAGGAGCGGATCTGCATCGTCCTCATGTCCTGGGCGACGATTCCGACACAGCGGCCGTCCTCGTCGATGATCGGCCTGAGGAACTCCCAGTGCTCGTACTTGACCACCCGCTTCTCGTGCTCCCACCGGCGGGTCTGTTCATCCAGGGCGTAGAGGAGCTGCTGTCCGGTGGTGGCCCCTGCGAAGTGGGTCCGCTTGAAGAGCGAGCCTCCGAAGAGCCTGAGATCGCGACGGCCCTCGCTGGTCCGGTTGAATGGGACGCCCATCCGGTCGAGGAGGTCGATGATCCTGGGAGCCCAGTGGGTCATCTCGTAGACGGGGGGCTGATTGGCAAGGAAGTCGCCGCCGTACACGGTCTCGTCGAAGTGCTCGTACTCGGAGTACCCCTGCTGACGGGCGACCTCGTTGCAGGCGTTGATGCCGCCCTGGGCGCAGACCGAGTGGGACCGCTTGACCGGCACCAGCGAGAAGAGATCGACCGGGATGCCGCTTTCGGCGATTCGAACCGTGGCGGCAAGGCCGGCGAGGCCTCCTCCCACCACGATGACGCGTCGATTGGTGTGCTGCACGACTGGGACTCCGGAGTACGGTCGGTTCTCTGCCCGGATGTGTTCGAATCAGGCGGGTCTCTGGATGCCCGGGAGGACCCGAACCTCTCGATGGTAGGTCGTCCTGCACCGGGATCAAGGTGAATGTCATGCCCTCAGGACGGGGCTTCGTCGGTCATGGCGAGATCGGACTCGATCGGGGAGGCCTCCAGCATCTGCCGTTCCACCTTCTCGGCCTCGACTGGATTCAGGGTCGCGAATCCGTAGATCGCGGTCACTGCGGCGGCGCCGAGTCCCAGTCCGAGACCAAGACAGGCGTATCCCCAGCGGGTCTGGGCGGTGGCGCTGACGGTCAGGCCCCAGGTGATCGCCGCGGTCCACAGGCCGTTGGCGAAGTGGAAGACGATCGAGAGCACGCACACCAGGTAGAAGACCGATGCGAAGGATCCCCAGGCTCCGTTCTGGAAGTGGATCGCGGTGGAGCTCGCGGCGTACTGGGGATCGAAGGTGGGCATCAGGCCCCAGAAGGTCCAGCCCCATCGGAGCGAGGCGACGTGCATGAAGATGAACACGAACGCGATGTAGCCGGTGATGCGTTGCCAGGCGTATCGCCAGTTGCCCTGGTAGGCGTAGCGACCGGTGTTGAATCGTCCGGTCCGGGCGAAGTAGACGCCGAGCACGGCATGGAACGCCAGAGGCAGCCAGAGCCCGAAGATCTCGATCAGCAGCAGGGCAGGCAGCGAGTGAATGAAGTTGACTTCGTGCTGGAACGTCTCCACCCCGGCGGCGACCCCGCTTCCATGCCCCCCGATGCGGCCCCAGACGATCGATGAGTTCGTGGTCAGGTGGGGAATCAGAAACAGACCGATCGGAAAGATCCCCGAAAGGGAGTGGAGTCTCCGAAGCAGGAGATAGTGGCGATCGATGAAGCTGGGCGATGCGGTCAAGGTCGGGTCTCGGGGCGAGTGGTCCGAGCAGAGGCTCGTTCCATCGGTTCACTCGGGCTCAAGGCTCTTCAATTCGCAGATCGGGCGTGGGCGATGCGGCACCGGGATCCATGGGGGCGTCACCGGCGGTCTGGCCCTGCTGGGCGACCAGCTGGGCGACCTGGACGAATCTCGAGCGAAGCTCGGTGACGACCTTGGCGATCTCGCCGGCCTCCTCCTCGCTGAGATTGCCCTTCGTCTTCTCCTCGAGCACACCGAGGAGGTCGATCGCGAACTTGGCCCCGGGCAGATCGACGACCACGCCGCCGGACTGCGGATCGGTGTAGGCGCCGAGTCCCATGATCGCCTGGGAGGCGAGCAGGCCCATGAGCGACTTGAAGTCGGCCGGGGGCAGCTCGCCAGGCGCCGGGGCACCACCTTCGGCGGTCTTCTGGTCCGCTTCGGCGGCGAGCCGCTCCTTCTCGGCCTGGGCTTCAGCCTTCCAGTCGCTGTCGATGTGTAGCTTGGGGGTCTCGTCGGACATCCGGGGGCTCCTGACGATGCTTCGTCGTGGTGGGGGATCCAGTCTCCCATTGTAGGGGCGAACGGGAACCTGGTCGCTCCGGGTTCACTAGGATGCTGCCATGAGGGCCTTGATCCGAGAATCCAGTCGGCCGGCGGCCGGTCGATGCTCTCCGGCATCCCCGATGCTGGTCGCCATCCTTGCGGCGGGGGCCCTTCTTCCGGCCTGCAGCAGGGAGATCGCGAGATCCAGTCCGATCAGTGTGGCTCCTCAGGCCATGACCTCCCGGACTCCCGAGGTGGGGCTCGTCGGCCCGGTGGCCGAGGAGGCGACCGTGGTCGAGGCCGCAGGCGAGGTGGAATCCGATGACGGCGCCTTCCGCGATGACGAGACCATCCGGATGGCGGGTCCCGGCGGGGACCTCGTCCGGGAGCGGATCATCGTCGACGACCTTCCGGTCGGGATGCCTTATCCGGTCGACGGACTGGTGGGTCAGATCAACGGCCGCCCCGTCTTCGCAGACGAGTTCCTGCTCCCCCTCGAGGACCGCATCCTCAGGATCGTGGCCGAACTGCCCATCCCGCAGGCGACCCGTGAGGTCGACCGCCTGGTCACCCAGCGATTCCGCCAGTACGTCGACAGCGAGCTCATCATCGCCGAGGCGGAGAGTCGTCTCACGATGGCCGAGCAGCAGGGCATCTTCGGATGGTTGCAGAGCGTCCAGCAGGACGCCATCGTCGGTCGAGGCGGAACCCGCGACTCCGCGGTCGAGAGCATCGAGGACGAGTTCGGCATCGGACTCGAGGAGTTCGTGCAGCAGCGCAAGAGCGTGGTCCTGGCGAACCAGCTTCTCGAGAAGCGGGTGAGGCCGCGGGCGATCGTCTCGTGGCGTGACGTCGAGCAGGCGTATCGGCGTGACTACGCGGAGTTCAATCCCCCCTCGCGGGTGAGCATCGGCAGGCTGCGTCTGCATCGGGAACGCCAGGCGGAGCTGGTCGCAGAGGCGAGGAGACTGTTCGCGGAAGGGCTCGGCTTCGAGGCGACCCTGAAGCGCGTTCAGCCCGATGCCGACGGCGCGTGGCTGGATCTCGAGCTTCCCCCCGACGGCATCGCCGGCACCAGCCTTGCCTCCACGGTCAAGGAACGTCTGGATCTCGAACGCCCCGATTCGGTGGGCGAGCCGCTTGAACAGGGCGTGTTCATCTCATGGTTCACGGTCCTGGGAATCGAGACCCCGCCCGGATTGAGCATCTACGACCCCGGGGTGCAGATCGGGCTCGAGAACGAACTCGCCGCGATCCGCATGCGGCAGGAGCAGGATCGATACCTCGCGACCCTCAAGGACCGCTGGGTGGCCGGCGACATCGGTCAGATGCGCGATCGACTGCTCGTCATCGCCCGGATCCGGTACTTCAGCAATCGCTGAATTCGATCTCGGCGGGATCCAGTCTGATCCGACGGATGACGGGCCTCGGCTCGACGATCCTCACCGAGACCACCTCGATGGCCACGGCACGAACTCGAGCAAGGCTCGATGCGGCCCTCGCCAGCCGTCGACGACGCGAGCGATCCACGCGAACCTCCGGCGGGACGGGCCCTCGGCCGGTCTTGACCTCGATCACCAGCAGCAGATCCTCGGCCGGTGACTCGGCCAGGACATCGACCTCGACCCCGGCGAACCGCCGGTTCCGCGCGATGATCCTGAGGCCGTCCCGAGCGAGCATGCCGACCGCCATCTGCTCGCCGATTCGTCCGAGTTCGTGAGGATCCGGTTCATGGGATCGGAACCCCGGACGCCGCAGCCGAAGTCCGAGCATCCGCTGAAGGCATCTCCGCCACCGGGAGGCGGACGGGACCGGAGTCATGAGGTGGGGGGATCGAGATCGGCGGTGATCCGCAGGAGTCGGGCGATCTCGGTCATCGACGAGCCGTCGGTCGCGGGACGTCCCATGATCGTGCGGGTGATGACCTCGGTGATGAGCAGCCCGGTCGTTCCGTCGGGGTGGGTGATTCTGGCGGAGCCCGCCGGCGTGTCGGGAGGCGCGTTGGCGATCACCCATCCATCGGCGAGCAGTCGGGCCGAGAACGCTTCGGTGAACGCCTCGCTCATGCTTTCCACGAGGATTCGTCGGGCACCACCGGTTCTCAGAGCCTCCGGATCGATCCGGTCGGCGTCCTCCCTCGTCGCCCCATTGACCCATGCGATCCCCTCGCCCTCGAGGGTGTCAGGATCGTCGATCGTGATGCGGACGGGAGTCGAACGCAGGGCGTCGGCGAGTCTCCGGAGGGACTCCGGCTCTGGGGCCCAGTCGCCCTCGTGTCGGATGCGCGTGATCCGGATCCTCCGCGACTCCGGGGCCTCGGGGGCCTTCGGATCCCGCACCCGGGAGGGAAGCAGGCCCGCGGTCTCGGAGACGCAGAACGCTGCAAGCATGTTCGCGGAGTCCTCGATCTCCCGTTCGCGGGTTCCGGAACCGAGCTCGAGCTTCGGGGCGGAGAGGATCCAGCTTCGGACCGGGGATTCCAGCACGTCGGCGCGTCCTCTCCACGACGTCGGAGTGCCGCGGATCGGATCCTTCGATTCGATCCGGCGGGTGGTGAGTGTGGGATGCGCCTGCTTCACGAGATCGATCAGCTCTGCGGAGAAGCGGCCGCGGTCGGTGGGCTCGGGCACCACCAGTCCGCCGTTGCGGAGATAGTCGAGGAGACGTCGGGCCACGGGCGACTCCGGATCGTCGAGCCAGTCGGCTCCGCCCGTTCCCCGGACCACGAGGATGGGGATCTGCTGCCAGGCGGCCATGTCGTCGGCCAGTTCGACCCGGGTCCAGCCGACGCCCTGCTCGATGGTGTCCGAGAGGGTTCTTGCGGCCGGGCCGAGCTCGTCGTGGATCTGAAGCGTCTCGGTGGTGTCGAAGAGGCCGAAGGGCACCGATTCAAGACCGCGGTGCAGGATGAACAGCACGAAGGCCATCTTGTAGTTGCTCGGTTCCCACTTGATCCAGAAGCCGGTCTCCGCATTGCCGGCGACCATGCGTTCCTTGATGGTGGTGACGCACGCCTCGAACCAGTCCTGATTCCTGAATCGACGGACCCCGGTCGCCCGGCCGGCCCGCTCGATCGCATGAAGCCAGTAGAAGAGGTAGTAGTCGTCGGCCCGGGGTCCCGGATTGGTGTCGCGCTCGAACCGGGCGTCGAGCCAGTCGATGGCCCCCGCGATCGAGCGATCGACGACCTGACGGACTCTTCCCCTTGAGGGCTTGATCTTCTCGCAGAGGGCGAGACTGGCCAGGCCGGCCGCGGTCAACGAGCCCCGGGGAGGGTCCTGGGCCTTCTTGTAGCCCCATCCGCCATCCGGAGTCTGCATGGCGAGGAAGCGGCTGCGGGTGAGATCGATCAGGCGCGGCGGGATCTCGAGCCCGATTTCGTGGGCGTCCGCGATGCCCTGGAGGGCGTACTGAGTCAGCGACTGGTCCACGTAGCCCGGTCGAGGGGTGGGGATGTAGTCCCATCCGCCCGCCTCGAGCGAGAAGGCGTTGATCAATCGGGTCAGTTCCGTCCGGGCGATCGGGCGGTATTCCTCCGGGAGGCGGCACCACACCATGAGTCTCACCGAGATGGCATAGGTCCCCTGGGCGGGGTTGTCCGCCATCCACTCGAGTGCGGCTGCCAGCTTGTCGGACTGGGCGGGGACCCCTGCCTCGAGCATCGCCAGGGCCACAAGGGCGGTTCGTCCGGTGGGCTGGGCGATGTTGCCCTCGGGGTAGGTCCGGGGTTCCCACTGGATCTCCGGATCATGCCTGCTTCGAAGCTCCTCGATCAAGGCGTCGATCATCAGCTTCACCTCCCCGGAGTCCACCGGGTCATCACCGGCGGCGGGACCGGCCAGGGGGAGGGCGGCCGTCAGAAGCAGGATCGCCGTGAGGCGATGCAGGGTCTTGAAGCGGCCGAGGAATCGAGTCCGGCGCGGGGGGATCGTGAAGTTCGAGGTCATGAGTCGGGGATGCGGAAGTCGCAGGGGCCTGGATGGTCTGGCTCGACCCAATCTAGCGACCGGGGAATCGCTGGCGGATTTTCCGCTGATTTCCATGCGAACGTCACGCCATGGGAGCCCGCTCGGCTTCGGTTGAGTCCCGGGAAGTCCCCGCGTACCGTGCTGCCATGCCGATTCTCGTCCTTGAACATGCCGACCCTCCCGGATCGGGCTCGATTGGAAAGGCGCTCATCCGGCATGGACTGCGTCTTCGTTCCGTCCGCGTCGGAGCCGGCGAGCCGGTGCCCGCCGATCTCGACGATGTGGATGGCATCGTCTCCATGGGGGGCAGGCAATCCGCCACGGATGATGCGCTGCCCTGGATCGCGGCCGAACTCCGGTTGCTCGAAGCCGCGGTGGCGGAGGGGATCCCGGTGCTCGGGGTCTGCCTCGGCGCCCAGCTCCTGGCCCGGGCTCTGGGAGGACGGGTCGCCAGGATGTCGGAGCCTTCGATCGGCCTCCCGAGGATCGACCTCACCCAGGAGGGGCGTGATGATCCGCTCTTCAGAGGTCTTCCCTGGTTCGGCACCTGGCCGAGCTGGCATCAGGACGAGATCGCCGAACTGCCCGAGGGATCTCGAAAGCTCGCGCACAGTGAGGGGTGCGGGGTCGAGGCGTTCGCGCACGGCATCTCCGCCTACGGCGTCCAGTTCCATCCCGAATGGAGCACCGCGGCGCTGGTCGAGCAGTGCGAGAAGG
Organism: Phycisphaerae bacterium; assembly: GCA_002709295.1. Taxonomy (GTDB): domain Bacteria; phylum Planctomycetota; class Phycisphaerae; order Phycisphaerales; family SM1A02. The sequence continues at coordinate 97,025 of PAQL01000017.1, read as the reverse complement.
AGGACCCGGGTCTCATGGGAGCCGACATCGATCTGGCCGCACTGGCGGCGGTGGTCCGGGATTCCGCGGAATCGATCGATCGACAGTCCGAACGATTCTCGGTGAATGTCGCTTCCTACCTGATGCCCATCGAGCGGGTGAACCAGGGGGTCGCGAGGGACATCCACCACTAGAACGCCTCCGCAGCAACGGTTCCGGTCCCCCGGTTAGAGGTCCATGCCGCGTCATCGCCTGTCAAGCATCCGACTTCTGCCGATCCCCCGACCCGAGAAGGGATCCGAGGAGTCGTCCGCCCTCGCCCTGCGGAGGATTTCCGTGGACCTTCGACCGCACCGCCCCGAGGGCGACCGGTCATGACCGACACCAGTCGCACCGCATCCCGGCTGCGGGAGTTCGGCACGTCGATCTTCACCGTCGTCTCCGCGCTCTCGAATCGTCATGGTGCGGTGAACCTCGGGCAGGGCTTTCCCGACTTCGACGGGCCGGAACCGATCCGTCGGGCCGCGGCCGAAGCGGTGATGTCGGGGCCGAACCAGTACGCCCCGCTCGCAGGCACCGGGCGTCTGCGGCACGCGATCGCGGACTGGATGTCCCGGTCCCGGTCCGTGGACGTCGACGCGGAACGCGAGGTCACGGTCACCGCCGGGGCGACCGGTGGACTCTCCGCGGTGATGCTCGGTCTGCTCGAGCCCGGTGACGAGGTGGTCCTGGTGGAGCCGTGGTACGACGCCTATCCCGCCGCGGTGGTGATGGCGGGGGGGCGTCCGACCTACGCCGCTCCGGAGGCTCCGGGGTACCGGATCGACGCCGCGACGCTCGAGGCGGCGGTCACGCCGGCGACCAGGGCTCTCGTGATCAACTCGCCGCACAACCCCACCGGCCGCGTGCTCGACGAGGCGGAATGGGATGCGATCGAACGGGTGGTCCTCGAACACGATCTGGTGCTGGTGAGCGACGAGGTCTACGAGTCGCTGGTCTACGAAGGGTCGCACCGGAGTCCGATCGGCCGGCCCGCGCTTCGTGACCGCTGCATCGTGGTCTCCAGCATCGGGAAGACCTTCTCCCTCACCGGCTGGAAGGTGGGTTGGACGGTGGCCGCCCCGGCTCTGACCGAGGCGGTCCGGGCGTCGCATCAGTTCACGATCTTCTCGGTGGCCACGCCACTCCAGGTCGGGGCGGAGGCGGCGCTGGGAATGCCCGACGCCTACTTCGAGGAGTTCGTCGATTCCTACCGTGTGCGCAGGGATCTTCTGGTGGACGGACTCGCCGCCGCGGGCCTGCGTCCATCGACGCCTCAGGGAACCTACTTCGCTCTCGCCGACGTGTCGTCCCTCGGCGTCGACGACGATCTGGCGTTCTGCGAGCGGATGATCCGCGAGCTCGGCGTCGCCGCGATTCCGACGTCGCCGTTCCACCACGACCGGAGGAGCGGGCCGATTCGATTCGCCTTCTGCAAGAGCGAGGACGTGATCCGAACCGCCCTGGACCGTCTTCAGAACGTCGGCTCGATCCTGCCATGAACGTCGAGGCGGTCGGGGAACCGGGGTTCACCACGATCGACTGGATCGTGGTGGCGTCGTATCTCGCGGTGGTCCTCGGCATCGGGGTGTGGTTCGCCCGTCGGGCGTCCCGCAGCGCCTCCGACTTCATCCTCGCCGGCCGCTCCCTGCCCTGGTGGATCGCCGGAACCTCGATCGTCGCCACCACCTTCTCCAGCGACACCCCGCTCCAGGTGGTGAAGCTGGTCCGGGAGGGCGGCATCGGCGCCAACTGGTGGTGGTGGTCGGTCGCCGCGGGGCAGGTGATGGGGGTCTTTCTCTTCGCCCCGCTCTGGAGGCGGAGCGGTCTCTTCACCGACGTGGGGTTCATCGGCCTCCGCTACGAGGGCGGCGCCTCCCGGGGGCTTCGGATCTTCGAGGGACTCTGGCAGGGTTTGCTGGTCAACGGCGTGGTCCTCGCCTCGGTGACCGTCGGCATGGCGACCATTCTCCGAGTGGTGCTCGACATCGACGCGGAGGCGACGGTCGCCCTCGCCGGTTTCGAGGTGGACATGGCCACCCTGATCGTCGGTGGCCTGGCCGTGGCGACGGTGGGGTATTCGATGCTCTCGGGTCTCTACGGAGTCGCCTGGTCCGACCTCCCCCAGTTCGTGATCGCGATGATCGGATCGATCGTGCTTGCGGTCGTGGTGCTCGGCGAGGTGGGGGGCGCCACCGCGCTGGTCGACGGGATACGGCATGCCGAGGTCGTCCCGGACCGGGCGACGAGCTTCGTCCCGGATCTGTCCGGAGTCGCCGCGATCGTGACCGTCGTCTCCTACTTCACGATCAACTGGTGGTCCAAGGCGCCGGGTCACGGAGCGCTCTCGCAGCGGATTCTCGCGACCCGGGACCCGCGACAGGGGGCGCTGGCCCTCGCGTGGTTCGTGGTGGCCCACTACGTGCTCCGGCCTTGGCCGTGGATCGTGGTCGCTCTCGCCTCGCTGGTGCTGGTTCCCACCATCGTGGACCCGGTCAGCGGGGCCTCGGTGGCGATCGTCTCCGACCAGGAGGTCTTCCCCTGGATGATCCGGCATCACCTCGGCCCGGGACTGCGCGGGCTGCTGGTGGTGGCGCTGCTGGGGGCGTTCATGAGCACCGTGGACACCCACGTGAACCTGTCCTCGGCCTACCTGCTCAACGACGTGATCGGACCGCTGCGCCGCTGGTGGCGCGGCACCGGAGACGAGGCCGCGGTCGAGGGGACCGTCGCCGAACCCGGCAGGGTCTGGCAGTTGCGGGTGCTGGCGCTTCCGGTGCTCGGCCTGGTGCTGCTGGTCGCCAGCGGATTCGACGACATCGTCCAGCTGTACAAGTATCTGGGCGTCATCGCGGCGGGGACCGCCCCGGTGCTGATTCTCCGCTGGTACTGGTGGCGGATCACCGCCTGGACGGAGATCGTGGCGATGGGGGCCTCCCTGGTGGTCGGGAATCTCCTCGTGGCGGTGGGCCCGTTCGCAGTTCCGGAGCTCGGTCCCGACGACCTGTTCGGGCCGCGTCTGCTGGCGACCGTGCTTCTCTCGGCCGTGCTCTGGATTCCGGTCACCTTCCTGTCCCGTCCCACCAGCGACCCGAAGCTGGCCCGGTTCCGGGCGAGGGTGAATCCCGGAGGACCGGGATGGAGACGGGTGGCTCGGCTTGATGGCGGACCTCCGCCTCCCGGACTCGCGGTCCGTCTGGGCTGGATCCTGCTCGGGACCATGGCGACCTGGCTTGCGATCATGGGGACCGGCTGGGTGATCCTGGGAAGGCCGCTCTGGGGCATCCCCGCCCTGACAGGGGCCCTGGTGATGGCGATTCCCACGATTCGAGCCGCCGCCACGCTGGCGGCGGGGGCTTCGGGGGCTCAGGATGAGGCTTCCCGGGGTTGATACCCGTGGTGGTTCAGGTATGATTTCCGATTCGCCGCCGCGATCTCGGATCGTGAGCGACACCCCCATGCCTCGGGCCCCGGCCTCGGGGCGGCCCCATCAGCTTCGGAGAACACCGTGTACGCGATCATCGAGGACAGTGGCACCCAGATCATGGTTCGCGAGGGCGACGTGATCGAGGTCGATCTCCGTCAGGAGACGCCCGAAGAGGGATCCAGCCTGGTCTTCGACCGCGTCCTCGCGGTGGGCGGGGGTGACGGCGACGCCAGCATCGGCACTCCGTACCTCGGTGGTGCCTCGGTGAACGCCGAGGTCATCGGTGAGACCAAGGGCGAGAAGATCGTCAACGTGATGTACAAGCGACGAAAGGGCATGCGACGCAAGTCGGGCCATCGTCAGCGATACGTCACGGTGAAGATCGGCGCGATCTCCGCCGGCTGATCCCGACCCCGGGTCGTTTCAGACCCTTCCCAGCATCTGACGCACGGCTTCGCATGATTCGCGCTCGCCGGTTCGGCCACTGAGGAACGCTGCTTCGCAGGACGCCAGCAGCTGGATCGTGGTCTCGAGAGGGTGCATGGGGACCATTCCGGTCACCGTGGCCATGATGGCGTTGGAGACCTCCAGCGCGAAGTCGCTCTCCGCCGCGGCCACGGTCGTCCCGAGTTCCAGTTGCGTGCCGGATCGATCCGACCAGTCCATCGCTCCATCGCTCACATGCAGACGGCCCGCTTCTCCGTGCAGGGTCGCGGCGCGATGCACCCTGCCTCCATCCGACCCCACGTTCACCGAGGCGGCCCGGCCATCCGGGTAGACCGCCACGGCGAAGACCCTCTTGATGCGGGGGGCGTTCGGAGAGGTCTTGCGCACCGAGGTGGCCTGGACGGTGGCGGGAATGCCGAACCATGTGGAGAGCAGATCGAAGGCGTCGAAGAGCCTCGTCCCGAGCGAACCCGCCATCTCCGGACCGGAGATCTCCACGGAGGCGGAGGTCGGCGTCCCGAAGGTGTTGGTGGCCTCGATGAACCGGCGTCCGTTCTGCAGGGCACGGAACAGCGGCACCGGGACCGGAGGGGGGCCGGCAGCGAAGATCTCGCCGGCTTCGCCGGGCTGGTCGCGATCGAGGCTGGGCCTGGGGGTCATCGACAGGAGGGGGCGGCCGGCCTCGCTGCTGGCTCGAACCATCGCTTCGAGGACCTCCAGCGGAAAGGTGGTCGAGGGATTCATGATCACCGTCGCCGAACTCTCGGCCCTTGCGAGGGCTCGGGCATCGTCGATGAACGGGATGTCGTGGGAGGTGGCCAGATCGCGGGCCGCCGGCCCGTCTCCTCCCAGATGGGAGCATCGGAGAAGATCGTCGACCAGCATGCGTTCCAGGGTCGGAACGAGCTCGTCCCCGACCCATGCCGCCACCATGATGTTGTCCGAGGACATCGTCATCGCGCGAAATGGTACCGCCCCTGACGCCCGGCGGCCGCTACACTCGATCCGGCGAGCGGGCGATCGCGGGGATCCTCGGATCCTCGAGGAAAGTCCGAGCACGACAGGATGACGGTGGTGGGTAACGCCCACCGGCCCGTGGACTGCGGGTCAGGGACAGTGCCACAGAGAACAGACCGCCTATGTGGCTTCGGTCGCAGGCAAGGGTGAAACGGTGCGGTAAGAGCGCACCGCTCGGCCGGTGACGGTCGAGGCACGGCAAACCCCACCGCGTGCAAGCGCAAGCAGTCTCGAGCGGTCCTCGGACCGCACCCGTGATCCGCGGGCGAGACGGGTAGCGTGCTGGAGGTCATCGGCGACGATGGCTCGAGAGACATGATCGTCACCCGGAGGGCCTCGTGCCCGACGGGGACAGAACTCGGCTTACAGCTCGTCAGCAGTCCGACACCCCGGCCTTCGGGCCGGGGTGTTCTTGCGTGTGGGATGCGTGATGAAATCGGACCTTCAGAGGGCGGCAGGGGGCGATTTTCCGCCTCGAGAGAGGGTGGTTGCGCAAAGATCGTCAGGTTTTCACGAACCGAGGGGTCCGTTCGTTCGTATGGTCAGGTTCGGCTTTCGGTCAGACCACATTCCGTGGTGCATGGTGCATTTTCTGACCACAGGATCTTGTTTTCTCATTTTGAGGTTTTGGATCTTTACATCGCGCTGCTGGTCGGGACAATCTGGCCTTGATGGCAGTTCGCCACCGAGGGAGGTTGGTTTCTCCCGACAATTCGAAAGCAAGGTCGCTGAGATGTTCAGCAGGCAGGGCATGAGGGGCCTCGACCAGGGATGTGACGATCATTGACGTCATGCTCACCGAAATGACGATCAGGGTGAGTGGAACGGAAGTGAACGAAGAGGTCCGTCTCGAGGGTTCGTCCACGAGGCCTCGTCATGAACGCTCGCGACCGTCAGGGTGGACCATTGGTTCCTCGGCTCCGGTGTTCTCGGCTTTCTGTCGAGGCTGGAAGGCAGGACCCTCAAACCCTGACGTGCTTTCGAGACAGATCCGTATTGCGTGATTCCGGACCCGGATTCACGGTCGGAGGCCTGGTTGTTGGTGTTTGAAGTCGTGGCACCGAAGCAGTTTTTCCGTCCGATCCTGGTTCTGGCACCGAGGCAAGCGACAGGGAACGTTCCGTTTGCCCAAGTGTCATGAGGAGACCGGCGTGTGGCCGGGTCTCCCCCCCCGAACGAGCGGGGCGTCCGCTCGTTTTCACCCGGCATGTGGTTCGCTTCGCGAACACATGCCGGACCGACCGGTGAACAAGGCCCTGATCGGGCCGGGAAGGATCCATCACCATGTCGCTCGCGTCGAGCAAGACCACGTCACTTCAGTCCTACACCATGCTGGTGTACCGGAAGCCGCTCCATCCCGAGTTCTTCGGGATCGAAGGTCGTCGACGAATTGACCAGGACGATTTCGAGTTCGAAGGCTGGATCTTCCCCGGAGGTCAGGTCGCCAGGTTCCAGACCGGCAGCGTGACCGTCTGCGAGGTCGTCACCGATCAGGTGGAGAACCTCCCGGAGAAGGGCCTGGCCGCGAACCTGCCGTGTGCCGGCGAAAGGGATTTCGAGAAGACCTTCGGAGACACGGTCACCTACATGACCACGATGCAGACCGAGACCCTCTCGGACCATCTCTACGAAGCCACGTATCGGGAGATGCTGGAGCACGCCCGCGCCTCCGATTCCCTGATCCACATCCCCGAAGTCGTCCACGGACGACCGGAGCTCTCGGTTCTGGACATGCAGCGGTACCGCACCGAGGTCCATGTCCAGGGCTACCACCTCCGGGCCGACTGCGGCCTGGTGCTTCGCACCCAGTCCCTCTTCAAGATGGGGATCGAGGACGAGGAGGAGCTCGAGGAGGAGTGAATCCTCGGGAAATCCCCGGCATCGATCACGAATCGACCGTGCCCGGCGGGCGGACTCCTTCCAGAGTCCGGCCGCCGGGTTCTTCACATCGGGCTCGGCGGTTGGTCGGGCTCCCGGACGGGGTTAGGATTCCCCTGATGTCCCGATCGACTGCGGCAATGCGGATGGCGGCGAGGGCGATGATCGAGACCGATCGTCTGCTCGGGGTGACGGACGTGCCGGGGGCGGTCGGGGCCTCCGTCTCCGAAAACGCCGTCGCGGCTCCGGTTCCAGAGGCGACGTCGACGGCGCCCGTGACCGACACCGAAGGTTCGAATCCGCCGCGGCCCCTTCCGGCCCCGGCGATCGATCCCGTCTCCCTCGATGAGGACGTGGTGGCGGCGTTGGAGCGTCTCGAGTCGCTGCATGCGGAGCGGTGCGGGCACTGCACGAACTCGACGACCCACCGGTCGGTGGTGTTCGGTGACGGGGATCCACATGCCTCGGTGATGTTCGTGGGCGAGGCGCCCGGAGCGGAGGAGGATCGGACCGGTCGTCCCTTCGTGGGGCCGGCAGGCGAACTCCTCGACCGCATGATCGAATCGGTGGGTCTCTCGAGGGAGGGCGTCTACATCGGGAACATCATCAAGGTCCGACCGCAGGAGAACAGGACTCCGAGCCCCGACGAGTGCGAGGTCTGCGGGCCCTGGCTGCTTGCTCAGATCGCGGTGATCCGTCCACGAGTGGTGGTCGCGCTGGGAGCCACGCCCACGAAGTACCTGCTGCAGACCACGACCGGGATCACCCGGCTTCGCGGGTGTTCCTCCCGGATCCGGATCGGGGACTTCTCGGTGCCCGTCGTGCCGACCTTTCATCCCGCGTACGTGCTCCGGCAGTACACCCCGGAGGTCCGCCGAGCGGTCTGGGAGGATCTCAAGCAGGCGGTGGCGATCTCCGGCGAGGACTGAACCCGTGGGGGACCCCGGATCGGTCAGCCCCCGGCCGCCTCGTCGAGCACGATGGTCACCGGGCCGTCGTTCTCCAGGGACACCAGCATCGATGCTCCGAACTCCCCGGTCGCCACGGTCACACCGTGTTCGCGAAGCAGATCGGCGGTCCGGTTCACCAGGGGCTCGGCGACCTCGGGTCGGGCCGCATTCACGAAGCTCGGTCGATTTCCCTGGCGGGTGTCGGCGCAGAGCGTGAACTGACTGACCAGGAGGATGCTCCCGCCGACGTCGAGCACGCTGCGGTTCATGCGCCCTCGGTCGTCGGCGAAGATCCTGAGGTTGACGAGCTTGCGGGCGATCCGGCGGGCCGCGGCCTCGTCGTCCCCCTCGAACACCCCGAGGAGCACGAGCAGGCCGGCATCGATCTCGCCGACGATCCGATCGTCGACCCGGACCGCGGCGCATCTGACCCTCTGGACGACGCTTCGCATCGAGTGGCTCAGTCGCCGAGCAGGGCGATCGCCGCCACCGAGACCAGGGCCGCACCGCGGTCATCGACCGCCTGGCGGTAGTCGACCAGTTCGATCTCCGAGGCTCCGGCGAGGGCCGCGGTCGCGGCCATGTTTCCGATCGAGCACCAACGGGTGGGGTTCTTGCACCATTCCATCGACTCCACGAAGGAGTCGGCATCGTTGGAGATGAACTTCCCGAGGTGCTCGCGGTCGTGTCGCTCGACCTCGACTCTCCGGGCCTCGTCGACCGGCTTGGGTTCGCCGAACTGAGGTCCGACGTGCGAGAGATCCGCGGAGGAGACGAAGTAGGTCGTACCCCCGACCTCGGCGAGGACCTCCCTGAGCGCGTTCACGAATTCGTCGTGCGACACGCGGGCGCCGTCGTCGGCGATCATCGGGATCAGAGGGTCCGGGAGCAGGGCCCCGATCACCGGCACGTCTCCGAAGAGATGCTGGATGAAGGGGAGGTGCAGTTCGATCGAATGCTCGGGAAGCAGGTCGAGCTGATCCTTGAACAGGCGATCGCCCAGTTTCGCCTTCAGGCCCTCGATCACGGCCCGGTCGGTCTCGACGCGGCCGAGAGGTGTCAGGTGTCCGTAGGGGGACATCACGACGCCGTCCCCGATTCCGAAGTGGTTCGTTCCGAGCACGACCACGCGATCGGGTCGGGGTGCGCCCTGCCAGGCGCGGTAGCCGCCGGCGTACACCTCGGCACCGCGAGGATAGTCGAGGTGCGGCACGACCAGTCCGACCACCGTCTGGTCGAACTCCGGATCCTCGGCTTCATCCATCCACGTGGTCAGTTGTCCTTCGGCGAGGTTCTTCGCCCAGGTCGCCTGCTCCTCCGGGGACTCCGGAGGTTCGCCGCCGCCGGCGGCCTGATGCGCGACCTGGACCAGGCTCATCGAGGCCTGTACCGGAAAGGCCCCGGTCTCGGCGAGCTTGTCGGCGACCTGCTTCTCGTAGCCCTCGAAGGTCGGGCCCCAGAGGAGGCCGAACTTGTCCATCTGCTCGACGAGCGCCGTGACCTGGGTGGCGGCCTTGCCGAGGTTGGTGTCCCGCTCCGGATCGTCCTCTCGGACGAGCTTGCCGGCGATCTGCTCGATGGAGTTCGAGCCGTCGAAGAGCTGGATCACGCCCATGGCCTGGGGGGGGACCACCATGGTCTGCTGGACCAGCATGGATGGGTCACGCAGGGCGATGGCCTGCTTGCCGTCGTTCTGAACGGGGATCGGCTGGACCGGTCTGGCGTGGGGGGTGTCGAGATGGGGAGGACGATTGGCTGTTTCGGACATGGTGGGGGATTGTACCCGGGTGCAACAAGGACCTCGTTGATGCGTTGAAAAGATGGTTTGTCGCCGAATCGGGCCACTGGATTCGACGAGGTCGGGCCGAGTATCATGCTCCGTCCGGTCCCGGAACGCCTGGTCCGGTATCCGTGGGCTTCGGCCCATTCAGGATCTGCGGGCACTCACTTTCGCCGTGAAGAGCCATTTTCTTCATCAGGATCTTCCAGGCGGCCGAGGGAACCGTTGTCCGACTCGAGTCGTCAGAACACAGCAAGCAGGTTTTTGAAACGAGATTCCAAGTCACCAGCCGGACCCCAGGACAGTCATCCGCCTTCAGACGATCGATCCAGTCGCCAGCCGCGAGTCGGCATGGCGGATCCAAGGGTAGAACCAGCATCGAGACACAAGCATGAAGACTTCAGACCAGCATCTCCGTCGCATCGCCATTCCAGCAGCTCTCGCACTCGCGCTCGCGGGTTGTGAGAAGGGTGCCGAGCAGGCCGCCAGCACTTCCGAGAGCCCGGTAGTCGCTGCGAACCCGGGTGGGGGAGATGCTCCGGCCGCTTCGGGTGGTCTCACTGCCGCAGTGGCCGGTGAGAAGAGCCCTTCCACCGGCACCACCTCACGAACCGCCGCCGCCAAGCCATCGGGCTCGACCGGCAAGGGTGTGAAGCCCGGTGCGGGTTCCACGCTCACCACTGCCGATGATGCCCGATCCCTGCAGGGGCCCTCGAGGCCCGCTGCCGCCGATCAGCAGATTGATCTGGCCATCGAGCCAGACAAACTCGATCTCGGCCAGATGCAGCCCGGCGTGCCCAAGACCGGCATCGTGAAGCTGACCAACAACGGCACGACCTCGGTCCAGATCAAGAAGGCCGTCGCCAGCTGCGGATGCACCACTCCGAACTGGCCACGCGAGCCGATCGGGCCCGGCGAGACCGCCGAGATCGAGATCACCCTCAAGCCCTCGCTCAAGCAGGGGCAGCGTCTGAACAAGAAGGTCACCCTGCAGATGGTGGCCGGACCGCCGCAGCAGATCTCCGTGCTCGGCGAGGTCGGGATCCACATCGAGATGGCCCCCGACTTCCTCGACGCGGCCAAGATGGAATCCGACGACCAGAAGACGCTCGTGCTGACCTCCGCCGACGAGGTTCCCTTCTCGATCGTCGCGGTCGATCCCCCGGTGCTGACCACGGGCGTCGGTGGGGAGAAGGCTCTCAGCCACGACATGGCCATCGACTGGGATGCCTGGGAATCGTCCGGACGTCGGCCGATGATCAAGCTGACCACCGATCACCCCAACGCCCCCGAACTCAGCGTGACCGTCCGGCGGGCCATCGTTCGCGACAAGCCCCTGCCGCCGCCGCGAACCATCCGGAACATCCCCACCAGCAAGCTGGTGATCGCCGCCCAGGGTGGTGATGTCGAGGGACTTCGTGCCGCCATCGAGGCGGGCGAGGATCTCGAGACCAGCGCCATGGGTGGAATGACGGCGCTTCACTGGGCCGCCAAGAAGGGCAGCCCGGAGATCGTCGACATCCTGATCGAGAGCGGTGCCGACATCAACGCCCGGAACAAGGTGGGCAAGACGCCCGTCGCCCTCGCGGCCGAGAGCGGTGAACTCGAGGTCCTTCAGGGTCTCGTCTCCAGGGGTGCGGACATCAACTCCGTCGATGAGATCGGCGGAACCCCGCTTCTCTGGGCGGCCGCCCTGTCTAAGAACCCCGCGACGGTCTCGTACCTGCTCGAACAGGGTGCCGATGTCAACATCGTCGACTCCAACGGCATGACGCCGCTCATCTGGGCTGCCGGCATCGGACAGCCCGGCTCGGTGCAGGTGCTGGTCGACAAGGGCGCCGACATCGAGGTCGTCGAGATCCACCAGAAGGAGAACGCCCTCATGCGGGCGGCTCGAATCGGCAGCCCCGAGTCCCTCGGAATCCTGCTGGGGGCCGGCCCCGATCTGGAGGCCAGGAATCTTCTGGGGCAGACGGCCCTCCTGATCGCAGCCGGATCGGCTCCTCCGGAGAAGATCGAGCAGCTCGTCGATGCGGGTGCGGACCTCCAGTCCCGCGACACTCGTCAGTGGTCGGCCCTGGATCACGCCAAGGCCCGCACCGACAAGAACCGCTCCATGGTCGTCGAGTACTTCGAGAGGAAGATGTCCGGCGGGGGCTGATTCCCTCGTACGAACCACTGTTGAAACCCCGCCCCTCGTCCGCAAGGACGGGGGGCGTTCTTTTTCTCGATGTGGGAATCCGGCGGGGGCCCGGGCTCTTGAGGCTTTCGCCTACGATGTCCGACTCCGATCCGCCCGGATCCATTGTCAGACTCCCGATGGGTGAAGCACCATGACGACCACGACCCAGGACGCCTATTCACAGCTCGTCGCGCTCGGCCGGGAAGCCGGTCTCCTCAAGTCCATGGAGGGCCTTCTCGGCTGGGACCAGGAGACGACCATGCCTCCCGGTGGTGCGGAATACCGCGCCACCCAGCTGGCCCTGCTGGCCCGACTGGCCCACGAGCGACTCTCCTCCGACGAGATGGGGGAGCTGATCTCGGCCGCGGAGTCCTCGATCGACATCGAGGCGGACACCGTGGAGGCCGCGAACGTCCGGGCCTGGCGACGTGATCATGATCGTGCGGTGAAACTGCCGTCCTCGCTGGTCGAGGAGCAGGCCGCGACCGCCAGCGCCGCGCAGCACGAGTGGGCGGAGGCTCGCAAGGACAGCGACTTCAGGCGTTTCCTCCCCTGGCTCGAGAAGACGGTGGAGCTCACCCGCCGACAGGCCGAGTGCTACGGATGGGCCGAGGACGGAGAACCGTGGGACGCCCTCGCCGAGGACTACGAGCCCGGGTGCACCGCGGCCGGAGTGGCTGAGGTCTTCGGGCCCCTTCGAGACCGGTTGAAGTCGCTGCTCGACGAACTGATGGGAGCGAGCGTCCGGCCGAGCGGTCGTCTCGACGAGCTCGAGCTGCCGCAGGATCAGCAGATGGCCTTCGTCCGGGACGTCGCCGGCAATCTCGGCTTCGACTTCACCCGGGGCCGGCTGGACAGGTCGACGCATCCGTTCTGCGGAGGTTCGCACTGCGACGACGTCCGCATGACGACCCGCTTCCATTCGGGCATGATCATCGATGCCCTCGGCAGCACCATGCACGAGGCCGGTCACGGACTCTACGAGCAGGGGATCCCCTTCGAGCACATCGGCACGCCGTGCGGTTCGAGCGTCTCGCTCGGCATCCACGAGAGCCAGAGCCGGATGTGGGAGAACCAGGTGGGCCGAAGCCGGTCGTTCTGGGAGTGGTGCACGCCGCGGCTCGCCGGACACTTCGGAGATGTGGTCTCGGAGATCGACGTCGAGGCGGCATACCAGTGTGCGAACCGGGTCGCCCCGGGATTCATCAGGGTCGAGGCCGACGAGGCCACCTACAACATGCACATCATGATCCGCTTCGAGCTCGAGCGGGATCTGATGACCGGAAACCTCCAGCCCGCGGACCTGCCCGGAGCCTGGAACGAGAAGTACCGCGACTACCTCGGTCTCGAGGTCCCCGACGATCGGCGAGGCTGCCTCCAGGACATCCACTGGTCGATGGGTGCGATCGGCTACTTCCCGACCTACACCCTGGGCAACCTCTACTGCGCCCAGTTCTTCGATGCGGCCTGCGAGCAGATCCCCGGCCTCGTCGACGGATTCGCGGAAGGCCGCTTCTCCCCGCTCCTCGACTGGCTCCGGGAGAACATCCACCGGCACGGCCGTCGATACACCGCGGCCCAGCTCTGCGAGCGGGTGACGGGAAGACCGCTGTCCGCGGATCCGCTGATGAACTACCTCGAGGGGAAGCTCCGGCCGGTCCACGGTCTCTGAAGCCGCCGTCTCATCGGCTCATGATCTCGAATCCCCCGCGATGCGTGCCGTCCGGGTTACTCTTCCGCGTCCATGTCACAGAACCGTCAAATCCGCAACGTGGCGATCATCGCCCACGTCGATCATGGCAAGACCACGCTGGTCGATGCGATCCTCGCCCAGTCGGGGATCCTCCGCGACGGCGCCGAGCTCGAGGACTGCGTGCTCGACTCCAATCCGCTCGAACGGGAGCGGGGGATCACGATCCTCTCGAAGAACTGCGCGGTGGACTGGCGGTTCGACGACGGGGAGACGCTTCGAATCAACGTGATCGACACTCCGGGGCACGCCGACTTCGGCGGCGAGGTCGAACGGGTCCTCCGAATGGCCGACGGCGTGCTGCTGCTGGTCGATGCGGCGGAGGGCCCGATGCCCCAGACCCGGTTCGTGCTCGGGAAGGCGCTGTCGATCGGCCTTCGGCCGATCGTGGTCGTCAACAAGTGCGACAAGCCGGATGCGAGGATCGAGGCGGTGGTCGATGCGGTCTTCGACCTGCTGGTCGATCTGGGAGCGGACGACGAGGCCCTGGACTTCCCGGTGCTCTACGCCTCCGGACGCGATGGCTGGGCGGTCGAGGATCCGCAAGACGCCGATCGTGCGGAGGCGGGGGTCGGGGCCCTGGTGAACACCATCCGGGATCGGATCCCCGCGCCGACCGATCCGCACGACGGCCCGCTGTGCATGCAGATCAGTTCCCTCGACCGCAACGACTTCGTGGGACGGATCGTCATCGGCCGGGTCAGCGGCGGCGAGCTTCGGTCCGGGATGTCGATCATGGTGCACGGGGAGGACGGACCGGTCCAGGCCCGGACCGGTCGCGTGCTGGGATTCGAGGGGCTCGGCCGTCGCGAGGTCGAGCGGATCGGTGCCGGTGATCTCTGTGCGATCGAGGGGCTGGAGATGGCGGGGATCGGCGACACCATCACGTCGCCCGAACACGATGCCCCGTTGCCCAGAGTGGCGGTCGACGAACCCACCCTGCACATGCTCTTCCGGGTGAACGACGGCCCCCTCGCCGGACGGGAGGGCAGGTTCGTGACCAGCCGGCAGATCCGCGACCGGCTTCAACGCGAGCTCGAGGCCAATGTGGCGCTTCGGGTCGAACCGGGCCCCAGTGCCGAGAGCTTCCGCGTCTCCGGTCGAGGGCTGCTTCACCTCGGGGTGCTTCTGGAACAGATGCGCAGGGAGGGATACGAGGTCGTGGTCGGTCGACCGGAGGTCGTGGTCCGGGAGATCGACGGGGTCGCCAACGAGCCCTGGGAACGGTTGACCGTCGACACGCCGCCGGACGCCGCCGGTGCGGTCATCGAGCAGGTGGGGGCGAGAGGGGGGGAGATCGTCTCGGTCGATCCGGTCGGCACGCGAACCCGGATCGAGGGGTTGATTCCGGCCCGCGGCCTGATCGGTCTGCGGACGAGACTGCTCAACGCCTCCGGCGGCGAGGCGATCCTGCATCACACCTTCGAGACCTGGCGCCCCGCGGCTCCGGCCCGCCGGGAACGGGCCAACGGGGTCATGGTGTCCACCGATGCCGGGCAGGCGAAGACCCATTCGCTCCTGTCGCTCTCGGAGCGGGCGGTCATGTTCGTCGAGCCCGGTGACGTGGTCTACGAGGGCATGATCGTCGGGGAGAACAGCCGGGACAACGACCTCGACGTCAATCCGACCAGGGCGAAGGCGTTCTCCAACGTGCGGGAGTCCACCAAGGAGGCGACCGTCGTCCTCAAGGCCGCCCGGAGGATGGGACTGGAGATGGCGCTGGAGTACATCGCCGACGACGAGGCGGTCGAGGTCACGCCGGAGGCGGTGCGGATGCGGAAGATCGTGCTCACCGAGGTCGAGCGTCGCCGCGAGGCCAGACGCCGCAAGCAACGAGAGGCCGGGATCGAGGCCTGAGCCGCGGGCGGGGTATTCTCAGGGCGGTGATCATCCATCGACGCATTCCGCGCCGGGCCGCGCTGCTGCTCGGATTCGTCTGGCCGCAGGCCGGCGTCCTCGCGCTCGCGTTCGTCGTCGGGCCGCTCCTCCTGGGAGTGCTCGAGGGGATCGCCACGATCGAGGATGGTGACGATCTCGCCGGTGTGATCCGGAACACCGGCGAGTACTACCGCGATGTGATCACCTTCGAGTGGTTCTCCTCCGGATTCTGGGACGGCCCCTGGGGACTGATCCTCGCGATCCTCGGAGGGTGGGGGCTGCTTCAGGTCGTGTTCCTCTCTCCGCTGATCGGGCCGCCGCGGATCGATGGGGAAGGGCGATCCATGGCGCCGAGCGTGATCACGGCGGCCATCATCGCCACGACCGGTTCGGCGATCGCATGGGTGGCGATCGTCGAGGCCGTGTTCGCCCTGATGGTGGAGGACTCCTCGGGCTGGAACTCCTCCTACGACCTCGTGGTCTACAACGGATGGATTCCCGCGATGGCGATCTGGATCATCGGGGGGTTCGTCTGGTATCGGGGGCTTCGGCGGGCGGGCGCCGCCCACGATCCGGCGGGGCTCGACCGACTGCTCAGACGGCTGCTCGCGGGAACGGCGATCGAGACCGCCCTCGGGACCCTCGCGATCCTGATGGTCCGCCGAAGAAGCGACTGCATCTGTGCCACCGGATCGTTCCTCTCGCTGGCCTATTCACTGTTCGTCCTCGTCTGGCTGTGCGGGCCCTGGACGGTTCTTCTGACGACCAGGCGGGAACGGTCCAGATGGGCCCGCCGGGCCTGCGGCCACTGCGGGTACGTCCGCCGGGCAGGGACGAAGCGATGCTCGGAGTGTGGCGAGGCGTGGCCCGAGGAGATCATGTCCGGCGATGACTCCGGGGCGTCGGCGACGAGCTCCTGAAGGTCATGAACCAGGGGGGGGGGCGAGGGGATCGCCACGATCCGGACGAGTCCGAGCCCACGCCGCTCGATGAGCGGTTTTACGTAACATACATTATGAGACTCAGGGTGGAGAATCGGGCCTCGGGGTTCGGGAGCCCGGTTTCCGGAGTCGGCCTCGGGCTCCGTCGTCGGTTCCGCGACCTGGGTGGACCTTCCCGTCGGTCTCGATCATGTCCCGGCGCCCTCATGTCGGCCCGTCCCGTGGTCGCGTTTCACCCACCACTTCGGAGCGTCTCAGGCCGATTCATCAAGCGGCGTGCCGGGTTCAGGTCCTCATGGACTCGATGGTCTCCATGACCACGGTCTCCAGCTGGTCCACCGCGACCTCGGCTCGGGCCCGTTCCAGTCGGTTCCGGATCCGAGGCCGCAACGCCGTGATCGTCCCCTCGGACGGCCTGTCCCATGGGTTCAGGTTCAAAGCGTCCTCGGGGACCAGCTCCGGGTAGGCCAATCGCGACGGAAGCCATGGCAGGCATCCTGCGAAGAGTGCTTCGGCGACCGCCATCCCGAAGAACTCGTGTCTGGCCGTCGAGAGCACCCAGTCGCAGCCCGCCAGCCAGCCCAGGTAGTCCGATCGGTCGGCTTCGCCCGCGTGGGCGATGCGTTTCCCGTGCCGTCGAAGCAGCGTCTTCATGGCTTCGGGCGGATCCTGGGGTCGGTGGCCCAGGATGACCCAGCGGATCGCCGGTCCGCCGTCGACTTCCCGCCGAGCGGCCTCGTCGGCAAGCTGCAGGAGCTCGTCGCAGCCCTTGTCGTGTTCCCAGCGATGCGGCCAGGCGACGAGGGTCGGCGGTCGGTCGTGCCGTGGATCGTCCCGATAACGAGCGGCGGGGGGGTTACGTAAAACCATCGCGTCGTCGATCTCGGAGACCTCGATCGGTGGAGCCACCACCGTGGACTTCGCCCTGATCCGTCCGGCCCAGTCGTCCCCCACGGGTTCGGGGGCATGACGCATCGATGCGGACATCCCCTCGAGGAACGACTCGAGGTTCCAGTGGCTGTTCCAGACGATTCGGTCCGCCGCCTCCATCGAGGCGAGGTTGGTGAATGCCAGATGCGCGTCTCGATCGCGGGTGAGCTCGGAGACGTCCCCGGAGACCGGATAGGCGGCCTGGTTCTCATGCATCGAGAGGATGAACGGACGGTTCCGGAGGGACCCCGGCATCGCGGCTCGAAGATCGGCCAGGGAGAGCATGCCGGTGGCGAAGGCCGCCGCCACCCGGTCGTGGGCGAGGGGTGGCTCCCCCCCCGCTCCCGCGATCGGATCGGCATGCGTCTCCTCCGCGAAGGACAGGGCCGCGTGCCGAAGTCGCCAGCGGGGCGAGCGGCCAGGGCGGGTCAGGAACCGCCAGTCCATGCGTCCGTGCCGGGTGATCGAGCGACGAACCGCTCGGTGCGATCCCGCGTCCCATGGTTCGAAAGCCAGCACCGAGCCGTTCATCGGCCCGAGTCTACGCCTCTCGCCGGGCCGGGATCGTGCCCGGGCCTTCGGTCTTCTAGACTGTCCGGCATGAGCGAACCGATGCCGACGCCCCCGCCCGGACCTCTGATGCCGCTGTGTTCGGTCTTTCGAAGGTTCCTGCGCAACCAGGGCCTGAAGTACACCGTCGAACGAGCCGACGTGCTGCAGGCGATCATCGATCACGATGGTTCCTTCGAGGTCGAGGAACTGCTGCTCGACATGCGGCAGCGGGGTCACCGCGTCTCCAAGGCCACCGTCTATCGAACGCTCCGTCTCCTTCAGGAGGCGGGCATCATCACCCAGGCGTTGTTCGACTCCAAGCAGGGTCACTTCCAGCTGATCTACGGCAAGGAGCCGCGCGACGTCATGGTGTGCATGCGCACCGGACGGGCCATCGAGTTCCAGAGTCCCGAGCTGACCGAGCTTCGTGATCGCATCTGCAGCGAGCTGGGCTGGGAGGCGGTCGGTCACCGCTTCCAGATCTACGCGCTGAGTCCCGAGTCCGATGGAGACGAGGTCGCGGAGTCCGATTCGGACTAATCGCGATCCCCGGGGGCGGCCGTCTCCTCGGCGGGCGCCTCGTCCTTCACCGGCGAGGTCTCTCCGGGCAGCGAGAGTTCGTAGATGCTCGCGGTCGAGGGTTCGAGCTCGAGGACTCCACGCCAGGCCGGATCGTCCTCCACGAAGGTCTTGATCCAGGCGAGCGTCCACGCCCCGACCTCGCCCCGGTGATTGCCGGGGCTGCCGGGAAGGAAGTGCCCTCCGCCACGGATCTCGAAGAGGAGCTTCGGTGTGGAGTCGGGGGGGTTGTCGAAGTGCGGTCGGGAATGAGCGCGGGTCGAGGCGACGTTGTCCTTCTCGCCTGCGAGGATCATCACCGGCACGGCGTGCTCGAATCGATAGACCGGTTGCCAGGGAACCATCGCGACCACGCCCCTCAGCGAGGCGTCCATGACCGCGGCATGCTGGGCGCCTCCGCCGCCCATCGACCAGCCGGCGACGCCGGTGCGGTCCACCGCGAGCCGGCCCTGCAGCGGAGACCCTTCACGAGTGTTCTCGGCCCGCACGGTCTCGATCGCGTCCAGTAGGGCCTTGCCCCGGGAGCGTGGTCGATCGCTGGGGGTGTTGGTCCCCAGGGTCATGGTCACGATGCCGTGGGAGGCGAGGTATCTCCCCCAGGGTCGCACCGATCCCTCCGAGGCGTTGAATCCGGGGCTGATCGCCATGATCGGGAACGGACCGCCCTCGGCGATCGAGCCGTCCTTCGTGGTCGGATAGTGGATGGTGCCGCCGCGATAGTCCGGGCCGTTTCGAATGCCGTCCTTCTCGCTCAGGGTCGCGACCGTCGAGGGGCCGGGCCGGCGGGCGATCTCCAGAAGTTCCTTCGTCGTCGGGGCGACTGCCGCGTCGGTCTCCTGCGCGACGGTGATCGTGGTGAGCGATCCGGCCAGCAGTGCGGCCGCGAGCAGGAGGTTCGGTCGGAGTCGGTGGGGTCGCGACATCGGTGGTCTCCGTCGTGAAGGCGTGTTCCGTTCAGTCCTCGAGCAGGTCGCTGGCGTTCAGCGGGCGGCTGATCGAGAAGTCGCCGCCGAACCATCCGGCGAGATCGGCGAGTCGGCATCGCTGCGAGCAGAACGGTCGGGACTCGAGATCCTCGCAGGTCGCGCCGCAGGTCGGGCATGATCGTTCCGCGCCGAGGGTGGTGCACCACGCGGCGGCTCGAGCCTCGAGGGCCTCCCGCAGACGAAGTCGTCGGGCGTCGTCCTCCCGGGCGTCGAAGACGGTCACCGCCCGGTCGTGTTCTCCGCGATGGTCGATCCGGACATCGATGCGATCGGAGGGAAGGGCGCTCCCGATCCGGGAGGCCCACTCGATGGCGACCAGTCTTTCCGGATCCGCGAGGATCTCGTCGAAGCCGATCGGCTCGAGCTCCTCCTCGTCTCCGATGCGATAGGCATCAAGGTGACTGAAGGTCGGCGTGGATGCGTCCTCTCCGCGATGTTCGATGTGGATGACGAAGGTGGGGCTGGAGACCGCATCCGGATCGAGTCCGAGGCCTCGGGCCAGGCCGCGGGCCAGACGGGTCTTGCCGGCGCCGAGCTCGCCTTCGAGGGTGATGCAGACCGGGGGTGAAGCCACTTCGGCGATGATCTCGCCGACCCGCTCGGTCGATTCCTCTCCCGGGCATTCGATGCGGATGAGATGGGTCGGTTCGGCCATGGTTCGAGTGTACGGGGAGGGGTCTGCGCGGTTCACCCCTCCTGGCGGTGCTCCCAGCCCAGATGGTCGATTCGCTCGCTCGTCTCCCCCTCCCCCACCACCACCGATCCCGCGGGGAGCCCCGGGGAAGGGGCTTCGAGCCGTCCGATGACCGTGATCGGGGTGCTCATGACCTCCGGGGGTGGAGGAGTCCGACACGCGAGGAGCAGCTCGTAGTCCTCGCCGTCGGTGAGGGCGGCCCGCCAGTCGCATCCGCTGGTGGTGGGTACCGAGTCGATGTCGATCCTGGCCACGACGGTGCCGGCGGATGCCAGGCGTCCCGCGTCCCGGGCCACCCCGTCGCTGAGATCCATCATCGCGACGAGGTTCTCGTTCATGGCGTCCGTCAACGCGATCGCCTCGTGCACCCGGGGGGTGAAGTCCAGGTGTCGTCCGCCGCCACCCGATTCGAGGGAGCCGCCGAGAGTTCCGGTGACCGCGAGCAGGTCTCCGGGGCGTCCACCCGTGCGGGTGACGACCCGGCCCGATGCAGTGGCGGGACGGGCGACGATCGACACCGTGATCACGGTCGGACCGTCCTCGACCGCATGCGTGGCCAGATCCCCGCCGACCAGCGGCGCCTTCCAGGCCAGGGCGGTCTCGTGAAGGCCGCGGTGGAGCTCGGTCGCCCACTCCATGGAGTGTCCGGGGCCGAGGGTCGCGGCCGCCACCGTGGCCACGGGGCGGGCGGCCATCGCCGCGACGTCGCTGAGGTTGCGGAGGATCGCCTTGCGTCCGATCGCGTACGGCGATTCGTCGGGATGCACGTGTCGACCAAGGACCACCTGGTCGCTTCCGATGAGGATCGGATCGTCATGGCCGACCACGGCCAGGTCGTCGCCGGGAGGCAGCGTCACCTCGGGTGGGAGCGAGCGGCCGGCCTCTCCGAATCGACGGTGGAGGGTGTCCTCGGACAGGGGCTCGCTCATGACGCCGCGGTTCCCGAGGCCGCCTCGGCGGCCATGTTCCGCAGAAGATCGCCGAGGGCTGCGGTCGCCCCCTGGCGGGCGCGGATGAGTTCGCGGCCGCGGCGGATCATCGACTCCCGGAGTCCGGTGTCCTCGAGAAGCGACGCCACCGTCCCGGGGAGCCCGCCCCGGTCGCACGAACGAAGGCCTCCGGCGGCGAGGAGGTCGTCGGCGATGACCTGGAAGTGTCGGGTGTCGGGGCCGATGATCGTGGGTCGCCCAAGGGCGACCGGTTCGATCATGTCGCTTCCTCCGAGATCGACGAAGGTCCGGCCGACCACCACGAGATCCGCGAGTCCGTAGGCGGCTCGGAGTTCGCCGATGGTGTCGAGCAGGAATCGTCCGGTGTCCGATCCCCGGTCTCCGCGGCTGCGACGGGCGCAGCCCGGAAGATCGGCGGCGGCCTCGTCGAACCACTCGGGTTTCCGCGGGGCGCAGAGCAGCTGGACTCCGTCGGGCATCGCATCCCGGATGAGGTCGTGTTCCCCGGGGGCGGTGCTCCCGGCGACCACCACCGGGCGATCGCGATCGATCCCCATGGCCTCGGCGAGTTCGTCGGCGCCGGGGACCTCGTCGGCGATCCGGGCGGTGTCCCACTTCATGCTTCCGGTCACGGTCACCCGATCGGGATCGACTCCGACGGCCCGGAACCGTTCCGCGTAGGTCTCGTCCTGGGCGGCGACCGCGACGAGGGGGCCGAAGAGCCACCGGGTCACCGGGCCGAGTCTTCGATACCTCGAGAAGCTCCGCTCGCTCAGGCGTCCGTTGACCACCGCGACCGGGATGCCGCGGTCGCGGCACTCCGCGAGGAAGTTCGGCCAGACCTCGAGTTCCACCAGTCCGACCGCCGAGGGCCGGATGCGATCGAGGAGCCGACGGTTCGCCGCGGTCGTGTCGAAGGGGAACCTGACCACCTCGCATCTGTCCTTGAAGAGCGAGACCGCTCGATCGAATCCGGTGTCGGTCATGGTCGCGACCACGGGTTCGATCCCCGGATCGCCAGCGAGCAGGTCGTCGACCAGCAGGTCGATCGCGTTGACCTCCCCCACCGAGACCGCATGCAGCAGGATCCGGGGGGATGCCGCGGAGGGAAGCGATTCGCCGCGACCGAAGCGGGCGGGCCAGTCGGTGCGATGCTTGCCGGTGCGGATCATCCGCGGCACCCAGACCGGGCTGGCGGCGATCGCGGCGGCGAGATAGGCGAAGTCGAGAGGGCGGGGCACGCGTCAGCCTGTCCTGCGGGCACCGAGATTGCGAAGCAATCCGGTCATGAAGGATGCCGAGTTCACGCCGTAGGACAGGTTCGCGATGCGTCCGTCCGGTCTCACGTAGATCAGCTTCGGCACCGTGTTCCTGGTGTCCAGCGGCGCGATCGCGGCTCGAAACTCGGGAGTGACCATGAACTCCAGCATGCCGGGACTCGGCGACTTGGAGAGGTAGTTCTTCACGACTCCGGAGCCGCCCTGGTCGACGCTGACGCCCACCAGGGTGGCGACCGATTCCAGTTCGTCCTGATGATCCTTGATGATCGAACGCACCTTCCGGCACGGGCCGCACCATGTGGCCCAGACCTCGATCAGCATCGGCCGGCCGGCGTGTGCGGCCAGCGTCGTCCGGTTGCCGTCGAGGTCCTCGAGGGGGATCACGAACATGCCCTCGGCCTCGGGGATCGTTGGCTCGGTGGCGGTCGAGGTGGTCGTGGGAGTCCGGGCCGGGGGCGTGTTCGCGGAGGGATCGGCATCCCGCTCGCACCCGATCATGGTGATCGAGGCGGCCACGAGGATGGCGATTGACTTGGCGATCGGCATGCGTGGCTCCCAGGGATCCCTTCGAGGATAGTCGGTCCGTCCGGCCCGTATCCTGCAGGAGAGATGCAAGGTGCCATGGATGCCAATCCCGAGGGTCGCTGGAGGGTCCGGATGGACACCGGAGGGACCTTCACCGATGCCCTGGGCATCGACCCCCGGGGTGTGATCCATCGGCGGAAGGTCCTCTCGACCGGGCGACTGCGGGCGAGGTTGCACGAAGGCAGGGTGGAGTCGGGGGATCCCGAGGCGTTCCGGGTGCTGGAGGGGGCGGTGGTCCGCGCCGTGCCGGGCGGCGCCGGAATCGGAATCCTCGCATCCGATGGCGTGGTTCGATTCGAGGGCGATGACGGAAAGGATCGCCAGGGACTGGTCGAGCTGGATCCCGGCTTCGATGCCCCGCGACTGGCGGTGCATCTGCTGACCGGAACCCCCCTTTCGGAAACCCCGCCCCCCATCGATCTCCGGATCGCCACCACGCGGGCGACCAACGCCCTGCTCACCCGCTCGACCGGACGGGTCGTCCTCGTCGCGACCGAGGGGCTCGAGGATCTTCCGATCATCGGTGATCAGTCCCGGCCCGATCTCTTCGACCTCGACGTCCGACCGCCCCGTCTTCCTCCCTGCGCCACGGTCGCGGTGCCGCGTCATCTCGATCACGAGGGACGTGCGCTCCTCGAGCCGGACCGGGAGGCGATCGTCGAGCGGACGGCCCGGCTGGTCCGGGAGGAGAACGCCGATGCGGTCGCGGTCTGTCTCCTGCATTCATGGCGGGATCCGACCTTCGAACGCGCTCTGGTGCGAGCGATCGAATCGAGACTCCCGGGAACACGTGTCTCTAGCGGCGTGGAGGTCTCGCCGGAGATCAGACTCGTCCCCCGTTGCCGGACCACGATCGCCGATGCCGCTCTGGCCCCGGTGATCAGGTCGTTCATCGAGGATCTCGGGCTTGGATCGGTGGTCGGTCGGAACTCCGACCGGATACTCGCGATGACCAGCGGTGGCGGACTCGTGGATGCCGCGGTGGTGCGGCCGGTCGAGACGCTCCTCAGCGGTCCCGCGGCCGGCGTGGTCGGTGCGGTCGCGGCGGCGAGGGCCGTCGAGGACGGTGCCATCGTCGGGTTCGACATGGGAGGCACCAGCACCGACGTGGCGCGGGCACGAGGCCGCGTCGATCTCAAGGATGAGACCACGGTGGGTGATGCCGTGGTCCGGGTGCCGAGCGTCGACCTGCACACCGTCGCGGCAGGCGGCGGTTCGATCTGCCGGGTCGTCGAGGGTCGTCTGGAGGTCGGTCCGGATTCGGCGGGCGCCGACCCCGGGCCCGCCTGCTACGGCGCCGGTGGTCCCCTGACCGTCACCGACGTGAACCTCCTTCTGGGCCGTGCCGATCCGGCGACGTTCGGGGTGCCGCTGGACGTGGAGGCGGCCCGCCGGCGGCTGGAGGCGATGTCGGCCGCGGAGGGTCGATCGGCCGACGCCCTTCTCGAAGGCTTTCTCGATCTCGCCGACGAACGGATGGCCGAGGCGATCCGGACGATCACGACCCGACGCGGTGTCGATCCCGCGGACCATCTGCTGGTCGCGTTCGGCGGCGCGGGGGGACAGCACGCCTGTGGGATCGCGGACCGACTGGGGATCGATCGGATCCTGATCCCCGCCGACGCGGGACTTCTCAGCGCGGTCGGTCTGCATGCGGCGGTCCGGGAGCGTCTGTTCGAGCGCACGATCATGGAGCCCCTGGCTACCTGCGACGTGTCCGGGATCCTCGCGGCCGCCGAGTCGTCGGCGACCACCGCCGCCGCCGGGGTCGGAGTCGGCAGTCCGGTGGTGCGTCGGCGTCAGTGGCGATGCCGTCTCCTCGGCCAGGACTCCACGATCGATCTGGACATGGAAGCCGGGGAGGCCGGGGATCCCGACGCGATCGCCCGGCGATTCCGGGAGGCGTTCGAGTCGCGTCACGAAAGCCGGTGTCCGGATCGCCCGATCGAGCTCGCGGGGATCCGGGTGTTCGCCGGGGATGTCGATGCGAAGGTTCCCCGCAATCCGTCGGCCGGTGATCCTCCGATCAAGGGCCCGCTGGTCATCGCCGGTGACGCCGACACCACGGTGGTCGATCCCGGATGGCGGGGAGAGCGGCTCCGGGACGGCGCCCTGCTGCTCCGACGTGAACGAGCCCGCGCCGAGTCGGTGGTGAGCGGACCCGCGGCGGCGGAGATCGTCGCCTGCAGACTGGAGTCGATCGCCAGGGACATGGGCGAGACGCTCCGTCGAACCGCACTCAGCGTCAACGTGAAGGAGCGGCTCGACTACTCCTGCGGGATCGTGGACCATGAGGGGCGGCTGGTGGTCAATGCGCCGCACATGCCGGTGCATCTGGGGGCGATGGGTGACTGCGTGCGTTCGGTGCGATCGGTGCTCGAGCCGCGTCCCGGAGACACCATCATGGTCAATCACCCCGCCCACGGCGGTTCGCATCTCCCGGACCTGACCCTCGCCACGCCGGTCTTCGCGGACGAACGACTGATCGCCTGGGTCGTCAATCGCGCCCACCATGCGGAGATCGGAGGCACCCGGCCCGGATCGATGCCGCCCGATGCGACCAGACTCGTCGAGGAGGGCGTGATCTTCCCGCCGATGCGACTGGTGGATGCCGGCATTCGGGCATTCGATGTGGTCGAGGGCATGCTGGCCGACGCGGCGCATCCGTCCCGATCGATCGAGGAGAACCTCGCGGATCTCGCCGCGCAGCTCGCGGCGAATCGGATCGGCGTTCGACGGATCCTCGAGCTCCACCGTGCGGTCGGAGCGGATCGCTTCGCGACCGATCTCTCGGCCCTTCGCGAGCGGTGCTCCGCCGCGATCGGGCGGCTGCTGGAGCGGACCGCCGGGGTCGATCGCACCGTCGAGGAGCGTCTGGACGACGGCACGCCGATCCGGGTCCGACTCCGGGCGACCCGGGATCGGATGACGATCGACTTCTCGGGTTCCGGTGGCGTGCATCCCGGCAATCTCAATGCACCGTTCGCAGTGGTCCGCGCGGCGGTGCTCTACGTGCTTCGAGTCATGGCCGCGGAGGAGATCCCTCTCAACGAGGGGGCGCTGGATCGCGTCGAGCTGATCGCGGAGCCCGGACTGCTCGCCCCTCCCTTCACGGGCGATCCGTCCGAGGATCCGGCGGTCGCCATCGGCAACACCGAGACCAGTCAGCGGGTGGTGGATGCCCTGCTCCGGGTCTTCGAGGCCGGAGCGTGCAGCCAGGGCACGATGAACAACCTTCTCCTGGGTGACGACCGCTTCGGCTACTACGAGACGATCTGTGGTGGTGCCGGAGCGGGCGAGGGCTTCGCGGGATGCGATGCGGTCCACACCCACATGACCAACACCCGCATCACCGATCCGGAGATTCTCGAGGTGCGATGTCCCCTGCGGCTCGATCGTTTCGAGATCCGGCGCGGTTCGGGCGGCGCCGGCCGGTGGCCGGGCGGTGACGGGGTGGTGCGCGAGATCGTCGCCACGAGGCCGCTGAGCGGGTCCCTGCTGGGGCAGCACCGGATCGAGGTTCCCCATGGATCAGCCGGAGGCGGGCCCGGGATGGTCGGTCGGGCGGAGATCGTTCGCGTCGAGGGTGCGGTCGAACCGCTTCCCGGCATCTCGGCGTTCGAACTCGAGGCGGGTGATCGACTGAGGATCGAGACCCCGGGGGGCGGCGGTCACGGTGCTCCCCCGGCGGAGACGGCGTCGGGGAGTCAGCCCTCGAGCTGATACTGGAACGGGGTGATTCGCGAGGCCCGGCCGGTGCCGGCGCGGAACTCGACCAGGGCGCCGCAGAGACGTTCGTCGCCCGAACCCATGTCGTAGGGGGTGTGGACGGCGCTGCGCATGTGCCGAAGCACCGGATCCGCGGCCCGGCCGATCACCGAGTCGTACGGGCCGCACATGCCCACGTCGGTCTGGAAGGCGGTGCCGCCCCGGAGGATCCTCGCGTCCGCGGTGGGCACGTGGGTGTGGGTGCCCAGGGCCATGGAGATCCGTCCGTCCAGGTGCATCGCGACCGCGGCCTTCTCGGAGGTCGCCTCCATGTGGAGATCGACCAGGGATCCGGCGATGCCGGGATTCGAGGTCAGGACCTCGTCCGTGGTCTCGAAAGGATCGTTGGCCGGCAGATTCATCATGATCCGCCCCAGCACCGAGAAGCTCAGAAACTCCCCGCCTCCGGCCTCGGCGGGGATCGGGATCCGGACCCATCTCTTGCCGGGCGCGGAGCTGGAGAGATTCGCGGGCCGGGAGATCGGCTCGTCGGGGTCCTCGAGCAGCGGAATCACCCGACGATCGCGATAGACGTGGTCGCCGAGGGTGATCGCATCGATCCCCTGATCACGCAGCATGCGGTACAGATCGGGACTCAGGCCCGACCCGTTCCGGAGGTTCTCCGCGTTGGCGATCAGCAGATCCGGTCGATGCTCGGCGCGGAGGTCGGCGATCCTCGATTCGAGGACCTTCCGCCCGGGGGCGCCGTTGAGATCTCCCAGAAAGGCGACTCGGGCGAGCCTCGCGGGGTTCCCGGACTTCTTTTCGGTGGCTGACTGGCTCGACATGGCACTGCGACGGTACACTGTTCGAGTTGGAAGGGCGATGCTCCCCGAGGCCGAACGGCCACGAAGCCGCCCGCCAGCACGTGTGATCCAAGCTGAACGTCAGGTGCATCGCATCGCCCGAAGGTGGGCGGTCGGATCGATTGATCCGGTTCCATGATGCATCGAGGGCCGGGATCCGGACTCCATCCGGATCGAGGCGGCCCGCTCGAGTCCCGCCCCGATCCCCCCGACTTCCGGGCGATCGGGAAACGGAGTTCATGGTTGAAGTACAAGCCAGGTGAACGTGTTCGCCATCCCGGCAGGCCCGAATGGGGTGTCGGTGAGGTGACCAAGGTGGAACTCATCACCCGCGACGGCATGCCCGATCGACGGGTGTGGATCCGATTCCCCGGCGAAGGCACCAAGACGGTGCTTTCCAGCGTCGCCGGGCTCGAACTGGTCGAGGAGGCCGAGGTGTCCGGTGCGGACGGCGGCACCATGCTCGACCGGCAGTCGAGTCACGAGACCGGTTGGCTGGGTGAGATCGCCAAGAGCAAGCCGGAGGATGCGATGACCTCGCTCCCCGATCGGGCGACCGACCCGTTCATGCCCCCTCGTGCCCGCCTCGAGTTCATCTACAGCCTCTACCGGTTCAACCGGAACGGAGGCTCGCTGATCGAGTGGGCCATCGCGCAGAGCGGCCTCGACGATCCGATGAGCCGATTCAACCGTCACGAGCTCGAGCAGTTCTTCGATCGCTGGTCCTGGGAACGGGACCGCGCCCTGGCCCGAACCATCGAGGAATGTCGCAAGGCGGGTGATCCGATCGACATCCTGCTCAAGCAGGCCCCCCCCGCCGCGAAACGCGGCCTCAAGAAGGCCGCTCCGGCCCGCTGAGTCCGAGTGGTGCTTCCGGGGGTCCCCTTCGGGGTCCGGAAAGAAGATGGATGGCGGTGAACGGCCGACCCCGGCGCAGGTTGTGAGGTCTGTGCGGCCCCGCGGCGTCCGGCGAGGATGCGTTCGCCCCTTCTCGACTGGGCACGGCCCGGATCCGTGGCATCTGTTGGTTTCAAGCCGTTCGATTCCCGATCGGCAGGCAAGGAACCACAGAGATGGATGAGCTGACCTTCCAGCGGAAGATGCAGGAACTCCTCAACCGCATCAAGGAGATGCCCGGCGGGGTGGACCCGGACGATGCGGGACAGGATTCCAGCGAATCGATGGAGCGTCGCGAGAGGATCAAGGCCTCCGTGTCGGAACTCCAGGAATCGCTCGACTACCTGCGTCTCAGTGTCAAGTACCTCGTGTTCGATCTCGAGGCGACCAGGCGGGAGAACGCTTATCTGCGTCGCATGCTGGAGCAGTCCAGTCGCGATGCTCAGCGTGAGCTCGACGAAGGTGAAGAAGGCCCTTTCGGGGACGAGTGAGCTGATCGAGTCCGAAGCGACGGTGCCCGCACCGTCCGGATGGACCTTGCCACCGATGTGAGAGTTCTCCCACGCCCTGCGGGTCGATCCAGGCCCCGGTCACATCGGCTTCCCATCAGGAACGCACCGGCTCCCACCGGTGCGTTTCTGGGTTTCAGGGTGGCTTGAACCCGGAATCCCCGGGACCGATACGATGTAGGGGTGATCGGAAGCCAGCTCCGCAACCTCAAGCGATGGAACCAGATCCTTCATGTCCTGGTGAGCCATGGTTTCGCGAGCTTCCTTCGCGAGATCGGGCTGGGCGATGCCGCGGCCTCGGTTCTGGACAAGGTGCTGATGAAGGACGAGGCGGAACTCCTTCGCCAGCCGACTCCGGTGCGGCTTCGTCTCGCGATGGAGGAGCTCGGTCCGACCTTCATCAAGCTCGGGCAGGTGCTCTCGACGCGTCGGGACCTCGTGCCCGACGAGTGGGCGGCCGAGTTCTCCCGGCTGCAGTCGGACTGCCCGAAGGTTCCTTTCGAGGAGATCAGGGCCCAGCTCCAGCAGACGCTGGGCGATCGGCTCGATGAGCTCTTCAGCGAGATCGACGAGACCCCCATCGCCGCGGCCTCGATGGCCCAGGCGCATCGGGCGGTCATGAAGGACGGCAGAGTGGTCGTCCTGAAGGTCCTGCGTCCCGGCATCCGCGAACTGATCGACAGCGACATGGACGCCCTGCGCCTCATCGCGAGGCTCGCCGACGAGCATCTCCCCAATCAGGGCATCGACCCCATCGCCACCGTGGAGGAGTTCGCGCGGGAGCTCGACCGGGAGACGGACCTCGAGGACGAGGCGCGTTCCACCGAGCGGCTGGAGGCGATGTTCAAGGACGAGCCCTCGATTCGATTCCCCCGCATCCACTGGGAGGCCACGACCCGGGACTGTCTCTGCGAGGACAGGGTCGAGGGCACCCTGCTGGCGGATCTCGATCCGGAGACCCTTTCTCCGGAGATCCGACGGGCGATCGTCGAGAACGGATCCCGGGCGACCTTCCACCAGACGCTCGAGGTCGGCTTCTTCCACGCCGACCCGCATCCCGGCAACATCTTCGTCCACGAGGACGGATCGATCACCTTCATCGACTGCGGCATGACCGGTTTCGTCGACGAGGAGACACGTCTTCGTCTGGCCGAGATCGTCTACGGCGTGGTCGGCAACGACCCCGACGCCGTGACCCGGGCGGCGGTGGCGATCGCCAACATCGACGACGAGGACGTCGACATGGTTCCGCTGCGTTCCGACGTGGAGCGGATGGTGTCGCGTTTCGTCGGCGTTCCGCTGGAACGGATCGATCTCGGGAACGTCCTCGACGAGTTCTTCCAGGCGCTTCGTCGTCACGACCTTCTCTGCCCACCGAACATCGTCCTGCTCATCAAGGCGATGGGGACCATCGAGGGGGTCGCGACCGCGGTCGATCCCTCCTTCGACCTCGTCGCCTTCACTCGTCCCTACATCGAACGTCTCCTCAAGCGGCGCTTCAGTCCCCGGGCGGTGGCCCGACGCGTTCGAAACCTCGGGGTGAGCCTTCTCCAGCTGGGTGAATCCCTCCCCGGCGACGTCTCCTCGCTGCTGAGGAGGATTCGTCGGAACCGACTTCGAATCCAGCTCGACCTCGTGGCGATCGAGGATGTCGTCGCGGGGGTCGAGGATGCCTCGGAACGCCTTGGTTACGCGATCCTCATCGCGAGCCTGGTCATGGCCAGCAGCATCCTGGTGCTGGCGAGCAATGGCGCGGGACTGACCTGGTATCTCGGGATGGGCGGGTTCCTCTTCAGTGCGACCCTCGCCTTCGGGCTCATCATCAACAGCTGGCGTCGCCGTCGTCGCCTGAAGAAGCTCGGTCTCCGGCTTCAGAGGGCCCGCGGCGACCGCTGAGCCCGGATTCGACCACGAGGCCCCCGTTCCGAGGGGTGGATCACCAGGGCCGATCTTCAGGCCTCGGGCAGTTCGGGCAGTTCCGGATTCGGCGGTGGCGCGGCCCCGGTCAGGGCGGCGGCGATCCGATCGGCGTGGACGTGCGAGTTCTCTATGTACACCTGGAAGCGACCCTGGGTGCCCGCCACCGCGGTGCCCGCGACGTGGACTCCGGGCACCGAGGTCTCCATGGTCTCGGGGTCGTGGACCACGGCCCGGTCGTCCCCCTCGAGTCGGCAGCCGATCGATTCGAAGATGGCGCCGTCGGCCGCGTAGCCGATCTGGAGCAGCACGTCGTCGGCGGGCACGAAGCTCGTCCCTCCACCGTCGACCTCGCGCAGTCGGACCCCCGACGGGGTGATCTCCTCGGGCACGGTGCCGAACCGGGCTTCGATCAGGCCGCTGCGGATGCAGGCGATGAGTTCGGGGCGGATCCAGTACTTGATCCGTGGATACACCTCGGTGCCCCGGTAGGAGATGGTGACCGAGGCGCCGGCCCGCCAGAGACGGATCGCCGAGTCCGCGGCCGAGTTCCTGCCCCCCACCACGAGCACCCTTCTTCCATGGCCCCAGTGGGGATCCCCCACCTCGTTCCGCACGTGGGGAAGATCCTCTCCGGGGATGCCGAGTCGCCGGTGACTCGCGGTGCCGCCCACCGCCAGCACGAGGGTCCGGGCCCGGATGGTGCGGTCCAGTCCGGCCAGGGTCCGGGTGTGAAGGACGAAGCCCTCCGATGATCGATCGACGGAGTCGACCGTCTCGAAGGTGCGCACCGGAAGTTCCAGCAGACGCACCACCATCCGCAGATAGGCCAGATACTCCTCGCGGGTCGCCTTCTCCTGGGAGGTGGTCTCCAGGGGCACGCCCGCGATGGCGATCCGTTCGGGGCCGCTGAACCAGCGGGTCGCCGGAGGGAAGTCGACGATCTGGGAACCGATGGGGCCGCGGTCGACGTTGAGGGTGTCCTGGCCCGCCCGACGGAGCGCCGCGGCGACCTCGAGTCCGATCGGACCGGCTCCGATCACCGCCACATCGACGGAGACGTCCGCTGCGAGGTCTTCAGGAGAGGTTTCGGTCTCGGTCGTGCTCACGGGGAAGGGCTCCGGACGGACGATGAATCGATCCTCGGGGGTCGAATCCAGGAGCGTGGACGATAGACTCGAATCGATGGCTGCGAGAGAATCGAAGACCGGGATTCGAGGATGGCCGGCGTTCGTCGCGGGCTGGATGTCCTGCTGCCTCGTCCTGCTCGATCCGGCGGCCCGGGCCGAGGTCGATCCGGACCGGGATGCGGTTCCTTCGTTCAATCTCGAGGTTCGTCCGATCCTGTCCAGATGTCTGGCCTGTCATGGCCCCGATGCGGCGGCTCGACTGGCCGATCTCCGGCTGGACCGACGTGAGGATGCGGTCGCGAATCGTCGTGGCGGACGGGTGATCGACCCCGACCGGCCGGAGGCGAGTCTGCTGCTGCATCGCGTGGTGTCGGATGATCCCGATCTGGTCATGCCCCCGCCCGGGAACGGGCGTCCGCTGGACGAGTCGGAGATCGACGTCCTTCGCCGGTGGATCGAGGCCGGAGCGCCGTTCGAGCGGCACTGGGCCTGGGTGTCGCCGACGGAGTCCGATCCGATCCCCGATGCGGGCGGGGACTGGGCGGTGCGCGACCTCGATCGCTACGTCGCTCGAGCCCATGAATCCGAGGGGACGACCCCCTCGCCCGAAGCCGATCTGGCGACACTGTGTCGTCGCGTCTCCATCGACATGATCGGACTGCCCCCGTCGCCGGAGGAGATCGACCGCGTGCTCGCCGACGCCGGTGATCGCGGGCACGACACCGCCTACGAGGCTTGGGTGGATCGTCTGCTCGCCGACGAGGCCTTCGGCGAGCGGTGGGCGCGGGTGTGGCTCGACGTGGCCCGGTACGCCGACACCCGTGGCTACGAGGCGGATCGGCGCCGGACGATGTGGCCCTGGAGGGACTGGGTGATCCGGGCGTTCAACGAGGATCTGCCCTTCGATCGATTCACCGTCGCCCAGCTCGCCGGAGACCTGGTCGAGGGTGCGGACGACGATCTCGTGCTCGCGACCGCGTTTCATCGCAACACCATGACCAACGACGAGGGCGGCACCCGTGACGAGGAGTTCCGGGTCGCGGCGGTCGTGGACCGGGTGAACACCACCTTCACGGCCTGGATGGGAATCACCGCCGAGTGCGCGGCCTGCCACGACCACAAGTACGACCCTCTCTCCACCGAGGAGTACTACCGGTTGATGGCGTTCTTCAACACCACCCGGGACGCCGATCGCAACGACGAGCAGCCGCTGCTGGAATGGCTGGAGGAGGAGGACCGCCGGCGCCGCAGCGGACTCCGCGAGGAGCGCCGGTCGATCGAGGATCGCCGGGACCTCGCGGTCCGGGATCTCCCGCTGCGATCGATCGACCTGCCCGGGGATCGGATCCCCCTCCTTCCCGACGTGCGGCCCCCCGGCGCGGTTCCGATGGACGATGCGCCCGGAGGACGATTCCGCTGGGACGACCGGATCGATCCGCCGCCCGGGTGGCGACGGGCCCGACGACTCGACGTCGGCCCCGGTGCGACCGCCCAGCACTACTTCGCGGATGTCGCGGCGGATCTCAGGATCACGGTGCTGGAGGGTGATCGTTTCGAGGCGTGGTTCCGTCTCGACCCGGCCAACCCCCCCGCTTCGGTCATGATCCAGCTCCACGCCCTCGAGGGAGGCTGGGAGCACCGGGCGTATCTCGGGCAGCGAGGTTTCCCCCTCGGGACCGAGGACACCGGCTCCCGACGCCACCTCGGCGACCTTCCCGCCCCCGGGGCGTGGTCGAGGCTGGAGTTCACCGCCGAGCAGGTCGGCCTCGAGCCGGGATCGGTGGTCACCGGGGTGGCGTGTTCGACCCGGGGTGACGACGACGGCGGTGGCCTCCACTGGGGTGCGGTGAGCCTGGTCCGCGATGGTGCCGAGCCGCCGGCGTGGTTGCAGGACCCCGAGGCCTGGGCCCGGGCCGAGGCCTCGGTGCAGGGTCGAGGTCTTCCTTCCGAGGTCGCGGCGGCGATCTCGCCCGGTCTCGCCGGAGATGCCGAGGCGGCGGAGATCTATCGACGCCACTGGCGGGGAGAGGTCTGGCCCTCCGGACTGCTGGCGACCGAGGAGCTCCGCGGCGAACTTTCGAGGATCGACCGCGACATCGCCGCGATCGACGCCTCGGCGCACAAGGTTCCGGTGCTGCGCGAGCAGATGGAATCCGAACGGCGCGTCACCCACGTGCTGACCAGGGGCGACTGGCTGAGTCCGGGTGCCGCGGTCTCCCCGGGAGTGCCGGGCTTTCTTCACGGTCTCGAATCGGCGGGCGAACCCGATCGACTCGCGCTGGCGGAGTGGATCGTCGACGAGCAGAACCCCCTGACCGCCCGGGTTCACGTCAACCGGGTCTGGGAACGATTCTTCGGGCTCGGACTGGTGGAGACCCAGGAGGACTTCGGCACCCAGGGGATTCCTCCCCGTCATCAGGATCTTCTGGACCACCTGGCTCGACGCTTCATGGGGCTCGGGTGGAGTCACAAGGCGTTGTGTCGGGAGATCGCGACCAGCGCGACGTACCGTCAGAGCTCGTCGGCCTCGAACGAGGCATGGGAGACGGATCCGAGGAACGAGTCCCTCGCCCGCGGGCCCCGCTTCCGGCTCGAGGCCGAGGCGATCCGGGATGCGGCGTTGTCGGTGTCGGGCCGGCTCTCGCCGGAGCGGTTCGGGCCGCCGGTGTTTCCGCCTCAGCCCGACGGCGTGTGGCAGGTGGTCTACAGCGGTGACAGCTGGACGACCTCGGACGGTGATGATCGCTATCGACGCGGCCTCTACACCTTCTGGCGTCGGACCTCTCCCCATCCCGCGATGACCACCCTGGACGCGGGAAGCCGGGAGACCTGCAGTGTTCGGCGCATCAGGACGAACACGCCGCTGCAGGCGCTGGTGCTTCTCAACGATCGGTCGTTCGTGGAGGCCGCCGGCGGACTGGCGGTTCGCGGGATCCTCGAGGGTGGCGCGGATCCGGCGGACTCGATCACCAGGTCGTTCCGTCTCGCCCTCGGTCGGTCGCCGGCCGATGAGGAACTGAAGGTTCTCGTGCGACTGCAGGCGACCGAGGCCGGACGATTCGCGGCCCGGCCAGATGAGGCGACCAGGCTTCTGGAGGCGGCGCGGGCCTCGGTTCCCGACGGAGTCGAATCGTCAAGGCTCGCCGCGGAGGTCGTGGTGTGCAACGTGATCCTGAATCTCGATGAATTCCTGGTTCGGAACTGACCTCCCCGGAGTCCCCCCCCATGGCCGATCGGCACGATGCGATGGAGAGCGAGCTTCGAGGCGGAGCTGCCCGGCGGGAGCTGGAGGCGGTCACCCGCAGGGCGTTCCTCGGACGACTGGGAACCGCCGGGGTCGGCGGCCTCGGTCTGGCGTGGGCGACCGGTCAGGCTCATGGGGGCCTGTCTCTTCCGGGGATGGAGGATGGATTCGATCTCCGGCGGCCTCACTTCGCCCCGACCGCGAAGCGCATCATCTATCTGCACATGGCCGGAAGTCCGCCGCACCATGATCTGCTCGACCCGAAGCCGGCCCTCGAGAAGTGGAACGGGAAGCCCTGTCCGGACGAGTTGCTGGATCCCGAGAACTTCGCGTTCATCAAGGGGCACCCGGAGATGCTCGCCTCGCCCTACGGGTTCGAGGCCCGTGGTTCATCCGGCACGGAGATCAGCGAGTTGCTCCCCGGCCTGGCCCGTCATGCCGATCGGATCGCGGTGGTCCGTTCGATGCACACCGACCAGTTCAATCACGCCCCCGCCCAGCTGCTGCTCTACACGGGGTCGCCGCGGCTGGGTCGACCGTCGATGGGATCATGGATCAGCTACGGACTGGGATCGGAGAATCGTGATCTGCCCGCCTACGTCGTCCTGGTCTCGGGGGGCAAGACCCCGAGTGCGGGCAAGAGCGTCTGGGGCAACGGGTTCCTTCCCAGCGTCCACCAGGGCGTCCAGTGCCGCTCCGGAGACGAGCCGGTCCTCTTCACCGCCGATCCGCCGGGCATCGATCGCGACACCCGGGGGGCGACCATCGAGGCGCTCGCCGAACTCAACTCCCTGCAGTGCCGACGTCACGGAGATCCGGAGACCCTGGCCCGCATCGCCCAGTACGAACTGGCGTTCCGGATGCAGGTCGCGGTGCCCGGCGTGATGGACGTCTCGGCGGAGCCGCCCGAGGTGCTCGAACGCTACGGCGCCGCTCCGGGAGCGTCATCGTTCGCCAACAACTGTCTGCTGGCCCGGAGGCTCCTGGAGAACGACGTCCGCTTCGTCCAGCTCTTCGACTGGGGCTGGGACACCCACGGAACCAATCCGAGCGACGACATCGTGAACCAGCTGCCGAAGAAGTGCCGCGAGACCGATCGCCCGATCGCCGCCCTGCTGGACGACCTTCATGATCGGGGGCTGCTCGAGGAGACCCTCGTGGTCTGGTCCGGCGAGTTCGGTCGCACCGCGATGAACGAGCGACGAAACGGCTCCACCTACTTCGGTCGGGACCACCATCCCCACTGCTTCTCGATCTGGATGGCGGGAGGCGGAGTCCGCCCGGGCATCGTGCACGGCGAGACGTGCGAGTTCGGTTCCCGCATCGTCCGCGATCCGGTCCACGTCCACGACCTGCAGGCCACGGTCCTCCGCATGCTCGGTTTCGATCACGAACGTCTCGTGAAGCGTCATCAGGGCCGTGATTTCCGCCTCACCGACGTGCACGGCAGGGTGATCGAGGGACTGCTGTCCTGATCGAGACGGATGGCTTCGGGCCCGTGGTCCGGAAGCCGTCGTCAGGTGGCCTCCCCGGATCGCTTTCTCATGCTGTGGGTCAGGTTGCGTCCCACCAGTCTGGCCACCAGAACGGTGAGATAGATCTGGCCGAGCAGGGCCTCGAAGTTGGCGAGCGATCGGGCGAACTCTCCGCGTGGGGTGATGTCGCCGTAGCCCAGCGTGGTGATCGTGGTGATCGAGAAGTACACCATCAACCTGTCGGGCCCCATGCTGTCGTCCGGGACCTGGATGTCGGAGGGGATGTGGAAGGCGTCGGGTTCCACGATGCCGATGATCGTGAAGATCACCGCGAAGAAGGAGGCGACCAGGAGATAGACGGAGATCGACCCGCTGATCGTGTCCGAACCGACCTCGTCGGTGGTGAAGATGTCGAGGCCGATCAGGGCCGTCATGTAGCCGAGGAGGCCCGCCTCCATGAGGTGGCCGAAGACCCGGATCGGCATGGAGAGATCCGCCTCCACGGCCCTGCTCAGGGCCCCGGCGATGATGGCGAGGCTCGTGAGGGCCAGGCAGATCACGAAGTGGAGGTGTCTCTTGAAGAGGAACTTCACCGAGGACAGCAGAACGCCCGCGAGGATCAGGTCTCCGATGTAGAAGCCCGGTCCGATGAGCTGGAACCGTCCGATCAGCGGACCGATGATCAGCATCAGCAGCAGGGCTGCCAGAAGCCAGGAGTAGCGGTTGCCCCCGTGTCTTCTTCCCTTGTTCATGAGGAGGCCCTTCCGGGAGACATGGATGTCCGGAATCGTCGGTTCATGACACATGGATCGGTTCGAGGTGGTCTGCGGCTCCATGATCGAATCCCCCGACCCGATCGCTTCCGCCTACGTAGCATGGGGACATGACTCCCTGCCTCGAGATCCACGATCTTCTCTTCAGGCGGCCCGACGGGTTCTCGCTCCGGGTTCCCGAGCTGGTGCTGGAACCCGGACAGCGGGTGCTGGTCGCCGGTCCCAGCGGCTGTGGAAAGAGCACGCTCCTTCTGCTGGCCGCCGGCCTGCTCGATGCCGCCGAGGGGCGGATCCTGATCGGGGGTGATGATCTGGTGCCCCTCGCCCCGGCCGCTCGCGACGCCCTTCGGGCGAGACGCATCGGCATGGTGTTCCAGACGCATCATCTGCTCGCCGGCTTCACCGCGAGGGAGAACGTGGCCCTCGCCCTCCTCTTCGCCGGAGTTCCCGCCCGGGAGCACGCCGACCGGGCGGGTCGGGTCCTCTCGGAACTGGGGATCGAGCGGCCCGACATGCGGGTCGATCGTCAGAGCGTGGGGCAGCAGCAGCGGATCGCGATCGCCCGGGCCCTCGCGGTCGGTCCCGACATCATTCTCGCCGACGAACCGACGGCCTCTCTCGATCCTTCCAACGCTCGTGCCGCGGTGGAGCTGCTGCAGAACGCCTGCGAGGAGCACGGTGCCGCCCTCCTTCTCACCAGTCATGATCCGACGCTGGCCGAGCTCCTGCCCCGCACCATCGAATTCGAGTCGCTGGTCGCACCGGCGGAGGTGGACGCATGAGCGACATTCGACTGATTCTCAGGTCCCTCTTCGGCCGCCCGACCTCCACCGTCGTCACCGTGCTGCTCATCGCGATCGCGGTCGCCCTCCTGCTCTCGATGAGAAGCCTGCGGGAGGCGGGACGGGCGAGCTTCACCCGTGGGGTCGGCAACGCGCATCTGATCGTCAGCGCCGAGGCCAGTCCGCTGGTCACGGTGTTGAACGGGCTCTTCTACGCGAATCCGCCGCGGGCCCCGCTCACCCAGGCGAAGGTCTCCGAGATCGTCGACGGATTCCCGTGGGCGATGGCGATTCCCACCCAGCTCGGCGATTCCTTCCTCGGTCATCCCGTGGTCGCGACCACGCCGGCCTTCATCGACACCTTCGAACCCGCTCCCGGCGAGCCCTGGCGGATCGCCCGTGGTCGCAACTTCGAGGGGCCCTTCGAAGTGGTCCTCGGATCCCGGGTCGCCCGGGAGACCGGGCTGGATCTGGGTTCCCGGCTGCACCTCACCCACGGCACGGGCCGGAGTCGGGAGAGCGGGGATCCGGTGGTGCTCGATCCCGAGGGGATCGATCTCGACGAGGCGCCCATCGGCGCTCATGATCATGGGCATGACCACATCCACTGCGACGAGGAGGGACATGTCCACGACGAGGTGATCTTCGAGGTGGTGGGTGTTCTCGAGCCCAGCGGCACGCATCACGATCGGGTGGTGGTCGGTGATCTCGAGGGCGGCTGGCTCGTGCACGCCTTCGATCGTCGGGCCGCCGAGGGTCGCCCCGAACCCACCTCCGTCGACGATCTCGAGGAGGCGGATCGCCTGGTGACCGGCCTGCTGCTCAGGACTCCGACCCGGGCCGGCCGCGGAAGTTCGGCGATCGTGCAGCAGGCCTTCGATCGGCTGCGACGCGATCCCGCGATCACCGTCGCCTCGCCCTCGACCCAGGTGAACAACCTCTTCGGCATCGTGGCGGATCTCGACGCGGTCTTCCTCGCCCTGGGTGCAGGCATCCTGGTCTCCGGGGCCTTCAGCGTGATGCTGGCCCTTTGGAACTCGATGGAACTGAGACGTCGGCAGATCGCGGTGTTGAGGGTGCTGGGCTGCACTCGTGGTCGGGTGCTCGGACTCGTGCTCACCGAAAGCGCCATCATCGGCCTGATCGGCGCCGGGGTCGGCGTGCTGCTGGCGATCGCCGGAGGCGATCTCGCGGCGGGCCTGCTCGCTTCCCGCACCGGCGTAGTCATCGAGCCCTCGATCGAGGTTCGCGGTGCGGTGCTGGTCTCCGCCGCCACCGTCGTGCTCGCCTCGCTCGCCGGGCTGGCGCCCGCGGTCCGGGCCTACCGGACGCCGGTGGCCGATCACCTTCGCCCCCTTGACTGACCGTCGGCATCCCCTCCCCGCTCGCTAGCATGCGATGATCAACGGGACTCCTCGTTCGGAACGACCACGTGAAGTACGTCTGGGCCATCATCGGAGGACTGCTCGCCGCCGCCGGCGTGCTGCTGTTCCGTGGCGACCCTGGATCGGTCTCGCGTGCCCGCCCCCCTGCGGCCACGCCTCCGCAGGCGGTGGAGACCCGCCCCGCGACCCTCGATGAACCCGCACTCGAGACGGCATCCGAGGCGGGGATCCCCTCGGATGCGATCGAGGCCAAGACCTGGATCCTCACCGACGGCGACACGCTCCCGGAGCTGGCTCGAAGGCGGTACGGCGACGAACGGCTCTGGCGTCGCATCGTCGATGCCAATCCGAAGCTCGGGTCTGGTGATATGAAGCTGGGGGACGAGATCCTCCTGCCCGATCTGGACGACATCCCCGAACCGATCATCGACGCCGCGGCGCTGGTCGCGGATCTCGATTCCGGTCGTGAGGAACGAGGTGACGAGGAGTCCCCGGTCGCTTCCACTCGTTCCCGCATCGAGGTGCCGGAGGGCGCGCCCACCCTCGATCTGGGACTCGACCGCGAGATCCCGGAGGCCACGGTCACCCCGGGGTCGCTGGTGCAGGACGGTGACTCCATCATCGCCGACGCGGAGTTCCGCATCCGCGGCAGCGGGACCGAGGAGGATCCGTATCTGGTGAGCTGGGAGCTGCTGGCCAGCGCGGCCGACGGCTATCGCCCGAGTCTCGGCGAGCGGTCGATGGTGCAGCGGGTCGCGGCCCTGGACGGGCAGTGGGTCCAGATCGACGGCTACGTCGCCTTTCCCCTGGGCGGTGCCGACACCTCCGAGCTGCTGGTGATGCTGAATCAGTGGGACGGATGCTGCATCGGCATCCCGCCCACCCCGTACGACGCCATCGAGGTCTCGCTGGTGGAGGCCGTCCCTCCCGGACAGAGGCACTCGATCAGCTTCGGCAGCCTCAAGGGGAGGCTGCTGGTCTCGCCGTATCTGGTCGAGAACTGGCTGGTCGGCCTCTACCTGATGGACGACGCCACCGTTCGCCTTGAATCCTGAATCAGTGACCACACCGGAGAACCGAATGCTCCTTCGATTCGCTCTGATCGCCACCTCTCTTGCTGGTGCGATGGCGGCGACCGCGTCCCCGCCGCCCGCGATCCCATGGGAGGGCTATCTGGACGACGACGGCTACGTCGCCAGGCTCGACAAGATCCTCGCCGGGAACTCCGAACGCGTCCGGCTCGAGCGATACGGCACCAGTCGGGAAGGTCGTCCCCTGCAGGCGATCATCCTGGCATCGGATCCCGAACGGGCGCATGAACGGCCCACCCTGCTGGTGGTCGGAGGGCTCGATGCCCTTCACCCCGCGGGCACCGAGTACTCGGTCCGGATGGCCGAACGCATCCTCGCCGACCACGCCGGGATTCTCGAGGACGTGACCGTGGTCCTGATGCCACGGGCCAATCCCGACGGCATCGCGGCTCTCATGGACGGGATCAACGACGGACGTCGCGGCGGCCTTCGATCCGTCGATGCGGATCGCGACGGACTGCTCGACGAGGACCAGCCTCGAGATCTCGATGGTGATGGCGTGATCACCATGATGCGACTGGCGGATCCGCCTCTCGCCCATCCTCCCCCCCATGTCGCCGATCCCGGCGAGCCCCGGATGATGCGAACCCCGGATGTCGCGGCCGGAGAACGAGCGACCCACGCGATGTTCGTCGAGGGCATCGACGTCGACGGTGACGGCATGATCGGCGAGGACGGTCGCGACGATGTCCGGATCGACCGGAACTTCATGCACCTCTTCGTCGAGCACGACACCGACAGCGGGCCCTACCAGCTCAGCGAGCCGGAGTCCCTCGCCCTGGCGGAGTGGGTTCTCGAGCGGCCGCGGATCTTCGGAGCGGTGGTCTTCGGTCCCCACGACTGGATCGTGACCCTGCCCGATGCCTCGAAGAAGGATGTGACCGGACGGACGCCGATCGGGATCGACGGTGGTGACAAGCGGCAGTACGAGCGTCTCTCGGAGCTCTGGAAGGAGCACGCGGGACAGGTTCGCAGCACGGACGAGGACGATCGCGGCGGGTTGCACGCCTGGCTCTACGCCCACCGGGGCATCCCGACCGTCGCGACCACCGGATGGGGACGCCCCGATCCGACCCCGCAGGAGGACGGTTCCTCCCGGGAAGCCCCGGAGGATCCGGATGCGACCGAGCGACCGAAGCCGCGTGACGCCGAGGGTGCCGCCTGGCTCGCATGGTCCGATGCGGATCGGGACGGGACGGGGTTCGTCGAATGGAGGGAGTTCGATCATCCTCAACTCGGCCGGATCGAGATCGGCGGTCCGGTGCCGGGATTCGATCGGAACCCACCCGCGGCGATGCTCGACGAGCTGGCGGCCGGGCATGCAAGTTTCCTCGCGGCGATGTCCGCGATGCGACCCAGGGTCGTGGTCGAGGGACCGGAGGTCGAATGGCTCGGCGGTGGCGTGGCGAGGATCCGGATGGCGCTCCGGAACGACGGCGAGATGCCGCTTCGCACCGCGATGGCCCGGACCAATCGGGCGATCCGGCCTCTGGTGGTCCGGCCGCGGGTGCCCGTGGAGCGGATTCTCCAGGGCTCCTCCTTCGAACTGGTCGATCGTCTCGATCCCGGCCAGCGGCGGGACTTCGAGTGGGTCGTGAGGGTGCCGGAGGACGGCATCGTGATGGAGGTCGACGATCCCGGCGACCGGGTTCGGCGGTATCGGGCCTCGACGGCCGAGGAAGGAGCGGAGCGATGAAGCGAGCAGGACTCGACCGTTTCGGATCGATGGTGGTGACGGGTCTGCTTCTGCTGACTTGGGCGGGTTCCGCCTTCGGTCAGCAGCAGATCGAATCGAAGGTGGACATCGCCTTCAACCGCTACTACGACTTCGAGGAGATGACCGATCTGATGAAGCGGCTGGCCGAGGCGCATCCGGAACTGGCGACCCTGGTCTCGCTGGGCAGGAGCGTCCAGGGCCGGGAGATGTGGCTCCTCGCCATCAACAACCCGGAGACCGGTGCGGACACCGAGAAGCCCGCGATCTGGATCGACGGCAACATCCACGGCAACGAGGTGCAGGCGGCGGAGACGGTGCTCTACACCGCCTGGTATCTGCTCGAGGC
Source organism: Phycisphaerae bacterium (assembly GCA_002709295.1). Taxonomy (GTDB): domain Bacteria; phylum Planctomycetota; class Phycisphaerae; order Phycisphaerales; family SM1A02. The sequence goes on along the minus strand of PAQL01000017.1, from coordinate 54,361 downwards.
CTTCGACGAGGTCCCGGCCATCCGGGAACTGGTCGACGAGCATGCGTTCTATCTGGTGCCGATCGTGAATCCCGACGGTCGCGCCGGCTGGTTCGCCGAGGCTCACACCCCCAACTCCAACCGGAGCGGACTCAAGCCCACCGACAACGATCGCGACGGTCTGCTCGACGAGGACGGGCCCGAGGATCTCGACGGCGACGGTCACATCGGTCGGATGTGGCGTCCCGATCCCGAGGGCACCCATCGTCGAAGCGAACGCGATCCCCGGATCTTCGAGCGGGTGCCGAGGGTCCCCGGTCCCGACGGCCGCATCATGACCGGCGAGTGGTCGATGGCGGGTTCCGAGGGCGTCGACAACGACGGCGACGGCCGGATCAACGAGGACGGCGAGGGCGGTTACGACATGAACCGCAACTTCCCCAGCGACTGGCAGCCGACCCACGTCCAGCGTGGTGCGGGCACCCATCCCTTCAGCTATCCGGAGACCCGGGCGATCGGTGACTTCATCCGTGCCCATCCCAACATCGCGGCGGGCCAGAGCTATCACAACACCGGTGGCATGCTCCTTCGCGGACCCGGCGCCGACTACGGCGAGAATGCGTATCCCCGCACGGACCGCGCGGTCTACGACGCTCTGGGCGAGGCGGGCGAGGAGATGCTCCCCCACTACGACTACCTGGTGATCCACAGCGATCTCTACCGGGTCCACGGCGGTTGCGTGAACTGGATGGCCGAGGGGCTCGGGATCGTCTCGTTCACCAACGAGCTCTGGACCGACCGCAGGATCCTTCAGGACGCGGAGGCGGGCCTCGACGAGGAGGGTCGGTTCCGCTGGCAGGATCGGATGCTCTTCGGTCGCACCTTCACCGACTGGACCGAGGTGGATCATCCCACGCTGGGCCCGGTCCTGGTGGGCGGTGGCACCAAGTACGCGCGGCGAAGCCCGCCGCCGTTCATGCTGGAGGAGGAGTCGCACCGCAACTTCGCCTTCACCATGTTCCATGCCGACCAGATGCCGAAGCTTCGTTCGGAGATGGAGGTCGAGGATCTGGGCGACGGCCTCTGGCAGGTCGACGTGATGGTCTCCAACGACCGTCTGATCCCCCCTCGGACCGCGCGGGCCGCCGATCGGCGGATCGGTCGTCCCGACCTCATGCTCTTCGAGCCGGGCGACGGCACCGAGCTGCTGCTGGCCGGGACCGTCGGCGATCGCTTCAAGGCCCGTTTCGAGCCGGTCGACCATCGGCCGGAGCGACTGCTGGTGGAGCGTGGCGTCCCCGGACGGGGCCGGGTGATCTTCCGATACATCATGAAGAGCGAGGCGCCGCCCACCGGCAACTTCGCGTACCGGGCCGAGAAGGCCCGTGATCTCGAGATGCCTCTCGGAGATTCGTGAAGACTCCCCCGGATCATGACGGGGCGTCGGAGCGGTGCGACGTGGTGGTCGTCGGGGCCGGTGCGGCCGGCCTGATGGCCGGGATCCACTCGGCTCGGAAGCTCGGTGGATCCGGCCGGGTGGTCGGCCTCGACGGGGCCCGCCGAGTCGGCATGAAGATCCTCGTGGCCGGCGGGGGACGCTGCAACGTCACTCATCACGCGGTGCGTCCCGAGGACTACGCCGGTTCGACCCGGCCCGCGATACGCAAGGTCCTCGGAAGGTTCCCGGTGGAACGCACCGTGGAGTTCTTCAAGGAGCTGGGTGTCGAGCTCAAGCGGGAATCGACCGGGAAGCTCTTTCCCGTCACCGATCGGGCGAAGACCGTGTTGAACGCCCTGCTCGATGCCTGGCGGGATGCCGGTGCGGATCTTCGATTCCCCCGCCGCGTCGAATCGATCGAATCCCTCGCTCCCGGCTTCCGCATCCGCGGCGAGGGCACCGACCTGATCGCCGATCGGGTGATCCTGACCACCGGTGGCAGGGCGCTGCCCAAATCGGGTTCGGATGGTGCGGGCTACGAGCTGGCTCGGGGTCTCGGGCACACCATCACGGATGCGGTGCATCCCTCGCTGGTGCCTCTGGTGCTGCGCGACGGGAGCGAACTTCGGGAGCTCTCCGGAGTGGCCTCGGAGGTGCGGTTGGAGATCCGGGACGGTCGCGGGCGTCGGATCGTGGACTACACGGCCCCCCTGCTCTGCACCCACTTCGGCGTCTCCGGACCCGCGGTGCTGGATGCCAGTCGTCATCTCCTGGCCGCGAGACTCGCCGGTGACGCAGAGGCGCATGCGATCGTCGACTGGCTTCCCGGAGAGGACCGTGCCGCCTTCGAGGGGGCCATGCTCGGTTCCAGCGGCGGCCAGACCATCGCAGGGCTGCTCCGGGGCACCCTTCCGGAACGGCTGGTCGCGACGCTCTCCATGGTGGCGGGACTGGAGGCCTCGGATCGGGTCCGCGGGCTGTCGCGGTCCTCGCGGGGCCGGTTGCTCGACACGCTCTTCGCGCACCGGATCATCGTCGACGGTGATCGGGGCTACACGCACGCGGAGGCGACCGCCGGTGGAGTGCCGCTCTCGGAGGTCCGGCTGGATTCGATGGAGTCCAGAACGACGCTCGGCCTTCACCTTGCCGGTGAGATCCTCGACGTCGACGGGCGGGTGGGAGGATTCAACTTCCAGTGGGCATGGGCCAGCGGACAGGTGGCGGGCACCTCGGCGGCGAGGGCCCTGGCCGCCGCATCCCCCGACGGTTGACCGGCCCGTCCGCTCTCTCCGGGTGCGATACCATCCAGCTCGCGACACCGGGCTGGTAGCTCAGCGGTCCAGAGCCCCCGACTCATAATCGGTGAGACCCCGGTTCGAATCCGGGCCGGCCCATGTCGCCGTTCTCAGTGCTGCTTGCGCCGTCGTTCCCTGGTCAGGGAACGACGCAGCCGGATCGCGTTGCCGATCACCGACACGTCGCTGCAGGCCATGGCCGCCGCCGCGATCAGAGGTCCGTGAACCCCGAGCAGGCCGAAGGCGGCGGCCGGAATGGCCAGGCTGTTGTAGACGAACGCGAGGAACAGGTTCTGGCGGATGGTGGTCAGGGTCCGCCGGGCGAGATGGATCGCCTCGGGAACGCTCGAGACGCGATCGGGCGGCACCACCACGCCGGCGGTCTCGATGGCGGTGCCGGTTCCTCCGGCCATCGCGATGCCGAGTCCGGCCCCGGCGAGGGCCGCGGCATCGTTGATGCCGTCCCCGACCATGGCGGTGCCGGGGCCCGCCGAGGTGATCGTCTCGAGCTTGGAGGTCGGGGTGGCATCGGCATCGATCTCCTCCGGGGCGAGTCCGAGCTCCTCGCCGATCCGGTGGGCCGCCGCCTCCCGGTCGCCGGTCAGCATCCGCACCTCGAGTCCCATCGACCTCAGGCGGGCGATCGCCTTCGCGGCGTCGGGGCGCGGTCGATCCGTGAGTTCGAGGGTCGCGACGTCCTCACCGTCGACGATCACCCGGCAGCTGGCCCGCTCGTCGCGGACGACCTCGACCCGTCGTCCCTCGACCATCGCCTCCACGCCGCGGCCCGGGGTGGAGGTGAAGGACTCGCTGGCGGCGGGCACGATGCCCTCGTCGATCGCTGCTTCCACGATCGCCCTCGCCAGGGGATGCTCGCTCGCGGTCTCCGCAGTTGCCGCGAGTGCGAGCACGGCTCTGCGATCGAGTTCGCCGGCCCCCGGGAGCAGTCGGATCTCGCCGAGGGTCGGGTGACCGGTGGTCAGGGTGCCGGTCTTGTCGAAGTAGACCCGTTGAAGGCGGCCTGCGGATTCCAGATCCGCCGCCCCCTTGACCAGGATGCCTCGGCGACTGGCCTCGCCCGCGCCGACCATGACCGCCATCGGGGTCGCGAGTCCCAGAGCGCAGGGGCACGAGATGATCAGGACCGTGACCGCCGCGACCACGCCGGTCTCCCAGTCGCCGCCGAGCAGTCCCCAGCCCATCGCGCTCAGAAACGCGATGGAGATCACCACGGGAACGAAGATGCTGCTGACGCGATCGGCGAGACGCTGGATCGGTGCCTGGCTGGACTGGGCGTTCCGCACCAGCTCGGCGATGCGGGTCACGGTGGTGTTCCGGCCGTCCACCACGGCCTCGATCACCAGCCGGCCGGTGCCGTTGACGGTGCCGGCGACCACCGGGTCGCCGGGGGTCCGGTCCACCGGTATCGGTTCGCCGGTGACCAGGGATTCGTCGATCTCGCTCCGGCCTTCGAGCACCATGCCGTCGACCGGAATCCGATCCCCGGGACGCACCTGGATCCGGTCGCCGATCGCGAGCTCGCTGCTGGCGATCCGGACGACACGGTCGCCTTCCTCGAGTCGCTCGGCTTCGTCGGGCTGGAGTTCGAGAAGCTCGCGGACCGCTGCGCCGGCCCGCTGCGACGCGGCCGCCTCCAGCCAGTGACCGAGACTGATCACCCCGAGCAGGGCGGCCGATTCCGCGAAGTACAGCGGTCGTTCCATCCAGATGGCGGCGCTCTCGCCCCCCCATCGCTGCATGATGAAGACGATCAGGCTCCATCCGAAGGCCGTGGTGGCCCCGATGGAGATCAGGGTGTCCATGTTCGTTCCGCCGCGGCGGGCGGCCGACCATGCGGAGGCGTAGAACCCGCCGCCGGCGACGGCGAGGACGATCGCGGCACCGAAGAGCATCACCCAGGGAAGCCAGGTGTGCTGGTGGCCTCCCATGGTCCAGTGCAGGGTCTCCAGAGGAAACCACAATCCCAGGCCGACGATGGCCCGGCGTCTCCACAGCCGCACGGATGAGGCCTGTGCCCGTTCGAGCCTGGATCGCGTCTCCTGAAGATCGAACCTGGTGCCGAGATCCTCGCCCTCGAAGCCCTGGTGGCCGATCGTCTTCAGGATCTCCGCAGCCGGGGCGGAGCCCGCGACCACCGCGGTCCCTCCCACGAAATCGACCGTCGCATCGCTGACGCCGGGCATGGCCAGAAGGGCCTCCTGGAGCCCGGAAGCGCACCCGGCGCAATGCATGCCTTCGACCGAGAACCTCGAGGAGGCCGAAGAAGCGGTGTCCCGGGGCTCGGATCCGTCGTGATGGTGTCCTGCGTGGTGTGGGTGGGATGAGCTCACGTATGAATCCTACGTCCTGAGACGGGAATGGATCGAACTTCCAGGTGGTCATCGGCCTCATCGGCCGATAGGATTTTCGTGATGGAATCCTCCCACCAGCCTCGCTCCGAGCCCCCGGCCCTGCCCGCCATCGCCACGGTGATGGCCACGGCCCTGCTCCTGTCGGTGGCCATGGCGGGCGGTGCGGTCCCCGGACTGGGATCCGTCGGTGCGGTTCAGGCCGTGCTGCGATCCGCAGGAACCACTTCGCTCTCCTCGATGTCGGCGCCGAGCTCGGCGATGGGCCTCGAGGCGGATCCCGACCGTGGATGGGGCCCCTCGGCCTCGATGGCGACCACGCATGCTCACGATCGCTTCCTGGCCTCCGCTCCCAGCGGACCGGGACATGCCGATCTGCCGCCCCCGGGGGCCTGACGACGGGGCCCGACCTCGCGGTCCGGCCCTTGATCGGTCGTTCACCCCCCCCTCGAGTACAACCAGACGATCCGGCACTCGATGCCCTCCTTCACGGAGGCCGTCGGAGCCACTCCCGACCCCTTGCCGCAAGGCGGTCGATTCGATTCCCGAAAGGACCCGGACATGTGGAAGGGCGTTCCGTTCTTCAGCTGGGCTGCGAAGAAGATCTTCGGCACCCGCAATCAGCGACAGGTCAACCGCTATCTCGACAAGGCCGCCATGGTCAACGAGGGCGAGGAGGCGACTCGTCTTCTCACCGACGCGGAGCTTCGTGCCAGGACCGCCGAGTTCCGTGATCGGATCGCCGAGGGCGAGGCCGGATACGACCTGATTCCCGAGATCTTCGCGGTCGCTCGCGAGGCGATGGATCGTGCGGTCGGGATCCGGAACATCTTCAACCCGGAGTCGGGTTTCGACCCCGACACCCTTCCCGAGGACGCCCGCCGACTCTTCGACGAGACGAAGGCGACCATGGACGCGACCGAGCCCGCGGCCCCCGAGGGTGATTTCCGCGGAGCGGAGGAGCCCGTTCCCTCCTGGCAGTTCGTGGACATCCCCAATCGCATCTACGAGGCGGTCCGTGAACTGCACCCGCAGAGCCGCCCCCCCTTCCGTGCCCGTCCCTTCGATGTCCAGCTGATCGGCGGGATCGTCCTCAGCGAGGGCCGAATCGCGGAGATGAAGACCGGCGAGGGGAAGACGATCGTCGGTCCCCTCGCCTGCTATCTCGCATGCTGCGAGGGGCGGCAGGTCCACGTGGTGACCGTCAACGACTACCTGGTCCAGCGTGACCGGGACTGGACCTTCCCGTTCTTCCGGGCCCTGGGCCTCACGGTGGGCGCGATCCACCCGATGCACATGCAGGCGCCGGCCAGGAAGAAGGAGATGTACGACTGCGACGTGGTCTACGGGACCACCGCGGAGTTCGGATTCGACTACCTCCGGGACAACATGAAGCTCCGGGCCGAGGATCAGGTCCAGCGCCGTCGTGAGTTCGCGATCGTCGACGAGGTCGACTCGATCCTGATCGACGAGGCCCGGACCCCTCTGATCATCTCCGGCCCCGCCCACTCGGTCCGGCCGAGGTACGAGCTCGCCGATGGTCTGGCCACGCACCTGGTCGAGAAGCAGAAGGAGTGGACCGCGGCCGATGACAAGGTCCAGTCCTGCATGGTCGAGATCTCCGGTCTCGAGGGTGATCTGCGCAACGCCAGGGATCGCGCGGTCGTTCCGAAGATCAAGGAGGATCTCGAGAAGGCTCGCGAGGCGCTTCCGGGGCTGGAGGCGGCGCGGGATCGCTTCACCCAGTACTTCGAGGTGGAGCTGGACAAGAAGTCCGCGTCCCTCACCCACGAAGGCGTGACCGAGGCCCAGCGCAAGGCGGGCATCGGATCGTTCTACGTCGGCGACAACATCGATCTCCCCCACCTGCTCGAGCAGGCTCTCCGGGCCCGCGTGGTCTACGTCCGGGACCGCGACTACGTGGTGGCTCCGGATGAGAGCGGTGAGGCCGGCGTGGTGATCGTCGACCAGAACACCGGCCGCAAGATGGTCGGTCGTCAGTGGTCCGACGGCCTGCATCAGGCGGTCGAGGCCAAGGAAGGCGTCTCGATCAAGGACGAGACGCAGACGATGGCCACCATCACCATCCAGAACTTCTTCAAGATGTACGACCGTCTCGCAGGCATGACCGGCACCGCGGACACCGAGGCGACCGAGTTCCACGAGATCTACCGGCTGGACGTGGTCTCCATCCCCACCAACGTCCCGATCGAGCGGTACGACCGTAACGACTACGTCTATCTCAACGAGAAGGACAAGTGGGACGCCATCGTGGACGAGATCGCCCGCTTCCACGAGCTCGGGCGTCCGGTCCTCGTGGGCACCACCAGCGTCGAGAGCAGTGAGACGCTGAGCCGGATGCTCACCAGGAAGCACCGGGTGCCCCACGAGGTCCTCAACGCCAAGCATCACGAGCGGGAGGCGGACATCGTCGCCAGTGCGGGGCAGCTGGGGGCGATCATGATCGCCACGAACATGGCGGGCCGGGGCACCGACATCAAGCTCGGAAGGATCGGCCGCGAACAGCAGATCGAGCACTGGAAGAAGAACAACATCTGTCCGAAGGAGGCTCGTCCCGAGATGTCGGACGACGAGATCCTCGGCATGTGCTGGAGGCATCTGGCCGCCCGCGAGCTGGGCATGAACCGGGGCGAGGCCCGGGAGCTCGAGCCCGAGGAGGCCCGTCGTCTCTGCCTGCTCAAGTGGGCGGCGGAGTTCACCTACCTCGAGGATTCCAAGGCGGCGGCCCGGAGCGACGAGGAGCTCATGGAGGAGCTCGACGAGACCGGAAGGTTCCTTCTCCACCGTCTCGCGTTCCATGATTCCGTGGAGGCGATGGGTGGTCTCCACATCGTCGGCACCGAACGGCACGAGAGCCGACGGATCGACAACCAGCTTCGAGGGCGTGCCGGTCGCCAGGGCGACAACGGAAGCAGTCGCTTCTTCCTCAGTCTCGAGGACGACCTGATGAAGATGTTCGCCGGCAAGAAGACCCTGTACGTCCTGTCCAAGCTCGGCATGAAGGAGGGTGACTCGATCGAGCATCCGATGCTCTCTCGTTCCGTGGAGAACGCCCAGCGCAAGGTCGAGGAGCGGAACTTCACGATCCGCAAGAACATCCTTGAATACGACGAGCCCATGGAGCACCAGCGGCAGGCCTTCTACGCCATCCGGCAGCCGGTCCTCGAGAGCCAGGGCATCAAGGATCGGATCTTCGGCTACATCGAGGATTCGGTGCAGGACGAGGCCGAACGGTTCCTCGCCCCCGAGTACCGGGCTCGATGCATCTCCGAGTGGATCAGCGAGAACCTCGGATTCATGATCGAACCCGATCGTCTTCGCCGGAAGGACCGCGATGATCTTCACCGGCTCATCCGGTCGGACTACCTCGAGGATGGATCCGCGGTGCTCGCCAACACCTGCAACGAGTACCTCTCCGACGATCTCGATCGTGAGGAATGGGATGTCGAGGGCTTCATCGACTGGGCCCGCACCAACTGCAGCGCCGAGCTCGAGGCTGACTGGGTCCGATCGGCCGACCGGCGCGAGGTCGTCCAGCGGATCGAGCAGGCGATGGAGAAGCGGATCGAGGCGACCGATCTGACCCCCCTCGACCGGTACCTGGTCCCCGACTACGGGGCGCGGGAACTGGTGGCGTGGGCGAACAACCGCCTCGGGACCGACTTCGAGGCGGAGCTGATCACGGGGGCTTCGAATTCCGAGGATGCCGCCGACCGTCTTCTGGAGGCCGCCCGCAACGCGTACCGCCGCCGGGAGATCGAGTATCCGATCGACTTCGCGGTGGACATGACGACCTCGAACATGGCTTCGAACCCCCAGCAGGCCCTTCAGCAGTTCTGTGCCTGGGCACGGGCGAGATACGAACTCAACTGGTCCCCGAACGCCCTGCCCTCGACGGAACCCGCGGAACTGCGGAAGCTGCTCGTCGATCAGGCCGAGAAGTGGGACGAGGATCGGATCGATGAACGGGCGGGACGGGCGGTGGACGCCGCCGACGGCGACGTCGACCGGCTCGATGAATGGTTCAAGAGCGAGTGTCTCGTCGAGCTCACCGACGAGGAGCGTGAACAGGTCGTTGCGGAGGGTGTGGAGCCGGTCGCCCGGCGTCGGATCACCGAACTGCTTCGATCCGAGCTGAGCCAGTTCGAGCGATGGGTGATGCTCCAGATCCTCGATTCCTCGTGGAAGGATCATCTTCATTCGATGGACCAGATCCGTGATGCCATCGGCTTCCGGGCCTTCAGTCAGCGGGATCCCCGGATCGAGTTCAAGCGGGAGTCGGCGCGTCTCTTCGGCGAGATGGAGGACACCCTTCGCGAGCGGGTCACCGACATCGCCTTCAAGGGCAAGCTCCAGCCGCAGGCTCGACCGGGCGAAGGGACCGCGCCCCGTCCCCAGGGGGGCTCCGGCGAGACGCCCGCGGTGCCACGTCCGGTGCCCGAGGCGGCCCGGCGCTCGGTCACCGCGGCAGCCGCGATGCTGGCGGAGGCCGAGGGCGACGCCGGGACCGAGGAGCAGCGACGCGATCTGGAGATCGCCGAGCAGGCCGGGTCGGAGGCCGCGGCAGATGCGGCGCCCCGGCGACGATCGCCGGCGATCGGTCGAAACGAGATCGTGACCATCGAGAATCCCGCGACCGGAGAGCGGCAGGAACGCAAGTGGAAGAAGGCCAAGGCCCTCGTCGAGGAGGGGTGGCGACTGGTCTGAATCCTCGGGATTCCCGTCATGGGGGCCGGGAGCGACTTGCGGGTCATCGCCGACTCGCTACACTCTCCCCGCCCCCGTAGCTCAATCGGCAGAGCAGCTGACTCTTAATCAGCGGGTTCTCGGTTCGAGTCCGAGCGGGGGCATTCGAGCCGCCGTGTCCTCGGCGGCATGGAGACCTCGTCTCCAGAACCGGCTGGCGGGCCCGTGGAGGTGATTTCGACTTCGGTCGGCGAATCCCCTCTTCGGGCCCGTGCCNCGTTCTCAGGGCATGATNCAGGCATNCCGAACGNCCGNTGGCGGTTCTCGGCTCNCGNGGGGCTGCACGGTCGGCATCCGTGGCGNAGGGTCGGGGGCGGACGCCNCCTCGATGATGCGATGGAGTGGTTGTACGATCTTCAGAATGTTCGCGACAGCACCGGCCACCGCCGTTGACACCCCCCTGCTGGCCTCACCCGATTCGGACCTGGTGATCCTCGCCATTGCCGGCACGGTCCTGGGGGTGTTCGTGGGGTGGGTTCTGCGGGGACGTCAGGGGAATGGGGCCGAAGTGCGTGGCGAGGTCCGTTCGGTGCAGGAGGACGACGCCTGGCCTCTCGAGGAGATCGGGGATCGCCATCTCGGCTTCGTTCTTGCACGTCCCGGCGAGGCCCCGAGGGTCAGCCGGGGGATTCGGGATCTCCTGTCCGCTCGGCATCTGGAGTTTCCCGGTGAGGAGGACGTCGCCGATCACGAGCAATGGCTGGCCGCAGTCGATGCGGACGACCGTTCGGAACTCCGCGAGATGCTCTCGATGGCCGAAGCGGAGCCCGATCGGGTTCTCCAGATCCGGGTGAGGGTTGCCGACTCGAACGTCGAGGTCCCCGGGGCGTGGCCCTGGAGCATCCGATGGTTCGAGGTCCGAAGGACGGGTGAGTGTCAGAACCAGGTCGAACTGGCCCTCGTCGATCAGACCAGGCAGGTGCTCGACGATCAACGGCGGATGATCCAGCTTCGCAATCAGCGGCTGCTGGCCCGGATGGCTCAGCGGATCACGGACTCGGAGGACTTCACCGAGGCGGTCTCGGAGGTGTTGCCGGCCCTTGGCGAGGGGTTGAATCTTCTCTCCGCAGGCTGGTACATGGAGCAGCCGGAGAGCGCCGAGGTTCACTGGAACCTCCAGGCTGCGTGGGGTTCGAACGAGGATCACGGCCTGCCCAGGCATCTGGAGGGGATCGGAGAGGATCCCGAGACCGTTGGAGGATCCACCGTCGGACGACCGGGACACCCGAATCTCCTGCTTCTGCCCGTGGTGGCGGGGCAGCGGACCCGGGCGGTCCTCGGCCTCGAATCCCACGGGGGGGATCTGTGGAGCGGGGACACGGTCGAGATGCTCGACCGGCTGGGCGGATTGCTCGGCCGTCGATTCGAACAGGAGACCANTGANGAGGAACGGGAGGCCTGGGCGGCCACNCGCGGTGCCTTCGAGCGTTCGGAGTCCATCGCCCAGCTGACCGGAGGCGTGGCTCACGACTTCAACGGCGTGCTCTTCGCCGTGCTGGGTCGTTTCGAACTGCTTCGCGACCGGATCAGGGATGACGAGGTGCTCGATCAGCTGGACGAGATCTCTCAGACGCTTCAGGAGGCCAGGCGGCTGGCCGACAGGCTGATCCGGGCGCTTCGTCCCGCCGGCGATCCCCTGCCCCTCGACGTCCGGGTCGAGGCCGAGGAGATCGGCCAGAGCATTCGACGGCTGCTTCCCAAGCGTCTGGAGTTCGATTTCAGCATCAGCCTCCCCTCACCGGTGCGATCGGTGCTGGTGGTCGCCCGCATCAACGACCTGCAGCGGATCATCTTCAACCTCGTGGTCAATGCGCGGGATGCCGTCGGCACGCATGGACGCATCCACATGGGGACCCGACTGCTCGAGAACGGCATGCTCGAGATCAGGATCGACGACGACGGCCCCGGCATCGAGGAGGCCGATCGGGATCGGATGCTCCAGCCCTACGAGACCGGGGAGCACAGCGATGGCGTCGGGCTGGGGCTGGCCGTCTGCCGAAGGACCGCGGAGGAGCTCGGTGGCACGCTGGTGCTNGATGACTCCCCGCTCGGCGGCCTNGCGGCGAGAGTGATGCTGCCGGTGAGGATCGAGTCCGAGGCGGATGGCTCGGGCCCGGACGAGGGTGCTGGGAAGGAGTCCGGATCGATCGGCCGGGCTCTGGTGATCGAGGACAACCCCATCATCCGGGACGTGCTGATCAGGGTTCTCGAGGACATGGGAGCCCAGGTGCGTTCCCAGGGCCACGCCCTCGGTGTGGAGGAGCTGGTCACCGAAGAGGAAGCCTTCGACATCCTCGTCTTCGACATCGATCTGCCCGAGCGGACCGGCATCGACTGCCTTCGGGATCTCCGGGGGGCCGGAGTGGACACTCCCTGCCTCCTGATCACGGGTGGCACCCGGGAGGCGCCGACCTCCATGTCGGGCACCGACTTTCTTCGCAAGCCCTTCAGGATCGAGGAGCTGAGAAAGGCGATTCTCGGCCTCGTCAGCCGACGGAGCAGGGATTGAGGGGGACGCGGGGCTCGATCAGGGCTCGATGAGCCCCTCGCGAATCGCGAATCGGGCGAGGCCGACCCGGTCGTGGATGTCGAGCTTCGTCATCAGCTGCGTCACGTGCTTGTCGACCGTCTTCACACTGATGTGCATCAGCGGGGCGATCTCCTTCTTGGAGAGGCCCTTGGCCACGTAGCGAAGCGTCTCCATCTCGCGGGAGGACAGCGTCGAGAGTCTCGAGTCGCCCGAGGACCGTTCGGCACTGGAGAGTCTCTCCTTGATGGTCGGTGAGAAGTGGGTCTGTCCGGCGATGACCTCGCGGATCGCGCTGATCAACTCGCTGGAGTCGTCCCCCTTGTGGACGAAACCGCTCACGCCCGCGGCCCGCGCCTGCTCGATGGCGGCGTTGGTGTCGGTCATGGTGAGAAAGATGACCCTGGTCCCCTGGTTGATCTGCTGGATCTCTCCCGCGGCCTGGAAGGCGTCGATGCCCGGCATGTTGATGTCCAGCACCACGACGTCGGGGCGTCTGGTCGCCGTGAGCCGGAGGGCTTCGTCGGCGGTGCCCACGTCCCCCACCACGGTGAGGTCCGCGGCGGACTCGATGAGGCTCACCACCGAGGAACGGATCAGGGGGTGATCATCGGCGATCACGACGGTGTGCTGGGTCGACATCTCGTTCCGGATTCCGGGGGGTGCTTGCCCGGTCATCCTAGCAATCGGGCCTTATGCATGCAGGAGGGGCCCATCGGGCCCGGTGACATGGGGCATCCACCTCCATCGAGTTTCGATTGCCGGGCATGGGGTGTTTGCCGCCTAGTCCCGATGGGGTCCTGCGGGTTTGATACTCCACGTAAGCGACGGAACGACGAGTCGGCAGAGATCGATTCGTCGAACGAGGTGGACCCCGTCCGGTCACGTGGTGTGTGGCAGGACATTTCAGGCGATTCAGAGATTCGCCATCCAGGAAGGCAGCAACGACAACATGACTCACACGGATGAAAAGACGGACCTCAGGTCGAGCATCGTTCTGGACCTGTTCGAGAAGTACTACGACCGGGTGTACGCCTTCGCGAGGAAATCCGCGGAAGCGTCGGTCGCCGAGGATGCGGCACAGGAGGCCTTCGTCCGCCTTCTCCAGCATCCCCGGCTCGAGGAGCTCGAGATCTCCATCAGCTACCTGTTGAAGATCGTGCACAACATCCTGCGTCGCCGTCACACCCGTTCGGTGCGTCTCCGCGAGATCCTCGACGAGCAGGTCACTCCTCGTGAGCGTCTTCGCCACGAATCGGATCGACTGGGCCTCGAACGAGGCGATGTGGAGACGGTGGCCGACCTCGAGACCCTCGACCGAGCCTTCGGGCGTCTGGGGGACGACGAGCGTGATGCGATCCGNATGATCGTCTGCGAGGGATGCAGCTACGCCGAGGCGGCTCGAAGCATGGGGGTCTCGGTCACGACCATCAACAACTGGAAGCACCGCGGCATCTCGAAGCTTCGCAAGCATCTGGTGGCGGAGGCCGTCATGGGAGACTCCCTCGGCGATTTCATGCCCACGGCCCGATCCGCCTGAGCGGTCCACGGCCGATGGTCGGGCCGGTTCGACCGGGTATCGTCACCGACGTGCACCCAGGGAGCCGGCGATGATCGACGACGACCCGACGGACGAGGATGTCGACCGCTTTTCCAGCCAGACGGGCTATTGCCCCGACTGTGGAGGAGAGGTCTGGGACGAGGCATGGCAGTGCCCCCATTGCGGGGCCGTGGTCGAGGACCGGATTCGCAGGGAACGTCACGCCGATCCCGTCTCTCGACATCTTTCGAGTCGGACCATCGTGCTGCTGGTGGTGATTCTGGTGGTGATCCTGCTCTTCATGCAGTTTCGGTGACCACGGCGCGGAATCCTCGGTTGGGATCACGGCGATGCCGTCGTGCGGTCGATGTGAGAGGATCGGATGTCCGTCCTGATCGAGGGCCATCCCGTACCCCATTTCTCGAAAGCCCCCCCTCGGACCTCATCCATGCCCCGCACCCCATCCACCATGATCGACCTCGGCACCGCCTGCCCCGATTTCCGCCTGGCCGATGCCAACGGTCAGGAGCACGGTCTGTCCGACGCCGGAGACGCCCCTGCCGTCCTGGTGGCCTTCATCTGCAACCANTGCCCCTTCGTGAAGCATCTGGCCGACCGGCTGTCGGAGCTGGCCGGGGAGTTCGGCGAGCAGGGTCTCAAGACCTTCGCGATCAATTCCAACGACTATCACGCCCATCCCGAGGACTCCCCCGCCATGATGATCGAGGAGGCGAAGCTTCGGGGATACGACTTCCCCTACCTGGTCGACGGGGATCAGGAGGTCGCCCGGGCCTTCGGGGCGGCCTGCACCCCGGACTTCTTCCTCTACGACCGTTCGCGAAGGCTGGTCTACCGGGGGCAGTTCGACGAGACGCGTCCGGGAGAGGGCGAGCCCCATGGCGCCGATCTGGAGTGCGCCATCGAGGCGGTGCTCGAGGGACGTCCGGTCCCTGCGGAGCAGCATCCGAGCATCGGATGCAACATCAAGTGGAAGCCGGAGGCCTGATCCGAGCCCTGCGGCCACCTGCTTTCCGTGTCGCCGGCTCTCACTCCAAAACCACACGACCCGCGTCCATGACGCGGGTCGTTTTCGGAGCGAGGCGGACGGGACTCGAACCCGCAACCACCGGCGTGACAGGCCGGTACTCTAACCAATTGAGCTACCGCCCCTGGATGTGGCCCGATCGTGAGACCGGAATGGNACAGGGTAGCGTCCAGCCCCCACCCGTCAAGTCGGATTCGAACCTGCCCACGGTCCTGCAAATCGGACCTTGGAGAGGGGCTTCACTTGGTATCGGCCCAGGTCCTGCCCCATGAGGGTTCGGCCACCAGCGGCACGTCCAGGGGCATGGCGTGTTCCATGTGTTCGCGGACCATGGAGGCCACGTCCTCGACGGCGTCCTCGTCGACTTCGAAGACCAGTTCGTCATGGATCTGGAGGATCATGCGGGCGGTGGGATGGGCCTCCGGGAGCCTCCGGTGAAGGTCGATCATGGCCCGCTTGATGAGATCCGCGGCACTGCCCTGCACGACGGTGTTGATCGCGATCCGCTCTCCGAGCTGCCGCTCCATCGGATTGCGNGCGGTGACCTGGGGGACCCTTCGGCGGCGGCCCAGAATCGTCTCCACCCACCCCTCGGAGGTGGCCTGGGCCACGCACGATTCGAGGAACTCGTTGATCCGGGGGAACCGGTCCTTGTAGTCCTTGATGATGCCGTCGGCGGTGGGNACGTCCATGTCTCCGCCCAGCCGGCGGGCGAGTCCGTATCCGGTGATCCCATACACGATGCCGAAGTTGATCATCTTCGCCGTCGATCTCATCTCGTCGTCGACGTCCTCGATCGGCACTCCGAGCACCTCGGCGGCGACCATCGCGTGGATGTCGTCGCCGCGTTCGAAGGCGGTGCGGAGGCCCGGATCTCCGGAGAGGTGGGCAAGCATCCGCAGCTCGACCTGCGAGTAGTCCGCCGCCAGCAGCAACCGTCCTTCGGGCGCCGTGAAGGCTCGGCGGATGCGGCGCCCGACCTCGGTACGGATCGGGATGTTCTGGAGATTGGGGTCGCTGCTGCTCAGGCGTCCCGTGGCGGTGCCGGTCTGGTTGAAGGAGGCGTGGATGCGACCGGTCGTCGGATCGATCGCCTCCTTGAGAGCGACGAGGTAGGTGCCGACCAGCTTGGTGAGTTGTCGGTATTCGAGGATCAGGTCGGGGATGGGCGTCTGGATCGAGGGGTCGTCGGCCAGCTTCTCCATGACCTCCGCGTCGGTGCTCGGGCCGGTCTTCCCCTTCTTGATCGGCTTGAGTCCGAGGCCGGGCGGTTCGGCGTCNACGGCGTCGAAGAGCACGCCTGCCAGCTGCCGGGGTGAATCGGGATTGAAGTCCCGGGGCGAGGCTTCGACGATCTGCCGGCGAAGCTCGTCGATGCGTCCCGAGAGGGCGTCCCGCTGCTGATCGAGNTCGTCGGCATCGACCTTGATGCCTTCGTATTCGAGGCCGGCCAGGACATCCACCAGGGGGATCTCGGTCTCCTCGTAGAGGGTGTCCATCCCCTCCTTCTCGATCGCCCCGCGAAGGGTCGACTCCAGGCGGAGGCTGATGTCGGCATCCTCGGCCGCGTACGGGGCCGAGATCTCCAGGGGCACCTCGCTGAAGGGCTTCTGGTCACTGCCCTTCCCGATGATCGCGGTGATCGGAACGCACCGTCGGTCGAGGATCGTCTCGGAGAGGGCGTCCAGCTTGTGGGAGGCTCGAGTCGCGTCCTCGACGTAGGAGGCGATCATCGAGTCCCCGGCCACCCCGGCGACCCGGAACCCATGGGACCGGAGGACGACGAGGTCGAACTTCAGGTTCTGTCCGACCTTTGGTATCGAGGCGTCTCCAAGCAGGCTCTCCAGCAGCGGCCGGGCGGTCTCCAGATCCAGATGCGACGCCTGATCGGGCGATCGCAGGGGCACGTAGCTCCCCGTGCCCTCCTCGACCGAGATGGAGATGCCGGCAAGTCGGGCCGACCGGGGCCCGAGCGAATCGGTTTCGGTGTCGATCGCGATCCGGGAGGCCGAACCGGCGGAGGCGACCAGGCGTTCGAGCCCCTCAAGGTCCCGGACCACCTCGTACTCGCCGTCGACCGGAGTGGCGGCGATCGATGCGGTGTCATCGCCCCCTGCGAAGAGCGTGCCGGCGGCATCGTCCTCCGCGGGTTCGGTCCGGGGAGCAGCAGCCTCGGCCGGTCCTCCCAGCAGGGTTCGATAGGCGTCTCGAAGCCGGTTGAAGCCGAGGATGCGAAGGGTCTCGTCGACGCCCTCGCGATCGGTCCTCTCAAAATCGACGACGGTGTCCGCCAGATCGAAATCCACCGGGCAGTCGTCGCGAAGGGTCACCAGACGGCGGGAGAGCGGGATCGCCTCACGGCTGGCGACGAGGTTCTCGAGTCGCTTGCCCTTGATCGATCGTCTGCTGGCGGGAAGATCCGCCTCGGCGTCGATGGCTCGGTAGATGCCGTCGACGGACCCGTGTTCGGCGATCAGCATCGCCGCGGTCTTGGGGCCGATCCCGGGAACCCCGGGCACGTTGTCGGCGGTGTCGCCCATGAGGGCGAGCATGTCCACGACCTGGTCGGGTCTGATGCCCTTTTCGGTCTCGAGCTCCTTCGGGCCGATCCAGGTGTCCTTGTGGACGTCCACCATCCGGACCTCGTCGTCCAGCAGCTGCTGGAGATCCTTGTCCTTGGAGATGATGCGGATGGCGATGTCCCCCCGCTCCCGGCGGATGCGACGGACGATCGTCGCGATCACATCGTCGGCCTCGAACCCCTCCGATCCGTAGACGGGGATGCCGAGCTGGCTCAGCAGGGAGAGGCAGCGTTCGACCTGGGGCTTCAGTTCCGAGGGCGGAGCGTCGCGATTGGCCTTGTACTCGGGGTAGATCTCGTTGCGAAAAGTCCCGCGATCTCCCGAGACGTCCAGCACCACGGCGAGACGCCCCGGTTGGTGGACGTTCTGGAGTTTCAGCAGCATGTCCACGAACCCGTAGGTCATGTTCGTGGGCTCGCTGGTGACCGGACTTCTCATGTCGGTCCGGATGGCGTGAAACGCGCGGAAGAACTGCGCGTATCCGTCGATGAGCCAGAGATCCTCGGTGCTCACGCCCGTGAATCCCCGGCGGCTTCGTGGAGGGATCGGAGCCTGGTTTCGGTGGCGGGGTCGAGCTCGTGATCACGTCGCCCCATGACGGAGCGGGCGGTGTCGAGGAACTTGTCCAGACGATGTGTCCTCTCGCCCTCGTCGGTCAGCCAGGCGAAGCGTCCCAGCGAGGTCGGCGGAGCGGCGGTGCTCGCGATCATCGCGCCGGTTCCGATCACGGATCCGGTCATGATTCTCGTGCCGATCGCGGTCTTGACGTGGTCACCGAGGATGCAGCCGAGGAACTGTCGGCCTGATCGGATCCGGGGTTCGTCGGGAGTGATGCGGACGACCACGTCCCCGTAGGTGTTGAGCAGGTTGCTGTTGACCGTGCCTGCGCCCAGGTTGACCCATTCCCCGACCCATGAGTCGCCAAGGTGTCCGTCGTGGCTCTTGTTGGAGAATCCCTGGAAGACGGTGCCGCCGATCTCGCCGCCCGCACGGCAGCCCGGACCGATGACCGTGTTGGCCTTGATCGCGGCGTGGGCGTTGACCCTCGTTCCATCCATGATCGCGCAGGGGCCGGTCAGGACCGAGTGGGACCCGACTCGTGCGTCGCTCTCGACGACGATCGGTCCGTCGCGGGCATCGAGCACCACATGGGGATCCAGGAGGGCGTCGTGGGCGATCCGGATCGGATGGTCGCCGACCACGGTGCCGCCGTGAAGCCGCATCCAGTGATCCTCCGGCCGATCGAGCAGGCCGAGATCGATCGAGATCCGCGAGCCGGCGGTCGAGAAGATGTCCCAGGGATGTTCGGCCAGCGGGGGCTCGTCCCGCTCCACTCGCCGGATGGTGTCCGGAAGGGAGGCGACGGGGTCCTCGGTCGTGGCGGCCTTCAGAAGAGCCTCCAGGCCCTCGCGGTCGAGCACGGCGCGGCGGATCGACCCGTCGGAGGAGTCGACTTCGACGGTGCCCGGCTCCAGGGAGACGTCCCCGGGCGGGTGGAGCAGGCGGCCGTTGATCAGGAGCCACGGCCCCTCGCCCTCGGGGAGTCGGTTCACCGCGATCTCGGGATGCCGGTGCGCGGTGATGCCGGCGAGGGGTTCGGGGACCACCGCGGCGACCGGAGCCTTGCCGGTGATGGCCGCGATCCGTTCGCCGGTGGTGAGGAGTCCCGAACGGAGATCGAAGGTGGGGCGAAGATCGACCATGGGGCCGAATCGGCCGCGTCCGTCGTCGAAGAGCACGAGTCCGTTCATGCACGCGACGATACCCGGATCGGGGATGGATCAGCGGCGAAGGACGGACTGATCGAAGCGCCAGACCGGCCAGCTGAAGAGCAGCAGCCAGCCCGTGCCGATGCCCACGGCACCGCTCATGACCGCCCAGACAAGGCGGCTGAGCAGTTCGGAGAGGGCGTGGCCTCCGGCCCAGGGCAGGATCGAGTCCGCATCGAGGCCCCGGATCAGCCAGATCGCCATCCAGGCCAGCGAGACGGCGATCAGAAACGGTGTGGTCAGCAGGCCGACGGCGATGGGGTTCCGGCGGAACACCATCGAGCGGAGAAGCAGGACCAGCTGGGTTCCGAAGACGAACCCGATGGCATAGGGTCCCGGAACCACGAGGGAGCGATCTCCGGCGGCCGCGGCGGGGATCGAGAGATCCATCAGCAGTCCGGCGGCCAGCCCCGCCCACAGGGCGACCGATCTGGGCGCGAAGAGGGCGACGAAGACCACGAGGGTGGCGGTCGTCGACGGGGAGAATCCGCCGATCGAGATCACCGGCATCAGGCTGGAGTCCAGGGACACGCAGAAGAAGAGAGCGATGACGAAGACGCCGAGGTTCATGGGGCGCCTCCTTCCGTCGGAGGCGGGGTCGCCGGCTCGTCGCTCTCGGAGACCACCAGGATCCTGCGCAGTCGATGGATCGGATTGCTGGGCTGGATTCGAAGCTCGTTCCAGTTGGGGTTGGACTCGGCTCGCTCCACCGTCTCGACCCGGCCGAGCAGGCAGCCCTGGGCCCAGCGGGGCCAGTCCTCGTCGGAGAGTCTGACCTCCCACCCCTTCTGCACGGCGTATTCCTTCGGCACGGTGGCGGTCCATCCGTTTCCGTCGGGTTGCAGGAGGAGCGGCTCGGTCGGGGTGGTGGCGGCGGGGTCCTCGCCCGGTACCGGGATCACCGCCTTGATCGGGCGGGTCTCCCTGGAATGCATCGGTCGGATGGTCGCGGTGGTCCGGCCGGGTTCGTCGAGCACGTACCCCACGAGGATGTCCTGGTCGTGCAGGGCGACTCCACCCTGGCGGATCCCCAGGTTGAGCCCCTTGTTGATCCGCACCAGGTGCTCACCGCCCGGGGAGGGATCGATGGCGACCACGCTGGCCGAGACCAGGGACGGCGGCGAGGTCTCGGTCTCGGTCTCGACGGGGAATCGCCGCAGGATGTTCAGTTCCTGCTGGAGGCGACGGACCTCGTTCTGGGCGGCATGGGCCTTCTGCCGGTAGATGCCGGCTTCCTTCTTCCAGACCTCCGCGGTGCGTGGATCCTCCCGTCCTCCGCCTCCCTCCAGCCACACTCGGATCGCGGTGAAACCGTCTCCGAGGGGGACCAGGGGAAGGCTTGCGAGTTCGCCGATCCGACCGCTCCAGGGGGTGAGCCACCTGGCCGGCAGGATCGAGACGATCAGCAGGCAGAGGACCACGAGGAGCAGCGGCGTTGGTCGGGTTGGTCCGTGGCGTGCGATGGCGAGACTCCGAAGTCTCGGCGATCAGACCTCTTCAAGGTCCGATTCGAGGGTGGCCTTCCAGTCCTCGAGGCTTTCGAGGTAGATGCTCGTGCCTCGGGCGACACAGGTCAGGGGATCCTCCGCGATCCGCGTGTCCAGGCCCGTGGCGTTGGAGATCACGACGTCCATGCCGCGGAGCAGGGCACCGCCTCCGGCCAGCATGATCCCGTTGTCCACGAGGTCGGCGGAGAGTTCGGGTTCGGCGTGCTCGAGGGTTCGGATGACCGCTTCGACGATCTGGCTCACCGGCTCGTTGAGTGCCTCGCGGATCTCGTCGCTGGTCACCACCGTCTTGCGGGGAAGGCCGGTGACCATGTCCCGGCCTCGGACCTCCATGTTCATGGATTCCCCGACCGGAGCGGCGGATCCGATCTCGATCTTGATTCGTTCCGCGGTCTGTTCACCGATGGTGAGGCCGTAGGTCTTCTTCATGTGGCTGATGATCGACTCGTCGAAGTCGTCGCCGGCGACCCGGACGCTCTCGCAGCTGGCGATGTCCGCCAGGGACATGATCGCGACCTCCGTCGTGCCGCCGCCGATGTCGACGATCATGCTCGCGGTCGGTTCGGAGATCGGAAGTCCGGCGCCGATGCCTGCGGCCATGGGTTCCTCGACCAGGTAGACCTTCCTGGCTCCGGCCCGCTCGGCGGAGTCCAGCACCGCACGCTTCTCGACCGCGGTGATCCCGGAGGGGATCGCGATGACCACCCGCGGTCCGAAGACCCTGCTTCGGCCGTTGACCTTCTTGATGAAGTAGCTCAGCATCGCTTCGGTGATCTCGAAGTCGCTGATGACGCCGTCCTTGAGCGGGCGCACCGCGGAGATCGACCCGGGGGTCTTGCCGAGCATGTCCTTGGCCGCCCAGCCCACCGCGGTGCCGTTGTTGATGACGCGGTTGGTTCCCTTGCGAACGGCGACCACGGAGGGTTCGTTCAGCACGATGCCTTCGCCGCGGACGCAGACGAGGGTGTTGCAGGTGCCGAGGTCGATTCCCATGTCGACGCTGAACCAGCCAAGGATCGAATCGAGAAACATGTTGGGATCCGGTCGGAGGGGGCGTTCGGGTGGGGCTTCGGGTGAAGCCCCGCATCCACGCTCATCGGACTCCCGGGGGGTATTTCGTCAATATCCGGACGGGGGAAACCGGGATCTCCACCTGGCTGGTCCTGCTCCCCTCCTTCTGGAAGCCGTGGAGAGCCCCTCTACCCCCCCTCTCGAAGCCCCAAAGACGACGGACGGCCCTTCTGGGCCGTCCGTCGGTGGTTTCTGACATGGAGGGGGTCCGGATGCGTCCGGAGCCTCTCTCGGCCTTTCTCCGGTCCTCATGGGGGCGGAAGGCGGTCTGAACGGCCTTCGCGGGCCTCTGGGGGTCACTTGATGATTTCGAAGCCGGGAACCCCGAACAGCACGGATTCCTTCTGGATCGAGACGCCGCGTTCCTGCAGAGGCTCGACCTGCTTCATGTTCGCCATGGCGACGGTGACCACTCCGGCGACCAGCACCACGAAGGCGGCGAAGAGAAGGCCGGTGTAGACGTCGAGGTCGCCTCCTGATTTGCGGACGGGGGCGTTCATGATGCTCATGGGGACTCGTTCCGGATTGAGCGGGGCTGGCCCGCGGGATCATTTGAAGTCGGTGCCGTGGGGACGGGTCGAGGGGGCTCGCCGTCGGATCACTGGCCCTTGCGGGCGATGGCACGCTGGCCGGAGCGGACGGCTCCGCGAGTGTTCTGGTCCTCGAGCTCGACCACGCCGGTGGCACGGTTGAGATCGACCTCGATGATGCGGAGGTTGCCGATGAAGCGGCTTCCCTCGGCGACGGTGAGGACCCAGCCCTCCTGGATGCCGTCACGGCTGCCGACGTTGATCTCGGCAAGCGTGGAATCCTCGGAACGTCGGACGTTGAGGATGGTGGCGGAGAGGTTCCGGTCGGCCGGCTGGTATCCAGCGGCGATGCCGGCGCTGGCGGTGGGAAGCTCGCCGATGTAGGCGACGTAGCGGGCGATGGTGTCCATCGCACTGTCTCGTTCGTCGTTGAGCTGCTGGACCTCTTCCTGCAGCGCCCGGCGGGCGGCCTGGGCGATGTCCAGCTGCGAGCGGACGATTCCCAGTTCCTCTTCGAGATCCACGGCCTGACGCTCGGCGGCGACGGCTCGGGTGCGGAGGGCTCGAAGCTCGTCGACCAGCGTCTCGCCGAGCTGCTGCTGGGCCTGCTGGGTCTGCGCCATCATGCCGATGCGGGCCCGGATGTCCTCCTGGCCGTTGCGGGAATTGGCGAGCTCGCCCTGGAGGCGGGTCGCCTCGGCGACGGAGGAGTCGAAGTCCTTCTGAAGCTCGGCGATTCGCATCTCGAGCTCCTTGGTCTTCACCGCGTAGCTCTGGTCGCTCGCCATCCGGATCTGGTCGCTCGCCTTGAGGGCTTCGTCCAGGGCGTTCTTCTTCGAGGTCATCTCGGCAAGCTTGGTCTTGAAGCTTGCGTCGTTCACCGCGTTCACGGCAACCAGCGGAGTGATCATCACCGCGAGAAGCGACACGAGCACGATGAAGAGCTTGGTCAGGAGATGCACGAGCGGGGTCCTTTCTGGCGCCGGCAGGGCTTGGAAGAGATGCCGGGATTGGTGGTGCCTCGACACGGCGAGGTCACCGATGGTTCGGGTCTGTCGGCCGTTTCACGGCCTCTCGGGGTCGGGCGGGGGCTGAATCGCTCCGGCGTATCCGTACGCGGCACCCGGCAAGCGGTTTCTTATACCGCAAGCGTGGGTCGGGGGTCAATCCGGGACGGTCGCTCTGGCCCCCTCGAAGGGGGCCCCGGGCGGCTCCGTATCGGCGGCCGATCGTTCCAGAATGGCCCCTGCAGCGGCGGTACGGACGATCGAATTCTGGTCCTCGAGCAGCCGATTCAGGGCCTTGGCGGCCGCTGGGGAGGCGGCGTCGGCCAGGGCTGCGGCGACCTGGGTGCGAAGCAGCGGATCCTCGGCGTTCGCGTACTCGAGGATCACCTGTTCGAGACCGTTTTCCCAGGGAGGCGGCATGCGGAGGATCGCATGGGCGGCGGCCACCCGGATCTCGGGAGGCCGGCGTTCGTTGCCGTCGGCGAGGATCAGCCGCATGAGCATGGGCCGGGCCCGCTCGTCCTGGAGCCGGCCGAGCATGTCGCAGGCGAGGACGGTGAGCTCGCCCTGCTCCACGGGCGAGAAGAGGGCGGCGCGGATCGGTTCGACGTCATCCACATCGCCGAGCATCACGAGGGCCTCGGCGGCCTGGAGTTCGGTGATGCGGATCCTCATCGGGTTGCGGAGTCGCATGCCCTTGCCGAGCGACGCATCGATGACCGGAATGGCCGAGGCGTTCTGGAGCATGCCCAGCACCATGTACGCATTGCCGCGAACCTCGGGATCCTCCCCCATCGTCATGTCGGCGAGGGGTGAGGGATCCACCGGCTGGCCGAGTTCCCTCAGGGCGAAGATCGACGCCGCCTGGACCGATCGGCTCGCATCGAGCAGGCCCGGTTCGACCAGAGGCGTGAGATCCGCCAGGCAGGTTCGGCCGATCGCCATGGTGGTGACGAAACGGACGCCGCGGTTCTCGTCGACGAGACCGTTGCCGCCGAACTCGAGCAGCATCGAGGGATCGTGTTCCATCGCCTCGAAGGCGTAGGCGCGGACCAGCGGGTATTCGTCGTGGATCGCCTGACGCAGCCATGAGCCCGCCCGGTCCGATGGCGTGTCGCCGGCGAGCGTCGGTGGTGCGATCGTCACCGGTGGCTCGGTCGCGATCGGGTCTTCGGTCGGGGTTTCAGTCGCGATCCCGGTGCTCGGGGCCGGCTCACGGACGGCGGTCTCGGCCGTCATGGTCCGTTCGATCACCCTCGGCGGGGTCGTCGGTTCGGCCCTTGCCGTGGACATGCTCTGGTCCCGGGTGCTCCAGGGTCGGGACTCGTCGGGTTTCACGCAACCGGTCGACAGGATCGGAATCGTCGATCCGATGATCGCGATCATGCGTGGATCGATACGGGGGCTGCTGGCACGGCGTGGGGACATGGGCGACTCCTCCATGAGTTCGCGTGGCTCGATGCCGTCAGTATCACGGATTCCGGGACTCGGTGCCGGGTCGATCCCGGATCGTCGACAGCAGAAGCAGCAGGATGATGATCGAGAGGACGCCGGACGGCCACTGGCCGATCGAGGCGAACAGCGGTTTGCGGGGGTCGATTTGGGTCTTCGCCACGAGCCAGCCCGATTCCAGCGGGCGGCAGACGGCCCGGATCCGGCCGTCGGCGTCGATCCACGCCGAGGTGCCGGTGTTGACCACCCT
Organism: Phycisphaerae bacterium; assembly: GCA_002709295.1. Classification (GTDB taxonomy): domain Bacteria; phylum Planctomycetota; class Phycisphaerae; order Phycisphaerales; family SM1A02. Next base: position 29,232 of record PAQL01000017.1, on the reverse strand, counting down.
GACCAGCGGGACGCGGTTCTCGATCGCGCGGAAACGGGCCGCCTGAAGGTGGGCGGCCCGAGGACCTCGGCTTCCGCCGAACCATCCGTCGTTGCTGGCGTTCACGAGAACCGGTGCGGCCTTGCGGCCGTCCTGCCAGACCAGGGTGCTGCACGCTCCGGGGACGGTGTCCTCGAAGCAGATCGGTGTTCCGATCGACACCGGGGCCAGGTCGTTTCGTCGGAGTTCCAGTCGGACCGCCTCGTCGCCGGAGGACAGATCGAAGGTCATCCCCCGGGCCCCGAGGTCGAGGAGCTGCTGCTCCAGCCATGGCCAGGAGGAGATGTAGGGCATCCGTTCCCCGAACGGGGTCAGATGGACCTTGTCGTAGCGGGCGGCCTCCTCCAGGCCGCGGTCGTCGAGCAGATAGGTGCTGTTGAATCGCCGATCCCATTCGACCCGGCCCTCGTCGCCTTTTCCGGCCACCCGGAGTCCTTCGTAGGCGCCGCTGCCCAGGAGGACCGGCACCCCGAGGAGCTTCTGCAGCTCGAGGGCGAGATCCGCGAAGCGGGTCCCCGGCCACCATCCCGCGTCCTGCATCGCGATCGTGCTGCCGGGTTCGAGTCCGACCCCGGGAAGCATCGTCTCCGGCCATGCGACCAGGTCGATCCGTCCGCCGTCCTCCGCGGTCTTCTCGAAGGCGGCGAGGGTGTCGCGGGCGAACTGCATCGCGTCGTTCCACTGCTGTTCAGGGGTCCAGCTCACCTTGTTGGACTGCGGCAGGTCGGTCTGGATCGCGAGGATCGTCGGGCCGGGTTCGACGGGTGGGTCGGCGGCCAGCCGCGCCATGCCGTAGCCGATCCAGCCGAGCAGGATGACCGCGACGGCGCCGCCGCTCACCAGTCTCGCCCGCGGGGAGCAGTGGTGCAGCAGGAGGTCGGCCAGCAGTCCGCCCACCAGACCGGGAAGGATCGCGAGCATGGTGACGCCGCCGAGGTCCGCCGTCTGGGCCAGGGGGAGCCACTCCACCAGGGGTTGTCCGAGCAGGTACCACGGGTAGCCTTCGAGGACGACGGCGGCTCTGAGGAACTCGATCCCGGTCCAGGCGATCGGCACCAGGGCCGCGTACGGCCAGCCCCCGAAGCGTCGGCTTCGAGCGAGTCTGGCGATGACCCAGGCGAGCAACGGGGTCCAGGCGGCGAGGTAGGCGGCCATGGGCACGAGGCCCGCCGCGCTCACCTCCCCCACCCACCACTGGTGGATCAGCCACGTTCCGAGCATCGGCAGGAAGAGCAGCAGGGCCGTCCAACGGAATCGCAGGGGAGCGACCGCGGCGATCGTCAACGCCGCGGGAGCGAGGAACACCAGCCACCACAGATCGAACGGCGGAAACGCCAGCAGCATCATCGCGGCATGGGCCACGGACGCGACGACGACCCGGACGACTGCCGGGCGATCGGAGGGTGGAGTCGGATTCGCCGCGGGGTCGCTCACTTGCCGGCGTAGTCGATGATCCGGCCGATCTCGCTTCGAAGATCACGCCGGTGCACGATGCGATCGACGAATCCCGACTCGAGCAGGAACTCCGAAGTCTGGAATCCATCGGGAAGATCCTGACGGATCGTCTGGCGGATGACCCGCGGGCCGGCGAACCCGATCAGGGCCCGTGGTTCGGCGAGAATGACGTCTCCAAGCATGGCGAAGCTGGCGGTGACGCCGCCGGTGGTCGGATCGGCGAGCACCGAGATGAAGAGTCCGCCGGCCTCGTCGAAACGCGCGAGGACCGCGGAGGTCTTGGCCATCTGCATCAACGAGTAGCCCGATTCCTGCATGCGGGCACCGCCCGAGCACGAGATGATCGTCAGGGGCAGGTCGTGATCGATGGCGTGCTCGGTCGCACGGGCGAGCTTCTCCCCCACCACCGAACCCATCGAGCCGCCGAGGAAGGTGAAGTCCATGGCGCCGACCACGATCTTCCGACCCTTCACGAAGCCGACGCCGGTCAGGCAGCCGTCGTTCTCCCCGCTCTTGATCCTGGCGGCGTTGATCCGGTCGCGGTAGGGCTTCACGTCCACGAAGGCGAGCGGGTCGGCCGCGGCCAGATCCGCGTCAAACGGTTCGAAGCTGCCGGGGTCGACCAGCTGAGCCACCCGCCGCCGGGCGGAGACCCGGTGATGGTGGTCGCAGGTCGGACAGACCTCGAGGTTCTGCTCGAGGGTCTTGCCGAAGACCGTCTCGCCGCACCCCACGCAGCGGACCCAGAGTCCTTCGGGGACCGCCTTCTTGGTCGCGATGTCTGCTTGTTCCCAGGTCTGATTGGCCACGAACCACTCCGTCGATGACGCGTTGAAGAACCGGGCTGTCCGGGCCATCCGGGGCCGGGACCAGGCGTCGAGGATAGCCGCCTCGGGTGCCTTTCGGGGCAGGAAAGTGCCTCAGGTCGTCGGCTCGGCCATCTCCAGGCGGGCATTTCGAAGCCGAATCGCGGCATCGGGGGGAAGGACCCAGACCTCGACCCGGGGTCGTCCCTCCATCCAGCGTCGAGGATTGCCTTCGACCGTGCCGCTCAGGGCGGCTCGGACGAAGCCGGCGGCCAGTTCGTGCAGGACCACGCCGACGGTCTCCGGCCGTCGCTTCAGGATCGCGGCCACGGCATCGATCAGCCGGTTTCTCGCATCCGGAAACGGCTCGCCCTCGGGTGGCACCAGGGCGGAGGGGTCGTCCTCCCACTGTCGGGCCCGGCGTTCGAAGCGATCGCGAAGTTCCGGAAGGGAGAGTCCCGCCAGCACGCCGAGGGCGGGATCAGCCAGTTCGTCGTTGGCCTTCGGCCTCCCGCCGATCGTCCGGGCGGCGAGTCGGGCGGTTTCGCTCGCGGCGGGATCGAGGGGGTGATGAATGCGGCCCGGTCGGGGGAAGGTCATCGCCGCGGCGCGCTCGAAGGCCTCGGTGGTCGCCGCCAGTCCGGCCCGGGACATCGGCAGTTCCTCGTCGCCGCGAAGACGCTCCGCCTCGTCCCATTCGGTGTCGCCGGCCCGCAGCAGCCACATGGTGATCGAGGATCGTCGACTCAAGAGCCGTTCCCCCGGATGCGGGAGATCGATGCCTCTCGATCCTCGCTGCCGAAGATCGCGGAGCCGGCCACCAGCACGTCGCAGCCGGCCTCCCGGACCTCCGCGGCGTTCTCCGGGGCGATGCCTCCGTCCATTTCCAGCCGCTGGTCCGGCCGGAGTCTCCGCGAGATCGACCGGGTCTTCTCCAGCACGTCGGGGATGAACGACTGGCCGCCGAAGCCGGGATGGACGCTCATCACGAGGATCAGGTCGAAGAACTCCAGCACGTCGTCGATCGCCTCCGAGGGAGTCTCCGGGTTGATCGCGACGCCCGCGGTCATGCCGAGCTCGTGACACCGGTCACGCATCCGGATCAACTCGTCTCTGGAGGCGACCTCCGCGTGGAAGGTGCAGTGGCCCGCCCCGGCTCGGGCGAACGGTTCGAGGTAGGCCGCGGGATCGGTGATCATCAGGTGGACGTCGAGGAAGGCGTCGGGGCAGGCCCGGTGGACCGCGGCGCAGACCCCCGGTCCCATCGAGATATTCGGTACGAAGTGCCCGTCCATGATGTCCACGTGCAGGATGTCGGCACCCAGTTCGAGGACCGCCCGGGCATCGTCACCCAGCCGAGCGAAGTCGGCGGAGAGGATCGATGCATTGACGATCGGGGAGCCGTCGGAATCAGTGAAGCGGTTGCGGACCTGCTGGGGTGCTGCGGTCATGTCGCCCTCCATCAACAAGAGAAAACCCGGCGAGGACCCCCGTCCAGGGGGGCCCCGGCCGGGCAGGGTCCGTGGGGGTCGTCGGGATCAGCGTCGCTTGGTTCGCTTGGTGGTCCCGCGGTAGACGTCGAGTTCGCGTCGATAGGCATCCTTGAGGTCGGGGTCGACCGACATCCAGGCCTGCATCTGCTCGCGGACCGCCCGGTCCTTGTCGCCGCTGCGGTAGGCCACCATGGCACTGGTCGCAAGGGCGGTCGGATCGTTCGGGCTGGAGAGTTCGAGCAGTCGATCCGCCGCGGAGCGGGCGAGTTCGAAGTTGTGCAGGCACTGGTCCGGATCGTCGGCCATCGTCTCGGCCATCAAGCGAAGGGCGCCCTTGTCGTCGCTGTAGAGCCCGAGCATGCTGGAGCCCCATGCCTTGGCGCCTTCGGTGTTCTTCTGCTCGCAGGACATCACCCGGTACTTCTCGACGGCGACGCTGAGGAAGAACGGGGCGTCGAGTTCGATCACCTCGTCGAAGTGCCGGTAGGCGTCGTTCCAGTTGCGGACCTTGATCGCCCGTTCCGCGGCCGCCAGCTTGGGAGCCGCCTTCTTCTGGAGCTTCGGGTTGTACCGGCCGTCGATGACCTGGGCGAGGATCTCGTCGAACTGGGGATCCATGGGATGGCCGATGAAGGCGATCTTGTTGCGGTTGTCGACGATGAAGGCGCTGGGGATGCCTCGCTGGCCGGCGGCCTCGAACCATTCCCGCTTGACTCCGCCGTCGATGGCGACCGGATAGGACATGCGGTCGCCCTGGTTCTTGACGAAGCTGCGGACCTTGGAGACCGCCTTGGTCTCGTCGCTGACCCCGATGATGGTGAGGCCGCTGTCCTTGTACTTCTTGTAGAGCGAGTTCAGGTGCGGAATGGACCGCTTGCAGGGGCCGCACCAGGTCGCCCAGAACTCGACGATGTAGGGCTTGCCCTCGCCGACCTCGATCTCGCCCTGGATCCACTCCTTGACCTTGACCTGGGGGGCGGTGTCGCCGACCTTCAGATCCTTGGCGTTCGCGGTGCCGGCGACGGCCGCCACGAGAAGGCCCCCGAGAAGTCGGGCGGTGGTTCGAGCGAAGCGTGGTGATCGCAGCATGATCAAGTGTTTCCTCTGGGTCCGTGGCCGCCTCCGAGGGATCCGGGGCGGCGGAAGGTGAAGCGTCAAGCCGGTCCCAACAGCCTATCCCGATGGTGCCCTCGAGGCCAGATCCGAATGGGTGCCCGGATGTTCAGCGGGCGTCGAGGGTGTCCAGTGCCGGCATCGGGCCGCCCTCCAGCATGGTGAGGCTGGCTCCTCCGCCGGTGGAGACGTGGGAGACCGAATCGCCGAGGCCGAGGCTCTTGATCGCCGATGCGGTGTCCCCCCCGCCCACGATCGTGATGCCTCCGGATCCGGTGGCCTCGACCAGGGCGTCGGCCACCGCACGGGTGCCGGCGTCGAAGGGTGGAACCTCGAAGAGCCCCATCGGGCCGTTCCAGACCACGGTCCTCGCGCCTCGGACCACCTCGGCGAATCGGGCCGCGGTGTCCGGTCCGATGTCCAGTCCCATGAGTTCGTCGGGGACATCGATGCCGCAGGTGGTCACCGGAGTGCCGGCCTCCGGAGCCTCGCCGCAGACGAAGTCGTCGGGAAGCATCAGCGTGGTCGAGCTGGCTTCCAGCTCGTCGATCATCCGACGGGCCTCGTCGATCATCGGCTCCTCGACCAGGCTGCGGCCGGTGCGGTGGCCACCGGCTTTCAGGAGGGTGAACGCCATCGCTCCACCCACGATCAGCGTGTCCACCACCCCGGCCAGTCGCCGGATCGTCTTCAGCTTGTCCGACACCTTGGCCCCGCCGAGGATGGCGGTGAATGGTGTCGCCGGTTCGGCGATCGCGTCGCCCAGATATCGAAGTTCACGCTCCAGCAGCCGTCCGGCAACCCGGGGGCGGTCGCCCATGGCGGTGGGAACCGCCACCATCGAGGCATCGGCCCGGTGAGCGGTGCCGAAGGCGTCGTTGCAGTAGGCATCGATGTCGGAGACGAGGTCTCGGGCGAAGTGCTCGTCACCCTTCTTCTCGCCGGGATGGAATCGAAGGTTCTCGAGGAGGACGACGTCTCCGGAGGCGACATCGGCGACCGCCTTGCGGGCTGCCGCGTCGGTGCAGTCGTGACTCGGGAACACCACATCGGTCTCCAGCAGTTCGCCGAGTCTTCCGGCGACCGGTTCGAGGGAGAACTCGGGTTCGTGCCCCTTGCCGGAGGGACGGCCGAGGTGGCTCATCAGCACGACCGAGCCGCCTCGGTCGAGGATGGAACGGATGGTCGGGATCGCGGCCAAGATGCGGGTGTCGTCGCTGATCCGCCCGTCCTGCATCGGGACGTTGAAATCGACGCGGACCAGGACCGTGGAACCGTCCACGTCGATCTGATCGATGGTGTTTCTGGACTGGTGGCCGGGATCGGACATCGAAAGGACTCCCTTCGGGGGCATCGGTGCGGGGCCGGGATGATAGCGAGCGGGGAACCGGCTACTTTCCAGCGGTGAGCATCACGCCCCCGACCTTCGATCGTCCCGAGCTGCTCCTGCTCGGACCCACCGCCGGCGGCAAGACCGCCGTCGCCGTCGAGCTGGCGCGTCGGTGGCCGGGGGGCGGTGAATGCATCATCGCCGATTCCATGCAGGTCTACGAGGGCATGGTGATCGGCACCGCCCAGCCGACGTCCGAGGAGCAGGCGGGCATCCCCCATCATCTCTGCGGGACGGTGGATCCCGGAGGGTCGCCCTTCACCGTGAAGGACTGGTTGGAGGCCGCCCGGATCGCCGCGTCGGAGATCCGTGGTCGGGGTCGTCTGCCGATCCTCGTCGGTGGCACGAATCTGTACGCCCGTTCCTGGCTGGAGGGTGTCTTCGAAGGCCCGCCTCGGGATCAGGCCCTCCGGGATCGCCTGGAGGGCGAGGCGCTCCCGGAACTGGTTCGAATGCTGCGGGATGTGGATCCGGAGGCCGCGGAGAGGATTCATCCCAACGATCGGCGACGCATGATTCGAGCCATCGAGGTGCATGCCTCGACCGGTCGCCCGCTTTCCGCCCAGCAGTCGCAGTGGGGTGCGGTCATCGAGGGCCGTCAGGAGGTCCGGGTGGTGGTCCTTGACTGGCCGACCGAGATCCTGAACCAGCGGATCAATGCGAGGGTGAGGGCGATGATGGAGTCGGGGTTCCTCGAGGAGGTCCGACGGCTCGCCGAGGAGGGCGCCCTGGGCCCGCAGGCGATCGAGGCGGTGGGCTACCGCGAGCTTCTGGAGCACGCGTCCGGGGGGCTGGGTCTGGACGCGGCGGTCGAGCGGATCAAGATCCGGACCCGTCGCTACGGCAAGCAGCAGCGGACCTGGCTGCGGCGGTTCATGGCCATGCCGGGGGTCGTGCGAATCGAGCCTGCCGAACGATCCGCGGCGGACATCGCAGGGGAAATCATGGTCAAAGTCCAGGTCTGATCCGGTTATAGGACGGCGATCCGGGGGGTCGGCTTGACGAAACGCCCCCAAGGTTCTTTCAATGCCGCCCCCCTGACCGGCCGATCGGGCCATGACGGGACACGGTTGGACCGTTCACCTCACCCCCCCCTGTCGGCGGACCTCGTCGTCAGGACCGACGCTCCTGGGACCTCCATGGCCAAGAAGGCGAGCACCAAGAAGAAGGCGGCCGGCAAGACCGGTAAGAAGGTCGGCAAGAAGGCTGCGAAGAAGACGACGCGGTCCGCCACTCCTTCCGCGGCCGGCAAGCAGCTGGTGATCGTCGAGAGTCCTGCGAAGGCCAAGACGATCAACCGCTACCTCGGACCGGACTTCGTGGTGACCGCCTCGGTCGGCCACATCCGCGACCTTCCCAGCCGGGCGCCAAAGGGATCCAAGCAGCCGGTCCCCGGGGTCGATCTCGAGAACGACTTCGAGCCCAGCTACGAGGTGCTCACCGACAAGAAGAAGACCGTGACCGATCTCAAGAAGGCGGCCAAGGGCGCCAGCCAGATCTGGTTCGCGACCGACCTCGACCGGGAGGGCGAGGCGATCGCCTGGCATCTCGCGAACATCCTCGGGGTCGAGCCCTCCGAGGCCAAGCGGGTGGTCTTCAACGCGATCACCAAGAGCGAGATCGAACGGGCCTTCGAGACGCCTCATCCCATCGACGAGTACAAGGTCAACGCCCAGCAGGCCCGTCGAATCCTCGATCGGATCGTCGGGTACCAGGCTTCACCACTGCTCTGGAAGAAGATCACGCGGGGTCTTTCCGCGGGGCGGGTGCAGTCGGTGGCCACCAGGCTGATCGTGGAGCGGGAGCGTGAGATCGACGCCTTCGTCCCCGACGAGAGCTGGGACGTCGGGGTGAAGCTCGCCCTCGATCCCTCCGCCGCTCCCGGGCTGGTGGACGAATGGACCGCCTTCATGGCCGAAGTCGATGATCGAGGGCGACCGCCCGCGATCAAGAGGCAGAACCAGTGGCTCTCCGATCACGGCGGACTCCGCACCGAGCTCGTCGAGCTCGGTGGCGAGAAGTTCGAGCTCGGGTGCCCCCACGATGCGATCGAGGACCTCTCCGGTCGCATCAGCGCCGTCGCCGAGGGCGCCGGCCTCTCCTCGATCGAGGGCGACACCGTCGAGGATCCCGATGGAAAGGGACCGGCTCGTTTCGTCCGTTCCGTCCGCGGCACCATCGCCGAGGGGGTTCGATACGCCGTCGACTCGATCGAGACCTCCCGACGCGCCTCCCGTCCCTACGCCCCGTACATCACCAGCACCCTCCAGGTCGCGGCCAGCAACGTGCTGGGCTTCACCGCCGATCGGACGATGCGGGTCGCCCAGCAGCTCTACCAGGGGCTCGAGGTCAAGGGCGAGGGGCAGATCGGTCTCATCACCTACATGCGTACCGATTCGACGCATCTGTCGGGCGATGCGATCGGGATGGCCAGGGAGTACATCTCCGAACGTCACGGGGGTGACTACCTGCCTGACAAGCCTCGCTTCTACGGTTCGACCAACAAGGACGCCCAGGAGGCCCACGAGGCGATTCGACCGACCGATCCCCGCCGCACGCCGGACCAGGTCGCCTCGGCGCTGACCGAGGAGCAGCTCAAGCTCTACCGGCTGATCTGGAACCGCTTCGTCGCGTGTCAGATGACCGACGCCCAGTGGGATTCCACCGCGGTCCGCTTCCGCCGCTCCGACGCCGACACCGGCGCGGTCCTCAAGGCGACCGGACGGGTGCTCGCCTTCGACGGCTGGACCCGGGTGGGCGGGGTCGCGGCCAGCGACGAGCAGGTGCTTCCGCCTTTCGAGAAGGGTGCCGAGACCGCTCCCTTCGCGATCGAGCCCCGGCAGCGTTTCTCCTCCCCCCCGCCCCGCTACAACGACGGGTCGCTGGTCAAGAAGCTCGAGGACGAGGGCATCGGTCGTCCCTCCACCTACGCGTCGATCATCAAGGTGATCCAGGACCGTGGCTACGTCGAGAAGGTGGGCAAGGCCTTCCACGCCACCGACGTGGGCGAGGTCGTCACCGACTTCATGATCGAGGCGTTCCCGAAGCTCATGGACTTCGGCTACACCCGCGACCTGGAGAAGCGGCTGGACGCCATCGAGGAGGACCACGTCCCGTGGAGGTCCATGCTCCATGACTTCCACGGGCGATTCAGCGATGCCCTCGAGCGGGCCCAGGACATGCCGCACGCCAAGAGCGTGAAGAAGCCCGCTCCCTATGCGTGTCCCAAGTGTGGTTCCACGACCTGCTACCAGTTCGGCAAGAACGGGTACTTCCTCAGCTGCACCGCGTATCCGGACTGCGACTACGCCGCACCGATCGATCGAGCCGGCCGCCCTCTGCTTCCGGAGATGGTCGACATCAAGTGTCCCGAGGACGGGGCGCAGATGATCCTTCGCACCGGCCGCTTCGGGAAGTTCCTGGCGAGCCCGAACTACCCGGACACGAAGTTCGTGCTCAATCTGGACAAGAAGGAGTGCCTGAAGTTCCCGTCGCCTCCCCCGGTGGTCACCGACCTTCCCTGTCCGAAGTGCGAGTCCAAGCCGCTGAACCTCCGCGACGGCAAGCGAGGTCCGTGGCTGGGCTGCTCGGGCTTCCCCAAGTGTCGCGGCCGAGAGAGCTTCGCCAAGCTCGACGAGTCGCTCCAGAAGTCGCTCGAGAAGGATCTCGCCTCGCACCTCGAGGCGAACCCCATGCCGGTGATCACCACCATGGACGGCACCCCCATCGAGGAGGGCACGCCGATCGCGGAGCTGGTGGTGCCCGGTCTGATCGCGGATCTGGAGATCCACCCCGACGCGATCGTCGACACCGAGCCCCGCAAGGCCGGCTAGTGCCCCCGGCGACGGGTGGTGATCAATTCGGCCAGTTCGGTCCGTCTGGAGATCTCCAGCGCCTCGTACACGCGTCTCAGCGTGCTCTTCACCGTGTTGCCGGTCACTCCGAGCTGGGAGGCGATCTCCTGGTTGGTGAGCCCGTCGGCCACGAGCTCGGCGATCTCCTCCTGTCGCGGCGTCAGGGGCAGCGGAGGTGACGGGAGCCGTTCCTTGATGATCTTCGGATCCTCCTCGGCGAGCACCGAGTGGACGGCGCCCAGCCGGGCGGTGGTCGGCTCGGTCTCGATCACCCGGAATCTCACCGCGAAGCTCCGGTTCCCCTCGCCGCCGGGATCACGGACCGTGCGGAGTCTGAAGGTCATGAGCAGTCGGTTGACCTGGTCGAGGATGCCACGAAACTCGTCCATGTCCTCGGGACCCACGATCACCTGCTCCTCCATCCAGCGGAAGGAGTCGACCTGTCGGCGTTCGCCGATGGCATGCGTCGCCAGAACCCGGTCGATGAACGTCGTGCGAAGCTCGCGGTGGCTGCTCATCAGATGCTGGTCGCCGATGCCCCCGATCTCGCTGACGATCTCCGGGAACTGGGTGGTGAGTTCGTAGCCCCCCGGCGACTTGCGGGTGGAGGGATGGAAACGGGCGAGATCGGCAGCGATGAGCCTGCCGAGGATCGACGAGACCTCGCTGCTTCCCGCCTCCGCGTGTTCCGCCATCCGGGTCAGGCTCACCGGGTCGCTCGCCGACTGCATGGCATCGATCACGCGCATGGCCGTCTCATCGAGGAGGATCTCCTCGATCAGTGGATCGCGGGCGTTCCATCGTCCGTCCTCGCGTCTCCCGCTGGAAGCATCGGAAGTCATGAGGTGCCTCCTTGTGGTGTCTCCGTCCCGGTCAGTCGACGGAAGGCTCCGGATCCGTCGAACCGGTCCCGGACGGGTAGGCGACGAGGAAGATCAGGAAGGATGCGATCGCCATGAACATCGGAACGCTGAACAGCTTCCGGTAGTCGGTTCCCCCGCCGTCGGCCTCCGGGATCGAGGCCCACTCCCCCACCACCGCGGTGGCGAAGTAGCTGCCGACGATGATGCCGATGCCCACGATCACCAGGTTGAAGAGGTTCTGGGCGGTGGCCCTCACGTCCGGCGTGGTGTTCTCGTCGACGACCATGAAGGCGACGAAGATGAAGCAGCCGAAGCACAGCCCGTGGAGGGTGACTCCGAAGAGCACCGGCAGCAGGGTCGGGCTGTAGGCGAAGATGGCCATTCTCAGGGCATAGGCGGCGAGGCCGATCAGCAGGAGTCTCTTCCGTCCCACGGCCTTGGCGAAGAATGGGATCAGGGCCAGCACCAGGATCTCGCTCATCTGGCCGATGGTCATCAGGCCGCCGCCGCCGACTCCGAAGATCTGGTTCACGGCCGCGGCGAACCTGTCGGCGCCGGCACTGCCGGTGGCGTTCTGAATCCCCGTCACGAAGTCGCTGGTGTAGACGAAGTAGAACTGGTGGATCATGCTCACCGGCACCGCGATCAGGAACAGGGTGAGCAGCGGCTGGAAACGTATCTCGTTGAGGGCCTCGGCCCAGGCCAGCTTCCGCGCCGGATCGTTCTGGACCTTCGTCGGCGGGGTGTGCGGAAGGAAGAGACAGAACAGGGCCATGAGCAGGCCGAGGATCGCGCTCATCGTGAACGCGAATCGTCGGCCACGATCCTGGAGGCCCGCCTGGATCACGGTCTGTGCGGCGTTCGCCCGTCCGGCGTCCATCTCCGCGGCGGTCGGTTCCGGGGCGCCGTCGGCGACCTCCTCCTGCACCCTGGCGTCGTGATCGGCGATCGACTTCCGGATCTTCACCGCCATGAATGCCGCGATCTCCTGCGGCTTCCCGGTGAAGGTCCTCTCCTCCTCGAGGGCCCAGTTGGCGGCACTCGCCGAGAAGCTCTCCTCGATCGGGGGATTCCTCTCCAGCAGGACCCGGAGGCTGGCTTCCGGGTCGTCGGCGAGCTGCATCGCGGAGACTCCCATCGTGTCCCGGTCGCTCAGGTCGGGGGTCGCGGTTCGAAGCAGGTACTGCCCGACGAGGATCCCTGCGGCGATCCATCCGATCGTGCCCCAGACCCGGATCGGACCGAAATCACGGTCGCGATCGGCGATGTGGGCGAAGGAGATCGAGTTGGTGAGGGACAGGGTCGGGGCGTAGACGAAGCCGTAGATCGCGGAGATGACCAGGAAGGGAACGAAACCGTCGACCGTGGCGAGCAGGTAGACCAGGATCGCTCCGATCAGGTGGCTGGCGGCCAGAAGCTTCTCGGTGGAGAAGAGGCGGTCGGCCAGCTGTCCGGCCAGGAAGGGTCCGAAGATCGCTCCCAGGGCCCCGGCGGAAAGACAGAGCCCGGTTTCCGACAGGCTGAATCCGCGATACCCCAGCAGGAACGGGTAGAGGATCGGAAGCCACGCACCCCAGATGGCGTACTGGAGGAACATCATGAACGACAACTTGAACTTGACTTTGGTGCTGGTCACGGCTGGGGTCAGGTCCGAGCTCATCTGGGAAGCCTCCGTCGGTCGTGTCTGGGCCGGTCCTGCAGGGGCAAGGACCGGGAACAATGTCGGGGTGGTCGCCTCCGACCGGGCATGATGCTACCGAATGGACACTCGTTTCGTGTCGGCTCGCTCCGAGGCCCTACAATCCGGGCATGACGCAGGAGCGACGCCAGACCCGCACCATCACGCTGGGCGACGACCGGACCGGTCGCGTCACGATCGGTGGCGACGCTCCGGTGTCGGTCCAGTCCATGACCTCGTGCTACACCCACGAGATCGACACCTGCCTCGCCGAGATCGAGAAGCTCGCTGCGGCCGGGGTGGACGTGGTCCGGGTTGCGGTCCCCGAACGCAAGGACACCGAGGCCCTGGTGGAGATCATGAAGGTGACGCCGGTGCCGATCGTGGCCGACGTCCACTTCCACTACAAGCGGGCGCTCGAGGCGGTGGCCGCGGGGATCCACAAGATCCGCCTCAACCCCGGCAACATCAAGGATCGCGAACAGGTCAACCAGGTGATCGACGCCTGCAAGGAGGCCGGGATTCCGATCCGGATCGGCGTCAACGAGGGGTCGATCATCGAGCGTCGGGACAAGCAGAAGCGACAGAGCGAGCTCGGGGCCTACTTCGAGGGTCACCGCTCCGGCCACCTTCTCGCCATCATGATCGCCAAGCTCGAGGAGTACCTCGAGATCTTCGAGGCCCGGGACTTCCATGACGTGGCGATCAGTGCGAAGTCGATGGACGCCCGGCTGGTGATCGACGCCTACACCGAGATCTCCAGGCGGTTCGACTACCCCCTGCATCTCGGCGTCACCCACGCGGGAACCAGGGAGACGGGATCGATCCGTTCGATCGCCGCTCTCGGCACCCTGCTCGCCAACGGCATCGGGGACACTCTCCGGATCAGCTACGCCAGCGATCCGGTCTACGAGGTCGAGGACGGCGTGGAGCTCCTCTGTTCCCTCGACATGCGGGAGCGCAAGGGCATCGAGTTGATCGCCTGCCCCACCTGCGGTCGGATCCAGGTCGATCTCTTCACGCTCGTCGAGGACGTCAAGAAGACCCTCGAGACGGAGATCGAACTCCCGATCAAGGTCGCGGTGATGGGCTGCATCGTCAACGGACCCGGCGAGGCCGAGGGAGCGGACGTGGCCGTCTTCGCCGGCGATCGTCGCGGAATCATCTACGTGCAGGGCGAGAAGGTCGCCAACGTCCCCGAGGCGGAGATCCAGGAGCGGCTGCTCGCCGAATGCCGGGCGTTCGAGGAGCGGGTCCGGGCCGGCGAGGCCAGCCTCGGTCAGAAGGTCGTGGACATCGTTCCGCCCGACCCGATCGGGGATCTGGGTTCCGGAGTCGAGAAGATTCGGGCCGGGATGGTCGAGAAGATCACCGTCGAGGGGGAGTGATCGGGCCCTCCGATCCCCCCTCCGGCACTTTGCTGAGGTAGCATCGGAACCCGTCATGGGTCTCCTGCGGAGACTCGTACGATGAATCCGGGTCGTGGCCGACCCTCAGCGTCCATGGATCCAACGATGCGACATCCGTCCCCCCACCCCGCCCGACAGCACGATCAGCACTCCACGCGTTCCGCGGGTCGACGTCGGCCACGCGGTTTCACCATCGTGGAACTTCTGGCGGTCATCGGAACGATCACCGTCCTGCTCGGTCTCCTGATGGCCGGACTCCAGGCGGCTCGCCGAAGCGGACGAAGCACGGTCGAGATGAACCAGCTCCGGCAGCTCCACATGGCCTCGACCGCCTACACCGGGAGCAACGCCGATCGCTTCATGCCCGGCTACCTCTCCGACGAGGTCCAGAGCCGATGGCGGCTCCGCTACAAGTACGAGGGTGGCGGTCGGGTGGCTTCCCGGCTGGCTCGTTACTACCCATGGCGGCTCCTCTCCTACGTCGACTGGAGCTACGAGACGATGCTCGGGTACTCCCCCAACAGCGAGATCGTCGAGGAGGTTCCCCGCAACGGTGACCAGAACACGATCAGCGCAGGCGGGATCGAGGTCTCCGACAATCCATGGTTCGGCTACAACGCCTACTACGTCGGCGGGTGGTGGGAGATCAACGCCAACAACAATCCCTCGATGAAGTACGCCAACGGCACCTGGGACCAGACCGCGGGTTCCGGGGAGATCATTCCGACCTCCGGCAAGCTCGTGCTCCAGACCGAGGGCCGGGCCACCGATCCGACCACGCTCGTCCTCTTCGCCGGGGCCACGCGGCGCGATCCGGGCGTGTTCCGGGAGGACACCGAGTTCGCGCCCGGCGCCCCCTGGGCCACGCCCCACCGCCTGGCCGACACCCTCGTGTGGGACATCTCGATCAACGCCAGACAGCCCGCTCCGGAGGCGGGATTCGCCACGGTCGTCTTCGGGCAGGGCTCGGTCTTCGAATCCCCCGATCCCGGACCGGTCCTCTTCGGGCAGGGCACCGGCATCTCGATCCGGGTCTTCGTCCCCGAAGCCATCCCCTACCGGCGGCTCGCCTCGACGGTGTCCCTCGTCAACGTCGGTGGCAACACCGAAGCGGTTTCGATCGGCGATCTCACCGACCAGCGTCGGTGGATCAACGCCGCGCACGACGGCATCCAGACGCCTCGCGACTTCAGTCACACCGAGAATTGAACGGATCCCCTGCGGGTTCGGGCTGTGGACCGGTCGCTCAGGCGGAGGTCCGGGCCGATCTCATGCCCGACACCACGGCACCCGCGAGCGCCTCCAGTCGACCCAGCGCCCTTTCCTGGCGACCTCGCAGGATCATGTTCGGGAAGAGGGCGGTCAGAGCGACCACGAGGCCGCAGGCGGTCGAGATGAGGGCTTCGGCGATGCCGCCCGACACCTGGCTGGGATCGCTGATGGTCGCGTCCCCGCCGAGCAGTTCGAAGGACTGGATGATCCCCACCACCGTCCCCAGGATCCCGAGCATCGGGGCGGCGGTCACGATCGTGGAGAGGAGGATGGACCCTCGCTCCAGCATCGGGCGGATCTCCTCGGCCGCGAATGCCGCCGCGGCCTCGTCGGGATCACTGCCCGCGGGGGCGAGGTGGCGGATGAAGATCGCATAGGGCGAGGGGTCGTTCTCGGCGAGGGTCGAGAGGCGGGCTCGATCGCCGAGACGGGCGGCTTCCACCAGCTTCTCGTAGCGGGAGCGGCCGGATCGCGAGTCGAGTCGCCACCAGAACAGGACCCGCTCCACGACGATCGACACGGTGACCACGCTGAGCAGGAGCAGGGGCCAGAGGACGAATCCGCCTCGGTCCATGAAGTCGAGGAATGTGTCGAGCATCGACATGGGCGGCGATGATACGGGCAGTGGAGCCCCGAGGCGTTGGCTCGGCGGCGACCTCCCGGTAGCATCTCCTGATGGCCGCAGCACCCGAAGCCGGAGCATCCGCCTCCCCCGCCGACGCCGAGCTTGTCGAACTCGTCGAGAAGAACCTCGCGGAAGCCGTCGCCGGGCTGGAGCTGGCCCCGCTCCTCGACGAGGCGACCCGCTACGCCCTTCTGGGCGGAGGCAAGCGGCTTCGGCCGATCCTCGTGCTTCGGGCCTGTGAGGCGGTGGGCGGACGGATCGAGGCCGCCCTGCCTGCGGCGGTCGCGATGGAGTGCGTCCATGCCTTCAGTCTGGTGCACGACGATCTGCCCGCGATGGACGACGACGATCTGCGTCGGGGTCGTCCCACGACCCACAAGGTCTACGGTGAGGACGTGGCCATCCTGGTCGGCGACCTGTTGCAGGGTCTCGCCGCGGAGTCCGCCCTGAAGAGTCCGGTCGAACCCCTCCCGGTGACCGTGGCGGTGCTGGAGGGGAGCCGGCGGATGATCGAGGGCCAGGTCCACGACACCGTCGGGGGATTTCCCGATGATCTGGTCGAGGAGATCGACCGGCTGCGGCTGATCCACGAGCTCAAGACCGCCGCCCTGATCCGTGCCTCCTGCCGGGTCGGAGCGATCGTGGGGGGCGGGGATCCGCTGGTCCTGGATCGCTACGGGGCCGCCATCGGTCTCATGTTCCAGGTGGTCGACGACATTCTCGACGAGACCCAGTCCACCGAGCATCTGGGCAAGACCGGGGGCAAGGATCGACGAAGTGGCAAGAGGACGTATCCGGCGCTTCTGGGCCTCGAGGAGAGTCGGGCCGAAGTCGCGAGGCTGGAGGCGGCGGCGGTCTCCTCGCTCGGGGATCTCGGCCCCCCCGCCGAACCGCTGAGGGCTCTGGCTCGTCGACTGGCGGTCCGGACTCGATGAGGGGTTCCGGATCGGTTGAAACCGTCGGGGTCGGGCCTCGAATCCGTACCGTGATGTCATTGGAGCGGTCGCAGGCGGGTTGGTTGCGGCTAGACTCCTGACTGCCCCGTCGGGATTCGTCTTCTCCCGACGCCCCTCCTGTCTCCCCGGCCCTGAAACGGACCCCTGCGGATGGACTTCGAACTGCTCGGTGCAATCCGTTCCCCCCGGGATCTGAAGCAGCTTCCGGTGGAGCGGCTCGACGATCTGGCTTCGGAGATCCGCCGGGCGATCTGCGAGCAGGTGCGAAGGAGCGGCGGACACCTGGCACCGAATCTCGGCGTGGTCGAGCTCTCGATCGCGATGCACTACGTCTTCGACTTCGGGCACGATCGCCTGCTGTTCGACGTGGGCCATCAGTGCTACCCCCACAAGCTCCTGACCGGCCGCCTGCCGATGCTCGACGGTCTTCGGACCCGCAAGGGCATGTCGGGCTTCCCCGAGCCGCGTGAGAGCGACTACGACCTCTTCTCGGTGGGACACGCCGGCACCGGCATCTCGACCGCGGTCGGGATGGCCAGAGGCGACACCCTCAACGGCCAGGGCTGGTCGCCGGAGAACACCGACGGCCGACGTGCGGTCGCCCTGATCGGCGACGCCTCGATCGTCAACGGTCTCGCGATGGAGGGACTGAACAACGCCGGCACCCTCGGCCGTCAGTTCCTGGTGGTCCTCAACGACAACGGCATGTCGATCGCGAAGCCGCAGGGCGCCGTGGCCGCCTACTTCGACCGGGTCAGGCTCAGCAACTCCTACGGAGGCTTCAAGAAGGCGGCCAAGGAGCTTGCGCGTCACATCCCCGGGGGTGGCACGCTTTCCGAGCTCTATCACCGCATGGGTGAGATGAGCAAGGCGATGATCTTCGAGGACGCCTGGTTCGAGAAGTTCAACCTGGTGACCGTCGGCCCGATCGACGGGCACGACATCCCGACCCTCATCGAGTTCCTCAACGAGGCCGCTCACTTCGACCGGCCGATGGTCCTGCACGTCAAGACCGTCAAGGGCAAGGGCTACGGGTTCGCCGAAGGTGACGCGACTCGTTTCCATTCGCCGGGTGCCTTCGAGGTCGTCGACCGCGACGCGGCCGTCTCCGAGACGGGAACCGACTCCGGTGGCGAGGAGAAGGACCTGGTGACCGAGGGTTGCCGGGTCGAGATCAGGAAGTCGGGGCGATCGTTCACCTCCGCGTTCGGCGACGCCATGTTCGATCTCATGAAGCGGGACCCGAGGGTCGTCGCCGCCACCGCAGCGATGCCCGACGGCACCGGGATCTCCAGGGTCATGCCGGAGTTCCCCGACCGGACCTGGGACACCGGCATCTGCGAGAGTCACGCGATGGACATGATGGCGGGACTCGCCAAGACCGGCTGGAAGCCGTTCTTCGCGGTCTACTCGACCTTCGTCCAGCGAGCGTTCGACCAGGCGTTCCAGGAGGTCTCGCTCCAGGGCCTTCCGGTCCGGCTCTGCCTCGACCGGGCGGGCTTCGTGGGCGGAGACGGCGCCGTCCATCACGGGTTCTGCGACATCTCGATCCTCGCCGCCCTCCCGGGGTCCGTCATCTGCGGCGCCATGGACGAACCCTCGCTGGTCGCCGGTCTGGACTTCATGGCCGACTACGAGGCCGGTCTCTCCGCGATCCGCTATCCGCGCGACAACGTGAGCGAGCGTTTCGACGAGGAGCCCTGTCCCCCCTTCGAACTCGGGAAGGCTCGTCCTCTCTCCACGGTCGAGAAGCCCGACGTGGCGATCCTCGGATACGGGGTGATGGCGATCACCGGCATGGACGTCAAGGACGAGCTCGGGGACGAATATGCGGTCAGCGTCTACGACCCCCGCTTCGCCAAGCCCGTCGACGACGCCCTGCTGCAGGAACTGCTCGGAGCCGGGGTCCGCGTCTTCACCATCGAGGACCATTCGATCAAGGGCGGATTCGGGACCCAGGTCCTCGAGGCGGCGAATCGACTGGGCCTCGACTCCAGGTTGATCACGGTCTGCGGCATGCCCGACGGCTGGGTCTACCAGGGGGGCCGTGGCGAACAGCTGGCCGAGGTCGGACTCGATCCGGTCTCGATCGCTCGCCGCATCCGCGAGGTGCTCAGCGGCGACACGGCGAGGGACTCGATGAACGCCGCCGCGGACGAGACCGACGGATCCAAGTCCCGCATCGAAGCCTCCTGACTTCGTCGATGCCCGACCCGGGGAACGTCACGCATGTCCGCTCCTCGCCTCCTCGTGCTCTTCGACATCGACGGAACCCTCCTGGAAACCCAGGAGGCCGGGGTGCTGGCCTGTGTGGAGGCCGGGCGCGAGGTCTTCGGGACGGAATTCTCCTTCGTCGACATCCCCCTTCAGGGCAAGCTCGATCACGAGAACTACGCCGAGGCGGTGGCTCGTCATTGCCCGGGTGTCGATCCTCGCGAGCACGAAGCGGACTTCCGCCGCGCCTACGGCGAGGGGCTCCGAAGGATCGCGGACGAGCGAGGCGGGTTCCCCCCCTGTCCCGGCATCACCCTGCTCCTGGACGGCCTGCATGGCGACGATCGATTCGAGGTCGGGCTGCTCACCGGCAACTGGGAGGACACCGGGCGTTTGAAGATTCGTCGTGCCGGCCTCGACGATGCGCTGTTCCGGTGCAACGCGTTCGCCGACGACGGTGATCATCGCGACGATCTCGTGCCGGTGGCCCGGATGCGATTTCAATCACGACACGGTGGTGAACCGCGAGGGATCGTGGTCATCGGGGACACCCCTCGCGACATCCGGTGTGCTCTGGCCGGGGACGCGGTGCCGTTGGGCGTGGCGACCGGGATCTTTCCCGTCGATCGGCTCGAGGCCGAAGGGGCGGCGCTTGCCGTGCCGACCCTCGAGCGGACCGACGAGATCATCGGCTGGCTCGGCAGCGTCGATTCGCTCTGAATCGGACCGGGTTCAGCCGGTCCAGTCCGCCAGCAGCAGGCCGACGTCCGCGCCGCCCACGATGCCGTCGCCGTTGAGATCCCCGGCCGCGTCTCCGGTGCCGAAGATCACGAGCATCAGCCCGAGGTCAGCGCCATCGACCGAGCCGTCGCCGTTGAGATCACCCAGCAGACTGATGGTCACGTCCTGGATCTCGGTGACCCAGCCGTCGTCGTTCTGATACATGCCGACCACCCAGAAGGTGCGGTCGTCGGTGGGATCGACGGTCGCGTCGAAGTAGTCCCCCCATCGATTCAGATCCCCCGGTCCGTTGGCGTCGGTGGGACTGGTGTTGCTGGCCGCGATGCGGGTGGGCAGTCCCATGATGCCGGGCGGATCGGAGGGCACTCGGCCGGTCACCTCGAGCACCGGATGGAGCGTCGGGCCCGAGCGTCCGTAGACCAGCACGGCGGCCCCGGCTCCATTGACCGCGACGGCGGGGAAGAACGCGTGCTCGTCGTCGAAGCTCATGGCCCCGGCCTGCTGGAAGGTCGGGCTCGGGCCGCTGCAGTCGATCGCATACCAGGCCGCGCTGGAGATGTCGTCGTCCCCGGGACGTTCCCCGTGGTTGCCGAGCCAGAGCACGTCGTTGCGGATCGTCGCGTTCATGATCCGGGGGTCGACGATCCACAGGCCGCCGCCGATCGGCGTGGTGGCGTCGTTGTCGCCGTTGATGGTGGGCACCGGCACGATGTCGGTGGAGATGCTCGGGCTGCCCAGAGGATCGTCGATGCGTCCGATCTCGATCGCATCGGCGGCCGCCTGACGCATGATCCGGGTCGGCTGGCCGGGATCCGGAGCCTGGGCCACCTGCCATGAGGCGCCGCCGGCGAGCACGTCCTGCCACTCGACCGGTTCGCCGTCGAGGGCGGCCTCCTTGTCGATCACCCGGAGAAGTCCTCCGAGGAAGCCGGGGCCGGGTCCGCCGCCGAGTTCGAAGAGGTTGCCGGTGACGTACCAGGCGTCCTCGTCGTATCCGAAGCCGGGGTAGTCGACCCAGTACTCGCTTCCCTGGGACTCCACGAGCGCCCAGGTGCGGTACTTGTACCAGGTGCCCTCGGGGTCGTCGTCGTCCGAGACCGCCAGGGTGATCCAGGCCTCGCCGTCACCGCCGTAGTACTCCAGGGCCAGCACGACGTAGCGATCGACATGGGGGTCGTAGAAGCACTTGGGGTCGAAGGTGAACCCTCCCGCTCCGACCTCCTCGAAGAAGCCCGGGTTCCCGGAGTCGTCCAGGAACTGCTCGAAGAGCGGCGTGCCGTCCTTCTCGAACCATGCGATCTTCATGTTCACCGTCTCGAGGACGTGGTCCGGTCCGACCGCGATCGAAGGGTCGGGCGGTCGCCACGGCGTCTGGGTGATGCCCGGGAAGGCCGTGCCGGGTCTGCTTCGGGCGAGCTGCTTCATCGATCCCGAGGGCAGTCCGTTGTCGGGACGTCGAAGATCGATCGGCGGCTTCTTGTGCGGAGGGAGGAACCGCGCAGGGCGGACGCCCGCCCCGTCGAAGGGACGGCGGTCGATCCGGGTGCGGAACTTCCTGGTGTCGATGATGACGGGCTCGGTCGTTCCCGCGACCGCGGGCGCGTTCACCGATCTGGGCAGCGGATCCGGCAGGGTCGCGGGATCGCGTCCCGAGAGCGGTGGGTCGAATCGCGGGAGTGCGGGCGCCGCAGCGGTCGACTCCTCGGCGGGGTCGGGACTGGTCTGGCAGCCAGTGATGAGGCTGGTGGCGAGAACGACCCCGAGGGTGGTCGAGAGGAACGCGGTGGAGGTGGTGTGGGCCATGACCGAAGCCTATGTCAACAGGCCGGCGACCCGGGTGGAGATGGGGATTTTTTCGATTCTGATTCGGCAGGGAAGCAGACACGTCCGCCCGGGCTCGCCGAGCGGACGTTGATGTTGATGAATCGAGGTGGCGAGCCCGGTCGTCACTGGGACGGGTTGGTGAACGGGTTGCAGGGCTTGCCTACGTGGGCTCGAGGGATGCACCGGACGGCCGAGGCGCTCCCGGCCGCGTCGTGGAGATCCTCTCGTCGGAGAGCCAGCCGTGTCCTCGAGCGGCGCGGGAAGGGTGACGTGGATCCGGTCATCCGCGTTCTCGACCACCATGACGTCCATGCCCTCGGGAACGGGCATGCTGCTGGGGGTCTGGAAGACGAGTGATCGCCAGTGCGATGTCAACGGGGACGGCGTCGTCGACGGACTCGATCTCGAACTGCTGTTCGTGGCCTGGGGTCCGTGTCCCTGTGAATCGCGGACGTATCGCCTCCTCAGTGATCGAGCTGCTCGACGATCGCCCCGGAGCGTGGCCGTACGCACCTGGGTCTTGTTCCGAGGCCTGGATAGTTCGGCCTGCCGCTGCTGGTCTGGTGGCGATGGCCGGAGCCGGTGCCGAGCTTCAGGTTCGGAACCTCCCCTTCCATGATGCCGTCGCCGTCGGTGTCCCTCCAGACGGCTCCGGAGTCTATCGAAATGGCATCGGCGATCGCCTGGTTCCTGAGCCGGACCCGGAAGTCATGGAGGGCATCGGTCATGGAGGTGTCGCCAAGGACGGCGGAGGTCCGGAGTGCCCGGTGCAGATCGAAGCCGCTTTCCATGGGAAGCGGCGGGGAGGGCTTCGAGGATCCGCTGGTCGCCCGCGGTGGGTGGCATCGCCCGGTGAGTGGCAGATCCCGGCTGCTTCTGAATTGGGAATCGTGGATGTGGCAGAGGACTCGATCGGCGGTGATCCTCGTGGGGAGGATGGCTTCGCCCTGCAGGAAGCGGATGTACTCCGNAATATCGATGGATGACGTCCTGGGTTCCGGCTGATCGATCGCCCCCGCGTGAACCCGCTCGTTCGCCCCGATCGGGAGGGCGGAGGTGGCCGGCCCCGGGGTGGTGGCGATCAGGCCGACCACCACGGAGACGAGCCGGCACCATGGTGATCCGTTTCGAATCGTGCGTCTCCGAAGGACGTTTCCGGCGGGATGGTCGTTTTCGTGAACCCCGCCAGTCTCCCGGCAGGTCCGATGCGAAGTCCGAATGACCGAAGTCGATTTCATCGGCTGGTCGCTCACATCCAGATCGCCACCAGCGCCATGATGCCGGCACCGAGAAACGCCGCAAGCAGTCGGCGCAGACGATTCGTGCCCCCGGGGAAGAACTCCTCCCGGACGATGTCCAGGGTCGCGATGTAGACGAAGGTGCCGGCGGCGATCGACTTGAACCATGCCTCCGCGGCGGACCCGGCCCCCAGCATGGTGACCGCGAGGCCGCCGAGGATCACGCCGAGCGGCGTGCTTCCGACGAAGACCATGAGGGCAGGAAATCTCGTCTTCAGAGGCACCCTCGCCTCGCGGAAGGTCGATCCCAGCGCGAAGCCCGCCGCTCCCTTGTGAGCAAGGATCGCGACCAGCAGCACACCCGCCCCTGCGGCCGAGGAGATGCCGAGCGTCACTCCGGCGATGAGGCTGTGGATGGAGAGGGTCAGGAGCAGGAGGTACGGGGCGAGGCCGCTGCCCCCGCCCGCGGCCAGGAGGGCGGCGGACTCCGGATCGTCGTCGGGAACCGGGGACTTCGATGCCGTCGGGATCACCCGTTCCAGGCCGAGCACGACCAGGAACGCCAGAGTCGCCATCGCGTAGGCGGCGGGATAGTCGAGGTCCGGGTAGGCGGTGGTGAATCCCTCGTTGGCATCGCCCAGAAGATGAATCAGGCCCGCCGCAAGCAGGACACCCCCGGCGAAGCTGTTGCCGTAGTTGACGATTCTGCGGCCCGGTCCCTTGTTCAGGATCCAGGGGGCGGCCACACCGAAGCCGCCCATGATCGCGATCAGGGCCGCGTAGACCAGCAGCACCCAGGTGTCGACGCCTTCCTTGGTGGCTTGTTCTGCGGCAAGGGACGCGAGCATGAGTCTCTTCTCCGGTGCAGTGGTCCCGCATGTGGACCGGGTCGTGCCGAGGTTCCGCACCATCGATCCTACCGGAACCGGTGACATGTCTGCCCCGTGGTGTCCTCGAGGCTGTCGCAGGCCGGAGCCGTCGGTCCGACCCGACCGCTGTATTCTTGACCGACGGTCCGCGACCACAGGAGCGACCCGGCTTGAAAGCTGCCCTCATCCATTCCGCGTGCCCGGTTCCCATCGTTCTCTCGATGCTGCTGTCGGGCATGGCTTCGGTTCCGGGTTGCGTTCCCCCCGACCGGCGGATGTCCCGGGCCGCTCCCGTCGAACGCCACGAATCGGATTCGTCGGCTCGAGTCTTCATTCCCGTCGACGGCGAGCCGACCTACCACCTGCTTCCCGGATACGACCCCGGATGGCAGTCACGGATCCGCGACGGCATCGAGATGGCCCGGCGGTTCTGGGGCGGCTACGGCCCCGCCCATGTCTGGGTGGTCGGTGTCGAGGATGGCGGGAGGATCGATGGCGACGCGAGTGCGGCTTTTCTCGACGAGTACTGCCGATGGCGCATCGCCGGCACCGGGCGCACCATGGACGACTGTCTCCAGCATGCCGCCGGGCGATTCATCGAGGTGGCCGAGCGGGGTGATGCCGAGGCATATCTGTCGTGGGTCGACGAGTTCGACCAGCCCGAGGCGGAGCTCGTGTTCATCAACGTCGACCGCTGGNACTTCGAGGACGACCCCGTTCCCGATCCGGTCCTCCGCGGGATCCACGAATACACCCACGTCTTTCAGATGGCCTTCGGGGCCATGCCGACGTGGATGATGGAGGGGACCGCCGTCCTCTCCGAGGCGTGGATCCCNTGGGTCGAGGGCCGATGCGACTTCGACGTCGTCTCGAGGCGCATGGCCCATCTGCTGGATCGGATCGACCGGATGGAGGATCCGGAGCTCACCATCGCAGACATGGAGGACTTCGATGCCGCTCCGGAGTCCGTCCGTGGACATCACCGAGAGCTGGCCTATGACGCCGGGGCGTGGGCGATCGTGTTTCTTGTTCATTGCTCGCCTTCACGAAGCGTCTCGAGCTTTCGTGACGAGTTCCATCCCATGATCACCGAGCACGGCTGGGAGCAGGCACTGAGCCTCTACCTCGGGATCGATGGCAAGCACGCTTTCTACGAAGCCTTCGACCTCTTCATGGATGCCCCGCTGAAGACGAAGCTGGTGGTGCTGGGCGAGCTCCAGCCCTGAAGCCGGGGCTGATTTTCGGTGAACCATCATGGATCGGGGAGGGAGATGGAATGCGGACAGGCTGGTGGGCAATCGACCGTTTACCGCTTTTCGTACCTCGTTGACCCGGTTCCCGGGCGTTTCCGTCNGGTGTGGGACTAGTATCAATGACTCGATCAGCTTCGCATGCGGGTTTCTGGAACCACGCATGGGTTCGGTCGTCTGAGCACAACAAGGGGGCCCCGTCCCATCTTCCGGTGGATGGACACCCCCCCCTTCGATTCAAAGACCCCCAAGGCCGGTCGCTCCGGCTGGTCCAGGAGATTCACAGACATGATGTCCCTCCCCCACGTTTCGCTCGCCCTCGTGCTTTCGGGCTTCGCAGGCACTGCGGTGCTGTCGTCGACCCTCGACGGGCCGGCCCCCCGCGCCTCGCTCGATGTACAGGTCCGCGACAAGGCCGTCGGCGTCGAGGACGATGCTCGCGTGTCCATCCTCACCGACGAGGACTGGGCCCGTCACGAAGTGGTTCCGAACCGGGTGTTCGTCAAGTTCCGTGCGGAGCTCGGTGATCAGGACAGGCTCGACCTGCTCGACGAGATGGGCGCCTCCGTCTCCAGCTCCTACGAGCGGATGGTCCCGGGCACCCGTTGTCTCGAGATCGAAGGTGACGTCGCCGACTTCCTCGACCGGAATCGCTTCCGCGGCGACGTGCTGGAGTACATCGAGCCGGTCTACGTGATGGAGTTCTTCGACAACATCCCCAACGACAGCAACTGGGGCAGCCTCTACGGCATGAACCGGATCAACGCTCCGGCCGCGTGGGACGACCACACCGGCAGCCAGGAGTTCTCGATCGCGATCATCGACTCGGGCACCGATCCCAGCCACGTCGATCTCGCCGACAACCTCTGGACGAACCCCGGTGAGATCCCCGGAAACGGTCTCGACGACGACGGGAACGGACTCGTCGACGACAGCTACGGCTGGGACTTCTACGACAANGACGCGAACCCCGCCGACCAGAACGGCCATGGAACCCACACCGCCGGCACGGTCGGGGCCCGAGGCAACAACGGCATCGGCGTGGTGGGCGTCAACTGGCAGTGCAGCCTGATGGTCTTCCGGGTGGGCAACCAGTCGCTCTCCACCCAGGCGATCCTCGACTCGCTGCAGGCCGCCTGCGTCAACGGAGCCAAGGTCTCCAACAACAGCTACGGCGGAGGTGGTTTCAGTTCGACCTTCTCCAACCTCATCCAGTCCGCCGGCAACAACTACGAGCACATCTTCTGTGCGGCGGCGGGCAACGGCGGNACCAGCAGTGCGAGCTATCCTGCCGCCTACACCCACTACAACATCATCTCGGTGGCCGCGACCGACTCCAGCGACTCGCTGGCCTCCTTCAGCCAGTACGGATCCAACGTCGACATCGCCGCTCCCGGCGTCTCGGTGCTCAGCACCGTTCCGGGCAACGGTTACTCGAGCTTCAACGGCACCTCGATGGCCACCCCGCATGTCGCCGGTGGCGTCGCGCTGCTGTACAGCCTCCTCGGCGACGTGAACTACGAGGACGTGGTCGACATCGTCTACGACACCGTGCGTCCGGTCGCCGGGCTCTCCGGCGTGGTGGTCACCGGCGGCGTCATGGACGTCGATGCGATGCTCGAGCAGACCTTCCTCGGGCCTCAGCTCGAGATCGGCGGTTCGATCCCCGACTACATCGACTCGGGCGACGAGCTGACGCTCACCCTTCTGGTCGATCCCCGCGAGGACGTCATCGTCGACGGTTCCGCAAGCGTCCAGATCGACTTCGGAAGCGGCATCTTCCAGACCGTCCCTCTTCAGCAGGTCAGTTCGGTCCGCTACGAGGCCACCCTGCCCGCGGCCGAATGCGAGTGGAACCCCCGGTTCTACTTCACCATCCAGG
Organism: Phycisphaerae bacterium; assembly: GCA_002709295.1. Classification (GTDB taxonomy): domain Bacteria; phylum Planctomycetota; class Phycisphaerae; order Phycisphaerales; family SM1A02. Next base: position 2,261 of record PAQL01000017.1, on the reverse strand, counting down.
GTCAGACCGCCGGCCAGGTCACCCTGCCCGGCGACGGATCCGCGGCCCCGTTCGAGATGGGCGTGGGCGAGGCGGTCGTGGTGGTCGAGGACGATGCCGACGCCGACGGTCAGTGGACCATCGGGCTTCCCGGCGACACCGCGACCACCGGCCAGTGGACCCGTGGCAACCCCAACGGGACCGATGCCCAGCCGGAGAACGCGGCGAGTGGATCCAACTGCTTCTTCACCGGACAGGGTTCGGTCGGAGGCAGCCTCGGTGAGAACGACGTCGATGGTGGTTTCACGACCCTCATCTCCCCGTCGTTCGACGGAACCGCGGTCGACGGTGCCACCGTCGCCTATCGTCGCTGGTACTCCAACGACACCGGAGCGGCTCCGAACAGCGACGTCTTCGAGATCGACATCTCCAACAACGGTGGTGCCACCTGGCAGACGCTCGAGGACGTGAACGAGAACGCCGGCGTCTGGGTCACCCGGGTCTATCAGATCGATTCGGTGATCACCCCGACCAGCGACATGAAGCTCCGATTCATCGCGAGCGACCTCGGTGACGGTTCGCTGGTGGAGGCCGCGGTCGACCTGCTCGAGGTCGGCGGNGTGTTCTGCGAGGACGCNCCCTCCTGCCTCGGCGATCTCACCGGCGACGGTTCGATCGGCNGAGACGACCTCGGTCTTCTCCTCGCGGTCTTCGNCAGCGACGACCCCGATGCCGATCTCGACGGAGACGGCATCGTCGGCGGCGGCGATCTCGGGCTCATCCTCTCGGGCTGGGGTCTCTGCCCCTGATCTCCCGTCGCTCANCAGGTTCACAACGACGACGCTCCCGGCTCCGGCCGGGGGCGTCGTTCTTCATGGGCGGCCCTCCCGGCCGGCCTGGAGGCCCCGGGAGCCGGTGGCCGGGGCGGGTTCGTGCAGCTTTCGTCGGCAAACACTTGATTCGATTTTCTTTCTGAGTCAGGATGAGACCTCCGCGGGCAGGTCCCCCTCGCCTTCCCGCCAGTCTCGGAATCCTGCAAGACCGGAGAAAGTAGCCATGTCAACCAGCAAGACCAGGATCGATCGCTACACCCTCTCGGCGAGCCAGGCCACCAGTGCCGGACTGGGAACCGTGGTCGTGGCGGCTGGTGCGGTCGCCATCTCCAGCGAGGGATTCGCGGAGATCGTGTACCAGGATCTGGCGATCTCGCTCGAGGTGCCTTCCTTGAGTACGGGTGTGACCACCCGAGTGAACATCGGCGACCTGGGCTGGATCCAGTTCGGTGGCTGGCTGCAGTCCATGCAGGTCGGTGCCGGCGGGAGCGGAACCAGTTCCTCGCCGGGCTCCAACAAGATCAAGCTCTTCGTCGATGAAGGGAAGTCGAAGAAGGGCAATGTCGGGCCCGTCAGTCGGTTCAGTGACGGTGACGAGATCGGCGTCTCCGGCACTCTCAAGCCGTGGGGAGACTTCTCCACCGTCATCGGCGGAAACTTCAATGTCCAGGACGGCCCCGTGTCGGGGTACATCGGCTGGGGCTACCTCTCTCAAGGCAGTGTGCAGGGATTCGGCTGGCTGTCGCTGACCTGGGACGGAGCGCTTCTCGAGATCGACGGGTACGCCTACGAGACCGACTACCAGACGACGATCGAGGCGGGCGCGATCCCCGGACCGGGGGCCCTCGGCCTTCTGGGTCTGGCGGCTGGAGCGTCCGGACTGCGACGCAAGCGCGCGGTGTGAGCGGTCACCCTTCCGTTGGAAGGGTCATCCCCCACCGTCTTCATGATCTTCGGACCGGCATCAGCCTGATGCGCTGGGTGGACTTCTGGATGGGCTTTCCCATCAGGGAAAGAGTCCTCATGAACCGCTGATCAGGCCGTGGCTGGAGGCTGAGGCGGGGCTGTCGATTGTGTGCCGGGGATGCCTGGAGCGGGAGGTGCCTTGAACACTCTGCCGGCGGCGACCTCTCTCGAGATTCTGGAGCCCGCCCATTCCCGAAGGGCGACCGTGCGCTGGGGAATCATGGGATGGGTGTCCTCGAGCATGCTCAAGAGTCGGGTGAGCCGGCCGAGGAGCGAGCTCGTCTCCATGTCCTCGAGTCTCTCGGCCTGCTTCTCCAGTTCGGAGATGGAAAACGAGTCGGCAAGTGAAGTCGAGGTCGCGACGAGCTTCGCGAGGGCCATGCAGCTTGCATCGGCATCCATGATGCCCATGCAGCCATAGCGGTCGGCGGTGAATTCCGAGGCGCGGCTCCAGTCGAGTATGGCGGCTGTCGCGGTGAGAGT
>PAQL01000016.1 GCA_002709295.1 Phycisphaerae bacterium | reverse complement strand
CGCGGTGCCGGCCGCGGCGTGCGTCAAGATCCTCGTCCGCGAGGTGGTGATGCCGAGGGTTCGGGACTGGAGCGAAGGCCGGGTCCGGGATCCGCTGCCCGGAGGCTGAAGCCGGATGCCGTCGGGCCTGCGTGCTTCGATCAACGCCGCTTCTTGCGTCGCTTGTAGCCGGTCTTCACGCTCTGGGTCTTCGTCGAGCCCTTGCCGGAGAGTCCGGGCATCCCACCCATGCCGGGCATCCCGCCACCCATCTGGCGGGCGGCGGCCATACGGCCCTTCATGCCCATTCCGGCCATCTGCTGCGTCATCTTCTGCACGGCATCGAACTGCTTGACGAGGCGATTGACTTCGTGGGGCTGGGTCCCCGATCCGGCGGCGATCCGACGGTTGCGGCTCTTGTCGAGCACCTTCACCTCGTCGCGTTCCGCCGGAGTCATCGAATGGACGATGCCCTCGAGGCGATCCAGCTGCTTCTCGTCGATGTCGACGTCCTTGAGGGCGCCACCGACCCCGGGCAGCATGCCCAGGATCTGCTTCATGGGACCGAGCTTGCGAATGGTGCGCATCTGCTTGAGGAAGTCGTCCATGGAGAGCGTGCCCTTGGCGAGCTTCTCGGCCATCGCCTCCGCCTCGGCCTCGTCGACCTCGTCACGGGCCTTCTCGACCAGGCTCACCACGTCGCCCATGCCCAGGATCCGGCCCGCGATGCGTTCGGGATGGAACTCCTCGAGGGCGTCGAACTTCTCTCCGACGCCGATGTAGCGGATGGGGGCTCCGGTGACCTGTCGCACGGAGAGCGCAGCGCCGCCGCGGGTGTCCGAGTCGAATTTCGTGAGGATGATGCCGTCGACGGCGAGGCGTTCATGAAAGGCCTTCGCGCTGTTGACCGCATCCTGTCCGGTCATCGCATCCACGATCAGCAGGATCTGATGCGGCGTCAGGGCGTTGTTCACACCCTCCAGCTCCTTCATGAGATCGTCGTCGACGTGCAGCCGGCCCGCGGTGTCGAGGACCACGACGTCGTACTTCTCCTTCCGGCCTCGATCGACGCCGCGGCGACAGACGCCCACCGCGGCCCCGACGGCCTTGCCGTATTCGGCGCACTTCTCCGGCTCTCCGTGGAAGGCGACCTCGCCGTCACCGGCGGCCCCGGCCTGGACGCCCTCGACCACCAGTCGGAGCTGGTCGACCGCGGCCGGTCGCTGCAGGTCGGCCGCGACCACGAGGACCCTCTTGCCCTGCTTCTTGAGCATCGCGGCGAGCTTGCCGCAGGTCGTGGTCTTCCCGCTTCCCTGCAGTCCGCACAGCATCACCACCGTCGGTCCCGGTTCGACCAGCATGAGGTGGCTCTCGACCGGACCCATGAGCTCGACCAGTCGGCGGTTGACGATCTCGATNATCTGCTGGCCGGGCTTCAGGCTCTCGATCACCTTCTCGCCCAGGGCGTCCGAGACGACCTCGTCACAGAACGTCCGGACCACGTCGTAGTGGACGTCGGCCTCGAGCAGGGCGGTGCGGACGTCAGCCATCGCCTNGCGGACGTTGGCCTCGGAGATCCGCCCGCGTCCTGAGAGTGAGCGGAAGGCGGCATTGAATCGATCGGAGAGGGTGTCGAGCATGAGAAGCCGGAAACGGGGCCCTGAGGAGGAAACGAACGAGTATATCTGGACCTGGGGCTTGACCGGGTCCGGTCGACGCGCCCAACATGAAGTGTCCGCGGTGACCGCTCCGTGCGGCACCGGGGCCGCGAAACGACGAATCCGTGCAAACCCAGGGGTGCCTCCATGACACGAATGATCGTTCGACGATGCCGTCCGTCCATGCGCCGACGTGGTCTGGTTCCGAGTCTGCTGGCCGCCCTCTCGCTGGCCGCCGCGGCCTCGGGAGCCCATGCCCAGGCGAGTGACGAGTCCCGTGGCCTCGGCCGTGGTGCCGCCTCCAGAACCGACTCCCNGGCCCTCGTGCCGGTCGAGGTCTCGCCCGCCATCGAGGCATCGGTCCGGGCCGACGGTGGATCGGAGTCGCTGGCGCGGTTCGAATCGGTCCTGGGCGATCGGCTGGCCGCCGCGCTCGCCGGCACCCGCAAGTTCACCATGGTGGCTCGGGACCGGCTCGGCCCCGTCCTCCAGGAACAGGCCTTCTCGGGTTCCTCGCTGGTCGATCCCCGGGACCCCGCGACCGCCCGGGCGTTGAAGATCGCCGGGGTCCGCTGGCTGGCGGTGCCCCGGATCGTGGACTTCGAGGACATCACCCGCGAGCGTCGCTTCGAGGGCATCGATCGGATGGTCTCTCGGCGCACCCTCCGGGTCGTGGTGAACATCGACGTGCTCGACTCGACGACCGGGGTGGTGGGCGACACCGCCACGGTGACGCTCGATTCGACCGACACCGCGGACGAGGACGTCCGAGCCCGTCCCGAGGGCGGCGACCCGACCAACGTGGTTCTCGATCGACTCGCCGGGGAGGGCGCCGATCGACTCGCCTGTCGTCTTCTGGACGTGGCGTATCCGGTCCGCGTGCTTGCGGTCAACGGCAGCACGGTGACCATCGACCGCGGTGACGGTGCGTGCATGGAGGTTGGTGACCGTCGGGTGGTCTCCAGTCGAGGCCGTGCCCTGCGGGATCCGGATACCGGAGAGATCCTCGGCCACGACGAATCCGACGTCGGGGTGATCGAGATCACCCGCATGGAATCGCGTCTTGCTCGGGCGACGCTGCTCGAGGGTGATGCTCGCACCGGTGACGTGCTCCGGGTGATGCCGGCGGACGGCAAGGTCGTTCTGGCATCCCGGGGTGATGATTCCGGCTCGGGGGCGGCTCGCGATGCCCGTATGAACCGCGGAACCGACCCCTCGGCCTCGGCGGCCGGTCTCGGCACCGTGGCGATCGTGGTCCGGACCACCGGCACGATCGATCCGCCGATCGCCCGCGAGTTCCAGTCCCAGGTCGTGGGAGCGGTCTCATCCCGAGGCGTCCGGGTGGTGGACAGCTCGCTGATCGTGGCCGACGAGGCGGACGACTCCGGGGAACGATCGCCCTTGAGCATCGCCGAGGCGATCGGTGCCGAGCGGATGCTCGTGGTGGATCTCACCAGCCTCGCCCGCAACAGTGATTCGGTGGTGGCTCCCGGAGGTCGCACCACCCGGGTGGACACGCTCGACCTGAAGGGAAGCTGGAGTCTTTCATCNGTCTCCGACGGGGCTTCGCTGGCCGGGCGGGCCTTCGACGGGACCGGCTCCAGGCTGCAGTCCTCCGGAGACGGCACGGCCATCGACATCCGTCGAGATCTCCTCCCCCAGGCCATCGGAGAGGCATCGAACGCGATCGCCGATGCCCTGGCGATCGCCGCGGTCGGCCTCGCGGCTCCGGTCCGCAACGATGCGGATTCAGGCTTCATCGCGGTCAACGCCACGCTCGACGGCCTCGTCGTGCCGGAGATCTCCCGAGACGACCGTGGGCAGTGGGTGGTCGGGTCCTCGTCGCTGCCGGTGATCGCGGGGGGCGTGGAAGTCTCCCTCGACGGCTTCGTGGTGGGATCCACGCCATGCGTCATCGAGGCTCGAAAGGGACCGCATCAGCTTTCGCTCACCCGGCAGGGCGTCGAGGGCTGGTCACGGGCGATCCGGGTGATGGGCAACGATCGCGAGGATCCGCAGGTGCTGCAGATCGGTCTGCGGCTCTCCGAGGGCGCTCGTGACCGCTACCTGGAGAACGCCGGGGTGATCGAGGACCTCAAGACCGGTGCCGCACTCACCGACGCCCAGGTCGCGGCGATCGAGGGATTCGCGAAGTTCCTCGCCCAGAGCGGCTACCGGGTNGACAGAAGTGAATCCAGGTCCGTCGACATCGACAGCGACCAGGTGCCCGAAGTCATGCAGTGGAACTCGTTCTGGAACCGCTGGTGACCGATCGCTTCATCGCTCGCGCGGTCCGGTCCGCGATCATCCCGATGTTGGCGCTCTCGGCGGCATCGNTGGTCGGCTGCGCCAGTCACAACGAACGTGCCGCGGCCTACCTGGGTGATCTGGAGGCCGGTCGATGGGAATCCGCGGTTTCGGCGGCCCGGCGTGCCGCGGAGGACGGGCCGGATCGCAACGCGGTCATCGATGCCCTGGAGCTGGGGGCGGTGGAGACCATCGCGGGGCGCTGGGAATCAAGCGACGAGTCCCTCGGGCGGGCGTGGGATCTGATGGAGGCCATGGGGNAGCCGGGTGACCCGACCTTCATGCAGAACCTCGCCGCGATCTCCGTCAACGAACGGGCCCTCGACTACCTGGGAGGATCCACGGACCGCACGATGTGCGCCACCCTGCGGGCGCTCGACCTGCTCGCCTCCGGTGATCCGGTGAACGCCAGGGTGGAGCTCAAGCGGGCCCAGTTCGCCCAGGAGGACGCCGAGAGTCGCTACCGGGAACGCATCGAGAAGGCCCGCGGACGCATGGAGCGGAAGGAGTCCGATCTCGATGCCGTCGAGTCGAGCTCGCAGTTCCAGTCCGCGTCCGCCGAGGCCTGGGGCGATCTCGAGGCGCGGTTCTCGCCGTACCGGGGGTGGACGGTCCCCTTCACCGACTGGCTGACCGCGGTCATGCTGATCGTCGACGGCGTGGATGGTGGCGACCGAGACCGGGCGATCGACCTGCTGCGTCGCGTCGGTGGAACGGTGGGGCCGGTGCCCGCCATCGAATCGGATCTGAAGCTCGCCGAATCACCGGGATCCCGGGAAGCCCAGGTCTGGGTGGTGCTGGGATCGGGCTTCGCGCCGATCCGCGAGGAGGTCGTCTTCACTCTGCCCGCGTACATCCCCGAGATGCCCTTCATCGGGGTCGCGTTTCCGAAACTGGTCCAGTCGCCGGCAGGGCCGATCGCCGCGACCGCGGCCGGAGACGGGATGCCTCTCGCGCTCGACGAGATCTGCGACATGGGCAGCGTGATCGCGCACGAGTTCAAGGCGGAACTTCCGCTCATCACGGGGCGGGCCATCGGTTCGGCACTGGCCAAGGCCGCCGCCTCCCTGGCCGCCAACATCGCCGCCCGCAACAGCGGCAACGACTGGGCGCTGCTGGCCACGATGGTGGCGACCAACGTCTACGGCTACGGGACCACCCTTGCCGATCTTCGCACCTGGCGATCGCTGCCGCGGTCATGGTCCGTGGCCCGGGTCCCCCGGCCGGACGATGGAATCGTCGATCTGGGCGGCGGAATCGGCAACCATCGCGTCGAACTCCCCGGACAAGGGGATGTGATGATCCTCGTGCGTGCGATCCGGGCCGGCTCCCCGGTCTCGATCCACGCCTTCCCCCTCGATCCCGCGAGCGCCTCGGTGCCCGCGTCGACACCACCGGCCGAACCGGCCACTGGAGAGACCTCGTGATCACATCCTGTTTCGAACGATTCCCCCGGAAGCTGCTTGCACCGATCCTGATCGCCGGATTCCTCGGGGGCTGCTACTCCAACACGATCACCAGCGATCGGCAGATCACCAAGGACGGCTGGCTCTCCATGCATGCCGACGTCCGGGTGGTCCGCGAGACCCGGGTGAGCGACGACCTGATGAGGGTCGACGTCGAGGTCGAGAACACCCTTCCCTTCGACACCCGCTTCAACTACCAGTTCGAGTTCGTCGATGCCGAGGGGCGTCAGCTCTTCACCCCGACCACGGGGTTCCGCCAGCAGCAGGTCCCCGCGGGCGGCTTCGTCACCATCACCGCGACCGCCAGCAGTCCGAAGGCCGCGGATTTCAGGCTCACCCTCACCAATGCCGATTGACCCGGCGCCACGATCCGCGATCATTCACCCTTCCCCGACCCTCTCGTCCCATGGAGTCTCCATGAGCCCTCTCCGCCCTCTCGTTCTTCTCGCCCTGTTCGCCGGTCTCCAGATGGGATGCCAGCAGAACGCCCGCGTCGTGACCGACGATCGTGATCTGATCGTGTCGGTCGACCAGCTCGATGTCCAGGACTGGACCAACGCGGCCGANCAGTGNCTTCAGCAGCTCTATGCCAGCGACGTNCTCTCCNNNGCNCCGANCANGCCGGCCCGGGTNGAGGTCACGCGGATCGTNAACGACACCACGCAGCGCATCGACACCGATCTGCTGACCCAGAAGCTGAAGATCTCGCTCCGGCAGTCNGGCAAGGTCGTCTTCGCCAGCACCGACTCNCGATCNNGNGAGGTCGCCGACTANCGNGACTTCAAGGCGGGCGAGGACCGTCCGCGGCTCCCCGACTACGTGATCAACGGCAAGATCATCGAGGTTCGATCGACCGCNGGNAAGCTCCGTCAGTCCAGCTTCGTCTTCCAGCTCAANCTGGTGGACACCCGGCAGGACATCGACGCCTGGAGCGGCGAGGCGGACGTCACCAAGCAGGGCACCAGGAACGCCCCCNACTCCCGCGGCTGATCGACGGAGGTCCCCTGGTTCAGCGTCCGGATCGCGCGAAGGCGACGAGTTCGTCCTCGGGAAGGCAGTTGATGCATCCCGAGGCGGGGAGTCCGCCCCGTCGGCCGGTGATCACGCCGTAGTGCAGGAAGTCCAGGTGCTCCGCACGGTGGGCGTCGGTGTTGATCGAGATCGGGCAACCCGCCTCGACCGCCACCCGCACGTGGATGTCCCGGAGATCGAGCCGCCAGGGGTTGGAGTTGATCTCGAGGGCGGTTCCTCCCTCGATGGCCGCNTCCACGAGGGCATGAATGTCCAGATCCAGACCGGGCCGATCGGGGATCAGGCGACCGGTCGGGTGTCCGATGATCGTGACCAGGGGATGTCGGGCCGCGGCACAGAGTCTGCTGGTCGCGGTGNCCCGGTCCTGGCGCAGGGCCACGTGCGGGCTGGCGACGACCAGGTCCAGTCGGGCGAGGATCTCGTCGTCGTAGTCCAGACGACCGTCGGCGAGGATGTCGACCTCGCTTCCGGCCAGCAGGGTGATCCCTTCGATCCGTTCGTTCGCCTCGTGGACGTCGTCGATGTGTCGCAGCAGCCGGTCGACGTCGAGCCCGTTGGCCTGGGCGCTGGATCGGGAATGATCGGTGATCGCGAGGATGCTCCGACCCCTGGTCCGAGCGGCTTCGGCGAGTTCTTCGATGGTGAGCCGGCCGTCGCTGGCAGTGGTGTGACTGTGCAGCTCCGACCGGATCGCCTCCACGGTGATCAGGTCGGCGGGGACCGGGCGCTCGAGCTCGCCCCGGTCCTCACGCAGCTCCGGCGGGATCCAGGGAAGCTCGAGGGCCTCGTAGATCGANNCCTCGGTGACGCTCGCCACCGGGGTCACGCCGCGATCCTGCGGAGGGGTCGATTCATCGTCCTGGGGATAGAGCCCGTATTCGTTGAGGCGCAGTCCGCGGGCGATCGACCGCTCTCGGAGCACGACGTTGTGTTCCTTGCTGCCGGTGAAGTACATCAGGGCGGCGCCCCATGATTCCGCGGGGACCACTCGCAGATCCACCTGGAAGCCGTCCTCCGTCCTCACCGACGACTTGGTCTCTCCGGACACCAGCACCTCGGTGACCCCGGGCATGCCGCGGAACGCCTCGCCGACCGCGTTCGGATCGTCGGCGACCACGAGGATGTCGATGTCACCGATCGTGTCGCGTCCGCGACGCAGACTGCCCGCCGTGCTCAGGCGTCGGACCCCGTCGACCTTCTCGAGCCGGGCGACGAACTCCTCCGCGAGAGGAAGTGCGTCCCCGATCCGACGTCGGTCTCCGGCGGTCCGCATGAAGGCGATCGAGGACTTCAGGTTCTCGACGGTCTTCCGNCCCATNCGCGGCAGNNCCTCNACCGAACCGTCNTCGAGGCGGGCTTCCAGATCCTCGAGCGAAGTCACCTCGAGCTCGGTCCAGAGCCGGCGGACGGTCCTGGGACCGAGGCCCGGCACCCTCATCACCTCCCGCAGTCCGTCGGGCACCTCGGCCCGAAGGGTCTCGAGTTCCGAGATCGATCCCTCGGCCGCCAGTTCGGCGATCTTGCGGGCACTGGAGGCGCCGATGCCGTCGATCGCGGCGATCGCCTTCTCGGCGCCGTCCGCGGTGGCGATCGCCTCGAGATCCTCGGTCATGCCCTCCACGATCCGGGCGACCTTGGCGTGGGCGTTGACCTTGAAGGCGTTGGCCCCGGTGATCTCGAGGAGAACGGCCATCTCCTCGAAGGCGCTGACGATCTCTGGGTTCAGGCTCATGGTGGGGACATGGTAGGGGCCGGAGGAGGGGGGGCCGGTCAGCCGACGTCTCCCAGACCCAGCGACTCGCCGTAGGTCGCCATGAGCCTTCCACGCAGGAGCGTGGCATCCGGTCCCAGCAGGGTCGGGTCGCGCTGGATCCATTCGGAGGCATCGGTCCGGGCGATCCGAAGCAGATCCAGATCCGTGACCAGATCCGCGACCCGGAAGGGGGCGGTGCCGGACTGCCTCGCGCCGAAGAGTTCGCCGGGCCCCCGGATCTCGAGGTCCAGTTCGGCGATGCGGAAGCCGTCGTCCGACTCCGCGATCGCCTCGAGTCGTCGGCGACCGTCCTCGGTGGCCGGTTCGCCGATGAAGGCGCAGACCCCTCGGCGTTCACCTCGGCCGACGCGGCCGCGAAGCTGGTGGAGCTGGGCGAGTCCGAATCGTTCGGCATGCTCGACGACCATGACCGTGGCGTTCGGCACGTCGACCCCGACCTCGATGACCACCGTCGCGACCAGCACGTCGATCTCCCGGTTCCGGAAGGCGTCCATCACCGACTCCCGTTCCCGGACCGATTGCCTTCCGTGGAGGATGGCGAGGCGGCAGTCCCGCAGCGCCCCCTGTTCCAGCCTTCGGCGATGACTCTCCACGTCTGCGAGGCCCGCATCGGATTCCTCGATCGCCGGGACCACGACGAATCCCTGTTCACCCGCCTTGACCCGCTCGGCGAGGTAGCCGTAGACGTCGTCGCTTCGAGCCGGAGGCACCACGCGGGTGACGGTCGCGGAGCGACCCGGAGGACGCTCTCGGATCGTGGAGACATCGAGATCACCGAAGATCGTGAGGCTCAGGGTCCGGGGGATCGGGGTGGCGGTCATGACCATCAGGTGCGGCACCCGGCCGGCGGAATCCACTCGTCGCAGTCGGGAACGCTGCTCCACCCCGAAGCGATGCTGCTCGTCGATGATCGACAGGCCGAGACTGCGGAAGGCCACGTCTTCGGAGAGCAGGGCATGGGTGCCGACCAGCAGTTCGAGATCGCCCGCGGCCAGGCGTTCGATGATCCTTCGACGCTCCGCGGCCGGGGTCGATCCGGTGAGCAGACCGACCTCCACGCTCGCTCCCGCCAGCAGCCGGGTGATCGAGGCGTGGTGCTGCTCGGCGAGGATGCCGGTGGGGGCGATCAGGGCCGCCTGATGACCACGAGCGGCCGCAAGCAGCATCGCGTAGACCGCGACCGCGGTCTTTCCGCTGCCCACGTCACCCTCCAGCAGGCGGTTCATGGGTCGATCCGAACCGAGGTCCGCCGCGATCTCCGCGCAGACCCGGTCCTGATCCGCGGTCAGGGTGAACGGAATCCGCTCCCGGATCCGCCGATCGACGTCGTCGTCGAGCAGCAGCGGCGCGGCATGAAGGGTCTGGCGGAGATGGCGGCGCTTCATCATCACTCCGAGCTGCAGCAGGAGAAGCTCGTCGAAGGCGAGTCTTCGACGGGCCTCCGCCACCGCATCCGGGTCGGAGGGACGATGAATCCGGTCGTAGGCGGTGGCGATGTCCGGCAGGGCCCGACGATGCCGCAGTTCGGCGGGGAGCGGATCGACCATCTCCGGCAGCACGAGGTCGAGGGCGACCGTGACGAGAGACTCGATCCTCGTCGACGGAAGATCCTCGCTCGCGGGGTAGACCGGTCGCAGTCGATCCTCCCGAGCCTCGTCACGTTCCTCCTCGAACTGCCATCTCGGATTGGCCAGCTGCAGATAGCCCTTCCAGCGGCTGGCCCGTCCTTCCACCACGAGTCTGGAGCCGGGCCTGATCCTTCGCATCAGCCAGGGCGCGTTGAACCAGGTCAGGCGGATCGAACCGGTGTCGTCCTCCAGGGTGGCCTCGATCCGCGGCTTGCGACCCGGGGTCGATCGGATCGCGGCGATCTCCCCCCGGACCGAGATGTTGGCCGCGTCATCCTCGCCCGGCAGATCGGCCTCCACGTCCGCGATGGTCGCTTCGGCCCGTTCGTGCTCGTAGCGCATGGGCACGTGGTCGAGCAGATCGATCACCGTGGTGATGCCGAGGCGTGACAGGCTCGCGGCGATCGCGGGACCGACCCCGGGGAGCGCGTCGACCGAGGCATGGATGTCGAGTGGCTGGGCGGAGGACATGGTGTGCAGTCCGGTGGCAGCAGCATACGGCGAGGTCGGATCCCGAGCCTTCGGTCGCTGGAGGACGCGCCGGACCGACCCGATTCATCGAGGGCCCGTAGCATGCCGCCATGGCCTCTCGACGCCCGATCACCGGACAGATGTCCTTCAAGGATGCTCAGCACAAGCTTCGAGAGGCGGCCGACGAAGCAGGCGAGGCCCCTCCCGAGATCGCCGATCCGGCACCCGAGGCGACTCCCGATCCGGGGCCGATGGGGGTCACCGAAGCGTGCGACCGGATCAACGGGGCCCTGCGCCGGATCGAGGACGGTGAACCGTTCGAGGTCGAAGGCGAAGTGGGGGAGTGCACGCTTCGCGATCACTGGTACTTCACCCTCAAGGACGACCGGGGATCCCGGCTCTCCTGCGCGTTCTTCTCCTTCCGCCGCCGAGCCGATCGGGACGCCGCCCGTCCGGAGATCGGCATGAAGGTGATCGCGACCGGTCGGCCCGAGCTCTACAACAAGGCCGGTCGTCTCTCCTTCGTGGTGACCCGGCTGCGGGAGGCCGGTCTGGGTGATCTGCACCAGCGGTTCGAACGCCTCAAGGTCGAACTTCGCGATCGTGGCTGGTTCGATCCAACGCTTCGACTGCCGCTTCCTGGATTCGCTCGAAGACTTCTCGTCCTCACCAGCCCGGATGCGGCCGCGCTGCGCGACGTGATCGAGACCGCTCGACGTCGCTGGCCGGGCATGGAGCTTCTCCTTGCACCGATCCCCGTCCAGGGCGATCGGGCGACGCCGCAGATCGCTCGAGCCATCCGTGAAGCCCGTCGTCAGGCCCCCCGGCTCGGCGTCGATGCGATCGTGCTCACTCGAGGCGGGGGTTCGCTCGAGGACCTCTGGTGCTTCAACGAGGAGTCGGTGGCGGCGGCGATTCACGAATCCCGGCTGGAGGCGGTGGAGGCCCATCGTGACGGAGGGCCGGCCCCGGTGCCGCTGGTCGCGGCCATCGGTCATGAGAGCGACACCTCGATCGCGGAGCTGGTCGCGGATCATCGGGCCTCCACGCCGACCCAGGCCGCGATGGAGCTGGTGCCGGACGCCTCCGAACACGAGGAATACCTCGACGGTCGGGCGATGACGCTCCGAATGCTGGTCGACCGGACCGTCGAACGGGCACGCGGTCGATGCGATCTGGCGGCCCGTCACGAGCTCATGCGTCGACCGCAGCGGATGCTCGAACCACACCGTCGGCGCCTCGATGAGGCGTCTCGTTCCCTGGGAACGGCCCTCGAGAAGACGGCGGAGCAGGCGGATCGGCGACTCGAACGGGCTGCGACCCGGCTGACGGCGGTGGGGCCCGCCCGGCGACTGGCCGATGCCGAGGTGCGTCTGGATCTGGCCGCCACGTCGCTGAGACGGGCCATCGCAAGACGCCTGGAGGACGAACGGACCCGGGTTGCTCATCTTTCGGACACCCTGCGGATCATGGGCCCTGAATCCGTGCTCTCCCGGGGATACGCCCTGGTGCTCGACGAACACGGGATTCCGGTCCGTGACTCCGGTTCGCTGGCGTCGGGGGATCAGGTGGCGGCTCGATTCCATCGGGGATCCGCGGATCTCCGGGTGGAGAGGATCCGTGAGGACGATGTAGAGTCTTCCCCATGAAGGATCGCTCAAGTGATGCCGAAGACCCCACACCGGTCGAGGATCTCGACTTCGAGGCCGCGGCCGAGGAGCTCGAGACCATCATCGATCGACTCGAGAGCGGCGATGTCGCCCTGGAGGGGAGTCTCGAGGCCTACGGCCGGGGACAGGCTCTTCTCGCCCGCTGTCGTGGGATTCTCGACAGCGCCGCGGCACGAATCGCCGAAGTGGATCTTGAGGCCGAGGCCGGGACGCCTTCGGATGACACCGAGGACGCCTAGACCTTCCTGAACCGCCCACGCGTTCCCGGGAGCCCGAACTTGATCGCTTCGACGTTCGCGAGCCTTCCGCCCTGGCTGGTGATCCTCGCCCCCAAGCTCGTCACCGCGGCGTTCGTCTTCGCCTTCGGGGCGTGCGTCGGCAGCTTTCTCAACGTGGTGGCCCATCGACTTCCCGCGGGACGGAGCGTGGTCAGTCCGCCCAGCCGTTGTCCCCAGTGCGGGTGGCGTCTCTCCTGGCATGAGAACCTCCCGATCGTCGGATGGCTGATTCTGCGTGGCCGATGCCGACGATGCCACAGCCCGATCAGCATCCAGTACCCCCTGATCGAGCTCGTCATCGCCGTTCTGTTCGCCGGCACCTACCTCGTTTTCTACGCGGTGCCCGAGGATTCCGCGCTGGGCCAGATCGGATCCCGCTGGTGGTCGCTCGGCGGATTCGGCTCCACCTGGCCGGCCTTCGCGGTCGTGATGACGATGGTGGGCGGTCTGGTGGTCGCCACCCTCATCGACGCCCGCACCTTCCTGATCCCCGCCCAGATCACCAACGTGATGCTGATCGTCGCCCTCTTCGGCTGGCTTCTTCAGGGTCTGATCCCTCCGATCCCCTCCGTCGTCCTCGTGGAGGCCGATGGCCGAGGGCCGCTGCCCGAAGTCGACGGCCACGTGGCGGGGCTCGTCTTCGGGGCCCTGCTCGGCAACATCGTCGCGATCGCCCTGCTGTGGTCCGGTCGGATCCCTCGAAGCTTCGACGACTACGAGGAGTATGTGACCGATGACGCGCCGCTGGCCGAGTATCCGCACGGACGGCGGGAGATGGGCAAGGAGCTCGTGTTCCTGCTGCCGATCCTGATCGGTGGTGCTCTCGGATGGTTCGTGGCGGAGTCCCTGGCGACCGCCACCGACGGACCTCCCCGGGTGGTGGGTCTCCTCGCCTCCTCCGGCCTCGGCTTCCTGGTGGGTGGGGGGCTGGTCTGGGGGATCCGGATCCTCGGCACTCTCGCCTTCGGCCGCGAGGCGATGGGCATGGGGGATGTTCATCTCCTGGCCGCGGTGGGGGCGGCGCTGGGCTGGGCCGATCCGATCAGGATCTTCTTCATCGCACCCTTCCTCGCTCTGGCCTGGATCGCGTGCGGCCGTCTGATCTCCATGTTTCGTGGTGCTCGAGGCCGTGAACTGCCCTACGGACCGCATCTGGCGGCGGCGACCCTGGTCGTCCTCTACGCCCGCCCCTGGCTCGAGGCCTTCGAGCGGTCGCTCCTCTGGCCCCCGGGTTGACGTCGTCGAGCCATCCGGGGCGGTACACTCCCCGCATTCGCAGAACGCCTCTTCCGAAGGAGTAGCGCATGCACGGATGGACCCGATACGCGACGCTGGCCCCACTGACGCTCGTCGCCCTTCTCGCCGGCTGCAACGGCGATTCCAAGATGAACCAGCAGGCGCTGCTGGATGAGAACCGCGACCTGAGGTCCGAGCTCGATCGGGCTCGCAGCTCTCAGGACGATGCCGACGCCAGGGCGCGGCAGCTCGAGTTCGAACTGGGCGAGGCGAATCAGAAGCTCGCCGACGCCGAGTCCCAGCCGCCCCTTCCGTCCGACAGCGACGGTGCGACATGGTCGAACCGTGACGGCGTCCCGGTCGTCAACATCGAAGGAGACGTGCTCTTCGATTCCGGCCAGCACGACCTCAAGTCGGCCGCCCAGTCGACCCTGAGGACGGTCGCCGGCGAGATCAAGGCGGAATACCCGGGAGCCTCGATCCGCATCGACGGTTTCACCGACACCGACCGGATCAAGACGGACAAGTACAAGACGAACTACCACCTCGGTTTCGAACGTGCCTACGCCGTCGGTCAGTACCTGATTCGTCAAGGCATCGACCGATCCTCGATCAGCTACGGCTCGTTCGGGCCGCTGATGCCGAAGTCCACCAAGGACGAGAGTCGTCGAGTCGAGATCGTCGTGATCCGCTGAGGACGCCGGAGTCCGACTCCCCGTGAACGACACGCCCCGTGGTGCCAGGCACCACGGGGCGTCTTCATGTTCGGGGGGTCACGCTTCGACGGACGGGTTCAGAAGTCGACGTCGATCCCCTCGGCCTTGATCGCCTCGACCAGGGCCTCGATCGCGGCGAGGGTGTCGGCGAGTCGTTTCGCCGCGTCATCGAGATCCTCGTACAGGGCGGGATCGTTGATGAACCTCCCAAGCGTGCCTTCACCTTCGGACGCACGTCCCACGAGGCCCCGGATCTCGGCGAGGGTGTCGTCGACCGCCGCGGCGGTCGTGGAGAGACTGGCGATGAGCGTGGGGGTCTCGGCCTCCAGCGTGCTGGCGAGTCGTCCGGCCGCGAGGGCGGCGGTGGTGGCGCGTTCGATGAGCAGATTGGCCTTGAAGATCGCCGATCTGGCATCCTCGCGGAGCTGCTCGTCGTCGAGCCAGCCCGTCGCGGCCCCGAAGGCGAGGTTCGCCTGGTCGAGGGTCGCATTGATGCGTTCGATCGTCGAGCCGATCCCCACTCCTTCCGGCCCTCCGGTGGAGACCAGGTCCCGAAGCTGCTCTCCCAGCGCCTGGTAGGTGCCGGCGAGGGCTCCGACCTCGGAGAAGCTCTCGGCGATCGGCCCCATCCGCACATCGAGGCTCGTGGCGAGGGTCTCGTCCAGGGACATGAAGGTGCCGGTCAGGACCGGGGTTCGCCCGCTCTCGTAGGTGGCGCGATCCGCGGAGGGATCGAGGGAGAGGATCGCCAGCCGGGTGCCACCCCCGATGAGCGCCGCATCGACCTTCACGAGGTGATCCACGGGGATCCGGACCCAGTCGTCGATCCGGCAGTTGAAGAGAACCGGTCGCTCCCGATCGATCTCCAGATCCACGGATTCGACGGTGCCGATGGGAACTCCGTCGAGGGTGATCTGGCTGCCGTATCGGAGACCGCCCGCACGGTTCATGCGAACTTCGAGATCGACGGCGCTCCGGGCCAGCTCGCGAAGCGAACCGAAGGCCAGAAGCATCATGATGGTGGTGGCCGCGGCAATGATTGCGGTGAGGCCGATGACCGCGTCGCGGGTGCGTTCGTTCATGAGGAGGGGTTCTCTTGATTCGGGCCTGCGCCCGCGACCAGGGTATCCGCTGGAGCAGCATCCATGTCGTCGTCCTCGAAGGTCCGCCCCTCGAGGAACGACCGAAGCACCGGATCCTCGCTCTGTCGCAGTTCGTCGGGGGTGCCTTCGATCCGGACCCGTCCCTCGTGGAGCAGGACCATGCGGTCGGCGACCTGGAAGGCCGAGTCGAGGTCGTGGGTCACCACCACGCTGGTGAGAGAGAGGTCCCGCTGCAGTCGGACGATCAGATCGTTGATCACGTTGGCTCGGATCGGATCCAGTCCGGTGGTGGGCTCGTCGTAGAGGACCAGCTCGGGTTCGAGAACGATCGCCCGGGCGAGTCCGACTCTCTTCCTCATGCCGCCACTGAGTTCCGATGGCATCTGGTCGATGGCGTCCTCGAGGCCCACTCGGCGCAGGCAGTCGAGGATCCGCTCCTCGAGATCCGAACCCGCCTGCCCGGTCTCCAGCAGCGGGAAGGCGAGATTCTCCCGGACGGTGAGGCTGTCGAAGAGGGCCGCCTGTTGGAACAGGAATCCGATCCGTCGTCGCAGGGGCACCAGTCGCTGCTCGCTCAGCGACTCGATGGGATCGCCGTGAAAGCGGATCCGGCCCCGATCCGGCTTCAGCAGCCCGACCAGATGCTTCAGCATGACGCTCTTGCCACAGCCCGACGGCCCCATGACCACCAGAGTCTGCCCGGTCGGAATCGTGAGATCGATTCCCCGGAGCACGGGACGACCATCGAAGGACTTCCACACGTCCTCGAGTTCGTAGATGGGGGAGGCGTCTTGAACGGTGGCCATCGGCGTATCATCGCGACTGGAGCCAGGAATGCCAAGGTCACCGGATGGAGAACATGATCACAGGCCCGGGGGGGGCGATGCCGATCACGTCCAGGTGCATCGTGGACCGGTGTTCGGCATTCGCCGGGTCGACTATCTCGACGCTCTGGGCCGGCCGGTCCGCAAGGAGTACATGGAGCATCCCGGAGCGATCACCGTCATTCCCGAGGAGGAGGATGGGACGATCCTGATGGTCAGGGTCGGCCGTATCGCGGTTCATCGCTTTCTGCTGGAGTTCTGTGCCGGAAAACTCGAGCCCGGAGAGGACCCCTCCGAGGCCGCGGCCAGGGAGCTGGAGGAGGAGGTCGGACGATGCAGCTCGGAGGTCCGTGCCATCGGCAGCTATCTCACCTCGCCGGGATGTTCGGACGAACGGATCCACGCCTTCCATGCCACGGGACTCCGGCCGATCCCCTCCCGGCTCGAACCGGGCGAGGAGATCGAGGTGGTCCCGATGGCCCCCGGAGAGATCGACAGACTCATCGCCTCCGGGGAGATCGACGACGGAAAGACGATCGCGGCATGGTTCCTGTTCCGGCAGTCCCTGCAATCCAACGGTGGCACGGCATGAGAGACGTCGACCGTGATGCCGCCATCGATTCGGTATCGAGAGGCGACATGCCACGATTCGACCAGCCGCTGAGCTGGTCGGTGCCGCTGCTGAGACTGGGGAGCACGATTCTTCGCGTGCATGCCTTCCTGCTGGCCCTCATCGTGGTGGTGCTGGTCCGTGCCTCATGGAACACCGGTCAGGACACCTTCTCGATGGGGCCCTGGCTCGCCGGTGTCTTCCTGGTCTGCTTGATCTGCGTGATCATGATTCACGAGCTGGTCACCATGGTGATCACCCGAAGTCTGGGCGGCGACCTTCCGGAGATCGTGCTGCAGCCACTGGGGGGGCTGGACGATGGTGTCCCACCCCGGAGCTGGCGACGAAGCATCCTCGTGGCCATCGTCGGGCCCCTCAGCGCCACCTGCATCTCGATGCTCTCGCTGATCGTTCTGGCCCTTCAGTCGAACGATTCCGGAGTGACAAGGCTGTGGTCGTTCTCCGGGGTCTACGCACCCGATCTGGCGACGTCGGCCTGGCTGGAGGCGGTCTACGTGCTCGGGAAGGTCGCGTTGGTCGTGGCCGCGGCGAACCTGCTGCCGGTGGCCCCGTTCCGGGGAAGGCTTCTGCTTCAGTCCCTGCTGCGACCCCAGGTCGGAAATCGGGCGGCGGTCTCGATCACGCATCGGGCCGGGATCATCGTGGCGGTCCTGCTCTTCACGGTCGGCGTCGTGGCCCGATCTCTGGAGGTGGTGCTGGTCTCGGCGATGTGCGCCGCGGCGATCCAGCGGCACGGCCGACGCGATCGAATCTCCGACGCCGTGCACGAGGCGGGACTGATCACGGATGCGGGCAGGGTGTCGCGGCCGGTCGGCCTCGACAACGACGGCCCGGATTCCCCCTTCATCGAGGATTCGCCGTTCATCGAGGACATCCCCGAGCCGGCGGAAGACGACCGCGAGGGCGCCGAGGACGACCTTGACCGGATACTTCGCAAGATCTCCGAGGAGGGGATCGAATCCCTCGATCCGGCGGAACGGACCCTGCTCGACGAGGCGACTCGCAGACGGCAGGATGACCCCTGACAGGGGCTCCGCGGCTAGAATCCGAACCCCATGGGGATCAACGACCGAGATTACACCCGCCAGGCGGGAGGCCAGGCCTCGAGGTCCGGCCTCGGGTTCTCGACCCGAGGATGGTCCGTCAACACCTGGCTGATTGCGATCTGCGTCGGCATCTTCGTCCTGGACAAGCTGCCCATCCTCCCCCTGATGATGGCNCCGATCCAGACCATCCCCGTCATCCCGGTGAACACNCCGCGCGGCATCGNNCTNNAGGGCATCCCCGAGGGCGCGGTGGTCGATCCCGTGNAGAAGGAGGACATCCGGATCCCGACGCTGGGTCAGATCCGTGAGGACAAGGTCCCGCTGTGGATGGANCAGCCCGCGGCANGCNGCGCCGGCGGGGGGCCGGACGTTNCCACCTTCNTCCAGGTCGGGATCGGCGATCGAGGCATTCTGCCTCCGGTGTTCATGGTCCTNGCCAACTCGGTCGACGAATCGGGGTCCCAGTCCGGTGCGGTCGGCACGATCACCCTCCGGGACGAGGCGGGCAACACCCAGCGGGAGGACGTCCTGCTCCTCCAGATGGTCAGCATCGGTAGTCCCTTCTACGTCTTCGGCTACTTCTCGACCTCGACCGCCCTGGTCACCCTCGACAAGTACGTCGGGCTGAGGGGTTTCGAGTTCTGGAGGTTCATCACCTTCCAGTTCCTGCACGCGAACATCTGGCATCTGATGTTCAACATGATGGGTCTCTACTTCTTCGGGTCCCTGGTCGAGCAGTACCTCGGGTCCAAGCGCTATCTCGCCTTCTACCTGCTCTGCGGGATCATGGGTGCCTGCACCTACCTCCTGCTGAACTTCGCGGGATGGACGATGTTCAGCCTCACCGGTCGCGACCTGCCGGTGCTGCTGGTCAACGATCCCGGAACCCCGCTGATCGGGGCGAGTGCGGGGGTGTTCGGCGTGGTGATCGCCTGTGCCTTCCTGGTGCCCAATGCGCGGGTGTCGCTGTTCCTGATGCCGTTCCTCACCATGAAGCTCTCGACCCTCGCCTACGTCCTCGTCGGCGTGGCCCTGCTGTCGGTGTTCTTCGGATTCACCAATGCAGGGGGCGAGGCGGCGCACATCGGCGGGGCGATGGCCGGCTACTGGCTCATCCGCCGGCCGCACCTGCTGCACGGCTTCTTCGACTTTCTCGGTCGATACGACCCCACCAGTCGCAGTGGTGCCGCCTACCGGGCGGGACGACTTCGCAGTCGAGGGATGGCCGAGGATGCGGACATCGACCGGATCCTCGCCAAGATCCACGATCAGGGCCTGCAGAGCCTGACCTCGAGGGAGAAGAAGGCCCTGCGCGAGGCCTCCAAGCGTTGAGCGACGATCCTGCCAGGGAACCGACCGGGGAACCGGCATGGAACGACCATGGGCCCTTGAGGTTCCGGGTCGAGGCCACCTGTTCCGACAATCATGCCCGGCTCGGCACGGTCGAGACCCCTCACGGATCCTTCTCGACGCCGGCGTTCATGCCGGTGGCGACCGCGGCGGCCATGAAGGGCGTGCTGCCTTCCCAGGTGGAGGCTCTCGGGGCCGAGATCATCCTCAACAACGCCTACCACCTCATGCTGCGTCCGGGGATCGACCTGATCGAGTCCTTCGGCGGCACGCATCGATTCATGCGATGGGATCGGCCGGTGCTCACGGATTCCGGCGGATACCAGGCGTTCTCGATGTCGGACATCAACGCCATCGACGATGACGGGGTCTCCTTTCGTTCCTTCGTCGACGGATCGAAGGTCCACCTGGGGCCCGAGTCCTCGATGCGGGTCCAGAATGCGATCGGTGCCGACATCATCATGGCCTTCGACGACTGCCCGCCATCACCGCACGCCCGGCATGGCGCGGGCAGTCCACGGGCGAAGCTTCCCACCCCCAGGGACTGGTCGGCCCGCATGGATCAGGCCCACGAGCGGACCGTCCGATGGCTGGAGCGGTGCCGTGAGGCCCATGCGAGATCCGCCGATCAGGCACTCTTCGGCATCGTGCAGGGAGGGACCGACCTGGACCGCCGGACCGCCAGCGTGGATGCGATCTGCAGCATCGATCAGCCCGGATACGCCATCGGCGGGGTCGCGGTGGGGGAGGGGCCGGAGCTGATC
This sequence comes from Phycisphaerae bacterium, assembly GCA_002709295.1. GTDB lineage: Bacteria > Planctomycetota > Phycisphaerae > Phycisphaerales > SM1A02. The sequence continues at coordinate 11,466 of PAQL01000016.1, read as the reverse complement.
GAGAAAGTGGTCAGGCACACCGCCCCCCGGCTGCCACGGGACCGGCCCCGTTACCTGATGGGGGTGGGATACGAGCGGGACATCGTGATGGCGGTGGCCTCCGGCATCGACATGTTCGACTGTGTCCTGCCGACCCGAAACGGGCGGATGGCCTCCGTATTCACTCGAAATGGCCCTTTGAGGCTACGACACGCTCGATTCAAGGACGACCCGGCCCCGATCGACGATTCCTGCGACTGTCCCGCCTGTGCGGGGGGCTTCAGCCGGGCCTATCTCAGGCACTGCTTTCGATCCGACGAGATGGTGGGCCCGATTCTCTGCAGCCTTCACAACCTCAGGCACTTCCAGCGTCTCCTGCTGGACATACGAACCGCCATCCGGGAGAATGCCTGGTCTTCGCTCGCCGGCCGGTGGCCGGTCCTGCAGGCCGCATCGGATACGGTGGCCGAGTGATGATTCGCAACGGCTCGAAAGGCCTTCGGCTCCCATGAACCTGCTCCACGCATCCAACTCGATCGGTCCCGGCCTCATCCTCGCCCAGGCATCGGACGGCCCGCCCCTCACAGACGAGGGGGCTCCTGCCACCACCGCCGACGGGGCCCCCGGCGGCGCCGCTCCGGCAGGTGGCCAGCAGGGGGGGGCCGACTTCCTGATCCTTCTCCTGATTCCGATGGTCGTGTTGATGTTCGTCTTCAGCGCCTTCGGCCAGCGGAAGGAGAAGAAGAAGCGGGACGCCCTCCTCAGCAGCATCAAGAAGCATGATCACGTCCGGACCATCGGGGGGGTCATCGGCTCGATCGTGGAAGTGAAGACCGACACCGTCGTCCTGAAGGTCGACGAAAGCAGCAACACCAGGATGACCTTCAGCCGCGACGCGGTCCAGCAGGTCATCGACTCCTCGGACACCCCCTCCTGAACCGAGGTGCCTGCCGCCTCTTCCCTGGACGCCATGAAGCACATCGGAATAAAGCTTCTTCTCATCGCCCTTCTGGTCGGCTTCTGCCTCTTCGAGGTCATTCCGCCGCAGCAGAAGATCCGCCTCGGCAAGGATCTCCAGGGCGGGGTCAGTCTCGTCTACGCGGTGAAGATCGCGGATGACGCCGATGCCGATGATGTCCTGGCGCAGACCATCGACGTCCTCAAGGATCGCGTGAATCCCCAGGGCATCCTGGACATCGCGATGCAGCCTGTCGGTCGTGACCGCATCGAGGTCGTGATGCCTCTGCCCAATGCCGAGGTCCGCGCTCTTCAGCAGGAGTATCGAGTCGCCCGGGACGAGGCCCTGGTGATGGCGAAGATCTCCGCCACCGATCTGGACGCGGCCCTCGAGGCCTCGGACGCGGAGTCGAGATTCGGCGGAGGCGACGGAGATCGAGCCGCGGAGATCCGCGGCCTTCAGACCGCCTGGGATCAGGCTCGTGTCGCCCGCGAGGCCCTGGCCGCCGCGGAAGCGGAAGCCGAGGCCGATCCGGCCGTGATCGGTGGCCTGCTCGACCAGGTCGCCGATGCGGAGATCCGCATCGAGGACCTCCGCAACGACATCCTGGCCAAGACCCTGCGTGAACAGGAACTGCTGGAGATCCTCGCCCTCGAGGACCTGCCCACCGAGCGTGGCGAGGACGGCGAGCTCGATCCGAGCACCAGCGAGCGGTCCATGGCCATGGCCCGACTTCGTGCCGACCTTCCGCACCTCGCGACCGCACTGGAGAACCTCGAGGAGACCTACCGCCGATACGAGGCCGAACGGACCGGACTCGACGATCCCGAGGATCTGAAGCGACTGCTTCGAGGTGCCGGCGTGCTCGAGTTCCGCATCGGCGTCCGGCCCGCCGCGCAGGACGTGCCGATCGATCTCCTTCGCGAGCAGCTGGCGGATCGAGGCCCCAACAACACCGACTCGATGGTCGCCCGGTGGTTCGCCATCAACGACGTCGATCAGTGGACCGACGAGGATCCCGCGGTGCTGGCCGCCATGGAGGCGAACCCCGTCCAGTTCTTCAGCGATCGATACCGACTCGTCGCCGCGGAGAAGGAGGGGCGGTACTACATCCTGCTCTACACCACGCCCGACCGATCGATGACCCACGCCGACGGCGACGACTGGGCGATCCGTCGAGCCAGTCGGACCGTCGACGATCTCGGCCGACCTGCGGTGGCGTTCGGACTCGACCAGCCGGGCGGCTCCCGCATGCGGAAGCTCACGGCCCCCAACGTCAACCAGCCGATGGCCATCGTGCTGGACGGCGAGGTCTACACCGCGCCCAACCTGAACAGCCAGATCGGATCCAACGGCGTCATCCAGGGCAATTTCGGGGACGCGGAGATCACCTACCTGATCCGCGTCCTCGCCGCGGGCAGCCTCGAGGCCCGCCTGAGCCAGGAACCGATCTCGACCAGCATCCTCGGTCCCTCGATCGGTCAGGACAACCTCGTCCGAGGTCTCGAGGCGGTTGCGATCTCGGTGGCGATCGTCGCCCTGATCATGGTCCTCTACTACTTCGGGGCCGGCCTCGTGGCGGACATCTCGCTGCTGATCAACGCCATCATGATCTTCGGGATCATGGCGATGATCGACGGTACGTTCACCCTGCCCGGTCTCGCCGGCATCGCGCTCACCATCGGCATGGCGGTCGATGCGAACGTCCTGATCTTCGAACGTGTGAGGGAGGAGCTGGTCAACAACGGGGAGGATCTGCGCACCTCGCTGCGTCTCGGCTTCAACAAGGCCGCCAGCGCGATCCTCGACGGCAACATCACCAACCTGATCGTCTGCTTCATCCTGTATCAGACCGCCGCGACCGAGGTGAAGGGCTTCGCCCTGACCCTGTCCATCGGCGTGCTCGCGACCCTCTTCACCTCGCTCTTCGTCTCGAGGGTGATCTTCGCCCTCGGCACCGAGGTCTTCGGGATCCGCAGGCTGCCCATGCTTCCCACCGCGGTCCCCGCCATCCACCGTCTGCTCCAGCCGAACATCAACTGGGTCGGCCTTCGCGGGCCGGTGCTCGGACTGAGCGTCATCCTCGCCGCAGGCTCCCTGTTCATCTTCTTCGGTCGGGGCGCCGACGTCCTCGAGACCGAATTCCGTGGCGGAGTCAGCGTGGTCATGACCACCCGTCAGGCGACCGGCGACGAACCTGCCGGCATCGAGGGCGAAGCCGAGGGACGACTGCTGGTCTCCCGGGCCGAAGTGGCGGAGAACGTCGCCGATCTCGGACGGAACACCGACGATCCGGTGCTCGCCGAACTGGCCAACGCCACCGTCCTGACCGTCGGCCCGACCGATGAATCCGGCCGGTCGACGGGCTTCCAGATCAAGGTCGCGAACCCTCCGCAGCTCGGATCGGACGAGAACATCTCGGATCGAATCGTCGCCGCCCTGGTGGATCGGTTCGGTGACGTCCTCGCCGTGACCCGGCCGGTCGGTTTCGCCGCGGAATTCGACGACGATCACAGCAAGCACACCTATCGTCTCGAGAGCCAGCTTCTCTCCCAGGCCATCGACGCTCCGTCGGCGACGGTCGGCATCGGAGACTTCCGTGGCGGCGTCGCGGTCGTGGTCGACGAGGTCGATCCGCCCATCACCATCACGGATTTCGAGCAGCGACTCGACCGCATGCGGAACCAGCCGGACTTCGCGGACACCCGTGGTCGTCAGAACGAGATCGTCGGCCTGGTCCGCGACGGGGAATCAGGCGGAACCCCGACATGGTCGTCCTTCGCGGTGATGGTCGCCGACGAGGACGCCTCCAGCGTGCTGGTCGATCTGGACACATGGGACCGGACCCTCGCGATCCGCGAGTTCGAGCTCGTCAAGGCCGCTCTGACCCGCGAGGCCAGTCTCGACCAGGTCTCGAGCTTCTCTCCGAAGGTCGCCGAGAACCTCGCGGCCAGCGCCATCGTGGCGGTCATCCTGAGCCTTCTCGGCATGCTGGTCTACATCTGGTTCCGGTTCGGTTCGCTCCGCTACTCGCTGTGTGCCATCGCCGCCCTGGTGTTCAACGTCAGCATCTGCCTCGGGGCCATCGCCCTGAGCGTGATCCTCGGCGAGAAGACCTTCAACGGCATTCGGATCCTCGACGAGTTCCGCATCGACCTCAACGTGGTTGCGGGCCTGCTGACCATCGTCGGCTACTCCCTCAATGACACCATCGTCATCCTCGACCGCATCCGCGAGAATCGAGGCAAGCTGAGCTATGCCAGCCGCGAGGTCGTCAACAGCTCGATCAACCAGACCTTCAGCCGGACGATCATGACCAGTGGCACCACGATCACCTCGGCGATCATCCTCTACACCCTCGGCGGGACCGGCATCCGACCGTTCGCCTTCACGTTCCTCGTCGGTCTGATCGCCGCGACCTATTCGTCGGTCGCGATCGCGGCACCGCTGACCTGGTCCCGTGGCGGCGGCAGGTCCGACACCGAGACCGAGGACGTGCCCACGAGCGACGGCTCCCCGGTGCTGCCGGGGGCGACGACCGGTTGATCATCGATCATCGGGCCGATGGGGCGGTTTTGGAGCCCGGATCCGGCGCGGAGACCGGTCTGATGATGCATACTGTGTCCCTGACGGTGTCCCCGGGCCGAAGAACGGGCCTCCAGCTCCGCGGCAGCCCGGAATCCGTCGCCGAAATCGAATCCGCCTTCGTTCCCCGGAGGCGGAATACGCACTTCGGGTCGTACGGAACAGGGAGCCAGCCATGAACAGCGGCATGCGACTTTCAGCAGTGGTGATCGCCCTCGTGGTGATCGCGACGGGAATCTACTACGCGACTCTCGACGACGGTGAGAACCGCCGTGCGAGCGTGGCCTTCGAGAACACCCTGCCGCAGTCGGAGGCCGCACCGTCGTCCTCGAATGCCGACCGTGCACCGGCACCCATCGTCGAGGAGCCGTCGGCGACTCCGGTCATCGCGTCGGTGGCGGACACCCCGCCCGCACCGGTCGCCGCCGAGCAGTCAGACCCGGCCTCCTCCGACAAGGTTCCCGGCGCCGACGACCCGGGATCGACCGACGGTGGTGACGAGGTGACCGATCCGGCCGATGATTCCGATACCACTGGCGACCCCGCCGGCGATCAGGTCACCGACGCGGTCACCGAGCCCGCCGAGTCGACGATCGCGGATCCGGATGGCACCGCTTCGGAGGAGACGGGAGCTGACACGGCGGAACCGGAGATCGAGGATCCGAATCTCGAGGCCGCTGCAGAGGAACCCGCCGCTCCGGCCGCCGATGGCGCCACGTCCCCGTCGGAGATCGACGGGGCCTCACCGGCCGACACCCCGGAATCTTCGGCCGGCCCTGCCGACTCCGCACCCCGTGCTCCCGGCCGCTCCGTGCAGTCCCGTGGGCTGGGTGGGCACGTCATCGTCTCCTCGACGACTCCGGAGGACCGGCTTCTGCCGATGTCCGTGGCTCTCGGGCGGGCGGATCCCGAACTCGTGATCGTTCCGGTCGACGGCGGGTACGCCTGGATGGCTCTGCCGGCCTCGATGTCCGACAACGGCATTCTCGAAGGCTGCGTCCGTTCGACCCGGGAGGACTCCGGCATCGAGTACATCCTCGTCCGCGAGGACCGTGACGCATCGCTCTCGCTCGAGGATCGCATCGCCGAAGCCATCGCCGCGCCGTTCCTCGGCGGCGACAGCTACCGGGTTCGGTACCGGGTCGACGAGGGCCAGATCGACTCGATTCGCCGGGAATCCGCTGCTCTCATCGATCGTCCGGTCGCGTGGGTGGTCGACGGCGCGGTGGTCGCGATCTCCCGGCCCCGAATCGCGATCAGCCTGCGAAGCATGATTCCGATCTCGGTCGACGAGAAGACCGCGATCCGTCTCGCCGGAGCGATCGTGGGGAACGAGGAGGGTTCGTCTCTCGCCGCCGGCCCGGACGAGGCCGTCATCGAGGTCGCGGACGACTCNGGAAAGGTGGCCGTCTCCGGAAGNCCGGCNCGTGCCGGCGAGCTTCCCGAGGATGCCTACACCATCTACGTCGTGAAGGCCTCCGACACCCCGAGCTCCATCGCTCGGGAATGGTTCGGGGATGCGAACAAGTACTCGCTGATCCTCAATGCGAATCCGCTGGTCGATCCGAAGCGGTTGATGCCGGGCGACAAGCTGCGGCTTCCTCCCAGGGATTTCGAGATGCGGACCATCATCGACGTCGGTGACGGATCCCAGCCGGTGATTCACATCGTGCAGTCCGGTGAGAACCTGAGTGCGATCGCCCTCGCCGCCTACGGCGATGCGTCGCTCTGGCCGCGGATATACGAGGCGAACAAGGATCGAATCAAGGACCCCTCCAGACTGGTGGTGGGAACGGAGCTGATCATCCCTTGAGCGATGAAGAGATCAAGCCCGATCAGACCGATCGGCCCATGGACCCGGCCGACGAAGGCACCGAACTGGACGAACTCGCCCGGCAGGCGCGGAAGGATCCCTCGCCCGCGGTTCTGGAGCCCCTCTGGCGGGGCACCATGAACCTCGATCGCTGGTACTTCCCCGGAGTCGGCAGGTTCCCGAGGATGCGACCCTTCTCCGGTTACATCGATGAGGAGCCCTACGTCATGGCCTTCACCACCAAGGCCCGGGCGGAGAGGTACGCGAAGGTCCAGAATCTGGNCAAGGAGGACGAGAAGCCCTCCATCATGTCCTTTCCGGTCGTCGAGGCCGCGAAGCTCTGCGTGAATCAGCACACCCTGGGGGCCAGGTGGGTGGTGTTCGACGACGGCTGGGGGGCATGGCGATTCCCGCTGAACGAACTCGGCGGTCTGCTCAAGCGATATCGCGACGACGTCTGAGCGGATCAGCGAAGNGCGGCGCGGGCGATCTCGAGATTGGTCCGCAGATGATCGGGATCCAGCGAGCCGACGACCACCGAGCTCACGCCTCCCGGCTCCAGGCAGGCGGGAATGGCATCGATCGCCGGAATTCTTCCCGAAGCCAGCCCCTTCTTCACGAGCACCCCGATTCCCCGGCGCTCCGCCTCCTCGATCACCGGTTGCTGCGATCGGTCGAGGACGTGGTATTCGACCATGAGCACGTCGACCACGCCGGTTTCGATCGCGGCGAGATGGCCTTCGACGGTCTTCCCGCTGAAACCGACGAAACCGATGTCGCCCCGGTCCCGACGTCCGACGAGGGCGTCCAGGGTCTCGCCCCGTTCGATGATCTCAAGGTCGGTTCCGTCCGAGTGCACCAGCACGATGTCCAGTCGATCCGTGTCCAGCCGCAGAAGGCTNCGGTCGACGCTCCGATCCACCGCNTCGGCGGAGAAGTCGTACCGTCCCTCTCCGTCCTCCCAGACCTCCCCGACCTTCGTGCTCAGGACGAACGAATCGCGACGGGCCTTCAGGCCGCGACCGATGCGTTCCTCGCTGATGCCGTAGGCGGGGGCGGTGTCGATCAGATTCACGCCGAGGTCCAGCACGTGATTGAGGATGGAGGCACTCTCCTCCTCGGTGGGCAGTTCGTAGCCCTCCCGGTACTTGATCCCCTCGTTGCGTCCGATCTTGAACGCGCCGAATCCGATCGGGGAGAGCTTCAGGCCGGTCCGGCCGAGCGGACGTCCTGGTGTGATGTCCATGTCGCCTCCTCCCATGGATAGGGTGCGATCTCCGGTGCCAGGAGCGGCCTCAGGTCCGGAGGAGCCGGGGTGCCGGATGCCGCCCGGCAGGGGATCGCCTCGAGCACTCGTGCCGCGAGTCGCGGGGCGAGCGCCCACTTGGTGGGCCAGGCCGCGATCAGCCGCCCGTCATGATGGGATTCGATGGTCGCGTCGTCGGGGCGCAGTCCCTGTCCGGTCCTGCGCTCCGCCCGGTCCACCCGATAGGTCGCCCATTCCAGATTCCGCAGGCTCGCGGGGTCGAGGGCGGGAAGGACGGCTTCGATCTCCCCTGCGGCGTGAGCCAGCTGGGTGGCGGGGTCCCGATCGACTCCCGATTCGGCAAGCTCACCCCCGAGCTGCCAGACCACGCGACCCTCGGAATCATGCGCGCTGGTCACGGTGATGCGGGTCCGGTTGCCGTCCACGCAATGTCCGTGCAACCGGGGGAGGTCGGGACTTCGCAGGAGGGTCATGTGAAGGGGACGTCGCTGGGCGATGCCCGCATCCAGTCCCAGCCGGGAGAGCAGGCCCTCGTTGCCGGTGCCGGCCGCAAGCACGACCGCCTCGGGTCGCAGGCACACCTCGCCCGAGCCGTCGCGAAGCGTCACGGTGTCGACCAGCCCGCTTCGAGAGGAGATCTCGATCCCCTCGGGTCCGGAGACTCCGACGAGGCGATCCTGCAGTGGCTCAGCGATGGCCTGCAGCACGGTCCGGGTCTCGAAGACCGGCTCGTCCACTCGAAGCACCTGGCCCGGCACCGACTGGAGGATCACGGGCCGGTCCGTCCTCTTGACCGCCTCGGGTCGGCTTCTCAGGGCGGCCCTGGCCCCCAGCATCCCGATCCTCGAGGCGAGCCTCTCGGTCCGCCAGATCCACGTGCAGGGACTCGAGACCACCGCCCTGCTGAGGTCGGGCCCCTCGGAATCGGGTTCCCGGTTCATCCGCAGCCACTCCGCGGGCATGTCGCGGATGGATCCCGCCGCGGCGACGTCACGCTCTCTCAGGGTGTATTTCAGGCCGCCGTGGATGATTCCCTGGGCACTGACGCTCTGGCCTCGGCCGATCGCGGCGCACTCCACGCCCACGGCCCGAAGTCCGGCACGAGTGGCGGCATCAAGAATCCAGAGGCCGGCGATGCCGGCTCCGAGAACCAGGAGGTCGACGGGTTGTTCGCTCGCTTCGCTCACCTCAGGACGGTACCTCCGAGAGGAGGTTCGGGGCGCGGTATCCTCGTGATCCGGCTGCGAAGTCCCCAGTCCGGATTCACCCCCGTCCCAGACAAGGAACGTCCCGTGGAACATGGTTGCGTGCTCGTGCCGGGAGACGGCATCGGTCCCGAAGTCGTCGCTGCGGCCCGGAGGATCATCGACGCCTCGCTCGCGAATGAGGGGTCGTCGATCCGCTGGGTGGAACGGGATGCGGGCACCGCGGCCCTCGAGAAGGGCCATGACAGCCTTCTTCCCGAGGACACCGTCACGGCCATCAAGGAGGAGGGGGTCGCCCTGAAGGGCCCGTGCACCACGCCGATCGGAGGAGGATTCTCCTCCGTCAACGTGGCCCTGAGGAAGACCCTGGATCTCTACGGGGCGGTCCGTCCGGTCCGCAGCCTCGATGGCGTCGAGACCCGCTACCGGGACGTCGACGTGGTGGTCGTCCGGGAGAACACCGAGGGTCTCTATGCCGGGATCGAGAACGAGATCACTCCCGGGGTGGTGACCAGCCTCAAGGTCGCCACCGACCGTGCCTGCCGACGGATCGCGAAGTTCGCCTTCACCTACGCCCGGGACCGGGGCATCGGACGAGTCACCGCCTTTCACAAGGCGAACATCATGAAGCTCTCCGACGGTCTGTTCATCCGATGCGCACGCGAGGTCCACGAGGCCGAGTTCACGGACATCGAGTACGAGGAGCTCATCATCGATGCGGCGTGCATGCGACTGGTCCAGGATCCCTCGCGGTTCGGGGTCCTGCTCTGCGAGAACCTCTACGGCGACGTGGTGAGCGATCTCTGTGCCGGCTTCGTCGGAGGGCTCGGCGTCACCCCGGGAGCCAACTTCGGCGAAAAGAACGCCGTGTTCGAGGCGGTGCATGGATCCGCTCCGGACATCGCCGGAAAGGGCCTCGCCAATCCGCTCGCGATCACCATGAGCGGCGTGATGATGCTCAATCATCTTTCGGTGAAGACCGGTGATGCCGACATGGGCCGGGCCGCGTCACGCATCCGCGACGCCTACGACCGGGCGCTTCGCGAAGGAGCCCGCACCGGAGACCTCGGAGGCGACCTGGGGACCGAGGCCTTCGCGGATGCGGTGATCGAACGGTTCTAGTCCATCGGAGAACCGAACGGCGACTCCGATCCCGGATCCCCGTCGAATCCCGATCAGATGCGCGCCTGTTTCCACGAGGACTACGAGATCCCGCTCCCGGAGGGGCATCCCTTTCCGATGCGGAAGTTCTCCGCCCTTCGCGACATCCTCCGCGCAGAGGGGATCGTGGGTCCCGAGGAGCTCGTGGAACCCGAAGAGATCGACTGGGACGATCTCCGGCTCGTCCACGACGAGTCGTACCTGCAGAAGCTCGCCACGGGCACCCTCGACCGACTGGAGGAACGACGGCTGGGGCTGCCCTGGAGTCCGGCTCTGGTGCGTCGGTCCCGCCTGGCGGTGCAGGGCACCCTCATGGCCGGTTGGAACGCTCTCGAGGACGGTGTCGCGGCCAACCTCGCCGGAGGCACCCATCATGCCTGTCCCGATCATGGCGAAGGCTTCTGCGTCCTCAACGACGTCGGCGTCGCGATCCGCATCCTGCAGCGGGAGGAGGAGATCCGCAGGGCGATGGTGGTCGATCTCGACGTGCACCAGGGCAACGGGAACGCGATCTGCTTCGCGAAGGACCCGACGGTATTCACCTACTCGATGCACGGCGGGCGCAACTTTCCGATGCGGAAGCCCCCCAGCGATCTCGACGTCCCTCTCGAGGATCACGTGGGCGACCGGGAGTACCTCGCCACCCTCGAGGGGACGCTCCCCGATGCGATCTCACAGGCCCGCCCGGACATCGTCTTCCTGCTCTCCGGCGTCGATGTGGTGGTGGGGGACCGGTACGGACGACTGGCCCTGACCAGGGACGGCCTCCGTCGCCGTGAACATCTGGCACAGGGCATCCTCGCGTCCGCGGGTCTTCCGGTGGTGCTCGTGCTCTCCGGCGGATACGCGGAAACGCCGCAGCTGACCGCCGACCTCCATGCAGAGGCTCATCGGGCCGCCCGGGTCGTCTTCGGCGGCGGTCCGTCGGCACCCATCAGGAACTCCGACGATCGCTGATGTCCGGCTTCCGGATCAGTCGTCCCACGCGTCGGCGAGCACTCCGGCACCGTGGTCGGCGGATGGAGCATCCTCGACCGGGGCGGTCCGGAGGGTCCCCGGATCCACCGGCTCGGTCTCGATCTGGAGACGGGGTGCCTCGATGGGCGCCTCTTCATCCTCCATCCGACGGACCGCCTCGCCGGCGATCCTGCCATCACCATCGACCTCGTCGAACTTGACCGTGACGCGACGGGAGACGCCGCGTTCGGGCATGGTGACACCGAAGAGCCGGTCGCAGGCCTGCATCGTCCGCTTGTGGTGCGTGATGACGATGAAGTGGGACTGATCGAGGAACTCGCGGACGACGTTGCAGAAGCGTTCGACGTTCGCCTCGTCCAGCGCCGCATCGACCTCGTCGAGGATGCAGAAGGGGGAGGGCTTGCTCTGGAAGATGGCCATCAGCAGTGCCACCGCGGTCATGGTCTTCTCTCCACCGGAGAGCTGGCTGATGACCCGGGGCTCCTTGCCGGGGGGCTTGCCTGATCTTCTCCTTGTGGGG
>PAQL01000015.1 GCA_002709295.1 Phycisphaerae bacterium | reverse complement strand
GGCGATGCGAACCGCCGATGGAACGCCCGATCTCGACTCGATCCGGATCCGCACCCGTGCCGAACTGCAGGCCACGACCGGCACGGCCCCGCTTCCCGATCATGCCCTGCAGGGCGACGAAGCGGTCTGGAACGCGTACCTCGCCCTTGACCGCGGGCCCGCCGGGACCCCGGCGAACGCCGGGGAGAACACAGCCGCGGAACCTCGATGAGATTCCGCGGCTGATTCGATTCCTCGAGTTCGAAACCGGGAGGCTTCCGATCAGTCTCCGGGCACGGGGTCGGCCCCCGCCGGCATCGCATCCGCAGCTCGACGCTCGAGCTCCTGGATGGCATAGAGGATCGCATCACGATCCTCCTCGGGAGCGCTGCCGATCATCGATCGGAACTGCTGCACGATCATCGGGTACGCCATGGCACGATTGGCCTCGGGGACCTGGGACTCGATCTGGCCGAGCACCTCCGTGACCCGGGCCCGGGACCGCTCGTCCAGATCCTCCCAGGCGATGACCTTCTCGACTTCGGGCTCCGGCGCCGTCTCGGGGTCCCATTCCGAGACGCCTTCGAAGGTCAGGCCGCCCAGACGCCGCAGCTGCGCGGTCGAGGCCTGGATCTCGCCGTCCATCGGCTCGAATCGCCCACCGAGGTGCTCCGCGAGGAAGGCCTCGGTGACCGCGTTGAATGCGGTGTTGTTCTCGGGACGGGCGAAGCCGTGACCCTCGTCGGGGAAGACCACGTAGGTGACGGGGATCTCCTGAGCATCCATCGCGGCGACGATCTGATCGCTCTCGGAGATCTTGACCCGGGGATCATTGGCGCCCTGTCCGATCAGGAGTGGACGCGAGATGCGGTCCACGTGGGTGAGCGGCGAGATGGCATCCAGGTACTCGGGCTCGTCCATGGCCCCGACCCGCTGCTCGAACATCGCCTTCATCGGCGCCCAGTACGGCGGAATGGTCGAGAGCAGGGTCGCGATGTGCGAGGGACCGACGATGTCGACTCCGCATGCCCAGAGTTCCGGGTCGCGGGTCATGCCCGCCAGCGTGGCGTATCCGCCGTAGCTGCCACCCATGATCGCGAGACGGTCGGGATCGGCCCAGCCCTGGTCGACCGCCCACCGGGCGACGTCGTTCACGTCGTCCTGCATCTTCGCGTACCACTCCCGGTTCCCGGCATTGAGGAAGTCCTTGCCGAAACCGGTCGAGCCGCGGAAGTTCACGTTCAGGACCGCGTAGCCACGGTTGGTCAGCCACTGGTGATACGGGTTGTAGCCCCAGCTGTCGCGAGCCCACGGACCGCCATGCACCATGACGATCAGGGGGACCCGGTCGCCGGCCTTCCAGCCCGCGGGGAGCGAGTAGTAGGACGGCAGCTTCAGGCCGTCCCGGGATTCGATCTCCACCGCCTTCATCTTCACCAGCGGCAGACCCTCGAGGCTGGGACGGTTGCTGAAGAGGTACTTGCCCTCCCGGGCGTCCCGATCCCAGATCCAGTACTGGACCGGCCCGTCGTCGACCAGATAGGCCACGATCCAGGTCCGGTCGTCACCGGAGCGATCGATGACCTCGACCTCCCCGTCGACGAGGGTCGCAAGCTTCTCGAGGTCGGGCCTGACCGCGGGATCGATGATCGTCCACTCCTTGCGAAGCCGGTTCACGGCGACGGCCTCGGGCTCGAGGGTGATCGGGTTGATCATGGCATCGGCGACGTCGGCCTGGTCGCTTTCGAACACCGTCTCGCGATCGAAGGTCCCATCGGGATTGGGGGTGACCGAGACCAGACGGGCCTTGTCGCCACCCCGGGCGTCGATGCTCCACATGCGGCGGCCGGACTTGTCGAATCCGATCGTGGAGGTGGTCATCGCATCCTCGAGTCCGACCGAATCGAGCTGCCGCCAGTCGGCGTCCGTGGAATCCCGGAACTCGCTCTCGGTGCCGCCCTCCGGGGTCATCCGGGCACGAACGCGGATGTTCCAGTCGTCGTCGGGCAGCATCGAGATGAAGCCCTCGTCGTTCTGGAAGACCGGAGTGGACTCGCCGGTCCGGGTGTCGATCCGCACGACGTCCATGTTGGACGTGTCACGAGCATTGCTCTGGACCAGGACCTGATCGGGGCGATCGCGATGCCCGGACATCAGGGAGGCCTTGACGTCGTCGCCGGGGGTGAGATCGGTGGTCTCTCCGGTGGCCACATCGACGGCATAGATGTGGGTGTTCTCGTCGCCACCCTTGTCCTGGGAGTAGAGGATCTGCTCGTTGTTCCAGGACCAGCTGTAGGAACGGATCGGTCGATCGGTCGAATCGGTGATCGGTCGGGGATCCCCACCGTCACGGGACATCACCCAGACGTTCAGGACGCCGTCTCGCGGAGCGAGGTAGGAGATCCACCTGCCGTCCGGGGAGATCTGGACTCCGGCCCGCTCGGGGTTGCCGAAGAGGGTCTCGCGAGGGATGAGGGGAATGTCTTCGACACTCGCCACGGCGGCTGGAACGGTTGACATGGTGATGATGGTCGCCAGAAGGGCATTTCGAATGAACATGATCGTGCGGATTCCCTGTGGTCTTCGGAACGGAAACCTCGACCGCGCCTTCCCCCGTGGAAGACGCGTGCGGCGCTCCGGGTTTCCGACCGGACGAAGGCACCGACCGATGAGTCTCTCAGGATTCCCCGGGCCGCGTCGACGAAGGCGGGGAATCCCCCCTCGGAGTCGGAAAAAGCCCCACCCGGCCGCTCAGGAGGCGGTCGGACGGAAGCGGATCCCGCGAACGTTGCCGACCGCCTCGCCCGGGACCTCGATCGCCTTCAGATGGATGCTGGTGGGCGTGCCGTCCGGCGAACCGACGACGGTGCCGATCTCCCGGGTCCGGAACCGGTCCCATCCTCCGGTCGCAGGAACCTCGATGCGGAAGACCCGGTCTCCGCAGGAGAGTTCGAAGGAGCCGCCCGCGGAGGCGTCCTTGCACGCCATGTCGATCTCCACCGCATAGGTGCGGCCGGGTTCCAGCCGGGCCTCCCAGCTCGCCGAGGGCTCGGTCGACAGCCAGTAGCCGAGGTTGTCAACGGCGACGCCGCCGGCGTCGGGATACCGCTCCACGCGAAGGGACGGACCCTCCAGCGCGGCCGCCGCGGGAGTGAGCTCGACCGTGCCGTCGGCACCGGCGCGGATCGACTCGTCGACCCGGGGCGGCCCGTCGAGATCGAGCCTGATGACGGTCGCGTGCGGGAAGGGATGCAGACCGGCCAGATCGACCCGGACGCCGGAGACGTCGTCCCGTGCGACGGCGAGGGCACGACCCTCCTTCCGATCTCCGAGCATCGTCGCCCGGATCACGTCGTTCTCAAGCCCCGGCACGACCAGGACGTCGTCCTCGGGCCAGTCGAACACGTGCAGGTACAGGCTGTCGCCCTTCGTCGTGGCCCGACCCCAGGGAAGCGACTTGAAGGGACTTCGGCGGGTCCCCTTGATGGCCTCTCCATTCACCTCGAGCCAGTCACCGATCGCGAGCAGACGGTCGACCATGATCAACGGGATGCGACCATCCGCGGTCGGACCGATATCCAGCAGCAGGACACCGCCCCGGCTCACCAGGTCGATGAGCCGCTGCACGCATCCCGTGCGGGAGTCGTAGATGTCGTAGTTCTCGGCCCGGTTGAAGGCGAATGAATGGCCGATCCCTCGACACTCCTCGAACGGCCGGTGCTTCCGCATCTCCCTGCCCCCGGAGTTCCCGAGGTTGTCGTACTCGGTGGTGGTGTAGTCACCCACCTGACCGCGGAGCCCCCGGCCCCACCGGTCGTTGACCACGATCTCCTCGGGGTTCGCCGCGTTCTCGTAGATCCACTCGAGGATCTCCGGACTCCGCCACATCTCGTCGGGGTGGTCCCACTCGCCATCCGGCCAGAAGACCGCCGGCTCGTAGGTCTCGATGAGCTCCTTGATCTGCGGGATCATCACCCGGTCGACGTATTCGGCCTTGTCCTCACGATCGTAGAGCGGATTCTCCCACTCCATGAACGAGTAGTAGAGGCCGGGGCGGACCCCCTCCTTCCGACACGCCTCGAAAAGATCCCCGATCAGATCCCGCTTCGGGCCGGTCTCCACCGAGTTCCAGGGATAGCCGCGGACCTCGCTGGCGACCTCGCTGTCCCAGAGGCAGTAGCCGTCGTGGTGCTTGCTGGTGATGACCATGTACTCGGCGCCGGAACGTCGGAAGATGCTCGCCCACTCCGCCGGATCGAACATCTCGGCCCGGAACATCGGAGCGAAGTCCCGGTACAGGAAGTCCTTCCCGTAGTTCTCCTCGTGGAACCGGGTCACCTTGCCACCGTGCGAGTTCGTCTTGAGCCACCACTGGTACCACTCGCTGTAGGTGCTGGTGTCGCAGAAGCTCGGGACGGAATACACCCCCCAGTGGATGAAGATCCCGAACTTGCCGTCCTCGAACCACGCCGGTGTGGGATGGGTCTCGAGCGACTCCCAGTCGGGCTGGAAGTCGACCGGCGGCTCCTCCGCGACCGGGGAGCAGATGCCGAGATTCGCGATCAGAAGGGTCGATGCAAGGATCATCGGGGAACTCCGGGAAGATCGAAACGGGCCCGGTCCACTCCGGCCGGACGCACCACCCCGGAGGCCCCGGGTGGATCAAGNCGGGATTCCNTCCTCGGTGGATCCTTGCTTCCCTTGAAGANGGGTTCCACNGAGCACGCTCCATCCCCCAGATCCCNGACCACGTAGTCCTCGCCCTCGACCGCGATCCCGTCCTTCGTCCGGATCTTGCGTCGGTGCTTGCGACGGAACTCCTCGGGCGTGTGCTTCTCCATCACCAGCGATCCACCCGCCCTGGTGAATCGAACCGTCACCCCGTTGAGAGGATTCGCCGGGCCCGAGAGCCGAAGCACGCCACCGTCGATCACCACCTCCTGATCCTTCACGAACTGCTTNCGGATCTCCTGGCCGGGACCGATCTCCATCACCTCNACCTCCGGACGCTCGCGACTCGGAGCCCCCTCGTTCCAGCCGAAGTTCCAGTTCGGNACCGGGGAGACCGTGTGCTCGCTCCGCATGATGCCGAGNATGCGATCNGCCACCTCGGGATGCTCNCCAGCCACGTCGACGGTCTCGTTCGGATCCTTCTCGAGGTCGTAGAGCTCGACCGGGGTGTCCGGATCCCGGTGCACACCGTTGCGCACCCCCTTCCACCGGCCCATCCGGACCGCCTGCAGGCCACCCCCCGCATGGAACTCCCAGTAGAGATGTTCGCGATCGGGAGCCTCGCCGGATCCCATCAGCACCGGCGAGAAGTCGATGCCGTCCATCTCCGCCTCGCTCTTCGCGCCNGCGATGGACAGCAGNGTCGGCATCAGATCCCAGTTGGCCACNGNCGTGGCGTCGGNCGANCCCGCCTCGATCCGCTTCGGCCAGGAGGCGATCAGGGGAACCCTGATGCCGCCCTCGTAGAGGTTGCACTTGTGACCGCGGAGTCCTCCGGTGCCGTCGAAGAACGGCGGATCGTATCCCCCGATCCCGAAGGTGGAGCCGTTGTCGCTGGTCACGATCACGATCGTGTCGTCGGCGACCCCCTGCTTCTCGAGCTCGTCGAGCATCAGTCCGATGTTGCGGTCGAATCGCGTGATCATCGCGGCATAGGTCGCCCGTGGCGTCTCGTTGGGGAGATATCCCTTCCCGCCCACGTAGGGGGTCTCCTCCCAGCGGCCCGCGTACTGCCGGAGCGAATCATCTGGAACCTGCAGGGCGAGGTGCGGCACCGGAGTCGCGTAGTAGAGGAAGAATGGNTCATCCTGATGTTCACGAATGAACTCCAGCGACCGGTCGATCATGAGATCGGTGGAGTACTGCCTTCCGACCAGGCCTCGATCGTTGCCTTCNAGCAGGAGCTTGTCACCGTCCTCGACCAGATAGGTGGGATAGAAGTTGTGCGCATTGCGCTGGCAGAGATAGCCGATGAATCCGTCGAAACCGTGATCGGACGGCATGCTGCCGAGCTTCGGCCCGCCGAGGCCCCACTTGCCCGCCATGTAGGTGGCGTACCCGCGCCGCTTGAGGGCGGTCGCGATCGTCTCGGTACCCGGTTCGAGGCCGCGCTGTCCCCCCCACCACCCTTCCGGCATCGGCGGGGCCTTCCAGCCGGAGATCTCCTCGGTACCGGGAGCGCCGGGATCGTCGGTGAAGTTGGGGGTCTCGCCGTTGTCGCGGATCTNCGAGGTGCCGGTGTGCCGACCGGTCAGCAGGGTGCAGCGGCTGGGAGCGCAGACCGTTGAACCCGAGTACCCCTGGGTGAGGAGCATGCCTCGATCGCGGAGACGATCGATGTTGGGCGTCTCGATCCGTTCGCTGCCGGTGCAGCCGAGCTCGGCGAGGCCGAGATCGTCCGCCATGACCAGGATGATGTTGGGAGGCCGGTCGGCCCCCTCCTGCCCGTGGGCCGAGACGAGGGAGTGACCGAGGACCAGGGCCGACGCTGCTGCAACGCCACGGTGAAGGAGATCGAGGCTCATGCCACGAGCGTACCTCCTGGCTCTTGATGCCGGACCGGCTCCCGGCTCGAAAAAGCCCCTCGGGGCCCCACGGCACCTCGAGTCACGATCGGCCACGGTCCGAGCGATGCGACGACGGGCCGCGAGGGCGGGATCGAAGTCGAAAAACACTCGTAATCAATACCGACATGCGGGATGATGTCCCCCATGACCCACCAGCCCGGCCCNATTCTTCGGCTCGTCCTGAACATCCTCGGCGCGCTCGTGATCGCGACATCGACTTCCGCAGCGCCTCCCGAGGGCTTCACCCGCACCAGCTGGCCCGGCGACTGGGGGGAGATCGTTGGCGTGGTGCCCACCGGAGACGGTCGCTTCGTCGCCTGGGAGAAGGCCGGACGAGCCTGGATGGTCGGCCCCGACGGCCAGGCCAGCATCGAGCCACTCCTGGACATCCGCGACGAGGTCGGCAACTGGCGCGACCACGGGATGCTCGGCCTCGCCGTGGANCCCGACTTCCTCACCAACGGCCATGTCTACATCCTCTACGTGGTCGACCGTCACCACCTGCTGTACTTCGGCACCCCGAAGTACGACCCCGGGGTGGACGACTACTTCTCCGCGACCATCGGCCGCCTGACCCGGTACACCGCCACGCCCGAAAGCGAACTGAGCGTGGTCGATCCGGAGAGTCGGACCATCCTGATCGGGGAATCGATCGACGCGGGGCTCCCCGTCCTTCATCAGTCCCATGCAGTGGGAAGCCTGGCCTTCGGTCGGGACGGGACCCTGCTGCTGTCGATGGGCGAATCCTCCAGCTACTTCGGGACCGACACCGGCGGGCAGGTCGAGGGCGGATGGGTCGACCAGGCCCTCGCCGACGGCATCATCACCCCACGGGAGGACATCGGCGCCTATCGATCCCAGCTGATCGACTGTCTCGCCGGAAAGTTCCTCCGTGTCGATCCGGCCACCGGCGACGGCGTCGCCAGCAACCCCTGGTACAGCCCCACTTCGCCGAGGATCGCCCGCAGCCGGGTCTGGACCCTCGGCCTTCGCAACGCCTTTCGAATCTCCGTGGCTCCCCAGACGGGCTCGACGAATCCCGCCGACGGCGACCCCGGCACGATCCTCTACGGAGACGTCGGCGCCGGCACCCGCGAGGATGCCGGCCTGGTGCGTGGCGGTGGAGAGAACCTCGGCTGGCCGCTCTTCGAAGGACTCGATCCCAACCCGGGGTACTGGTCGACCGACGATCGAAACCAGCTCGTGCCGAACCCGCTGTCCGGCGACGGCTGCCCCTCCCGCTTCCGCTTCCGCGATCTGCTGGTGGAGGCCGGACGGATCCCGTCGAATCCGTGCGATCCCGCCTGGGTCAAGCCCAGCGACTGGGACGGCGCCGCCGAGTCCCGGGAGTGGGCCGGATGGACGGGCGACGAGTACCTCGACTTCGGCGGTTCCGCCGGGCAGTGGATCGAGTTCGAGTTCGAGGTGCCGGATCGAAAGCCTCGCCGCTACGGCATCCGCCGGGCCAACGGAGGCGGTGCGAACCGCCCNGTCGACGTCCTGCTGGACGGGGTTCCGATCGACACCCTCGACATCGAACCCACGGGCGGCTGGACCCACTGGACCATCGACTGGCTCGAACTGTCGCTCACCCCCGGCATTCACCGTCTTNGACTGGTGACCACCGTCAACAACGGTCCGAACGTCGACTGCCTGGAGACGCCGGACCTCCCGTTCACCCCGCTGGATCCGTCGGTCTCGTTCACTCACCAGCGACCGGAGATCGAATGGCAGCACAACGTGCCGGGGACGAGGATCCCGGTCCTCGACGCCGACGGCACCGCAGGATTCGTGAGCCTGGGCCAACCCTCCAGCCCGGTCGCCGGCTCGCCCTTCGCGGGCAATTCCGTCACCGGGGGTGCGATGGTCGTCGATTCCCGCTGGCCCGAGGAATGGCGGGGCATGCTCTTCGCCGACTACATCTTCGGCTGGATGCGATACGCCCGCCTCGATGAGAATGGCCGACCGCTGGAGATCCTTCCCTTCGACAACACCGCGGGTTCGATCACCTCCATCGTGCACGATCCGGTCTCGGGAGACGTGATCGTGGTCCGTTTCGATGAGAATCCGATGCGATACAGTCCGCCTGAACCGGAATGTCCGGCGGATCTCGACGGCGACGGTTCCGTGGGTGGCTCGGACATCGGACTGCTGCTCGTGGACTGGGGGCAGTCGGGCCAGGCCGACCTTGATGGAGACGGGATCGTCGGCGGCTCGGACATCGGCCTGCTGCTGGCGGCGTGGGGATCCTGCAACCCCTAGAGTCGACCACCGACCGGAGACCCGCCATGCGACACCTGATGATTCTCCGGCACGCCAAGAGCAGTTGGGCGGACGAGGGAATTCGTGATCATGCACGGCCGCTGAACAAGCGAGGTCGTCATGCCGCGGATGCCATGGGTCGATTCATGGCCGAACGCAACCTGGTTCCCGACCTGGTCCTCTCCAGCGACAGCGCCCGGACGCGGGAGACCGTCGCCCTGTGGTCGAAGGCCGCCGACTGGAACGGTCCGACGGACTTCAGATCCGAGCTGTATCTCGCCTCGACCGCGGAACTGATGGACGCCGCCCGATCGTCGCCGGAGACCGCGAACCGGATCATGCTGGTCGCCCACAACCCGGGCATCGAGGAGCTGGTCTCCCGGGCGGCCGGACGACCGATCGACATGCCGACCGCCACGCTCGCGGTGTTCGAACTGCAGGAACCGTCGTGGAGCGGACTGGAGACCGAAGCGATGAGCCTCACGATCCATCAACGGCCGCGGGAACTCGGAGACTGAACCTCCATCGTCCCGGGTCGCCAGCGGACCGCCGCGAGGAATGCCGTGGAGGCGACGATCCCCGCCACCACGAAACCCCAGCCGATGCCGGCGGAGATCCCGGTCCGGATCACGTCCAGGCACTCCGAATCGTCCGGGACCGATGCGGCGACGGTCGAGAACGCCTTCGGATCCCCCGCCGCCGCCCGCTGGACGACCTCCTGGGAGACGTCACCGCAATCGAGCTGCATGAGGGCATCGGCCCCGAGCTCGAAGTTCGCCGCGATCGCCGCGGTCACCGCCACCCCCACCGTGGACCCGGTCATCCGGACCGTCTGAAGAAGACCGGAGGCGAGACCACGCCGTTCGGGCACGACTCTGCGCATGCCGTCGGTGTTGGCGGGCATGTTCACGAACGGCATCGACATGCCGAGCACGACCATGCCGGTGAAGAGCAGGGGCAGGGATCTCTCGATCGCCGCCACGCCCAGAAGGACCACCGACATCGAGGCGATCACTGCTGCGGGCACCGCCAGACGGCGGACTCCGAACCGGTCGTAGAGCCGCCCCGCGGCCTGTACCAGCAGGACCACCGGAAGCACGAGCGGAAGGGTCGCCAGCCCGGCCTGCTGTGGATCGAACCCCCACGTCGCCTGGGTCAGGATCGGCAGCTGGATCGCGGTGCCGGTGAGCGCGAACTGCATCAGACCGAGCATCCCTGCATCGGCCAGAAAACCGCGGTCCTTCAGCAACTCGAGATTCACCAGGGGCCTGGAGACCCGACCCTGCCTTCGGATGAAGAGAACCAGCCCGAACAGACCGACTCCGATCCCCGCCAGAGTCCTGGGATCCGCGAAGCCCCAGACGCCGCCCTGCTGAAGGGCACCGATGCACAGGGGCAGCGAGATCACCAGGAGGAACACGCTCCAGAGATCGAGCCCCTTCCCCGGATCACGCAGCGACGGCAGACGGACCAGGAAGGTCATCGCCAGGGCGAACGCCGCGATGGGAAGGTTGATGAAGAAGATCCACGACCAACCCAGATGAGTGGCGATCACCCCCCCGAGCACCGGTCCCGCCACGAGGCCCAGCATCGAGATCCCGATGTAGAAGCCCATGAAGCGACCTTCACGTCCGGGCTCGGCGACCGAGACCACCATCGCACTCGAGGCCGGCTGCATGAGGACCGCACCGACCGCCTGCAGGACCCGGAACCCGACGAGCGCCGCACCGGATTCCGCGAGCCCGCAGCCCAGCGAGGAGAACGCGAAGACCGAGACCCCGATGCGGAAGGCACGGGCCTTGCCGATCAGATCTCCGACGCGTCCACCGAGGGCGATCAATGAGGCCATCGCGAGCAGATAGGCGTTGACGACCCAGGCCTGGGTCGTCTCGTCGAGACCGAGATCGTCACCGATCGTGGCGAGGGCGACACCCACCACGGTGGTGTCCATCATGATCATCGCCAGCGAACCGGTCATCGCGACCAGGATCATCAGTCGATGACGCGACGTGAGGTTGTCGAGCGTGGTGTCCATGATCCTCACACTTGTTCCCGTCGGTTCATCGCGTGGAACCAGGCGGTTCCACGTCGTGAACCCGGCCCGGCTGCAGGTCGCCGACGGACCTGATCCGGCCGTCGGGCCACCTCACCTCGACGTCGGCGAGGACCTTCTCCTCGCCGAGGCCGAAGCGAGCGACCGGTTCGTTCGCACAGAGATAGCTCGAGGCGGACTGCACGTCTCGACGGAGACGCCGATCACCCACCCGACCCGTGACCACCGCGCCGAGGGCCGGGGCCCCCGCGTCGTCGAGGACCCGGACCCCGCACCAGGCGCCCCGGGGGGCGACGTTCATCTTCACATACGCCGGAGCGTCACGGTTCACCACCACCACGTCGATGCCCCCGTCCCCGTCGAGATCGCCGAATCCCGCCCCCCTGCTGGCATGAACGAGTCCCGGCCCCCAGGCGGACTTCGGAGGGATCTTGCGAAAACGCCCCCGGTCGTTCCCCATCAGCAGCTGATTGTTCTCCGCGAAGGGATCGTCCTTGTCCTGGACGGTCTTGCGGACCATCACCCGGCCGCTGGCCTCGTAGAGATCCAGGATCGAGTCGTTGTCGACATCGACGAGCCCGACCCCGAAACGGGTGGTCCTCCTCGTCACCGAGGCGATCCCGGTCGAGGTGGTGTCGTCGACGAAGAATCCGCCGTCGTTGCGGAAGAAGGTGTCGAACTGATTGATCAGGTTGACCACGAGAATGTCGAGGTCGCCGTCCTCGTCCGGATCGGCGGTGACCACCCCCATGCCCGCACGGGTGTTCCCGTCCGCGGCGAGGTAGACGCCCCGTGACTTCGCGGCCTCCTCGAACGTCCCGTCACCGCGGCCGAGGAAGAGATGATTGGGGTTCCCGTCGTTGGCGACGAAGATGTCGGGCCAGCCGTTCTCGTCGAAGTCCCCCCAGACCACGCCCAGGCCGTTCCCCGCCACCACGTCGATCCCCGCCTCCGTCGAGACGTCCACGAAGGTCCCGTCGCCCTCGTTCCGGAAGAGCACGTCGGGAGTAGACGCCTCGTAGGCCTTCGGCGAACAGTAGTCGGCCCGCCCCTTGTGATCGGTGCACTTCAGCTCGTTCTCCTGCGACCAGTCGATGTAGTTCACGATGAAGAGGTCGAGGTCGCCGTCGAGATCGTGATCGAGAAACGCCGCCGAGGCGCCCCAGCCCGTCTCTCCGACCCCCGCCTCCTCGGTGACGTCGGTGAACCGCCCCCCACCGTCGTTTCGGAGCAGGGTGTTGCGACCGTAATTGGTCACGTAGAGATCGACATCACCGTCGCCGTCGTAGTCGCCGATAGCCGCCCCCGAACCGTTGCCCGGATCCGCAGCCCCCGAACCGTCGGTCGCATCGGTGAAGTGCCCGTCGCCCCGGTTCAGGTAGAGACGATTCCGCCGATCGCCCGCACGCTCGGGTTCGATCGGACCCATCTGCACGAAGTAGAGATCGAGGTCGCGATCGCCGTCGGCGTCGAAGACCGCGACGCCACCCGGCATGATCTCGGGAAACAGCTTCGGCCCACCGTCATCGCCGGAGTCGAGGATGAAATCGACCCCGCGCTCCGATGCGGACTCCCTGAAGGCCGGCACCCCCTCGGATCCCAGCTCCGGTCCTGCCGCCGGACTGTCCTCGCAGCCGGATCCCGCGAACGCGAGGACGGCGCCGGCGACCAGGGACGGGAGAAGATGGATTCGGTGGAAGGCCATTCGATGCATCGTCATCCGGCCGGGCATCACCCGACCGCCTCCAATCGTAGCCGCGGATGGTCGACCTTCCCCGTGCTGGTCCTTGGCAAGCGATCCAGCACGTGGAATCGGTCTGGAATCATGTAGGACGGCAGGGATCCCGCGGCATGACCTCGGAGTCTGATCACCGAGGCCTTCTCCCCCTCCATGGGCACCACCGCGGCATGAATCACGACCGCGCCCCCGTCGCGGACCGCGAACACCGCCGCTTCGGCGAGGAACTCCGCGGCATCGAGACCGGCCTCGATCTCGCCGAGCTCGATCCTGTACCCGTGCCGTTTGACCATGCGGTCGCGACGACCGTGGAAGACGATGTCGCCCGCCTCGTCCACCGCCCCGAGGTCGCCGGTGTCGTACCAGAGGAGACCGTCGATCTCGAGAAAGGGGTCCGCACCTCCGGGGCCGCCGCCTCCGGATTCACCGCCCCAGTACCCCCTCATCACCGGCGCCCCCCGGCAGATGATCCTGCCCATGACGCCATCCGGCACCACTGCTCCTCGATCGTCGACGATCGAGACCTCGCAGTGATCGCAGGGACGCCCGATCGGGAAGGGTTCGGTTCGCGCGTCCTCGATGGTGTCGGGAAGGCGATGGGCGGTGCAGACGTTGGTCTCGGTGGGCCCGTAGAGATTCCAGAACCGGGGCTCCGGCCAGAGAGAGCGGAGACGACGGAGTCCCGGAAGTGGAAAGACCTCGCCGGCGAAGCAGACCACCCTCAGGGACGAGTGATCGTGTTCGGGAAGTCTGCCGTGTTCCGCCATGAGGGAGAGTACCGATGGAACCGAGTACCAGTTGGTGATCCCGCGCTCCGCGATGAAGCCGGGAAGCGATCGCGGATCCCGGGCCAGCGAATCGCCGATCAACACCACCGACCCGCCGGTGGAGAGGGGCATCCAGAGATCCATGATCGAGAGATCGAAGTGGAACGGGGCATGACTCGAACACCGATCCTCGAAGGAGGCGTCGAAGGTCCGGATGCACCACTGCACGAAGCTCGTCGCATGACGATGCTCAAGGCACACGCCCTTCGGACGCCCCGTCGATCCGGAGGTGTAGAGGATGTAGGCCAGATCCTCCGGAACGCAGTCCCGTCCAGGCTCGAACCCGTCCACCCCGTCCGGGTCCGCGACGATTCTCGAGGTTCCGGGGGACACGACGCGCAAGTCATCCTCGTCGAGGAGGACGGCGGAGACCTCGCAGTCGTCGAAGATCGTCCGATTGCGTGCGATCGGAGACGACGGATCGACCGGGACGTATGCGGCGCCGGCACGCATGATCCCCACCAGTCCCGCGACCGTTCCCGCGGACTTGCGACGACAGACCCCGACCCGGTCGCCGGGACCGACCCCGTGGGCATGCAGGGTCGCCGCGAATCCGTTCGCAAGCCGGTCGAGCTCCCGGTGGGTCGTCGTCGTGCCGTCGACATCGATCACGGCCACGCGGTCGGGATGATCCCGCATCGCCGCATCGGTCATCGCCACCAACGTGTCCGCCATGATTCAGTCAGCCTTGGACTCGACGAAGGAGACGATCGCGTCGACCGTGTCGGTGTTCTCCACCCCCGTCTCGTGGGCCTCGACCCGGATGCCGAATCGCTGCTCGAGAAAACCGGTCAGCCGGATCACCCCCATCGAATCGATGATCCCGCTGGTACGCAACGGCATGTCGTCGGTGAGATTGGATGGGTCTTCACCGGCGAGGACGTCCTCGAGCAGATGGGTGCGTACCGCTTGCCTGATCTCGTCAGCCATCATCGACTCCAGTCGGGGAACCGGGCCCCTCTCCGAAGAGTAGATCGGCCATTTCCGGCTCGGACTGGAGCTTCTTGAGAAGCCCTTCCGCCATCAGGGCATGCCCCTCGGCGTCGGGATGCCGGTCCCACGGAGCCAGCCACATGGATTCCGGATCCGGGTGCCCGTCGAAGGCGTCGGTGATGTCGATCACCGGGAGCCCCAGTTCCCCCAGAAGCGGACGGACCGACTCCAGACGCTCGACGAACGTCCCGCTCTTCGAGGGCTGGGCGAGGGCGAGCAGCACGAGGGGGACCTCCCGCTTCCGACACCACTCGATCGCGGTCCTCATCGCCCCCTCGATCACCCGGTCCCGGTGCGGCCGAAGCCTCGAGGCCATCACGCGCGGGGGATCCCCGGACTCGATGCCGGCGTCCGCCACCACGTCGCGGATGTAACCGTACCGAAGATCACGCTCCTCGGCCACGAGCCAGGCGATGTGCCGCGACCAGTTGGGATTGAGCCCGAGATCGTTGATCACCAGCACCACCGCATCGGGTCCGAACGCATCGAGACGAGTGACCACCACGTCGGCCAGCTGATCGAGTCGATAGCCGGCCACCCCGAAGTTCAGCAGCTCGACCGTCCCGCGATCACCCAGGGCTCCGTCCGCGATCGCATCCTCGAGGAGGTTCTCGAAGGTGCGATCGACCTCGACGCCGCTTCCCATGAGCACCGAGGACCCGACCATCGCCACACGTCTGATCCCCTCCGGCCTGTCCGTCGCGACGGGTCGGTCACGAAGTCCGGACAGGTTCACGCTGAGAGGCACGCCCTTGTAGTAGAGGTCAGCGCCCGGCCGCAGCCGGAACCGATGAAAGGGATCGTCCCAGATCACGCCTTCGGTCTCGTGAAGACGGATCCAGTCCCGGGGCGCGATCTCCGTGGGCCCCTTCAGCCAGCCGCCGGCCCCACGGGCCTCGGTGGCGTCCAGGAGCTCCTCGTAATAGCCGTCGTTGCGAGCGTCCTGGGAGGCCCTCTGTTCGAACGCCCCGCCCCCCACGTCCCAGACCCGGTCCAGCGAGGGAATCACGGAGACCGCCACCCCCGCGAGGAGCGCGACGATCGTGATCACCGACCAGCGCAGGGTGGCCGAGGGGGATTCCAGACCCGGCCGGTTCATGAGCCACCTCGCAGCGAGACCAGCTGCCACCACGCCTCGAGGCTCGATGACTGCCAGAGCGACCAGAGGACCACGATGAGGACGAAGGTGCGGACCACCGCGAAGGCATGGCCGAGCCTCGACCGTTCCGGCGGCCGGCCGCCGCGCCGGGTCTCCTGAACCGTGGCGAAGACCATGAGCACTCCGAGCACGGCCCAGAACAGGGTGTCCGGCCAGGTCAGCAGCGGCGTCCCGATCAGCCAGTACCACTGCCAGGAATGCAGGATCCACGTCGCGGTGAAGGCGACGATGGTGGCGATCGCCGCCGCCCGGAGTTCACCGCCTCGCCGAAGCCGGAAGAAGACCGGAAGATAGAAGATCTTCACGATGAAGTCCTTCCAGTAGATGTTGATCCGCCTCCAGAAGTCCGCGACGCTTGATGCCAGCAGGTACCGACGATGGGTCTCCGGAAGATCGAATCCGAAGAGATGCAGGAGTCCGATGGCGATGTGGAACTGACCGGACAGCCGGAGATAGAGCAGGTAGGTCATCACCATGTAGGCGGCCACCGACATCACCGTGTCCGCCGTCACCGGATCGGGCCGGTACGCATCGATGAAGCGGTAGACGAGCAGCTGCACGGTCCCTCTCGCGATCCAGCGGATGCCGGTCTGCGCGACCTCCTCGAGCGGCCGACGCCCGCGACAGACCAGGAACGTCGCATGATCGACCACCGGAAACAGCAGGAAGTAGCAGTTGGGAAGGAGCAGGAAGTACCCGAGGAAGTCCATCAACCTCGGTGGTTCCTTGGCGTGACGAACGTCGTACAGGTAGACGATCAGCCGGAACATGAAGAGCGAGCCGAGGATCGGCCAGAACACCCCGGGCACCCCGGGGACTCCGGTGGTCCGGCCCACGGTGCACGCCGCCCCCACGAGAACGACTCCGAGCATGCGACCCCACCAGGGGATTCCGCTTCGGACGATCAGAAAGAGGAGCAGCCCGGTTCCGATGACCAGCGAGGCGACCAGCGGGCCGAGAAGGATGCCGAACCCGACGACGCTGAACCCCACGAAGAACCGGTATCGCCAGCGGTCCGGAAGCCAGAAGTTGATTCCGAAACCCACCACGCACAGCACCACCAGCCGCATGAACAGAGGCGATTCGAGCCGGTAGAGATGGAACACCGCCAGCAGGCCGGCCAGCTGTCCGAGGAGAAGCAGGAACCCCGCACATCGGCGAGCCACGGACGGGGACCCGGCCCGGCTGGCGTCGTATCGGCTCATGCGGATCCGTCCGGCCGCCTCTCCGGAAGAGACGAGGGAAGCCCGAGCAGCCTGGCGATCATCACCCGCTGCATCTCGTTGGTCCCGGAGTAGATCCTCGCTCCCAGCGCGTCGCGAAGGTCGCGTTCCACGATCCCCTCGCGGAGGTAACCGCGGCTCCCCATGACCTGGACGGCATCGAGCGACGACTGGACCGCGGCCTCGCTGACATGGAGCTTGGCGATCGCGGCCTCGAGCATCGCCTGTCGACCGTCGTCCTTCAGCATGCCGATGCGTCGGACGAGGGGACGGGCGGTCTCGATCCGCATCTTCATGTCCACGATCCGGTTCGCCACCGACTGATAGCTGCCGATCGGGCGGCCGAACTGCCGACGCTCCTTGACGAAGCGGACCGCCTCGTCGAGCTGGCGTTCCATCCGGCCGACGTGCATCGCGAGGATCGCGCCTCGCTCCCACTCCATCGAGCAGTTGAAACAGGCCGCACCGCCGCCCGGTCGACCGAGGATCGCATCCCCGGGCACCCGGCAGTCCTCGAGAACGATCGCTCCGGTCTGAGAGGTCCTGAGGCCCATCTTGTCCAGCGGTTCGGAGCACTGCAGGCCGGGGGTGTCGCGGGGCACGAGGAAGCCCGTGATCCCGAGTTCGCCAAGATCGGGATCGGTGGTGGCGTACACCACCAGAAGGTCCGCGACGGGGCCATTGGCGACGAAGCTCTTAGACCCTTCGAGAATCCAGTCCTCGCCGTCCCGGCGGGCGGTGGTCCGCATGGCGAACACGTCGGAACCCGCCTCGGACTCGGTCGCACCGTGCCCCGCGATGACGGATCCGTCCAGCAGCCCGGGAAGCCAGCGATGCTTCTGGTCCTCGGTGCCGAACCGGACGATGGGGATCACCCCGGCCCAGAGATGGGCGTTGATCGAGAACAGCAGCCCGAGGTCGTCGACCATGCGCCCGAGGCTTTCCATCGCCACGATCGTGGCGAGAAGCCCGACTCCCCGGCCTCCATCCTCTTCGGGCACGGGCAGTCGGAGCACGCCACCCTCGGCACAGGCCGCCCAGCCATGACTCCAGAACGCGCCGTCCCGGTCACGGTCGACGCCGGATTCCGCGAGGCGGTCTCGAGCCAGATCCTCGATCTCCTGCCGGAGCCTGATGATGTCGTCCGACAGTTCCATGCCGCGAATCCAGAAAGGGGGGGTTTCGACTCATCCATTTTCGACCGATCGGGACTAGCCTCTGCACGACGAGGACAGGAATCCGGATCAGGAGATCGCCATGAACCCGCTCATCCCGCTTCTCTTCGTCGCCCTGTCCGCCCCGGGCGACGATCCGGGCACCCCCCGCTTCGGCAGGGAGTGGATGGGCGGGGACGCCCCCCTGTTCGAGGAGGCCCTCGCCCTCGCCGGGCTCGAGGCGGACCAGTTCCGATTCGACCAGTCCATCGTCGACGTCTGGGGAGGCGACCGGTGGCGATCTCCGGTGTTCGATCTCTTCTTCAAGGACCCCTGGAAGTGCAGCCCGTATGCCCGTGAACACGCCACTGCGATCGCAGCGGCCGCAGGCACGGTGCACGATCTCCAGTACCTCGCCCAGTCGGACACCGGGATCAGGGTTCGAGACAACTTCTACGGATCCTTCCTGACCGAAGCCCGGGCCCGGGTGGAGGCCGAGGGGGAGGCCGCACTCGCCGCCGCCCTGTCCGAGCTCGGCGGCGGGGAACCCGATCGAATCATGGCATCCACCGGCTACCGCACGATCCCCGAGGCCGCCCGTGACGCGGCGGCGATGGTGCTTTTCGCCACCGCCGACGCGGAGACGTATCGACGGATCGGCCTGGTCGAACCCCTGACGAAGGCCGGAATCGATCCGACCTGGGCCCGTGATCGCGCCTTCGACGAATGCTTCTGGAGAACGGCCGACGATGACGACGCGAACCTCGAGAAGACCGCCAAGTTCGACGAGGTCCGCCGGACCCTTCGCACCGAGGAGGCGATGGAGGCGATCGACCGCCACCTGATCGCCCGCGGGGCCAATCTGATCGCGCTCGCGGTCGACGAGGCGATTCGCCGACTCGAGGCCGCGGGCCCGTTCGAGGCCCCCGACCTTGACGCGTCCTTCCCGACCGCCATGGGCACCGTGCGTCTGCTGGGCACCGGCAGCGATCGCATCGGAGAGGACGGCCACGACCTGCTGGTGATCGACCTCGGCGGCGACGACCTCTGGACCCGCGGCGGCGCTTCCGGAGATCCCGCCGCCAATCCCATCGGCATCGGGATCGACCTCTCCGGCGACGATCGATACCTCGCCCCCGCGAGCGAGGCCTGGCTTCGACGCCTGGAGTCAGGACCCGCGGGTGGCGAACCCGGCTTCCGCCAGGAACGCCCCGACGAGCATGCCCCCGCCTTCGGATCCGGGGTCGGAGGCTACGGAATCCTCGTCGACGTCTCGGGCGACGACGTCTACACCGCTCCGGTCGCCGCCATGGGCTGCGGACTGCTCGGCCACGGCGTGCTCATGGACCGCGCCGGCGACGACCGGTACCGGGGGGACACCGGAGCCATGGGCAGCGGCACCTTCGGCACCGGGGTGCTGGCGGACCTCGCGGGCGACGACGAGTACCGGATGCTGCACAAGGGCATGGGATACGGCGGCACCCTCGGGGCGGGGATCCTCGTGGACACCTCGGGTGACGACTCCTATCTCGCCGAGGTCGATCGGGTCAAGTACTCGTGGTTCGACGATTTCGGCACGCAGCTGAACATGACCCAGGGCTTCGGCTACGGCCGACGCGCCGACATGGACGACGGCCACTCATGGGCGGGCGGCGTCGGGATCCTCGTCGACACCGGCGGCGGAAGCGACCGACACCAGTGCGGAATCTACGGCATCGGATGCGCGTACTGGTTCGCTCTCGGCATCTTCTACGACGACGGCGGAGACGATCACTACCGGAGTGATTCCTACTCCATCGCGAGCCCCCCACACTTCGCGGTGGGCATCGTGATCGACGAGGCCGGCGACGACGTGTGGAGAGGCCGGTCGTCACGGGCCTGCGGATTCGGACGCGACTTCTCGCTCGGATGGTTCGAGGAGGGCGGCGGCGACGACGTCTACCTCTGCAGCGATTCAGCCTTCGGCATCGGCAATGTGAACGGCCTCGGCGTCTGCTGGGACAAGGGCGGTGACGACATCTGGTGCGCGAGAAGCAACTCCTTCGGCCAGCCCTACATGGAGAGCCGCGGCCGCCGGGACCTCCCCATCAGCGCGGGCCTCTTCATCGACGCCGGGGGCCGCGATCGTCATCTCAAGCCCCCGCCCGACACGAGCACCTGGACCATGGACCCCGGATCGCTGAACGGACTGGAGACGTGGGAGTTTCTCGGGGACGGCGCCCGGCACCACTGGCGCGATCATCTTCCCACCCCCGGCTCGACCGGAGCCGCTATCGATTCCGGGCCCTGAACCCCGCAGTGCTCCGGGACCGGGGTGGGACATGCGAGCCCGCAGAGGGCCGGCTCAGGCGAGATGAAACACCTCGTCGAGGGGACGCATCGCCTCGTCGGGATTGACGCCCTCGAGCGACTCGAAGTAGTCCTTCATCTCCGACTGCCACCGGGCGTTGACCGGCTCATCGGCCATCCCCGCTAGAGCCGCATCCCAGTCCGGCGTCTCCACGTATCCGATCAGCAGTCCATCGTCGCGCAGGAACAGCGAGTAGTTCGTCCAGCCATGCCGCGACAGCGCCTCCAGCATCTCCGGCCAGACCTCGTCGTGGGCTCTCCGATACTCGTCCAGGCGGTCGGCCCGGACCTTGAGAAGGAAGCAGACTCTTCGCATGGGGTCTCCCTTCGGATCGTTCAGCGGACGAAGGCGTCGGACAGTCCGCCGTCGACGTGGAACACCTGCCCCGTGGTGCGGGACGACTCGGGTCCGAGCAGGAACCGTATCGCGGCCACCTGGTCCCGTGGGCGGACCGGAACCTTCAGCAGGGTGCGTCCCGCATAGAAGCCGGACAGACGCTCGGTGAGCTCCTCGTCGGACATCGACTCGTCGAAGTCGATTTCGTACTTGCGCAGGCTCGAGATCACCCGGTCGCGAGGGAACATGGTGCTTCCCTCGATGACCGTGGCCGGAGCCACCGCGTTGATCCGGATCCGGGGAGCCAGGCCCACCGCGAGGGATCGGACAAGGTGGTTGGCCGCCGCCTTCGATGCGTCGTAGGCGGCGGATCCCTTCTTGGCGACGACGGCATTGACACTGGTGGTCACCACCATCGACCCGTCGAGATCGGCGTCGCTCACGAGCGAGGACACCTCCTCGGCGAGGATGGTGGGAGCCTGCACGTTCACCGCGAAGGTCTGCGCGAAGACGTCGTCGTCGATCCTTCCGTCGGGACCCGGCGTCGGGAACATCCCCGCGGTCACCACCAGATCGTCGATGCCGCCGTAGGCGAGGATCGCGTCCTCGATCGCCCGTCGGACCTGGTCCCGATCGGTGGCATCCGCCGCGAGGGCGATCGACGGTCCGCAGTCGGAGAGGCCCGACCCCGCGACGCCGATTCCGGCTCCGCGAATCGCCTCGATCGAGTCCGCCGTGCCCTTCGCACGATCCGCATCACGGTCCAGGCAGACCACCGAGGCATCCTCCTCGACGATGGTGGTCGCACATTCCCTGCCGATCCCCGAGCCGGCCCCCGCCACCAGCACCACCCTTCCCGCAAAGGGACGGGGATCGGGCATGCGACGGAGCTTCGCCTCCTCCAGTCGCCAGTACTCGATGTCGAAGGCCTCCTGGGCCGGCAGAGCCTGGTAGCCGCCGATCGATTCGGCGCCCCGCATCACCTCGATCGCACACCGGTAGAACTCGGCGGTGGTCCGACTCTCGGACTTGCTCGCCCCGAAGGCCACCATCCCGATGCCGGGGATCAGGATCACCGTCGGCTCCGGCGGCCGCATGGCCGGGCTGTCCGGATGACGACACGCCTGGTGATACGCCTCGTAGTCGGCGACGTAGGACTCCAGACCCGCCACGAGACGTTCGCGAAGCAGGGAGGTGGAGTCCCGGTTCGGATCCCAGTCCACGTGAAGGGGACGGATCTTCGTTCGCAGGAAGTGATCGGGGCAGCTGGTGCCCAGGGCCGCCAGTCGGGCCGCATCCCGACTGGACACGAACCGGAGCGTGGCGTCGTCCCACTGGACCGTCGCGATCATCCGCCGACGCGTGGAGACCCGTCCTCGAAGCCATGGCAGGGTCTCGACCAGAACGCGACGACGCTCGTCCTCCGCCGGCGGCGGGATCGCCTCGCCGCCGAAGGTGTCCGTTCCACGATCGTGGTCGGCGAGGTATCGCGCGGCGCGATCGATGTACTCCAGACTCCGCTCGTAGCAGGCCCGGTCGTCATCGTGCCAGTTGATGAGCCCGTGCTGCCCGAGGATCGCGCCTCCGGCATCGGGATTCCTCAGGCACAGGTCCTCGAGCGCGAGACCGAGCTCGAAGCCCGGACGCATCCAGGGAAGCCAGGGGACCTCTCCACCGTAGATCTCCCGGGCCACCTTCTCGCCGTCGCGGCTCGCGGCGATCGCGATGACCGCGTTGGGATGCGTGTGATCGACGTGACGGGCGGGGACGAAGGCATGAAGCGGGGTGTCGATGGAGGAGGCCCGGGGATTCAGGGCGAAGATGCAGTCCCGATACCGCTCGACCATCTCGTCCTCGGCCTCGGTCTTGATGCCGGTCGTCGGACGGGAGGCATAGAGCTCCTTCAGAGACTCCAGACGATCCAGATCCAGGGATGCGAAGTTGCCTCGCCCCGCGGTCCGCAGATCGCCCCCGGACCCCTTCACCCAGAGGACCCGCACCGGGCGTCCGGTGACCGGATCCCGATCGTCGATCTTGCTGGAGGTGTTGCCCCCCCCGGTGTTGGTGATCCGCTGGTCGTCTCCGAGTCGATTCGACCGGTAGACCAGACGATCGACTTCGTCGAGTCCCTGAACCTCGGAGTCGCTCCAGAGATGTTCGACGAACTGGCTGGTGGTCGTGTTGGTCATCGTCTGCACATCCGATCGAAAAGCGTCTTGAAAACCTGATCCTACTTCTTCGGGTCACGGCTGGCCCGTGGACATCCTCGCGAGGGCGGCGGGCGCCGCCTTCCGAACCTCGGGCAGATCGTCGGGCCCCGCGGCGGCGATCCCCGCCGGCAGAAGATCGGTCAACGAATCCCGATTCCCAAGTCCTCGGATCGCCGCGATCTGGACCGCGGCGTTTCCCAGTGCCGTCGCCTCCGTGGAACCGGTGACCAGTGGAAGTCCCGTGCAGGAGGAGATCAGCCGGTCGAGCAGGAGGTTGGCCCCCCCCCCGCCGACCACCACGATCCGCTCGGGATCGCATCCGGCCACCGAGCCCAGCTCTTCGATCGTCCGAGCGGTCTTCAGGGCGACGGAGTCGAGGATGGCACGGGCCATCGAGGCGTCGTCGACGGGCGAGGGCTCGCCCGCATCGGCCACGACCCGAGCGATCCTCTCCGGCATGTCACCCGGGGCGGCCAGGGACGGATCGTCCGGATCGAACACCGTTCGGAACGGTTCCGCCGCCGCCGCCATGGCGGCCAGGGTGTCCCAGTCGTGATCGCGTCCGGCCCCGGCCCAGGCCCGACGGCATTCCTGAAGCAACCACAGCCCGGAGACGTTCCTGAGAAAACGAGTGGTTCCGAACACTCCGGGTTCGTTGGTGGCGT
The DNA here is from genome assembly GCA_002709295.1 of Phycisphaerae bacterium. Lineage (GTDB taxonomy): Bacteria > Planctomycetota > Phycisphaerae > Phycisphaerales > SM1A02. The sequence continues at coordinate 151,657 of PAQL01000015.1, read as the reverse complement.
TGATCCTCATCGCGGATGCGGTGCGCACCGGCGACTCGAGTTCGAATCCCACCAGCGACCAGGTGCCGCTGGAGATGAAGACGTCCCCGGCGCCGCGAAGCGGTGCGGCCGCGACCGCGGCCGCGGTGTCGTGCCCTGCAGTCGCACGAACCGGGGTTCCGGGAGGAAGACCGACCCGTCGGGCGACGGAACCGAGCAGTCCACCGAGGGGTTCCGCGGATTCACCGGCGACCACGGGCGGCATGATCCGGGCCGGAATCCCCGCCCGGGCGAGGAGATCCTCCGCCCATTCGTCGCGATCGACGTCGAAGCACTGCGTGCTGCCCGCATTGGTCCGCTCGCCGCAGACCGAACCGCAGAGCCGGTTCGCGATCAGGTCGGGGATCATCAGCATGCGGTCCGCCCGTTCGAGCGGACGATCCGGCTCCCCGGCGTCGGTGGCCAGTTGATACAGGGTGTTGAAGGGCAGGAACTGGATGCCGGTCCGTCCATAGATCGTCTCGTCGCCGATCTCCCGACGCAGACGCTCGAAGGCCGGGCGATGACGTTCGTCGCGATACGCGGTCACGGGCGCGACCAGCCCACCGCGATCGTCGACCAGTCCGTAATCCACCGCCCATGAGTCGACCGCGATCGAATCGACCCGGCCCTTCGACGCGACCATGGTGATGCCCTCGATCACGCCTTCGAGAATGCCCTCGAAATCCCAGCACCATCTCGAGCCGCCTCCGATCTCGCGAAGCACCGGCCCGTTCGAGAACCGGTGCAGCGAATCGATGTCGACGACCCCGTCCCGTACCTGCACGCCGATCACCCGACCCGACGAGGCTCCGAGATCGACCGCGATGACCCGCTCCTCGGCCATCAGGCGTACGAGCCTCCGGACGAGGACTTGCGGGCGAGTCGATCCGAGGCGGCCCGGGCGACGTATCCCGATTCCCGATGATTCCGGATCGGATCCTCGGGAAGACCACGGCCCCTTCTCCATTCACGGATCATGGGACCCACGTCGGTGGCGAAGGCATCGGCGAGACACCGCTCCGCATCGACCACGTCGCCATCGCGACGGGCCGCCTCCAGAGCCTCGACGTCGACGAGCAGCGCCCGAGCGAGCATGCCCTGCACCATCTCCACGGTCTGGATCATCGCCTCGATCTTCGGCTTGAGATTGTGGGACTGATCGATCATGTACGCGATGGGCAGCGGCCGGGTGCATTCTCGTTCGTACTGGACGATCTCGAAGAGGATCCGGAAGAGCCGGTAGGGATCGATCGAACCCACGGTGAGATCGTCGTCCGCATAGTGACGATCGTTGAAGTGGAACCCCCCGAGCATCCCCTCGTCGAGCAGGAACGCCACGATGTGTTCGATGTTCTGCCCCTGAAGGTGATGACCGGTGTCGACGAGGACCTTCGCCCTCGGCCCCGCCGACCTCGCCAGCGACATCGCCATGCCCCAGTCCGCGATGTCGGTGTGGTAGAAGGCCGGCTCGAAGGGCTTGTACTCCACGAGCATCGTCATCGACTCCGGCATCGCATCGTGGACCTCGCGAAGAGCCTCCTCGAACCATCGCTTCCGTCGCCGGAGATGGCCCTGACCGGGATAGTTGGTTCCATCGGCGAACCAGAGCGAGAGCAGGTCGCTGCCCACCTCGCGACCGATCTCCACCGAGTCCAGCAGGTGGCCGATCGCCCGGCGACGGATCTCGGAGTCGGCGTTCGCGACCGAACCGAGTCGGTAGCACTGATCCTGGAAGACGTTGGGGTTGATCGAACCGATCCTCAGCCCCCGGTCCCGGGCCAGTGCCGCCGCGGGTCCCGCCTTGCCGTTCTCGAAGTCCCAGAGGACGTGCACCGCGACGCTCGGACAGCAGCCGGTGACCCGGTGGACCTCGGCGACGTCATCAAGCTTGTCCTCCAGGGTGATCGCAGCCGAATCCTGGAGGTACTTTCCGAAGCGGGTCCCGGTGTCGGCGAAACCCCAGCTGGGAAGCTCGATCTCCAGTCGATCCAGCCCGTCGCTGACGGTGGTGATGTCGGTCATGGATTCTGCTCCGATCCGTTTATGACCCGATGTCGATCAGGTCTCCGCTATGATCTCGTCCGATGGCCCACGCGCCCAGCAACGAGGGATCCCGTTCCGCCGGAGCCGGTGATCCGGAGGGGATCGTCATGACCCCGCTGCTCGTCGCCGGAGCTCCAAGAAGCGGCACCAGCTGGCTCCAGAGGCTCATCCTCGCACATCCGAATTGCGCTGGTGGCCAGGAATCCCATCTCCTGGTCCTGTTCGACCGGCTTCTCGCCGAGTCACGAAGAAAGGCCGCCTTCGCACGGCCCCACGGGCCGCTCGGGCTGATCACCGAGAACCGGCTGCTCGGCCTGCTCCGGCACGTCTGGGCGGGAAGCTTCAAGTCGATCCTCGAGGAGCATCCCCGGGCCACGCTGCTGGTCGAGAAGACGCCGGATCACATCATGCATCTCGAGCTCGCGGACCGGCTGCTGCCCGATTGCCGCATCGTCCATCTGATCAGACATCCTGCCGACGTGGCCGCCAGCCTCGTACGGGCATCCCGCAAGCCCTGGGGCCGGGACTGGGCGCCGGGCTCGGTGGAAGCGGCGACCCGACGATGGGTCGAGTGCGTCGAGGCCGCGACCGAGGCGTCTCGACTCGGCCCCGGACGGTTCACCACTCTTCGATACGAGGACCTTCGGTCCGACCCGCAACCACACCTCGAAGCGCTCCTCGACTTCGCCGGCATCGACTCCTCTCCGGAACTGGTCGCGAAGATCCTCGAGGACGACCGCTCCGGCGACGGGGCCGAGATCCCGTTGCGGGGCGAGCTCGGTGAGGGCCGGCTGATCGAACCTGCGGACTTCGGCGACGGTGATCCCCGGCCCTCCCTGAGCGGACGCGACCTGCGACGCTGCCTCGAGATCGCCGCCCCACTCATGCCGGGGTTCGGATACGACCCGACCGGACACGATCGCCGATGAGCCGGCCCCGCTTCAGCGTGGTCACGATCGTGCGCGATGGCGAGGAGTACCTGGAGGAAGCCGTCACCAGTGTTCGCGAGCAGACCGTCGAGGACTGGGAACTCCACATCGTGGACGACGGTTCCAGCGACCGGACGCTGGAACTGGCCGAGCATCTGGCCGGAGCGGATCCGGATCGGATCCACGTCCACGTCCATCCGGAGAACGCCAACCGCGGCATGAGTGCGAGCCGGAATCTCGGACTCCGCCACGCCACGGGCGATTTCGTCACCTGGCTCGATCACGACGACCGGTTCCTGCCGACCAAGCTCGAGGTCCTCCTTGCCCGCCTGCAGGTGCATGGCGAGGCGGTCGCGGTCATCGGGCCCTGTCGACGCTGGCACTCATGGAGGGATCCCGCGATCCCCGACGAGGACCAGTGCTTTCCCTCCGGGATGTGCGGAACCCTTCTTCCGCCGCCGGGGCTTCTCCCCCTGTTCCTCGAGAACAGCAGACTGGTTCCCCTTGCTCCTCTGGTCCGACGTGGCCCACTGGTGGCGATGGGCGGCCACATCGAGCATTTCACCGGCATGCACGAGGATCAGGCGTTCCTGAGCCGCCTCATGTTCCGCCACCCGGTGGTGGTGACCGACGAGACGCTGCATCTCTACCGACAACACGAGGCCAGCTGCGTCACCACGACCCACCGTCAGGGAAGGGACCTCTCGGCACGCCGCGACTTCCTCCATTGGCTGACCGACGAATTCGAGTTCGGAGGGACACGTGACGAGGCGCTTCGGACCCTGATCCGGCGCAGGATCCGGGAGAGCAGGGGATGGAGGCTCCGAAGATGGCGCCGGCTTCTGATCAACCTGAGGAAGAGCCGCTCCTCTCGCTGACCGGATCGATCTCGAAGACGGACGCCCACTCCCCCGAACCCAGCTCCCGGCGAAGGTCGTCGAGATTCGGGACGGCGCGACGCAGATTCTCGCTGGTGTTCTTGAACACCGACGACTCCAGCGAGCGGAACGGCACGCCGATGAACTCCTGAATCGTCCGCAGCACGGCCTCGGGCGAGACGAGGATGTCGGCGTACTCGATCACATGCGGCTCGACCCCCAGTGACCGAACGTACTCCTCGAGGGCCAGGACATCCCGACGGCAACTCGAAAGCGATTCGACGAGCTCCTCGACGCCGATCTCCCCTCCATCGACGGGGCTCATGCCGGCCCGCACGTTCCAGGCTCCCGTGGCGTCGTGCAGCCTTCTGGCGTTGATTCGAGACAGGGCCAGTCGAAGCAGGTCGCTCCGACGCATGTGAATGACCGAGACATCATGCTCCTGCACGAAGGATCGAAGCACCTCCGGCTCCGCGACATCCTTGAGCTTGGCCTTGAATCCGTTCGCGCCGGGTTGCGCCCCGTCACCGAGAAGTCGCTTGAACGCCTTCCGCTGTTCGGCCGCGGACCTGCGAACGAGGATCTCCCCCTCGATCCGGACTCCCGGATGCCGGGAAAGCGCCTCCACCATCCAGGAACTGCCGGTTCTCCCCGGGAAGAGGATCAGGAACCGGTTGGCGGGGGGCCTGCTGGAGAATCCTTGAAGCATCGACGAGTCCTTGTTTCACATGTATCTTCGTCTGCATGGCCCAGGAGAGGACATCCTCGAACACCCCTCCCACCCCGGTTCCTCGACCCGGCACCCACCGACTGATCTCGGCCCCGGTGCGGGTGCTCCCCGATTTTCTTCTGATCGGGGCCCAGAAGTCCGGCACCACGGACCTGGATCGACGCATCTCAGCAAGCCCCCGCATTCTCCCACGACTCACGAAGGAATGCAGGGTTCTGACCGGCCGCCGGCCCACCACGCTCGCCTGCCGCGCCTTCCAGGAGACCCGCTTCCGACGATCCGGAATCGAACGCCGACACGGAGGCCGGGCGAGGGCGGGCGATGCCTGCCCCTACTACCTCTTCCATCCGAGGACGCCGACGACGGCCCGGCGGCTGCTCGGCCCGGACATCGATCTCATCGTTCTGCTCCGGGATCCGGCGATCCGTGCGTGGAGCCACTACCGGCACGAGAGACGCCTTGGAATGGAGACGCTCGATTTCGAATCGGCCCTGTCGGCCGAGAAGGATCGGCTGGCCGGCGAACACCAGCGGCTTCGCGACGACCCCGACGCGGTCTCGGGCCCGCATGAGCACTTCTCCTACTTCGCCCGCGGCCGCTACGCGGATCAGCTGTCCGGCTGGTTCGACGCCTTCGACCGCGACCGTTTTCTGGTGCTCTTCGCGGAGGACTACTTCGACGCTCCCGTAACCGTCGGCAACCGGGTCCTCTCCCACCTGGGACTGCCCGCGATCGAGTCTCACGATCGGAACCCGGCGCTCAATTCCGGCGACGATGCGGAACCGCCCCCGGACACCATTCGACGTCTGCGGGAACGCTTCGCTCCCTGCAACGAGGAGCTGCACGCGCTCCTCGAGCGAAAGCCACCCTGGCCGACGGCGTGACCACTCCCGTCGCGACCGCCTCCCGGGAGGAATCGCCCTTCCGGGGTCCCGGAAACCGATTCATCACCATCCTCCCTGATGCCCGTGGCACCTTCGACCCGAAGAAGAGGCTGACCGGCGATCCGTATCCCGAGCCCCGCCATGCCCTCGCGTGAACACGCTCGACATCCCCTCCTGCTGCTCTCGACCGGAACCATCGCCGGCTGGATGGCCCTCTGGCTGATGTGGAAGCTCTGGATCGGGGGCATGGTGCTGGCCGCCGCCAGCGGCGAAGGCGGATTCCAGTGGCTGGTCTCGCTCATCGACGAGAGACGGGTCGCCAACCCCGCCTGGGACGATCCCGAACACGTGGTGTGGGTCGCCTCGACGATCATGACCCGGATCGGCATGGTCTGGGGCGGGGCGGTCGCCACCGCGATCCTCGTGATCCGGCGTCGCAGCGTGGCTCGGAGACTGGGCGGCTTCCTGACCGAGACCGATGCCGCTCTGAACCTGGCGATTCTTCGCATCGCGACCTTCGGAACCCTGCTGATGCTTCCCGCCGGTGGCGAGGAATTCATCATTCATGTCGGACTTCCCGACGCCCTGCTGTTCCCGCCCTCGGGTCTGGGGCCGCTGCTCGCCTCGAATCTCCCCGAACCCGGTGCCGCCCGGGTGATGCTCTACGCATGGATCATGGTGACCACCATGGCCGCGGCGGGGTTCCTGACCCGGCCCGCGACGATCGCCAGCGCCGTCCTCACCCTCGTCATCCTCGGCGTGCCCCAGTTGCACGGAAAGGTGAATCACTCCCACCATCTCGTCTGGTTCGCGATCCTGCTGGCGACCTCGCGATGCGGCGACGTCCTCTCCGTGGACGCGTGGCTCGGCCGGCGACGACAGGCTCCGGCATCGGACATCAGGTACGGACTGCCACTTCACTTCGCATGGCTGCTTCTGGGCATGGTCTACTTCTTTCCTGGAATCTGGAAGCTGTGGACCGGCGGCGCGGACTGGATCTTCAGCGATCACCTGCGGCACCAGATATGGCACCAGTGGACGACGCACGCCACCTGGAAGCCGATGATCGATCCAACCGACCACCCCTGGCTCCTGCGGGCCGGCGGACTCGGCGTGGTGGCCTTCGAACTGTCCTTCATCTTCATGATGTTCGACCGCCGAACCAGAATCCTCGCCTTCGTGCTCGGACTCGGGTTCCACCTCGCCAACATGGCGACGCTCAACATCGCGTTCATCTCGCTCATGGGCGTCTACGTCGTCCTCATCGACTGGCAGAGACTGCTCGCGGCGACGGGGATCAGATCCATACGACTCGGCATCGGACGGACCGACGGCCCGCATCCGAGAGGATCCCTGATACCGAACATCGTCGCAGGGACCGTGCTTCTGGTCGGAAACGCCTGGTACGGGATCCGAGGAGACAACTACGGATGGCCGTTCGCGTGCTATCCGAAGTTCGCCTATCCCATCCGCGAGCCGGTCCGATCGGTCATCGAGCTGGACATCGTCGATCCCGACGGCCGGGTCGTCACGGAATCATTCGCCACCGGCCGGGGCCCGCTCCGCACCGCCCGCTGGATCGGCGTCGTCTCCCGCGTCCTCAAGCTTCCGGACGGGCCGCAGCGTGACGCGGCGCTCGGGGAACTCGCGCGACTCGCGGTCGGGGACCGCCCCTCCGGAACCGAACTCCGCTTTCACCGCGCCCGCTATTCCACCCGCCCGCAGGACCGCGACGAGCCGCCGATCAACCGGGTACTCCTAGCCACCAGCGTCACGGCTCCGACGACTTCAGCCACGGATCAGGGACAGATCGAACCCGCCAGCTCGACGCAGTAGGCATCCCATGCATCGAGACAGCAGTAGTCGTCGACCGCACACACCGCTTCGCAGCATTCGAGATCGTCGCAGTTTGGAAGCGGCCCGGGACGGAAGCACCCTCCTGCGGCCGGATCCCCGCACGGTGCCGGCTCGCAGCCGTCGATGGGCTCGTGCACGCAGGCTCCGGTGAGTGGATCACAGAAGTCCTCGGTGCACGGATCTCCGTCGTCGCACTCGACCCCCTCACAGGGATCCGGTTCGCAGCCGGGGATCGGCACGTGGATGCACTCGCCGGTCGATGGATCACACTCGTCGGTCGTGCAGTCGTCACCGTCGTCGCAGAAGACGCCGAAGCAGGGGTCGCTCACGCATCCCGGGATCCTGACATGGGTGCATGCACCGGTCACGGGGTGGCAGCCGTCGAAGGTGCATTCGTCATCGTCGTCGCACGAGGTCGGAGCGCAACCCGCCGGGCAGTCTCCCCAGAGGACGAAGAGAAGCCCGAGGTCCGCGCCCCCCACGACGCCGTCCCCGTCCAGATCGGCCGGCCCGGGCCCGTCCCAGGCGACGAACAACAGTCCGAGATCGGAGCCTCCCACGTCGCCGTCACCATCGAGGTCCCCCGGACAACCGCCGATCGCACACTCGTCGGGGAGCAGGTCGCCATCCACGTCGGCGAGCAGCCCGTCGGCGATGTCGCAGTCGTCGGGACGACCATTGCCGTTGCAGTCGGCGCTGGTGCCGGCCGGCCAGGCGTCGAGCATCTCGCCGGGCGACAGGACGCGTCGCACGATCCGGAGCTCGTCGATCGCGCCCCGCAGTCGCTGGTTGAACTGACCCGAGCTGTTGGTGTGGGCCCCGATGATCAGGTTCGCCTCCGGACCGAATCGGGTGATCCCGTCGTCGAGGGGGATCTCCTCGAACTCGCCGTCCAATCCGAAGCGGAAGATGTTCTGGTCTCCGTCGACCGAGACGCTGACGTGATGCCACCCCGTCGACTCGACCTCGAGGAAGCTGGTGACACACCACGTGCTTCCATTTTCGCCGAACTGCACCACGAGTTCACGGCCGCTCAATCCGGAGCTCTTCCCATAGCGACGATCGACGCCCTGCGGAAGGTTGCCCCCCTGAACGAGGAAGGCATAGTCCATGCTGGACCCCCCGCTGTCGCCCGGCTTCCGCTGGACGAGATACTGTCGCCTTGAGGCGTCGCCGAGACCGCCCAGTTCGTCGATCCGCACCCAGGCCTCGATCGTGAAATCCGTGTGGCCCATCACGAAACTCTGGTGATCCCGGTCGCGGACCCTCACGAAGCCGGTCTCTCCGATCTCGATCGCCCCGAGGTTGGGTGCCCCTCGGAGCCCCGGGACCACGTCCACCGCACGATCAACGGTGAAGGCTGCGTCGCCGTTGAGCTCGCCGTCGAGGCGGGCACGCCCGAGATCGCCCGCGTCGCCGTCGAATCGCCAGAACCCGATCCCCGACTCGAACGGAGGCGGATCGTCGACGACGTCACATCGATCGGGCCGACCGTTGCCGTTGCAGTCGAGACACCCCGGGTCCCCGAGACAGTCCGCGATGTCGAGCCGGTCGGCCACGCCGTTGCCGTCACAGTCGACCACGGCATCGCACGGAGGGCCGGATCCCTGCCATTCCGACGCTCCCACGTCGACCGCGGCCCCGGGAAGTCCGGACCCATCGGGCACCGAGGGATCGTCGAAGAAGCGAGGCCGGCCGTGGTAGTCGAGCGGGATCGGCTCGAGGACGTCGCCGTCCCGATCCACGTCGGCCCGATCCGCAGGCATCAGCATCGCGTCCCCCGCGTCGATTCCGGCAAGACAAGCGGTGGCCCGCAGATCCTCGTCGCCGGTGCCGACCATCCGATCGGGCCCCAGACGATCGGCGACGCCCGAACGACCCACCACGGCTCCCAACGCCTCGCCTCGCCATTCGCCCACGTTCGACCATCGAAGATCTATCTCCCAGCCCTCGTCGCGATTGGAGACGTCGGGCCATCGCATCGCGTGATTGCCTCGAACGATGCAGTTCGCCACGAGACCGTTCACGTTCCCGTAGATGCCGCCGCCCGCGCCGTACGTCTCGTTGTCCAGCACCGTGCAGTTGACGATCCTGTGCAGCCCCTGGTGGACGTCCATGGCACCGCCGTTCCAATAGGCCTGGTTCCCGACGAAGACGCAGTTGGCGATGACGAGGTCCTCGATCTGGTTCGCCTTGACGGCGCCGCCGTTGTCCACCGTCTCGTTCAGGAAGAAGCCGCTGTTCACGATGTCGACCGGACCGCTCGAGAGCTCGAGCGCCCCGCCGTTTCCGAGGACGGCCCGGTTGCGGGTGAAGGTCGAACCGACGACGAGTATCGGCCCGGAGGCGCCATAGGCGTGCACCGCGCCTCCCTTGTGCGCCTCGTTGTCCGAGAACTCGCACGATCGGATCTCCACCGGCACGTCGGCCACGAGGAGTCCCCCGCCGTCGCTCACCTCGCAGGTGTTGTTCCGGACGCTGCATCCCTCGATCAGGAGCTGGTCGCCGCCGTCGACATGGAATCCGCCGCCCTTTCCATAGGCGACGTTCCCGGTGACATCACAGTCGAGGATCCGGAGATCGCCGTCCTTGCAATGGATCCCCCCACCATCACCGCGAGCGTCGTTGAAGGCGATCCGGCAGTCCTCGACGAGAAAGGGGCCGCCCCCGTGACGGATTCCGCCGCCCCGCGTGCCGCACCGATTGAAGTCGAAGAGCGAGCCACGAATCGTGGTCGATCCACCGGTGGCATCCACGGCGCCGCCGTTGGCACCCGCCACGTTGGCGGTGAACTCGCAGTCCTCGACGAGGACCGTGGTGAACTTGGCGAGGATGCCGCCGCCCCCACCATTGCACGAGTTTCCGACGAACCTGCAGCCGCGAAGCTCGATCGATCCTCCGTCGATGTAGATGCCGCCCCCCTGGTACCACTTGGCGACGTTGCCCTCGAACCGGCAGTTCTCGATGACGGGCGATCCTTGTCGCACGTACATCCCGCCGCCGTCGAAGGTCGTGGCGTTGTCCCTGATGATGCAGTTCCGGATGGTCGGCGAGGCCTCGTTGCAGAAGATGCCGCCGCCGTAGCAGAAGAACAGGTCGCAGTTTCCGGTGCCCTCGCGAAGCTCGAAGCCGTCGATGACCGAGTCACGCCCCTCCTCCGCGTTGAACACCACCACGCTGTTGCCGCCTCCGGCGACGTTGATGACCGTGGATTCCGGGCCGCCCGTGCTTCGGACCGTGATCGCCTTCCCTTTGAATTCGATGGTCTCGAAGTACGTCCCCGGACGCACCGAGACGACGTCACCATCCTCTGCGGCATCGATCGCCAGCTGGATCAGACCGAAGTCGTCCGGAACGAAGTACTCCTCGGCCGCCGCAGGAAGAGTCACCACCGGAACGACCAGCATCACCGCTCGCAGAAGCGGCCAGGCCGGCGATCTCATGGGCACGGCCCCCAGTACACGAAGAGCGTGCCAAGATCGCCACCGTCGACGACGGAGTTCCCGTCGAAGTCCGCGGAACCGGGACCACCCCACTGGGTGAACAGGGTGCCGAGGTCGCTTCCATCGACGATGCCGTTGCCGTCGAAGTCGCCGGGACACGGCGAATCGGCGCACTCGTCCGGGATGCCGTCATCATCGTCGTCCGGAGAGACGACCACGTAGGCTCGATCCAGCATCTCATCGAGCGGCGCGAGGCCCCGGCGGATGCGGACCTCGTCGACGAGGCCTCGAATCCCCTGGTTCCAGGCCCCGGACTCGTTGACATGACCGCCGATCGCGAAGCGATGGGCGTTCGGGTTCAGACCGCGGTTCTCGAACCGCTGCACGTCGACCTCGCCATCGAGCTCGAAGCGGACCTCGGAACGGAAAGGATCCCAGGCGATCGAGACGTGGTGCCACTCGCCGTCCGTGATCTGAAGATCACTCAGCACGCACCACTTCTCCGAGCCGGTGGCGCTCCCGGTTCCGAGCACCATCGCCAGCTGCCTGCCGGTCGGGAGGAGATCGGATCCGAAGACGCCGAATCCGCTGACCTCGTGGATGTTCCCCGCCTGGACGAGGAAGGCCCATTCGATGCGACCGTCCGAGGTCGGGTTCTTCCGCTGGAAGAGCCACTGCCGGTCGGCCGGGGTGGAGGCGTCTCCGGCCAGCTCGTCGAGACGGACCCATGCCTCGGCGGTGAAGCGGCTCTCCACCAGACTGAGCCTCCGATCGGGATCGAGGGTGGTCAGCCGGTTGGAGAAGTCGCAGGCGGATGAACCGAGATCGGGATCTCCGGTGCGGGGGATCTCGACCACCGGCGTGTCACCGGAGGCGGCCACTCCCGAGATGTCGAGCTGCAGGCCGAAGGGCCCTTCGTCCCGACCCAGATCCGCGGGATCCTCGAAACGCCACCATGCGATGACGTCGTCTCCGGCGAATCCGAGATCACACTCGTCGGGGACGCCGTTCTCGTTGCAGTCCTCGGAGAGTCCCTCGGCGATGGCGACAGCGTCACTGACGCCGTCTCCGTCGCAGTCGGGGGCGCAGGAATCGGCGACCCCGTCCCCATCGACATCGACGAGGGGGATCATCGCCTCGGTCGGCACGGCCGCGAAATCGGTCTCTCCGGGCAGTCGCCAACGGAAACGCATGCTGGCGGATCCGCCGTTCTCGTAGTACTCGATCCGGATCGCGCGTCGCTCACCGGCGACAAGGTCGAGATCGAACTGATGATTTTCGCCACCGGACTGGTCGAACCATGCATCCACCAACTGCACTCCGTCGATGTAGGCACGAACCCCGTCATCGCAGTTGAAGCGGAATCGATGGAGACCGGACCGCGAAGCGACGATGGTGCCGATCCATCGAACCGCGAACCGGTTCTCGGGGACCAGCGGGTCAGGTGATCCGCCACCCCAGTCGAAGAAGACTTCCGGATCGACCCGGGCCATCAGAAGCTCGCCGAAGATCCCGATCTCCGGGCTCGAGAAGTAGGTGCCGACGAGTCCTCCGACCCCCGCCACGCATTCGTCGGGGACGAGGTCGCCGTCACAGTCCAGCTCGGGCTGGCACGTGTCCGGTATGCCGTCCGAGTTGCAGTCGCTGACCCCCGCCAGAAGATCGACGTCGTCGGAGATGCCGTTCTCGTTGCAGTCGCCCTCGACACAGAGATCGATCGATCCATCGCCGTCGCGATCGACCGCCGGAGTGAAGGCCCACTGCGGGATGATCAACTCGTCGCCGCCGGGTGGCGTCCACCACAGCCGGCATCGCTCACCGCCCGACTCCTCGTAGAAGCGGGCGCGGAAGGCGACCGGAACGCCCGCTTCCAGCTCGATCACCACGCTGCCACTGCCCTGACCGGGCTCCTGAGGATCGTCGTTGTCTCCGAGCACGATGACGCCGTCGATCCAGGCGCGGAACCGATCGTCCGCGTCGAAGCGAAGCTGATAGGCCCCGCTGGTCGGCACGGTCAGGGCACCCTTCCACTCGATCGTGTAGAAGTCGGACACGCCCGGGGTCGAGTCGCCATCCTCGGTGTTGAAGTCGATGCCGGCGACGATGTCCCGATAGAGGGGAGGGCCGTATCCGATCGCGTTGCCCCAGACCGACCGGTGGAGCCCGGTGCCGGGGAGGATGGCACAGATGTCGAGGATCCCGTCATCATCACAGTCCTCGAGCTGCTGGCAGTCGTCGGGGACCCCGTCACCATCACAGTCGGTCGAGGCTCCGGAAGCGATGTCCTCGTCATCGGGAACGTCGTTGAGATTGCAGTCCGGTTCGCAGGCATCGGGGATTCCGTCACCGTCCACGTCGTAGCCGGTCGCGCACCAGGGCTGGTCGCAGGCGAGGGCCCGGATCGTCCAGTCCCCATCGCACCCCGGGCAGAGGCTGCCCGCGGGCACGGCCGCCGCGAGGTCCGATGGATCGATCGCATCGTCCGCAAGCACCACGACCCCCTGCCGGGCGAGCGAGCCGGTGTCGAAACCGATGGTCCAGTCCGCGACCCCTTCGACCCAGAGGCCGACGAAGAACGAGGCCCCGTCCCCACCGACCTCGACCCCGAGATCGAACACGATCCTCGCCGAACCGTCGATCTCCCAGACCGCCGAGGCGGACTCCAGCAGCACGGCGTCCGAAGGATCCCCGTCAGCGTCGGGATCGGACCAGACACCGGCGTTGATCAGCGTGCCTTCGGGGAGTTCGAGCCCCTCGTAGGCGATGCCCCCGATGTAGGGAAAGACGCCGGCGGCGATGAAGCGGGTCAGAGCGAGCACCGAAGCCGAGTCACCGGAGAGGCCGGTCACGGGGCCGGAGTCGTAGGCGTACTGGATGGGGTCGGAGACCTGGCATTCATCGGGGATGCCGTCGGGCTGGCAGTCGAGACTGATCCCCTTCTTGATGTCCATCGCATCGGGAATCCCGTTGCCATTGCAGTCATCACCGCCGAACGTGGGCGCAGCAAGCAACAGAACGAGGCCTGCCGACAGAACCGCGAGCCTCGAGGAGGCTCGCGTCGGAAGGCCGGAAGATTCACGATTGGAAAACGACATGCCTGCTCTCGTTGCCGGCTTCAAGGTGGAGCGTCCACCTGCGGCCGGCATCAAGGTGGCCACGATCTTCCATGATTCGAACGGGATATCAGCCCGAGCAGGGGCCCCAGGCGCCGATCAGCAGCCCGAGGTCGCCACCATCGACGAGTCCGTTGCCGGTGAGATCGGCGGACGGATCGTTGGTACCCCAGGCGGTGATCATCAGACCGAGGTCCGCACCGTCGACGAGACCGTCGCAGTTGAGATCGCCGGGGCAGCAGTCGGGAGATGAACCCTGGCTGGCGGCCCGCTGAGCGGAAGCTCGGAAGTCGTCGTTCGTGGGAACGAAACGATCTCCCTTTCGCTTTCCATCAGCAGCCATCACCGCGGTGACGGCGACAAGAGCAACCAAGGCACACGAGGCAGCACTGATCTTCATGGTGTTCATCATCTCTATCCTGCTCCAAAGTCGGGGTGCCAGACGTCGTGGGGGCACTCAGGGCTTGATATTAATCGCTCATCGTTCGTTTTCAATTCCAAAGGGAAATTTCCGTTCGATTCCCGGAAATCAGTCGCAGACCGAGCTCGGTCGCCGCTCCGAGATCGATATCAGGATCTTCATCAGCCGCTCGCCCTGGATCTGGAAGCTGAAATCCTCCTCGACGATCCCTCGAGATCGATTTCCGGCTTCAAGTCGCCGCCCATGGTCCGATAGCTGCACGAGCCCCTCGGCCAGGGCCTCGGGATCCCGCTCCTCCACCACGATCCCGTTCAGGTCGTGACGCACCGCCTCCGGGATGCCGCTGTGCCTGGTGCCCAGGACCGGCAGCCCGGTGGACATCGCCTCGGCGATCACCAGAGGCATGCCTTCCATGTCTCCATCCGCCGCGACCACGCTCGGCGCCACCAGAAGATCCGCCTCACGCATGAGGTTGGAGACCTCGTCATGACTCCTCCAACCGACGAAGTCCACCCGTTCGAAGACCCCGAGCTCCATCGCCAGCTGCTCAAGGGAAGGACGCAATGGTCCGTCCCCGATGATCACACCCCGGACCGGGCTTCGATCTCCGACCATGGCCATCGCGCGAAGGAAGTATTCGAAGCCCTTCTTCTCGACACATCGTCCCACCGCAAGAGCGATCGGCGGCCCCACTCGATCACGACGGTCCACCAGGGGGAAGTCGTCGACCCTGATGCCGAGCCGATGAAGCCTCACCTTGTCGGGCGGTGCTCCCGCGTCCCGCAGTCGCGAGGCCAGATACTCGGAGTTCGGCAGCAGCACGGCGGCCCGGGCGAACAGTTCCCGATAGACATCATCACCGTGCTTCTGCAACTCCCGGGTGATGTCGTAGCCGTAGAAGGCGACGGACATGGGACCCTCCACGATGCCTGCATCGATCACCGGAAGCATGATCCGCCCCATCGGACCGAACTCGCAGTGGATGGCGTCGTAGCGGCGAGGCAGCGTGTCGAAGGCGGCGGCGATCTCGAGGAGCTGCCCGGAAGCGGCCCGCCAGCCGAGGGCCGGAGAGACGGACCTCATGGCCAGCCCCGGCGAGCGGAGAAACCGGCCGATGAACCGGCCCGGGGCCATCGCCAGCCTGCCGACGAGCGGCCGATCGATGTCGGCCTGAAGGACCATGGACTCGAGCCCGGCGGCGCGGTCACGTTCCGACCATGTCCCGTCCCCGGGACGCAGGGCGAGGACGTCGATCTCCGCCCCCTGCTCCAGAAGCTCGAGGCACTGTTCCCGGATGAACGTCTCCGACCCGAGCGGAAACGCACCGGTGACCACCAGGATCCTCATCGTCGCCTGCGTCATTCGTGATACCCCAGTCGACGGGCCAGCGGGCGCGTCGAGTCGATGATCCGCTGCAGATTGTCTCCGAAGACCGCTTCGGGATCCCTCCTCGCTCCTCGCGGCTGGAAGGGCCGGTCGAGGAAGGCGTCGATCTCGGCCACCACGGGCAACCCGAAATGATCCGCCATCCGATCCACGACCGTGACCTTGTCGAGGCTGAAATCCTCGTATCTCACGACCTGCCATCGATCGCGGTGTTCGATCGCCAGCTCCGCGGCGAGACACCACCGCCGGGACAGCTGATCGATGTAGTGCTCGGAATCCACTCCCAGCCAGCGGTTGTCCAGCACCAGCCGCCATGGCTGGGGGACGGCCTCGAGAGAGGCCGTGGGCATCGACTCCAGATCACCCGGAAGACCGAGTCGCTCGAGCACGCTCCGGATGGTCGACACCGGATCCCGCACCACGATCGCGATGTCGGAATCCGGCCAGCGTCGGAGCAGATGCTCGTGCACGAAGGTCAGAGAGGGCTCCTTGACGATCCGACGGGAGAAGTCGGCCGCGTTCCTTCGAACGAAGCGATCGAAGCCGCGGCGACTCCTCGAGGCCGCCACGATCGTGGATCGCCTCCATTCCCGGGCCAGATCGACCGCCGCCGGAACACCGGTCCGCAGGGACAGCAGTCCGGCGATCACCGAGGTCCCGCTCTTCTGCATGCCGAGGATGAACTTCGGGGCCGGTTGCACGACGGCGCGTCGGGCGACCCGTTCCTCTCGGATCCAGCGTTGGAGGTCGTAGGCCCGGCGGCGGATGCCTTCAAGAATTCCGCTCATCCGCACCACCTCGCCAACCAGGCCTCGCAAGGCCCACCGAAGCGACGCGCCAGCCCCTCGAGCTCGGGGCGAAGCATGGTCACCAGTCCCTCGCGAACGACATCCGGCATCGGCACGGATCTGCCCGGCCGAACGACACCTGACTCCCGTGCCTCGATCCTTTCAACTCCGAGGAAGTCGTGAGTCCTGGTCAGCAGCCCGGCGGGATCCTCGGCGATCTCCTCGAACCACCCGATCATGATGCGATCCTCGGGAACGTGTCTCGACCATGCGTCTATGACCGCCGCATGATCTCCACGGCGACGCACCCGGGGATGCCCGAGCCTCTCCAGCCAGGTCGCATGGTCGACGGCGTCCGGATCCTCGCCGTCGATCTCGATCGCGTTCATGACCACCTGCGACCATGCCCGCTCGACCGGATCCCGCATCAGATAGATCAGACGCACCCCCGGGAGGACGCGGGCCACGAAGGAGATCCGATCGGGAGACAGCATCCCGTACCCGGGGGTGATCTCGCCGGGCAGGCGATCCCCGGCATCGGCGAACCGCCTGGCATACCCGTGAAGAGGGCGGTGGAAGTTCCAGTCGAAGTAGTGAAGCTCCTTCTCCGCGGGCAGGAACAGCGAGGGATGCTCGCGAAGACGCGCGTGCAACCAGGTGGTCCCCGACTTCTGGGCCCCGATTCCGAGAAAGGACGGAAGGGTGGCGGGCCTGAAGAGGCCGCAACGCTGAAGAGGCTTCTCGATCGCCGATCGCAATCGGACCAGGGGTTCACGAGGCATCCATCACCTCCCCGCTCCGAAGCCCGCGAACCAGACGGACACCTGCCCGCAGACGGCCCGTCCCGCCGGGCAGCACCGCCATGGTCCCCAGCCAGATGCCGATGAACACGAGCGACTGAACGAGGAGCCGCCCCACCGGCTGAAGCATCTGCGGATCGAAGAGCCACGCAAGCACCCCGGCGACGGCCGATGCGATCGCGGTCCGCCAGACCACGCTTCCAAGATCGAGGAGGACCAGGGGTGTCCCATGGAAGCAGTAGAGCACGGCAGGCAGCCGCATGAGGACCCGGGCCGAACTCAGGCCGAGCGCCACCCCCAGAGCCCCCCATGGAAGCCCCGCGACCATTCCCACGACCGCGGCGGTCGAACCCAGCAGTCGCCAGCGCAGCTGTCGATCGGTCCGTCCCAGGGAGAGGTACACCCATCCGGTGGCGACGTTCAGGGAGACCATCAGACCCGCCGGGGCCAGGGCTCGCAGCAGCGGCGTCGCCTCGCTCCAGTCGGGGCCGAGGATCGTCCCGACCATCGCCGGTGCGGCGACGCCGGTGAAGACCGCCAGGGGGAATGCGAGACTGGCGATCACCTCGATGCTTGATCGATAGAGCGATCGGAATCGATCCGGCTGGTCCTGCAGTCGGCTCAGTGCCGGCACGACCGCACTGGTGAGCGGCTGATTGAGCTGGGTCGCCGGCAGTGACATGAGCTGGAACGCGCGGCCGTAGGCCCCCACCGCGATCGGTCCCACGAATCGGCCGATGAGGATGTCGTCGAGATTCCGCGTGATCGCATTCAGGAACTGACTCGCTCCCAGGTTCAGCCCGTATCCGAGCATGGGACGGATCCTACGGAGGGAGGCCGGACGCACCGGCCGCCAGCCGGAACCGATGAGGCAGCCGACGGCGAGGACCCCGCCTCCCACGAGATGCTGGAGGACGATCGCCCACGGGCCGAGACCGCCGACCGCACCTGCCGTGCCCGCGATCGCGCCGGCCACCAGAGAACCGGTCTGGGCGACGGCGAGAGCCCGGAACCGGAATCGCCGCCGCATCATCGCTCTCGGCTGGGCGCCGATCCCCGCGAAGACGAAGAGGGGCGACAACGCGACACAGAGCGGCACCAGCTCGTCCCGGCCGTAGAACCAGGCGATCAGCGGCGCCGAAGCCACGAATCCGAGCCCCAGCACGACACCGCAGAGAATGTTGATGATGGCCAGCGTGGTGACTTCGGAATCGTCGATCCGATCGCGCTGGATGGCCGCATCCCCGAGCCCCAGCTCCTCGAGCACCCTCGCCACGCCCAGCACCGCGATCACCATGCCGACCAGTCCGTACTCGCCGGGCGTGACGTATCTCGCGATGACCGCGGTGGCGAGGATCGCGATGCCCGTGCCGAGACCGCGGGCCAGCAGCATGGTCGCCGCACCACGGGCGGTGCGGCCCGGAAGATCCGCATGCCGCTCGTCGCTCATGCACGAGGTTCCCTGGGAGAAGGCAGACCGCGAGCAAGGTCGCCGATGTCGACCTGTTCCACCGGCCGCCCGCCGAACCTCATCTGAGTCGATCTCCAGAGGTATCCGGCCAGCCGCGTGTGGTAGTAGACCAGGAGCGCCGGCGAGGCCCTGGCCAGCTCGAACACCGTCTTCCCCTTGTTGGTCAGTTCGTTCCAGGTGATGGCCGCCACGGCGAGCAGGCCGACCAGGGCGGGCACCGACATCACCCACCAGCCGGTGAACGGCGAGACCACCAGGCCGATCGCAAGCAGGACCCAGAAGACCGCGATCGGCCCGAGATCCTTCCGGGGACCGAGCCGGTATCGGCGGACGATCTCCGCGACCGAGCAGCCGCCGAACCAGGCCTGACGCAGGAGGCTCCGCCGGGTGTAGGGATGAAAGTGCCGCACTCCGGCGGTGGGGACGGCATGAACGGTCCAGCCCGCGGCTCGAATCGCGAGATTGAGCCCCTCCTCGTCGCAACGGGCGGAGATCGCGGTGTCGGGCCGTCCGCCGTCGGTGCGGGTGGGCCGGGTCTCGTCCCAGGCACCCGTCGGCATCAGTTCACGTCGCACGCAGAGATTGCACGAGGTGATCCTCGAGCACGGACCGGCATGCGGCAGCCGGTGGGTTCCACGAAACGCCAGCTCCCAGATGTTGCCGACGCACGCATCCTCCACCAGACCGGAGGCCGCTCCGAGGGTGGGGTCCGCATCGAAGGCCTCGACCAGTCGCTCCAGCCACTGCTCGGACGCCTCGCAATCCGAGTCGAGGAACGCGACCAGCGGCGCCGCGGCGGCGGCGACGCCTCGATTGCGACTCGCATTGGCCCCGAGATTCCGTCCGTTCCTCAGCACCCTCATCGGAATCCTCGACTCCGCGGCGATCGCCTCCACCGCATCGGGCGTGTCGTCCTCGGAACCGTCGTCGACGAAGATGATCTCCGCCCGATCGATCGTCTGAGCCGCCAGACTGCGGGCACAGGCCACCGACCGGTCCCGACGCTCGAACATCGCCACCACCACCGAGATCCGTGGGATCTCGTGCATGCCGCCGGGCGTGGTAGTCTCGGACACCGTCCTCATCGGGACCCTCCATGCAAGTCGCGATCTGCATCATCACCCGACGTCGGCCCGAGGGGCTTGCCCGGCTGTTGCATTCGCTTGAGGAGATATCGGTTCCCGAGGGCGTAGGGGTCCATGTCGTGGTGGTGGAGAACGACATTCCCACCGACGCGCCCCCTCCCGGCTGCAGTCTCCCCCTTCGCCACGTCTTCGAGCCGGAACCGGGCATCCCCGCGGCCCGCAACCGCTCCCTCGAGATCGCCCTCGAGAATCCGGACACCGATGCAGTGGCCTTCCTCGACGACGACGAGACCGTGGACCGGGAGTGGCTGGCCGCCCTCTGCCGGGGACGGGAAGCCTCCGGAACCGCCGTGACGACCGGGCCGGCGATTCCGAGATTCCCAACCGGATCGCCCGCGTGGGCGGAGGCGAGCGGGGTCTATCAGCCCCCCCGATACCCCACCGGGACCCGCCGCCCCTGGGCGTTCACCCACAACACGATGATCGATGCCGAGCCCCTTCGCCGAGGAGGGTTCCGCTTCGACGAGGCCATGCGGCACGGCGGCGGAAGCGACAAGGAGTTCTTCCGACGCATCGTGGACGCCGGCCACGAGATCACGTGGGTGGACGATGCGATCGCCTTCGAGTGGTATCCGATCGAACGGATCGGCATGGGCTGGGTGTTCCGACGCTCCTACCGGCTGGGCACCAACGCCCTGCATGCGGAGGGCCTGTCGGGAATCAGGGGCCGCGGCACGCTGCTGTTCCGAGCGGGACGCTTCGGGATCCGCGGCCTCCTCCGAGGCGCCGCATCCATCATTCATCCATCCGTCGCCGCGGCCCGCGCCTGCTGGGATCTCGGACGGGCGTGCGGACTGGTGGCCGGCGTCCTCGGTCGCCGATACGAGGAGTATGCCGAGCGTCATGCCGGCTGACATCGATCGCCGCGGAGATCTCCCGGGTTGACCTGCCTTGCCCTCTCCATCTCGACCCTGCACCGACCGGACGGCCTGGAACGCGTGCTGCGAAGCCTCGCCGAACAGGAACGGCCGCCCCTCGAGGACGGCCCGCTCGAACTGAGGGTGGTCGTGGTCAACAACGATCCCGAGGATTCGTCGCCGGACGAGGTCGCCGACCGGATCCGGGCCGAGACCGGACTCACCATCGACGTGCTCGTCGAACCCCGCCGAGGTGTGGCACCGCCTCGCAACCGGGGCATCGGCCGCGCCGCCGAACTGGTGGGCCCCGACGGACTGGTCGGCTTCGTCGACGACGACGAGGAGACGACGCCCGGCTGGCTCGTCGAGATGCTCCGGATCAAGAGGGACCATCGCGCGGAGATCGTCACCGGACCGGTGATCCCCCGCTTCGAGGAGGACCCGCCGGACTGGATCGTCGAAGGAGGCTTCTTCGACAAGCCCGCACGCCCCACGGGCGAGGAACGTCCCTGGGCGTTCACCAACAACGTCATCTTCGACGCCGCGCTCCTGCAGCGGCTGGACACCTGGTTCGACGAGGGGTTCCTCAGACTCAGCGAGGACCGCCACTTCTTCCAGCGGCTCGCCCGAACCGGAGCCCGGATCGTCTGGGCGGCGGATGCGGTGGTCGTGGATTCGATCCCCCCCGCTCGAGCGAACGCCGGCTGGCTGGTGCGGCGCATGCGGACGGTGGGACGATGCGTGGCACCGCTTCGCCGGGACATCGACGGACCGTTCATCGCGATCGTCGCGACACTCGCGAAGGCCCCGGTCTGGATGACGATCGGCGCATCGACCACGATCGCCGGCGTCGTCGCAGGCAAGGCATGGCGGGTCCGAGGCAGGAGCTGGATCGCCTATGGCGTGGGCCTCGCGGAGGGCGTGTTCTCGTCGGGACTGGCGGGCCGACCCGCATCCTCCTCGGACTGATCGACCCCGTCGGCCTCCGTCGCCTCGCCCTCCGCCCCGGCGGCCTCCTCGGCGAGGATCCCGGCCACGATGCCCCGGTATTCGAGAGCCTTCTCGTACTCCTCGTCGAGCTCCAGAGCAGCGTCATACGCGTCGATCGCATCCTCGAGCTGCCCGAGCATGTACCGGGTGTTGCCCATGTTCAGAAGCGACGACGCCGCCTGCCCGGTGTCCTCCTGCTTCAGGGCCAGTCGTCTCGCCCGGTCGAAGGCATCGAGTGCGGCGGGATACCGCTCGGCATCGAAGGCGGTCAAGCCCTCCATGAACGGATAGCGAAGGTCGTCGGGATCGAGGCCCGCGGCACGACCGAACGACTCGGAGGCGAGTACCGAATCCTGACGGGCACGCAGCGCCCGTCCCAGATGGAACCACGCCTTCTCCAGACGCGGATCATCGAGGACCACCAGCCGGAGCTTGTCGACCGCCTCGTCGTGACGGCCGGCCCTGATCATGCGGACCCCCTGCTTCAGGTTCCGCTTCCAGAGCTGGGTCAGATCGGGCTCCTCGTCCAGTCTGGAGACGATGTAGCCGTTCCCCCTCACGCTCTCCACGTCCCACCAGTCGACCCACTGCCTTGGAGAACCCCTGCTCACGACATGGGTGACGCCGTACCGGCGGAAGAGCTCCGCCCGACTCTCCTCCTCGGTGTCCAGATCGAACATGAGATCCAGATGGATCCGCCGGCTGCCACCGTCCACGACTCCGGTGCTGCTTCGTTCGCTCGCCACCATCCGGATGTCGTGAAGCATCTTGAGACGGGTCCCGGTGAAGGGGTCGACCGCCACCACGGATCCCGCCGGGATGTTCTCCTGCATGAACTCCTGCACCCGCATCAGACCCCGGTACTCGCGTCCGTGTCGATAACGGAGAGGCGCCGAGACCCGGTTCCAGTAGTACTCCCAGTCGTAGGGCTTTCGATGCGAGGCGTGGGCCATCGAAACCGGAATCGCGACCAGCGTGAGCATGGCCAGCACCAGCCGGTCCGCGAGGAAGCCGAAACGCAGGCCGGACAGCCGTCCTCGGAGCCGGCCCTCGATGACCGCCGCGATCGCGGGAATGCTCAGCGGCAGAAAGAACACGAAGGAGAGCGTCTCGAACCGCTGGAGCATCCACTGCGCGCCGAGGAACCTCAGGGCCGCGGTGGCCAGCGGCGGAACGAGCACCACGGCCTGGATCACGAGGATCGCTCCCATCAGGTACCAGGCCTCGCGTCGGTGGGCGAGGAGTATCGCCAGTCCGCCGCCGAGCACCAGGAACCACACCCGCCAGGCCTTGAGGTACCCCCGCTGGTATGCGCCCGTGAAACCACGGCCGAGCTCCCTTGAGAGCATCAGTCGATCACCCCACTGATGATTGACCCACCCGTCGGAGGCCTTGAGAAGACGCTTCTCCCGCTGGTCCACGGTCGGCGCCTCGGACGAGACCTTCGCCGTCTCGACTCCGAGGTCGTCGAGATGCCCCTGGATCGAGACCACGTCGTCGATCTCCACGCCGGCTCGTCCACCGGCGATCTTCCTTCGGACCTCGTTGACGTCCGCCGCCACCTCTCGATCCCTCACCGTCATCAACTTGCCGGCGAAGGGGAACGGCATCGCACATCCGACGAGCACGACGAACGCCACCAGGGCGGTGGCCGCCCCCGGTCGCCGTCGGACCAGCCGCCACCCGGCGACCACGAGCAGGACCGGGACTCCCACCACCACCGCGAAGCCGGCGTACAGCGGATGGAACATGCCGATGACCACGGAGATCCCGGCGAGACGGGGCAGCCTCGACCACCACGGGAGGTCGGGGGCCCGCCAGGCGGCGGCCAGCACCCTCGACAACACCCCGAGGAAGACCGGCAGCAGGAACCAGGGCGCCAGCTGGTTCGGATAGAGCGAGAAGGTCACCGGCCCTCGATTGACCAGCACCATCACCGCCACGATCCACGCGGCCCAACGACCGCCCAGCACCGCCCAGGCGAGGTAGGCCATGCCGCTGGCGATCATCATCTTCGACACCGCGAGCGATCCGAACCAGAAGGTCACCGGATCGACACCCACGATCCGCGACCCGACGGCGAACATCGCGTGATGGATGTTGGTGTGATAGATCGGATAGGGATTCCCGTCCCCGACGAACGGGTCCAGATTGGTCAGGCCGTGATCGAAGAGGAATCGGATCCTCGCCAGGTGGACCCTGGCGTCGGCGGCGAGGATCGAACCATGACGCACGGAGAAGACGAACTCGATGCCCAGAAGCACCAGCTCGATGCAGACCGAGGCGAGCAGCAGCCGACCGACCTTGCGCCACACGCCGCTCGACGCGATGTCGAAGCAGCCCCAGAGCACGAAGGCCGCGACCAGCACCACGGGGATCCAGATCGGCACGCCGATCAGGTAGCCGATCACGATGAACGGGGCGAGCACCCCGAGGCAGGTCACCCAGGAGACCGCCAGACCGGGAAGGAGTCCGCCTTCGAGCTCGTCGGGCATGAGACGACGGGCCACGGAGTATCCGGGCACCAGCAGCATCGCCCAGAACAGCAGGGGGAGCAGGGTCATCGATCTTCTCCCTTCGGAGCCATGGCGCCGCGACGCAGGACGCGATCCACCACGCCGTGGGCGAGTCCGACCGCCCTCCACACCGCACGAACCGCACCGAGGGGGACGAACCAGACCATGGAGGGTCCACCCCGGCGGATCATCGCGAGGGTCATCGGGATCTGCATGAGCAGCAGCATCACCAGAAGCAGGGCCGGCGCAATCCCGCCCCACGGCCACAAGGCGAGAAGGGGCAGGCTCCCGATCACTGCGGCGGCGACGAAGGGCTGGAGGTGATCCAGCGGCCCGCTGTAGGAGTTCCCCCCGCGACCCGCATGCTCGAGATGGAGCGCCACCCGCCAGTAGCCCTGCTTCCTCTGCACCCGGAGATACCGGGAGAGCCGGTCGGCATGATGATGTCGGACCTCTGACCTGCGATCGAATCGAAGTCGATGACCGTGCTCGATCACCCGGAAGGCGAGATCGGCATCCTGACCCTTCATGTAGCGCTCGTCGAAACCATCCAGATCCCGAAGCACGTCGAGGCGGTAGAGCACGTCGAAGGTGGCGAGGAAGTCCACCTCCTCCGGCATCCGATCATGACGAACCTTGATCTCCTCGTGGATCAGCCTCTCCAGGAGGGTCGCGTCGGGAGCGATGGCGTAGGTGCCGCCCGCACCCGCGACCCCGGGTTCGTCGAGATGGGGTCGGAGGTGATCGAGGGCATCCGGAGCCGCGACGCAGTCGGCATCGACGAACCAGACCAGGGAGGTGCCTGCCGCGGCGATGCCGACGTTGCGAGCCGCCCCCGCGCCGCGACCGCCGGAGGCGAGCACCTCGACGCCCCGCGACTCGGCGATCGCCACCGTGTCGTCCCGCGAACCGTCGTCGACCAGCAGGATCCGGGACAACGATGAACCGGGACGATCCCGGATCGCGAGCAGCCCGTCCAGACACCCGCCGAGGGTTCGAGCCGTGTCCCGGGCGGGAACGACGACGGTGACGTCAGCGGCCATGCGACCTCGCCTCCTCCAGCCAGAACGCCGCTTCCGAATGGGACGGATCTGCGGCGAGGGCGGCCTCGTAGGCGGTGATCGCCTCCGGCATGCGTTCGAGGATGAAGAGCATGTTGCCCTCGTTGAAGCGGGCGCTCGCGCGGACGCCGGAATCCGACGCCCCGGATGCGGCGAGTCGAAACTCGATCGCCGCCTCGTCCAGACGATCGATCGACGCCAGGGCGTTGCCCATGGCGATCCGGGTCACGACGTCTCCGGGCTGGATCCGCAGCGAATCGCCATAGGCGGTGACCGCCTCCGCGTTACGGCCGAGATCCCTCAGGGCATCGCCCCGGGCCGCATGAAGCACCGGATCGTCGGCACGAACGGACGAGGCGACGGCGAGTCTTCGCAGCGCCGATTCAGGCTTCTGGTCGTGAAGATCCACCAGGGCGAGGTTCACCAGCACCACCGGATTCGTGGGCTGCAGGACCTCCGCGGCCGAGAGATCCCGGGAGGCATCCTCGTATCGTCCGTCCTGCAGCGCGATCGCGGCCCGATTCACCAGACCCCGCACGTGCCGGGGGCGGCGTTCGGCCACCGTGTTCCAGAGACGGACCGGGTCGGCGTAGTCGGCGTTGCGGTGACGCACCGCGAGGCCCTCTCCCACCAGGATCGCCGCGAGCAGGACCGCCGCGAGGCCCGCCCCCGCCGGCCGGCCGGCCGCAGGCAGCGCCTTCAGGGTCCGGGCCGCCACCGCGACCACTCCGATCACGATGGGAAGGAGCGCGAGATGAAGACGATGGTCGGCCACCGGATCGACCAGAGGCACGACACTCGAGGTCGGAAGCATGCACAGAAGGACGGCCCCGGGGATCACCACCCACCAGGCCCGCCGGACGATCGCGATCACCAGCAGAACGAGCAGCGTCGTGATGATCAGGATGCCGGAGATCGACGTCCATGTCGGCTGGAGCGCCTCGACCCCGTGATCGATGCTCATCGCGGCAGGATCGATCAGCACCCTTGCATAGACACCCGCCGCGGACACCTGCGAGATCGCGTAGGCGATCGGCGTGGTGCCGACACCATCGAATCCGACCCCCGCGAGTCCTTCCGATCTCCACAGCGACTGCACGGCCCCCGTGCCCATCAGGACGAGAAGACACGACCAGGCCGCGACATGAAGTCCCCGTCGTCGGTCGAGCAACACCCGCCAGGATCCGGCGACGATGCTCCAGTCGACCAGAAGCAGCAAGGCCGGCAGCACCACCGCGGTCGGCTTGGAACCCAGGGCCATCACGATCGAGACGAGAATCAGAATGTTTCGCCATGCTCCGGGGCGACGACCGGCACCGAGCAGCAGGAGGATGGCGAGCAGGGAGAACGATGCGGCAAGGGATTCCGCTCGCTGAATCACGTAGGTCGCCGTGGCGGTCTGCACCGGGTGCAGCGCCCACACCAGGGCGACGGCCGCCGCGACGGCCAGCAGACCACGGTCACCGAGCCCGATGACACCCCGTTCCGCCAGTCGACGCCCGCCCTGCAGCATGACCAGGCAGACCAGCCCCGTGGACGCGACATGAACGAGGAGATTGAACAGGTGATACCCACGGGGATCCATCCCACCGGCCATGTGGTTCAGCACCAGGCTGAGCTGCACCACGGGCCGCTGACCATCGAAGAGCCAGTCCGGCGGCCAGATCGAGCCCAGACGCCCCTCGGCCTGGACGATCCGGGGGAGGTCGTCGTAGACGAAACCCGCCTCCAGGGACGACCAGAAGACTGCCAGCACGGCCAGCATCACGCCACCGGCCACCAGGGCGACAGGGAGCCTGAACGATCGTTTGGGACCGGTGGACTCGGCGGCCTGGTCCGCCTGTGCGGCCCGTAAGGCCTGCTTGCTCTGATTGCTCGGGGTTACTCGAAGCATCTGTGAGATTTAAGGTTACGGTGTTCCCATGGCCATTCCAGCCTTGAATCCAAATCAGTCCGATCTCCCGGATTTCGACCCCGCCGTGGCCGCCGATACCTGGATCGTGATCCCCGTCTACAACGAGGGGCCGGTGATTGCAGATGTCATCGGCTCGATCACGCCGTATTTCCGGAATGTCGTGGCAGTTGACGACGGATCGTCGGACGATTCCTGGGAGGCCCTGCAGCAGACCGACGCCCACCCCCTGCGGCATCTGGTCAACCGGGGTCAGGGAGCGGCAATTCAGACCGGCACGGATTTCGCCCTTCGATCCGGAGCCCGTCGGATCGCCCACTTCGACGCCGATGGTCAGCACCGACTCGAGGACCTCTGGACCATGACCCGGGGCGTGGCCGCCGGAGAGTGCGACATCGCCCTCGGCGACCGATTCGCCGGCGACACGTCGACCATTCCAGCCTCCCGCCGTCTCCTGCTCAGACTCGCGGTGCTGTTCCATCGCCTGCTGAGCGGCATCAGCCTCAACGACGTCCACAATGGCCTGCGGGTGTTCGATCGCCGGGCCGCCGAATCCATCGAGATCACTGCCGACCGGATGGCTCATGCAAGCGAACTGATCGACCTGATCGCCCACAGCGGATTTCGCGTGCGGGAGTATCCGGTCACCATCAGATACGACGAATACTCGGTGGCCAAGGGTCAGCGGTGGACCGGCGGCTTCCGGATCCTCTTCCACTATCTTGTCGGCCGGATCGTCGAATGAACATGTTCCAGATCATCCTGATCGCGGTGCTGGGCGCACTCGTCGTGCTCACGGTCGTCGCCGGCGCCCGCAAGTCGATCGGGAGACCGGTCGCGGTCCTCGTCCTCGTGGTCCTGACGGTCGGCATCCTCGCCGCCATCGATCCCGATCGAACCACGGTGATCGCCCGGGCGCTGGGAATCGACCGAGGCACCGATCTGATCCTGTATCTCATGACCCTGGTCGTGCTGCAGGGCTTCTTCATCTTCTATCTTCGACTGCGCAAGGTCAGACGGGAACTGACGCTCCTGGTCCGTCGCCTCGCCATCCTCGAGGCTCCCGGTGCACCCCGCCCCGGAGCCGGCCCGCGGTCGAACGACCCCCCACCCTCCGATCCTTGACCCGCCCTCTCGTCCATCTCGGCATGCACCGGACCGGATCGACCTGGTTCCAGAAGTCGATCCTCGACGGCCGGGACGGCCGGCCGGTCAACGCCATCGACGACCGGGCGGAATCGACCGCCCGGATCGTCCTTCCGCGGGACCTCGACTACGAGCCTGAGACCACTCGAGCCTGGGTGCTCGATCGACTGGCCGAGTCGGAGAACCGGGGCCACGCGCCGGTGATCTCGAACGAGCGGTTCAGCGGAAATCCCGCCTCGGGCTGGCACGATGCCGAACGAACCGCCACCAGACTCGCGGGCCTCATGCCCGATGCGCGGGTCATGCTCGTGGTCCGCGAGCAGACCTCGCTCCTCGAATCGATGTGGCTGCAGCAGATCAGGATCGGGGGGATCAGCGGCATCGAGGATTTTCTGCGCCCCGCGGAACGCGGCGACCACCGGCTTCCGGTTCCGGATGCACGGTTCCTCGAGTTCCATCGATTCGTCGCGTTCCTCGACGACCTCTTCGGATCCGACGACGTCCTGGTCCTGCCCTTCGAGCTGCTTCGAGCGGATCCGAGCGCCTATCTCGAGAGGATCGAATCGTTCTCCGGGATCGCATTCCCCCCACCCGCGGACAACCGGCCCGTCTACGCGGCCCCGTCCTTCCTCGAGGTCGCGGTTCTGAGGAGGGTGAACCTTCTGACCACCCGAAGCTCGCTGCACCGCGCCCCGCCACTCCCGCACCTGGAACCGGCCGGTCGACGGTTCGCCCGGATGATCGGTCGCACCGCCACCGCTTCGGGCGAGGCGCGACGACGGGGAAGAGCCCGGAAGGCGATCACTCGTTCCCTCGAAGCCATCGACTTCCGGACCTCCAACCGCCTTCTGGCGGAGAGGATGGGGATCGATCTCGAAGGGCTGGGCTGGCGGGCCTGAGGAAGCCGTCGAGGCGCGGAGCTCCGGCGGGATCGGATCCCATCAACCGAAGGTCTGCTCGCATTCGAAGGCGATGAGACTGCAGATCGGCGGGTACTCGACCTCGAGCCGGAACCAGCGGAAGCGTGACAGCGGACGCTGGGTCGCCTCCAGGGCGACCTGCAGGCGTTCGCCCATGTCCTTCAGACCCGGAACCTCGATGTCGAGTCCGTTGCTGATCTCGCGGGTGCGGATGGCGACCGGCAACCGCACGTGCCGGACGTTCCGGATGAAATTCGCGGACACGTGAAGCTCGCTCGCGAGATACGAGTCGGGCTTGCTGTCCGACTCGAGGAGTTCGGTGTCGACGAGCACGTCGAAGACCGCCAGCGGCGATGGGATCCGCAGTCGCATCAGCTGGTAGATGCCATGGGAATCGCCGTGGACCACCGTCGGCTGGACCGCACGCAGCAGTTCCCCGGTGGAGAAGGTGTAGGGCATCGCATCGGCGACCTCCAGAGGCGGCGCCTCGTAGATGATCCCCTCCTCGCGCTCCCGGACCTTGATCTCCGGCACCTCTCCAGAGCAGAGACGGTGGACGATCGGAAGCTCCCCTCTCTTCACCGAGGAGTCCAGAGGCTCGCGCAGGCCGGTCCGACTCTCCACTCCCCTGTCGTCGACCACCCGCGGCCGCGGAAACACCAGGGGAACCCCGCCGCGAAGGCGCCGTGCTCCGCCGAGCGTCCGAATCGTCGCACAATCGATCAGAGGATCGATGGAACTCGGAAACAGGACGTCGAGACGGTGCAGGACATCGGCCTTGAGTCCCCACACGGATCGGGCCCCGTGGAAGAGGGTGCGGCGATGCTCCTGTTCAAGCCGACGGTCTCCGAGCTCGTCGAGGCCGGCCACCATCGACTCGAACGCCCTCCGGCTGCCGCAGTTCCTGGAGATGAAGGACTGCACCGCCTTGAAGGACTCGAGCGTCCGCCCGACGATGGCGGGATCGGCGCCCCTGGCGACCGCCGCGTCGAGAAGGATCCGCATGCCCGCGATTCCGGGCAGATGGCGAACCGAATCGAACGGCTGGGTCGCGTTGGCCAGGTGAGAGGCCTTCCAGGCAAGCTTCATGTCGATGCCGAGTCCCTTCGCGATGTCGATGGGACGGGTTCCGTCGAGGCAGGAGCATGAATCAAGCGTGCCGGCCAGGGTGGTCTTCAGATTGGTCATCACCGTCGCGGCGGCGACGGGAAAACTCTGGCCCTGGCGAATCGTGTCCGTGGGTTGCATGACGAGTCAATATACAAACCTTCGTTTATGGATCACCGGCGGATTCCCTCCTCACAACCGCGGATTTCGACTCGTACCGGGATCTCATCCCCTTTATCTTTCAACCTCGGGAGACCCCAGGCTACGATGGCGTTTTCCGGAAATGCCCTCCACGCCAGTTCGCCCCCCCTCGAGACCTTCATCATGCTGAAGATCGTGACGACCGTGACCCTTGCCGTTCTGGCCTGCTCGGGCGCTCACGCCGCTCAACCCGAGATCATCGCGGGTCCGGTCACGATTCCCGGCAGCGTTCATCAGTACTACCTGCTCTCTCCCTCGAACGTCTCCGAGGCGGACGAGGCCGCTGCCGCTCTCGGCGGCAGACTCGTGTCCTTCGAGTCGAACCAGGAGCTGGTCTCGGTCCGCGAGGCGCTCTCCAGCTGGAACGACATCCCTCGCTACTGCTGGATCGGACTCTCCGACGGGACGACCGAGGGCGACTGGCGATGGGCCACCGGGGAGAGCAGGCTGTTCACCTCTTGGGAAAACGGCTTCCCGACCGACAGCCCCCGTCGCAATCATGCCTACATGTCCCCCAACGGCCGTTGGAAGGATGCCGACGGCGACCAGGCCATCGACGGGGAGATCCAGCTGCATTCGATCGTGGAGGTCGGCGACGTCGACTGCAACTCCAACTTCTATCCCGACGACATCGACATCCTCGACGGCGAAAGCCTCGACCTCGATGGGGACGGGGTCCCGGACGAATGCCAGTCCGTCGACTGCGACGGCAACGGACGACCGGACGCCGTCGAGATCCTGCTCAACCCCTGGCAGGACTGCAACGACGATGGAGTGATCGACACCTGCGGCGCGATCGAGAATCCCAAGACGGACTGCAACGGGAATCTTCTTGACGATGCATGCGAGTCGCCGGACGCCTCCGGCTTCCTCGTGACGTACTACACCTTCTCGGATCTCGCGACCCCTATCCGGTCCCGCATCGAGCAGGAGGTCAACCTCGACATCGGCGATGGAGAACCCTGGGTGGGCGCCGGCTTCAGCAACTTCGCCGCCCGCTGGATGGGGGAACTCGATGCGCCCTACACCGGGTTCTACTCCTTCTGGATCAATTCGGACGACGGCATCCGACTGAGCATCGACGGCGAGATGCTGATCGACGACTGGCGGGACCACAGCCCGGAGGAGGTCGCCACCGGCGTGTTCCTGACCGCGGGCCGACACAGCTTCACGCTGGAGTGGTTCGACAACTACGGCGGGGCACTGTGCGTCCTCGAGTGGAAGCCTCCCTTCGGCGACCGCGAGATCCTGCCCGGCTCGAGCATGCGGCCGTACATCGACTGCGACCTCGACGGCCAGTCCGACGGCTGCCAGCTTGCACAGGATCCCTCACTGGACTGCAACGCCAACGGAAGACTCGACGTGTGCGAGGCCGACGCCGTGGACTGTGACGGAGACGGCGTGTTCGACTGGTGCGAACTCGAGGCGAACGACTGCAACGCCGACGGCGTGCCGGACGACTGCGAACTCGCCGACGGCGCTGCCGACTGCCAGGGAGACGGGATCCTCGACGACTGCCAGGTGGGAGATGTGGAGACCTACATGGTCGATGACGGCGTGCCGGAATACGGCGTCCGCGCCGCGGGCACCTACATGGCCTGGCTCCAGCACGTCCAGATCCGGGAATCCCATGCCAGGGCGGTGGCGATCGAGGTCGACTTCGTCTTCGCGGCCGTGGGAAGGCCCGCACGCGTCTGCCTGTGGCGCGACCCCGACGGCGACGGGGATCCCCGGGACGCAGAACTCGTGCACCGGGTCTACACCCAGGTGGTCTCGAACGAGGCAGGCGTGCGGGACAGGGTCCTGCTGCCACCGATCGACCTCGGTCCGTCGGGCGGCTCGTACTTCATCGGCGCGATGATGGCGGGCGTGACCGAGGAGGACTTCCCCGCCGCTCTCGACGCGACGACCGCCTATGCGGGGGGAAGCTGGATCATCGGATCCGAACTGCCCCTCGACCCGGATGATCTCGATGGCGAGGGCGTGATCGAGTTCAATCGACTCGACAGTCTGGGGCCCGGCGTCTGGTGGAGCAACTGGATCCTGCGATTCGACTACGAGACGTCCACCGGCGACTGCGACAACGACGGTGTGCCGGACATCTGCCAGATCCTCGACGGCGACCTCCTCGACCTGGACGGGAACGGCATCGCCGATGCCTGCGAGGACTGCGACGGAGACGGCGTGGTCGACGCCTGCGAACTGACCTGTGCCGGCGACTGCGGATCGATCTGGGACACCGGCTGCGGACAGTCCGTCGACTGCAACGGGGACGGCATCCCCGACGACTGCCAGAACGCCTTCAACGGTCTCACCGACTGCGACGGCAACGGCGCCCCCGACGCCTGCGAGCCCGCCATCCTCGACTGCGACGGCAACGGGATCCTCGACTCCTGCGAGATCGCGGAAGGAACCGCCGAGGACTGCAATCTCGACGGAGTGATCGACGACTGCCAGATGGGAGGACACCCGGGCTACCGGATCGACACCGGTTACGTCTCCGACAACTACGGCTTCGGTGGCGGGGGCGACACCTGGTGGGCGGTTCAGTACGACGTCGGCCCCGGTGGCGGCATGATCGACCACATCGAGGTCGCGGTCGGCGATCTGGGCCTCGGCGGCGTCGTGGAGATCGGCCTGATGGCGGATCCGAACCAGGACCGCTCGCCGGACGACATGATCCCCCTGCGCACCATCACTCTGGAACCGGCCGGACCCAACCAGCCCGGACAGGGCGCTCCGGTCCTGACCAGATTCGACTTCGATCCCATCGAGATCGGACCGACCGGCACCTCCTTCTTCGTCGCCGCCCATGTGGCCATGGTCGAACCCCTCCTGCCCACCGTGGCGGACACCATCGTCTTCGAGGGTCGCTCCTTCATGGGACGTGGTGGTTCCCTCGGCGACATCACCGCCTCCTACAGCCTGGGTGGACTGGGAGTGGCGGGCGAATGGATCATGCGGGCCGGCCTCGAAGGCGATCCTCCGCTGTACGACTGCAACGAGAACCTCCAGCTCGACGAGTGCGACATCGCCGCCGGAATCTCGCAGGATGGCGACCTCGACGGTCGCCCGGACGAGTGCGAACCGATCTGTCCCGCCGACTACGACGGGGACGGCATCGTGAGCGGCTCCGACCTCGGCCAGTTCCTCCTCGCGTGGAACCAGTCCAACGCCAGCGCCGACCTCAACGGCGACGGCCTGGTCGACGGGCAGGACTTCGGGGTGTTCCTCGTCATGTGGGGCCCCTGCTGAATCGGATCCCGCGGGGCCGGTAGCATCTCCGCATGGCTATCCTCCTCGCCGCCGACGCCGGCCCCTCCGAGGCACTGATCACGAACCCAGCCATGGTGCTGGGCATCCTGCTGGTGATCCTTGCGGTCATCTTCAAGAGTTCCGAGCATCCCACGATGCGCGGCTTCTACCGCGTGGTCCCGGCCCTGCTTCTGTGCTACTTCGTCCCGGGGCTGCTGGCCACCACGGAACTGGTGGGTGACGACCGGGGACGCCTCTACCACGTCGCGAGCCGGTACCTGCTTCCCGCCTGCCTGGTCATGTTGACCATGACCGCGGACCTGCCGGGCATCCTCCGGCTCGGCCCCAAGATGCTCGGTGTCTTCCTGGCCTCGACCGCCGGCGTGATCATCGGCGCACCGCTCGCCGTCCTCATCGTCGGAACCATCTCCCCCGAGACCGTCGGCGGCGCCGATGCAGATGCAGTCTGGCGAGGACTCTCGACCGTGGCAGGCAGCTGGATCGGCGGAGGCGCCAACCAGGCCGCCATGAAGGAGGTCTTCGGGCCCAGCGACGATCTGTTCTCGGCGATGGTCGCGGTGGACGTCATCGTCGCCAATCTCTGGATGGGCGTGCTGCTGTGGATGGCGGGGTCGAACCTCATGATCGATCGTCTGATCAAGGCCGACCGCCGACAGCTCGACGCCCTCAATGACCGGCTCGCCAGGGTCGAACGGCAGGCACCTCCACGTCCCGCCCTGACCAGCGACCTGATGACGATCTGCGCGATCGGCTTCCTGGCCACCGGCATCGCCTCGCTCCTCGGAGGATGGCTGGCGGGTCGGTTCGCCGAGACCGCGCCGTGGGCGTCCAGGTTCAGCCTCACCAGCCCCTTCTTCTGGCTGGTGGTGATCGCCACCACCATCGGCGTGGCCCTGTCGTTCTCTCGAAGGGTCCGAAGCCTTGAATCCACCGGCGCCAGTCGGATCGCCACCGTGTTCCTCTACCTGCTGGTCGCCACCATCGGACTCAAGATGGATCTCATGGCGATCGGCGAGCGACCCGGCATCTTCGTGGTCGGACTGGTCTGGATCTCCATCCAGGCGGTCTTCGTGCTGACCGCGACGGTCCTTCTGCGAGCCCCGATCTTCTTCGCCGCGGTGGGCAGCCAGGCCAACATCGGCGGCGCCGCGAGCGCCCCCGTGGTCGCGGCGGCGTTCGATCCCCGACTCGCTCCGGTGGGCGTGCTCCTTGCGGTGGTCGGCTACGCCCTGGGAACCTACGGAGCCTGGCTCGCCGCCCAGCTGATGCGGATCGCGAGCGGCGGATGAGCGATGCGTCCGGGATCGCGGCGGTGCTCGATCACGCGGACATCGGACCGGTGGGTTCGATCCGGGAACGAATCGGGCATCCGGGCTCGACCTGTCGAGTCCACGATGTGATCGCCGGTGACCGGAGGATGGTGGCCAAGGTCGCGGATCGGGCGGATCTTCACGAGAGAGCGACCCGGGAACTCCATGTCCTCCGCGCGATCGGCGACCGACTCCGCGGGCTGGCGCCACGACTGATCGCGGGCGAGACCGACGAACGATCCCATCGCTGCATCATCGTCCTCGAGGCCGTCGAGGGGACCCCGGGAGATTCCCTTCGGGGCGAGGAGAAGGATCGAATCGATTCGATCCTCGATCGCATGGCCATCGCCTGGAGGATCAGGGCCGGGGATCCGGATCTCGAACCGCTGAAGCTGCCGGACTGGGGACGGGGCACCACCACCTGCCGTCCCCACCATCGCCGAGCGACCCGGTTCATCCGCCGCAGCCGCCGGATGAGGGAGCGCTTCCCGCAGCTCGCAGCGCAACACGATCACCTCGCGGAGACGATCGGCGACCGCTTCGAGACGATCGCCTCGGTGCCGGATGATCTCCCGTCGAGACTGATCCACGGCGACCTCCACCTGGACAACGTCGTCTTCTCCGAGTCCGGGCCGCGGGTCCTCGACTGGCAGACCGCCTCGATCGGGGATCCCGTCGACGACGTGGTCCGACTGACCCTGGAGTCGGGACCGGACCACACGATCGATTCGCTGCTCGAGATCTGCGAGCGCCGGCCCGAGACCCGCACCACGCCCGCTCGGCTCGCCAGGAGCGTGCTCCTGGCCTACGCCGGACTGGTGAGCGGACTGGCGGGTCGTCCGGAACTGGAACCGGGATCCCGGGAGCATCGCTTCGCGGCCCGCATGCTCTCACCAGGGTGGATGGCGATCCCGACCCGCGAGGCCCTCGACATCCTCCGGTGACCGGAACGCCCGGAACCGGACACCCCCCCGGCATACCCTAGGGCCACCGATCGTCGACCTCCCCCCCTCCGTCACGGAAAGCCACCTCATCCATGCCCAGCCCCGCGCCACTCCTCTTGATCCCCCTGGTCCTCGGTTTCAACGGCCCGGCCATGCCCCCCGCCGACGGAGGGGAAGCCGACCGTCTCGACCTCCCGACCGCGATGGCCGACCCCGCCTGGCTCGGGGCCTTTCCCCGGAACCCGCGGTGGACCGCGGATGGACGCCTCCTCTTCGATCGTCCGGTCGGAGACACCGAAGAAGTGGAGACCGTCGAGGTCGACCCGGCCACCGGCGATCTGCGGGTGCTTCCCCTCGAGGAACGAGTGACCGTGATCCCGGACGGGCGATGGAACCGTGACCGCTCCCTGATGGCGACCACCCGCGACGGCGATCTCGTCATCGTCGACACGAAGGGGACGACGACCCAGCTGACCCGGACCACGGATCGCGAATCCTCGCCCCGATGGCTCGCGGACGGGCGCATCGTGTTCGAACGCGACGGAAACACGATCATCCGGGACCTGGACACCGGGATCGAGGTCGAACCCGTCATCGTGCGGTTCGGAGAACCACCGGAACCGCCCGAGGAGCCGGAGGGACTCGCGGCGGATCAACGACGTCTCTTCACCGTGCTGAGCGATGACGCCGCACGGCGTGAAGCGGCAAGGCTCCGTGGCGAGGAGACCCGCGAGGCGAAGCGTCACGTCGTCCTCGGGCCGGTGCACCTTCCCTCGAGTGAACGGGAGTCGGGGCGACACCTCTCCCCCGATGCCCGCTGGATGCTGCTCGAGGTCACGCCGAGGAACGAACCCGATGCCCGGCGAGACGACATGGCGATCTGGGTGACCGACGACGGCTACGTGACCAGCAGCGCCCTTCGGCCCAAGGTCGGCACCCGGGATCGACGACCGGAACGCCTCGTCCTGGTTGACCTGGAGACCGGCGAGGCCCACGACGTGGTGCTCGACGATCTTCCGGAACGACACACCGATCGACTGGCATCGGTCCGGGAGGAGAACCGGATCTGGCTCGAGACCATGGAGGAGGAGGATTCGGACGGAGTGGCGGTGGCTTCGGAGACGGACCCCGCCGACGGCGAAGCCGACGCCACCGGGTCGTCACCCCTTGAGATCGTGACCCGACTGGCCGAGTCCGCCTCGGATTCGAATCCGGAAACGACGACCGAGGCGGAGATGGCCGATCCCCGTCCGGTCTCCATCGTCCGGGTGGCATGGCATCCCGACGGCACCCGTGCCGCCGTGATGATCCGCAGCCATGACAACAAGGATCGGTGGATCGCGATGATCGATCCGGAATCGATCGTCACCGATGCGGAAAAGGAGACACCCGACGAGGAATCCGTTTCGCCGATCACCATCGTCGAGCACCTGTTCGATCCCGGATGGATCAACTGGAGCTTCAACGAGATGGACTGGACTCGCGACGGTTCGATGATGTGGTTCCTCAGCGAGGCATCGGGATGGTCGGATCTCATGGGCTGGACACCGGATGACGGTACCCGCGCCCTGGTCGGCGGTCCCTTCGAGGTTCGAGGCGTGGAGGAGCACCCGATCGACGGCACGCTGCTGTTCAGATCCAATCGCGACGACCCCAGCATCTGGCGGCTGGAACGACTGGATCCCTCGACGGGCGGGAGCGAGACGGTCGCGGGCGGCGAAGGGATGGTCGAACGGTTCACGGTCTCACCGGACGGCACGGCGGTCGCCTTCACCGAGTCGTTTCTTGATCTCCCCGCGGAGCTCTTCGTCGTCGAACTTCCCGCCGAGGGCGAGAGGCCGGCCGCCCCTCGTCGTCTGACCGATTCGGCTTCCGAGGCCTTCTCCGGACTCGACTGGGAACCCGCGACGCTCATCGACGTGCCGGGCCGTCATGGGCGCGACATCCGGGGACGACTGCATCTGCCGCCACCGGACGCTCCGACGCTTGCGGACGGGCGACGCCCCGCAGTGCTCTTCGTGCACGGCGCGGGATACCTGCAGAACGCCCACGCCGGATGGAGCCGGTACTTCCGGGAGGGGTTCTTCCACGACATACTCGCCGGGGAAGGCTTCGTGGTTCTCGACCTGGACTACCGGGCGAGCTCGGGCTACGGACGGGACTGGCGGACCGCCATCGCCCGCGACATGGGCCCCAGCGAACTCGACGACTACGAGGACGGCATCGCCTGGCTCGCCGAGCATCACGACGTGGACCCCGGACGGATCGGGATCTACGGTGGAAGCTACGGCGGCTTCACCACCCTGATGGGCCTCTTCACCCGACCGGGAGTCTTCAAGGCCGGTGCCGCCCTGCGGCCGGTCACCGACTGGTCGTTCTACAACGACGGGTACACCGCCAACATCCTGAACACACCGCAGGACGATCCGATGGCCTATCGACGCAGCTCCCCCATCGAACACGCCCAAGGCCTCGAGGACGAGCTCCTGATCTGCCACGGCATGGTCGATGCCAACGTCCCCTACTCCGACACCGTCCGGCTCGCCCAGCGGCTCATCGAGCTCGGCAGGATCGACTGGGAGGTCGCGGCGTATCCGGTCGAGGGGCACGGATTCAAGGAGACGAGCTCGTGGATCGACGAATACCGTCGGATCCACGAGCTCTTCGCTCGGACGCTCTGGACTCGGTGAGCCGACTCAGGGACAGGGGCCGAAGGCCGAGATCATCAGGCCGAGATCCGCGCCGGTGACCAATCCGTCACCGTCGAGATCTCCGAGACAACCCGGGCACGCGCCCCAGTCCGCGATCACGAATCCAAGGTCCCCGCCGTTGACGGAGCCGTCGCCGTTGAGATCGCCGAAACAGGGCTCCTCGTCGTTCCAAACCGCGGCGACCGCCGCGGCGGCATCCACGAGTCCCCAGCCGAAGGTGGTGTCGTAACCCGCGGCGCCGCGATCCTTGGCGGTGTCGGCGAGCACCTGCTCGACCTCTTCGGGAGTGAGGGACGGATCCGCGGCGAGGACGAGGGCCGCCACGCCGGCGGCGTAGGGCGAGGAGAAGGACGTTCCATCGATCGAGGTCGTGTCACCCGAACCGTAGCCGTCGCCGCCGGTTCGATCGGTGGTCAGGATCGACACGCCGGGGGCGCAGATGAAGTTGCCGTTCCCGATCGTGCTGAAGGACGCGATGGCTCCGCTGCTCTGGATCGCCGAGACCGCGTTGATCGAGGGCAGGTTGGCGGGGAAGCCGATGGTGCTCGTCCCGTCGTTTCCGGTCGAGGCGAAGTGCAGCACGCCGGCCTCCCGCGTCGAAGCGAAGGCGCCGGAGACCGCGGCCGATCCGGTGCCACCGCCCCAGGATGAGTTGGTGACCCGGGCGCCGGAGTCGGCGGCCCAGTTGATGCCCGCGACGGTCCAGGAGTCCTGGGACTCGAGGAAGGGAAGGCAGAAGGCGATGAAGAAGATCTCGTTGAAGATCTTGCCCGACTTCACCCGGCAGTCCGGGGCGATCCCGACGATCCCGATTCCGTTGTCGATGGTGGCCGCGACGCAGCCCGCCACCGCGGTGCCGTGGTTGTCGCAGGTCGAGTTCGGCGAGCCGTCGGAGTTGCCGCCGGTGAAGTCCTGACCCGGGACGAGCGAGAGGTCGGGATGGCCGGCCTGGATGCCCGAGTCGAAGACCACGACCTCGATGGCGGGATCGCCGGTGGTCATCATCCACGCCTCGGGTGCGTTCATGTCGTGGTCGTTGGCCTGATCGAGACCCCACTGGCTGGAGAACTGGGGATCGTTGGGGACGTATCCCCCGCCGTGTCGACGCGCCCAGTAGATCGAATCCGGATGCGCGAACTCCACGCCCGGACGGGCGGCGATGCCCGCGGCGATCGCCTTCGCCTCGGCGCCGGTCCGGGCTCCGGTGCGGACCCGGGTCAGACCCGGCGTGCCCGCGAAGTCCCGATCGAGAATCTCGAACTCGTCGCCGAGCATCACCGGTGCACCGTCGACCTCGAACTGGACCAGAAGATCCCGGGTGGGGAATCGAGGCAGGTTCCCGTCCTCGGGAAGGATCGGAGTGACCATGTCGATCGTGCCGCTCCGGGAGAGCCGGGCGAGCTCGGACCGCGGATCCCGATCGAGGACCACGTAGGCCCATCCCGGCACACCGCCGGGCTGGACGCGGTCGGCCGGATGACCCAGCCTTGCCAGGGCGTCGACGACCCCCGCTCCCGGCGCGGCCGGATCACGGTAGACGGCGATGATGCGGGAAAGGTCGAAATCCTCGACCACTCCGGTCTCCACCGGCACCTGTTGTGCGGAGAAGGCCGGCAGGCTGCAGGC
This sequence comes from Phycisphaerae bacterium, assembly GCA_002709295.1. Classification (GTDB taxonomy): domain Bacteria; phylum Planctomycetota; class Phycisphaerae; order Phycisphaerales; family SM1A02. Next base: position 111,171 of record PAQL01000015.1, on the reverse strand, counting down.
AAGGATCGAACAGGCGAGCAATGCGGATCGGTGGCCGGTCATCTCTGGGGTCTTCCTCTCGAGGTTTCGGGGGGGGGATCGGACGGGTCCGAATCAAGTATCCCGAACCGGACCGACCGGAGCAACAAGCGATTACGCGGAAACGGCGAGAACGACGATGACGACGGGTTTCGCACTCCGGAGCCGGATGGAATCGCCGTGGGCGGTACCATCCTCGTCAAAGAACCCACACCGAGGTCAACATGCTCCACCAAGGCAGATCAAGCAGACTGGGAGGACTCGCCTGCATGGCGGCGTCCATCCTCCTGACCGCATGCGGTGGCGAGGAGAATGCCTACCAGGCCCCCCCGCCTCCTTCCGTCACCGCCATCAAGCCGCCCCTTCACACCTTCACGCCCTACCAGGACATCGTCGCCACGGTCCGTCCGGTGGAGACGATCGAGGTTCGGGCGAGGGTCTCGGGATTCCTGAAGACGAGGGATTTCACCCCCGGCCAGGAGGTCAGCCGTGACGACGTCCTCTTCACCCTCGAGACCAACGAGTACCAGGCCGCGGTGAACGGGGCGAGGGCGGATCTCGCGGCCGCGAACGCCGGTTACCAGCTCGACGTCGAACTCAGCCGGAAGTATCAGAACGCCTATGACGAGGGCGCCGCCACCGACTACGAACTCCTCGAGTCCCGGGCCAGGGTGGAGGTCTCGGCCGCGGCCGTCCAGCAGGCTCAGGCGAAGCTCGAGAGAGCGGAGCTCGACCTCTCCTACACCACGGTGACCTGTCCGATCGACGGGAGGATCGGCGAGGAGCTGGTCAGCGTCGGCAACCTCGTGGGACGCGGGGATCCGACCCTTCTCGCGAAGGTCTCGACCATCGATCCCATGAAGGTCTACTTCGACGTCCCGGAGAAGGGCTACCTCGACTTCCGGTCCCGCACGCGAGCCGCGGGCAGGGACCCCGACGAACTCCGGACCTATCCCTTCAAGCTCATCCTGCCCAACGGCAGACCCTACGGCATCGAAGGCCGCCTGGACTTCATCGACAACGAGATCGACCGAAGCACAGGCACCATGCGGATGCGGGGGACGATCCCCAATCCCGACGGCATTCTTCGTGACGGTCTCTTCGTCCGGGCGAGGCTCGAGCAGCCTTCCCAGGAGACCCTCGCCCTTCCTGAATCCGCGATCCTCGTGGACATGGCGGGCGAGTACGTCTACCTGGTCGGTCCCGACGACATCGTCAGTCGCCAGGGGGTGGAGATCGGCGTGACCATCGACGGACTCACCGAGGTCCTCAAGGGAATCGACGAGAACAGCGTGGTGATCGTGGACGGCATCCTCCGGGCCCGCCCCGGAGCCCCGGTCACGCCGGAAATCGTCGGCCTGAAGGAGGCCATGGAACGGATCGATCCCGGATCGAAGATCGCCGAGACCCCCTGACCCCGCCTTTTCGGCGAGGACCACGTCATGATCAGCAACACGTTCATCAAGCGCCCGATCTTCGCCGCGGTCATCTCGATCGTGATCGTGATCCTCGGCGCCATCTCCTACGACGCGCTGCCGAGGGCCAGGTACCCCGACATCGCGCCGCCCACCATCCAGGTCTCGGCGTTCTATCCCGGAGCGAGCGCCACCACGATCGGGGAGACGGTCGCCACCCCCATCGAGCAGGAGGTGAACGGGGTCGACGGGATGCTCTACATGAGCAGCGTCTCGGCCAGCGACGGCTCGTGCAGCATCACCGTGACCTTCGAGGTCGGCACCGACCTCGACATCGCCAACGTCCTCGTGCAGAACCGGGTGGCCTCCGCGATCCCCAAGCTGCCCGAGGAGGTCCAGAGACAGGGCGTCCTCACCAAGAAGCAGTCCACCGACATCATCATGTACGCGTCGCTGATCTCGAACACCGACGAGTACGACGCCCTCTTCCTGAACAACTACGCGGAGGCCCAGCTTCGGGACGAACTGACCAGGGTCCCCGGTGTGGGCGACCTGCAGATCTTCGGCGTGGGCAGCTACAGCATGCGGATCTGGCTGGATCCCGAGACGCTGCGATCGCTCGACATGACCACCAACGAGGTGGTCGCCGCCATCCGAAGCCAGAACGTAGAGGTCGCGGCGGGCCGGATCGGCGCGCAACCCGCCCCTCCCGGCCAGGTCTTCGACCTCACCGTCACGACCTCGGGTCGCCTTCAGACCCAGGAGCAGTTCGAAAGCATCGTGGTGAGGACCGGCGAGAACGGTGCGACCGTCCAGCTTCGGGACGTCGCACGGATCGAACTCGGTTCACAGAGCTACACCCTCTCCAGCGATCTCGACGGCCTGCCCGCCGCGACCCTCGCCATCTACCAGCTTCCCGGGGCCAACGCGATCGACGTGGCCGACGGTTGCACCGCGGTCCTCGAGAAGGCGGCCCGCGGCTTCCCCGAGGGGGTCGAGCACACCATCGTGTTCGACGGCACCCTCATCATCCGGACCAGCCTCGCCGAACTGCAGATCACGCTGCTGATCACCATCATCCTGGTGATCCTCACGGTCTACATCTTCCTGCAGAACCTCCGTGCGACGCTGATCCCCGCCGTCACCATCCCCGTCTCGCTCATCGGCACCTTCGCCGTCATGCAGTTGATGGGATTCAGCCTCAACCTCCTCACCCTCTTCGGACTGGTGCTCGCGGTGGGCATCGTGGTCGACGATGCGATCGTGGTGGTCGAGAACGTGATCCGGATCCTCGACGAGGAGAAGCTTCCGCCCCGGGAGGCCGCCCGCAAGGCGATGGCAGAGGTCTCCGGGCCGGTGGTCGCGACCACCATCGTCCTGCTCGCGGTCTTCGTGCCGGCCGCCTTCGTGGCCGGCATCACCGGCAGCCTGCTCAAGCAGTTCGCACTGACCATCTCGATCGCGACCCTGTTCAGCTCCCTGAACGCCCTCACCCTGAGCCCCGCCCTCGCCGGCGTGATCCTCAGACCCACCAGCGACCGGAAGAACTCGTTCTTCCGCTGGTTCGACGACATGCTCGGCCGGGTGACCCGGGGATACGCCGGTTCCGTCGGCGCCCTCCTGAGGGTCTGGCCGGTGACCATCGCCGCCTTCGTCGCACTCGTCGTCCTCGGCGGGCTCGGCTTCAGCCGCCTTCCAACCGGCTTCGTCCCCCAGGAGGACGAGGGCTACTGCATCATGAACGTGCAGCTCCCCGACGCCGCCAGTTCGTCGCGGACCCAGGACGTGGTCGATCGCGTGGTCGATCAGGTCCGGGAGGTCCCCGGCGTGGACAAGGTCCTCGCCCTCAACGGCTTCTCCCTGCTCTCCGGCGCCGCGGCCTCCAACGCCGCCACCATCGTGGTGGTCTTCGACTCCTGGGACGACCGCCCCGACCCCGAACTCTTCCAGCAGTCGATCATCGGACAGCTGAATGCGATCGGGGGCGGGATCCAGGAGGGCCTCGTGGTCGCCTTCCCCGTCCCCTCCCTGCCGGGACTGGGCGCCAGTGCCGGACTCTCGCTCGAGATCCAGGACCGTTCGGGACGAGGCATGGACTTCCTCCAGGGCGCGGTCGACGGTTACGTCGACGCCGCGAACGGACAGTCGACGATCAGCCGCGCGATCACGACCTTCAGCGCCCGGGTGCCCCAGGTCTTCGTCGACATCGACCGGGAACAGGCGCTCTCGCGCGGCATCGAGCTCTCCGAGATCTTCCAGACCCTCTCGGCGAACCTCGGAAGCTACTACGTCAACGACTTCACGAACTTCGGACGCATCTACCAGGTCCGGACCAGCGCCGAACCGAGATTCCGGACCGAACCCCAGGACATCGCACGACTCCAGGTTCGGAATCGTGAAGGCAGGATGCTCCCGATCGGTTCGATCGCCTCCATCCAGCAGACCTTCGGTCCGGAGAGCGTGTACCACTTCAACATCTATCCCTCGGCCCGGGTGACCGCGGGACCGGCGCCGGGCTTCTCCGGTGGACAGGCCCTGGACATCATGGAACAGATCGGGGAACAGGATCTGCCCCCCGGAATCGGATTCGCCTGGCGGGACCTCGCGTTCCAGCAGAAGCTCGCCACCGGCGGTCTGGCGACGACCTTCGGACTCGCGGTGATCCTCGTCTTCCTGGTGCTGGCCGCCCAGTACGAGAGCTGGACGCTTCCGATCTCCGTGGTGCTCAGCGTGCCGACCGCCCTGGTCGGGGTGGTGACCGCACTCATGGTCGCCTCCATGCCGATCGATCTGTACGTCCAGGTCGGCATCGTCCTGCTCATCGGCCTGGCCGCCAAATCGTCGATCCTCATCGTCGAGTTCGCGAAGACCCGCCGCGAGGAGGGCGTGTCGCCCGAAGAGGCGGCGGTGGACGCGGCAAGGATGCGTTTCCGTGCCGTGCTGATGACCGCTTTCAGCTTCATCCTCGGGGTGCTTCCGCTCCTGGTCGCGACCGGAGCCGGAGCCATGAGTCGGAAGGCGATGGGCGCCACCGTCTTCGGGGGGATGATCGCCGCCACCGTGATCAGCCTCCTGATGGTGCCGGTGCTCTACGCGATCATCCAGCGGTCGAGCGAGCGATTCGGTCCGAAGTCATCTCCGAATCAGGAGTCCTCATGAAGCGCATTCGAACCATCGACCTCGGGTATCACGGCCTGGAGGGGGCCGCCGCGAGCCACCTCATCCGGACCGACGACGGCCCGATGCTGATCGAGACCGGTCCGATGTCGACCCTGCCCGCGCTCCAGAGAGAGCTGGAGACCCTCGAGGTGGATCCGGAGTCGATCGAGCTGGTCGTGCTGACCCACATCCATCTCGACCACGCCGGAGCCGCCGGATGGTTCGCGGAACGCGGGGCCGACGTCCTCGTGCACCCCCTCGGCTGCCGGCACCTCGTCGACCCGTCCCGACTCAACGCCAGCGCCCGCCGGATCTACGGTGACGAGCTCGACGATCTCTTCGGCGAGATGCACCCCTGCCCGGAGGATCGAGTCCATCCGATCGAGGACGGCAAGACCATCTCGTTCGGAGGCATCGACCTGGTCGCGATCGAGACCCCCGGCCATGCCCGCCATCACCATGCGTGGATGCTCGATCTCGACGGGATGCGCCAGTGCTTCACCGGCGACGTGGCGGGGATGCGGATTCCGGGATCGGACTTCGTCACCCTTCCCCTCGCCCCGCCCGAGTTCGAACCCGAGACCTGGATCCGTTCCGTCGACCGACTCGATGCCCTGGACTTCGACCGTCTTCACCTGACCCACTTCGGCCCCGTGGACGATCCCTCCCGACATCTGGCCAGGGTCCGGGACCGGGTTCGCCGGGAGACCGACCTCGTCACCCGGCTGGTGCGCGACGACAGCCTCGAGGACTCCGCACGGATCTCGCTCTACCGGCAGTGGCTGGAAGAGGAGGCCGACGGCGACAACATCCCCGAGGACCGCTTCCGGGCCTTCGTGAATCGCGGCCTGCTCTCGATGAACCTGGGGGGTGTTCGCCGCCATCTCGAGCACGCCGCAACCGGCCGCTGAGGGCCTGAATCCGCGATCGGCCCCCTTCGAACCCCTCGGGAAGGGCTGGAGAGAGCCTCACCGGGCAGCCGATCCTGAAACGAACCTTCGCACCAGGCACCATGCCCGACGTACCGTGTCTGTGGGACGACCACTCGATTCGGTCCGACCATCCGATCGTCAGGAGCTCCCATGCGGACAACCACCACCATCACCACGTTCACCGCCGCCGCCATCCTGGTCGTGGGTCTCGGGGCCGCCTTCGGCCCGCCTTCGACCGGATCGGCACGCAAGGAGACCGCCGTGCGCACCACCACCGACGACCAGGGCCGGATCATCTCCGCGGCGGGACACGACGTCACCCCCCTCTCCCGCGAGAAGGTCGCCGAACTGGCCGAGAAGCTGACTCCAGAGCAGTACCGCATCACCCAGAACTCGGGAACCGAGCAGGCCTTCTGCGGCACCCTCCTCGACAACAAGAAGGACGGCATGTACACCTGCGTGGTCTGCGGCCTTCCCCTCTTCAAGAGCGAGCACAAGTTCACCTCCGGCACCGGCTGGCCCAGCTTCTTCGTCGGCTACGACCCGGCACACATCTCGGAGAAGACCGACACCAGCTACGGCATGGTCCGTACCGAGATCAACTGCGCACGCTGCGACGCCCACCTCGGGCACGTCTTTTCAGACGGACCGCCGCCCACCGGACAGCGCTACTGCCTCAACAGCGAGTCGCTGGAGTTCGTCGAGAAGGGCGACCCGGTGCCCGAAGCGTCACGGCCGGTGAAGAAGACCGAGGAGGCCTACTTCGCAGGAGGCTGCTTCTGGGGGGTCGAGCACGCCTTCCAGATGATCCCCGGCGTCTTCAGCGTCGAGAGCGGCTATCAGCAGGGCGAGGTCAGGAACCCCAGCTACCGCCAGGTCTGCAACGGGGACACCGGACATGCCGAGAGCGTCAAGGTCGTCTTCGACCCCTCCAAGGTCAGCTTCGAGCAGCTCACCCGGTTCTTCATGGTGTTGCACGATCCCACCCAGCTCAACCGCCAGGGCCCCGACTTCGGCACCCAGTACCGCTCCGGGATCTACACCGTGGGACCCGATCAGCAGAAGATCGCGACGAAGGTCCTGAAGGATCTGCAGGAATCACCCGAGTTCACCGGTCGCAGGATCGTGACCGAGGTCGAACCCGCGGAGACCTTCTACCCCGCCGAGGACTATCACCAGGACTACATCGAGCGGACCGGTCGTGCCTGCCACGTGGACATCGACGGTGCCTTCAGGGCCGCGGATCTCCAGCCCACCACCGGTTCGACCGGACACTGACCTCCGAGCCCGGAACGATTCCGGGACGGGCCGACATGAGAAGAACGCCTCGTCGACGGAGCCGACGAGGCGTTCTTCATTCGTCGACGTCCTGATCAGTTCCGACGCCTTCGGCCGGTGAAGAGGCCGGCGATCAGCAGGGCGCCGGCCGCGGCGGGCGACGGAATCACCCGATTGATCCCCTGGACCCTGGCATCGCCGACATCCGTTCCCGAGAGATCCGTCTCGGTCAGACCGAGATCGATCAGAAGATCGGCGAAGGTGTTCGAGATCAGAAGATCCGCATCGAGATCGAAGGTTCCGGCCAGGGGGCTCGCGGCCAGGATGTTCACGTCGAAGAGGGCGATGTCGAGGTCGATGGTGTCCACGACCTGGAATCCCTCCGCATCATCCCAGCCGATGGAGAAGTTTCCGACCGTCAGATCCGCGGCCCCGCCGAAGTACACCGCCCCGCGGTGTTCGATGGAGCCCTGGAAGGTGCCGAAGAAGTCCGTGGGCGCGTAGCCGAAGGTGGTCGGTTCGGACGCGGCGAACGGAGAGGTGATTCCGAAGGCGACGGATCCCTCGCCCAGGTTGCCGGGCGTGATGACGCCTTCACTCACTCCCGCGAACTGCAGCCCGGTGGCGTCCTCGATGAGCTGGAAGTCCAGAAGAACACTGGTCTGTCCGCCCACCATCTCCACGAAGTCCGCCGTCGCGCCCGAACAGCACACGGCCCCCAGGGCCATACCCGTCTTGATTCTCATGTCTGATTCCCTTTCCCTGGAAACGCACTGCAAGACGACTTGCAGGCCCCGAAGACCTCATGGATCCGACGTGCCGGATCGCAGCATCCGACGTTCGAGGATGAACCGATCGGAAATCCGCCGCCCAGGGCGCGATCATCACCGACCGCGCCGGCAGTCCACCGGTCGACGCTCGGATCCGGATCGGCTCCCGAGCCTCCGGAGTCGCGTCGCCGATCGCCTCGATTGCCCGGGCCATGGTTCCCGCGCCGGCGTGATTCACGACACCACGAACGGCGATCGCGGCCGCGACCAGCAGGACCTTGACCAGCAGCACCTCCAACAGGTTGAAACCGCGCCGTCCGAACACGACGATCTCCCTCCCGATCCCGAAACGGGACCCGGAGTCGGATCGGCGTCGAAATGTCGGTTCTCAGGCGGGTTTCCCCGGATCGTGATGTTCATGCTCCCGCAGGACCGCCTGTCCGGACTGGCCGCGTTCTGGGACCTGAGCCCCGCCCGTGACGAGAACAACCCCCACGCCGCAGCGATGGGTGGCCGGAAGCCATGAAATGGAGGGACGAGGTCAGTTCGGACCGACGGGGATGAACGCCTCGAGAAAGACATCGAAGATCTGGGTCAGCAGATCACGTCCGATGTAGATGACGATGGACGCCATGAGGATCGCGAGGGTCAGCCACTCGACGGATTCGAGTCCCTGTTCCTCGGCGATGAATCGCCGCAGTGAACGTGCAAATCTGGAAGCAACGGATCGCATTCTCTCTGCTCGATTCGAGATGACGGAGGGTTCGAAAAGGGATCATGGGGCTGGCGTGACATCCGTCACACCAGCCCCATGATGAGACCGACCGACTCGCATCGGCGCAAGCACCGTGCGGAGTCGATCAAGGGGACGACGGCGATCAGCCGGCGTCGACCTCGATGGCCTGGATGAGGGCGTCGCCCTTGTCCTTGAGGTTGGTCTTGATGGCGGTGAAGGTGGCGGCGGTACCACCGGCCACGGTCACGGCAGCAACCGCGAACTCGGCCGACTCGACACCACGTTCGTCCTTGACGAAGTTCATGATCATGTTCTTCATTTCGTTTTCTCCAGGGTGAGCGGATGTTCCGCTGTGACAAGAGGAATGACCCGTCCCCTACTGAGGACGAACCGCCAGAATAACCAACTCGGACTCTTCAACCCGCCTTTTTTCCACCTTATCCATCGATTTCAACGGTGGTTGGATGTCCGGCTTCCACCGACGAGAAACGAGCCCTGGCCTCCCGGGCGAGCTTCAGGTTCGATTCCACGGCATCCGGTGGGAGAACGCGGGACCAGAGAGACCGCGATGCCTCCTCATCACCGGCGAGAGCGAGGACCAGGGCCATGTTGGCCACATAATCGGCGTCACGGGGATCGACATCGAGGGCGGCCGCGAAATCGATCGTGGCCCCGGGCAGATCGGCCTCCAGAAGTCGGCACAGCCCACGATCGTTGAGCAGTACGGGGTTGCCGGGCAGGCGTTCCAGGCCCAGATCAAGCAGCTGGATGGCGTCCAGCACCCGCCCCTGCTGCAGCAGGATCTCCGCCCCTTCGGTGTAGGAGGAGGGATTTCGGGGATGCTCGGCGATCATCCGATCGACGGCATTCCCCGCCTTGGCGTACTCCCCCTTGGCAGCGAGGATCCTCGCGGTCATCCTCAGCGTGTCCTCGCTGGGAGGAAGCTCGGCTCCCCCCGCGAACCAGTCACCATCCTTGTCCGCCGAGGTGGTGCATCCCGGACTCCATCCGAACACGGACACCAGGAGCCCGCATGCCAGCATGCTTCCAAGGGTCGATCGCAGTTTCATTGCATCACCTCCCCGGATCCACCGGACGGCGAGAGCATGGTGCCATCGGGGATCTTGATGTCGTTCAGTCTCGTCTCGGACCGGATCCGGACCGCATCGCGACTCGTGGTCCCTCTTCCACCGGGGGTGCCGTCCTCGATGACGATCCGTTCCAGACCGACTCCACCGGCCCGAAGACTCTCCCGGACCACGATGATGCGAGCCGCGTAGAGATCTGGCGAGGCGACTCCTCGCTGGACCGAGATCCGGCCACCGTCCCGCTCCAGAGCATCGGCGATCACGAGGACGACCTTGCGCCCCAGGCTGGTCAGCTCCGCGGAGTGCGGGCGGAAGTGGTACTCGAAGATCGACCGCTGGACCTCGATCCCGCGACGAGCCTGATCGTCGAAGAACGAGGTCGCCATGGCGGCATCCGCGGCCCGGATCCCGTCGACGTCCGGGCGAACATCGTGCCCCTCCCGGGATTCACTGGACGCCGACCGGCACCCGGCCGCGAACACGGCGAGAAGAAGTATTGGAATCATGCGAGAAAAGGGATTCATGTCGTCTCCGTGAACTCTCTCTTGACTAATCCGCCGTGACGCCGTCGAGTGCCTCGATCAGCAGAAGGACCAGGGGACCGATCAGCAGCAGCAGGGTGGCAGGAAGCAGCAACAGGATCATCGGGAAGAGCATCCGGACCGATTCCCGGTGGGCCCGCTCCTCGATGGCCTGGAACTCCTCGTGGCGGATGGAATCCGCATGTGCGCCGATGGCGTGGGAAAGGTCGGTGCCGAATCGCTCCGATTGCTCGAGAATGCGGCCGAGGAACTTGAAGTCCTCGCAGCCGCTTCGTTCCGAGGTCGCCTCCAGAGCCTCGTCCCAGCCGCGTCCGACCGAGACCTCGACCCTGACCGCCCTCATCTCCGAGGCGAGCTGGGGCATGCCGTCACGAATCGATTCGATCACCGTCGACCATGCCGCCGAGAGGCTCTTTCCACCGAGCAGCGCCAGCTGCAGCAGGTCGAGCATCATGGCGAAGTCGACGTTCAGGGTCCGCACCCGCTGACCCGCCCGCCCTCGAAGCCATGCGATCGGAAGGACGATGCCGACGCCGAATCCGCAGATCAGGCCGAGGAGGACCACCTCGGGCCGACGTTCGATGGCCTCCGAGGCGATGAAACCGAGGCCCGCCCCCGCGAAGCCCGCGAGGATGAAGGCCAGCATGAAGGTCCAGCCCTCCCGGTCGGGCCGGTAGCCGGCGCGGCGGACGAGCCTGATGAAGCCCCGTGGCAGTCCGGCGGTGCCGTCCCTCGAGGGCGGCCCGACCGTCGCCGGTCGTCGGCCGAGGAGGATGACGGCGGCGACGGATGCGGCGAGCAACGAGAAGATCGCAACCATGGCGTTCGGTGTGATCATGCGATCTCCCTCGCCTGGTCGGGAATGACCTGGGCCATCCGTTGAAGCATGAAGGTTCCGACGATCACCATCACCAGAGCCACGACCAGCAGAGCATTGCCGACCGGGCGGTTGAAGAGGAGATCGAAGTAGTCGTCGATGGAGATGCCGACCACCGGAACCACCACGAAGGGGGCGATGGAGAGCACGCCGCCGGCGATCCTTCCGTAGGTCACGATGGCCTCGGCCCGTCGCTGGATGCGGCCGCGCTCGAGAATCGTCTTGCCGAGCCGATCGCAGATGTCGACCAGATTGCCGCCCACCTCGACGTGGACCAGCAGTGCCATGCCGAAGGCGCGGAGTTCCGCCAGATCGGACCTGAGCAGGGTGCTGCGGATCGCATCGGCCAGCGGTTCTCCGAGCTCCTCCCGTCGCAGGACCTCCTTGAAGGACGCCCCCGCATCCCCCTCGGCGTCCCGGGCCAGGACCTCCAGCATTCCCGGCATGGGGATGCCCGCTCGGAGCACGCGGGTGGCGGTCTCGATGGCGGCGAGTGCGTTTCGCCCCTCCTGGACCTCGGCACGCCGGCGTCCGCTGCGACGCAACAGCGTCGCGATCGCGAAACCGCTGCCGAAGGCGATGGTCGCGAAGATCGCCTCGCCGGTGAAGTACCAGACCAGCCCGCCGAAGGCACCGACCGCGATGGCGGGAAGCAGCGAGACCACGAGGGCATCGAACTTCGCACGGCTCCTCGGGCTCCGCGCCTCCTTCTCGGAGGGGAAGACCAGCTTCAACCAGAGCCCGGTGACCAGGAGGAAGACCGCGACCGGGAGCAGGGCCGCCTGAAGGAAGGCGATCATGATCGACCTCCCACCGGGAGTTCACCCGCCTCGAAGACCTCGTCGGGGACGGCGTGTCCACGGGAACGAAGCCTCTCGATGAAACACGGAACCGTGCCCGTGGCCTCGAAGACGCCCTGCCCGATGCCGTCCTCGACCCGCTCGAGCCGGAAACGGTGGATCTCCCGGAGCTCGATGGACCGGTCCTCGGCCACCCCCACCTCCGAGATCGCGGAGATCACCCGTTGTCCACCGGGAAGTCGTTCGATGTGGACCACCACATCCAGGGCCGAGCCCAGGTATTCGCGCAGCACCGAGATCGGCGCCTCGAAACCGCTCATGGTGAGCATGGACTCCATTCGGAACATGGCGTCACGGGCCGAGTTGGCGTGCAACGTGGTCATCGAGCCTTCGTGGCCGGTGTTCATCGCCTGAAGCATGTCGAAGGTCTCGGCTCCACGGCATTCTCCGACGATGATCCGGTCGGGTCGCATGCGAAGCGAGTTGCGAACCAGCGCGCTGGCATCGACGGATCCGACGCCCTCGAGGTTCGCAGCCCGGGTCTCCAGCCTCACCACGTGCTCTCCCGCGAGACGGAGTTCCGCGGCATCCTCGATGGTGATCACCCGTTCACCGGTGTCGATGAAGCCGGAGAGCGCATTCAGAAGCGTCGTCTTTCCCGATCCCGCCCCTCCGGTGATCGCGATGTTCAATCGCCCCGCCACCAGACATCCGAGCAGGCGGGCGGTGTCCACCGCCATCGAGCCGAAGCGGACCAGTCGATCCAGATCGAACGGGACCTTCGCGAACCGCCGGATGCTGACCTGGGGACCCTCGAGGGCCAGAGGCGGAATGATGATGTTGACTCTGGATCCGTCCGGAAGCCGGGCATCGACCATCGGACTGCGCTCGTCCAGCCGTCGCCCCGACCGTCTCACCAGTCTCTGGACCACATGCATGAGATGCGCCTCGTCGCGGAAGCCGACCCCGGTGCGGATGAGACGGCCCTCCTTCTCGATGAAGATCCGGTCCGGAGCGTTGATCAGGATGTCGGTGACCAGCTCGTCCTCGAGCAATCCATCGAGAGGGCCGAGACCGAAGGCATCCGCGATCACCTCGGTCGCGATTCGAACCCGGTCCTCCTCGTCGATACCACGGCCCAGCCGGGACACGAGCTTCTCGACCCGCGCCTCGCAATGAGCCCGAAGGTCTCCGTCCGGGAAATCCCCACCGAGATTCGGATCCAGAAGATCGATGAGCCCCGACTGCACGTCGCGGCGGATCGATTCAAGCTGAAGCTCGTCTTTCGGCGGGATCATCGCGTGGCTCGAGGGCGCCTCAATCGTCGCCCTGTTTCACGGGTCCGGTGGGAAGAGGATCACCGGCGGCCTCCCGGGTGTCGTCCGGACGACGCCATGCCCCGGGTCCGACGAGACCGTCCAGTCCGAGGGCTTCCAGTCGAGCGAGGGGGCTGAGATGGGGGATCTCGCCGTCGAGTCGGCCCTCGACGAACAGATCCCAGTCGTCGGGGGTCTGATGCAGATCCCCGGGCACGGGACGATCGAATCCGTCGTCCAGCGGCTCGACCAGATCCGCGGTGACGATCACCAGAAGCTCCGTCTCCTTCTTGTTGTAGCGAACGCTCCGGAAGAGCGTGCCCAGAATCGGAAGGTCGCCGAGCAGCGGGACCCTCGCGGTCCGGCCCTGTTCGACGCTGCGAAGCAGGCCTGCCATGGCGAAGGACTGTCCGCCACCCAGCTCGACGGTGGTGCTTGATCGTCGCGTGGTCACGCCCGGAACCTTGAAACCCTGGATCGTGACCGCTCCGATCTCGCTGAGTTCGCTGACCTCGGGAGCCACATCGAGTCGGATGCGACCGTCACCGAGGACTTCGGGACGGAAGACCAGCTGCACCCCGAACTCCTTGTACTCGATGGTGACCGTCGCTCCTCCGCCGGCATCACTGCCCTGCACCACGGGAATCGGAAATTCACCACCCACGAGGAACGTGGCCTCCTCGCCGCTGGCGGCGACGAGGTTCGGTTCCGCGAGGACCCGGACGTACTGGTTCTGATCGAGGGCCTGGAGAAAGACCTCGAGATTCGCGCCGGGGACGCCGGCGAACAGCGTCGTCGCGCTGGAGACCCCCATGTTCTGGAATCTGAAGTCGGCATCACCCACGGCCGCACCATCTGCCGGCGCGATCCCCGTGGACTGGAAGGGCAGGCCGCCGGGAGCCTGCACGCCACCGAAGAAGCTGCTGCCACCCGCGACTCCGCCGAAGGCAAGTTCTCTGAGAGCCGTGCGACTGGCCTCCGCGATCCGGACCCGGAGCTGCACCTGCCGGACTCCGGGGATCCTGGTCATGTCGACCCAGTCGTGTCCGAGCCTGGTCATGAATTCGGTCAGCATCTCGGCAGTCCGGACGTCCGGAAGCATCCCGCGGACCGCGAGCGTGTCACCCACCTGTTCCACATCGACTCGAATGCCGAAGAGGCGGGCCAGCGAACTCTCGAGTCCCTCGGAGTCGAAGTCCACGACCACCCGTCGACAGATCGTGTCGCCGGATTCCAGTCGGAGGACCACGTCGGTCGACCCCGCGAGCTTGCCGATGAGGAGGACCTCGTCCGCGTCCATCGGCTGGGCATCCGCGATGTCGCCATCGATCACCACGACCTGCTGCACACGTTCACCGATGGAGATCAGCGAGGACTGACCGACCGCCAGTCGAACCTCCTCGACATCGTCCATGCCGGATGCGGCGAATCTCCTCGGTTCGACATCCTCGGTGCCTGCGGACGCCTCACCGTGGGCGAGAAGGAGGAGGCTCGCCACCGCTGCAGTCAGAAACTCGGTCATCAATCGATCCTCGCCCCGGACGGTTGTTCGTCAGTTGTCCCGCTCGACGGGCTCGTCGGGGAAGCGATGCTGTTCCTGCTCACCATCCCGGATCACCACGATCTCCCACCAGGAGGGTCGCGGTGCCGAGGGCCGAGCGGGAGCGCTTTCTTCATCGGAGCGGCGGTTCTTCCAGCCGGGATCGCCGAAGATCGTCTCCGGAGTGACCATCGGGCCCGCTCCGGCACGTCCGTCCTCCATGGGCCTGAGCACCAGGCCGATGGTGCCCTGCTCGCTGGCCAGGGCCAGCTTCTCCACCTCGCCCGGCCGCACCGCAAGGGTGACGGTGATGGACCGTGCCACCGGCCGACGACGACCGTCGTCACCGATCACCACGCCACCTCCGCCGCCTCCGGCGATCTCGTCGTCGACGGCGAGCACCCTGCGATCCTCGAGGATGATGCCCGTCGAGGTGGTTCGCTGTCGCTGACCGTCGGGGACGTCGAGGGTCGCAAGGACGTCCACTCTGGCCCCGGGGTAAAGGATGACCTTGGAACCGACGTCCTTGAGGGTCACGGTCGCGGCCCGGTCGTTGGGGCCGAGCTGAGCCGCGATGGAAGCACCGGTTCCGGGACGGGCCAGATTCGTGTCGCGAAGCAGTTCACCCTTGACTCCGGCCACGGTCAGGACCTGGCCCACCACCGCGAGGGGCGTCTCGACGACCCCCTTCACCTTGGAGGCGGCCGGAATGATGTCCACGGAGAGGTCGTCGGGAGTCAGCCGATGACCGGCGGGAAGATCCCGGGCCAGCACCACGACCAGGACCTCGTCGGGACCGCTTGGCGAGACCGGTGTGGCGCTTCCCGCCGATCCCGCCGCCTCGGCCGAGCTGGATGTCATGAGTCCGGATTGAAGCACCGAGACGAGGGCAGCAGCCGCAAAGGCCAACCCCAGACCAAGAACGATGATCGTGACCTGTCTCATCTCATCAAGTCCTCCGGAGCCGACGTCTCGGGCGTGGATCGCCACACCATTCCCAGCTCAGCCGCCCGGCAGTACGGGGCCGACGAAGCCAACACTCCAGTTTACACCGAGCCAGCCGGGAGTCACGTGGGAGTCTTCGAGTTGGACGAAGCCGTCATCCCCCCGAGAGGGACCTTCTCAAGGACCGGTCCCCGGGCCCTGAAAGGGGAATCAGGGCTCGCGCACCATGGCGGCACGCCCCGCCAGGGTGTCGGGAAGGGGCATGAAGGATCCCAGACCGAGAAGGCCAGCGTCCGAGTAATCGAGCGAGACCACGACGGTGATGACCTCGCCGGAAGGGATCGAACCCGGATCACCGGGCAGAAAGTCCACGAAGGCCGTCTCGATCCCGGACGCCGCGAGGGTCTGGTTGACCCGAGCCGTGACCGAGATCCCGTCCGCATCGGCCAGCGACGCCGCTCGAGCCCCCACCCTCGCGGCATGATCCAACTGGCTGGACCTCAGGATCATCCAGCCGTACTCGATGCCTGCGGCGACCACCAGGAGCAGGACTGGAAGGCCCAGCAGCAACTCGATGGATTCGATGCCTCGGCGGCGAGAGCTCCGAATTGTCCTGGATTCGTGGTTCATGGCGAGAGCGGCCCGTGGTTGACGAGATACCACCACCCTACCAAGGTGCCTCCAAGGATCGCAGGTGCAAACGGGATCCAGCCCTTCGGGCGACGTCGACCCTTGATCGATGCCGCCTCGATCTCCTCCTCCGTCCGTTCGACCAGCTTCCCCGTGATCAGACGGCGAACGGCCTGCCCGGTCCTGATCCAGCCGGTGATGATCACCACGGGCACGTCTCGAATGTCGCCGCGAACCACCACCCCGATCATGGCGAACACGAATCCGACCACCGTGACCGCGACCGTCACCACGATGGAGGCCTCGAATCCAAGCCAGAGGCCCACCCCCATCATCATCTTGGCATCCCCGGCCCCCCCGCCATGGAACAGGTAAGCCCAGATGAACAGGCCACTGGCCACCAGCATGCCCAGCAGGGCATCTCCGGTACCGACCCAGCCCCCGAACACGGGAGCCTGGATCAGACCGCTCAGAATCAGCGGAAAGGTCAGCCAGTTCGGAATCCGGGTCTCCCGGATGTCCGTGATGCTGGCGACGATCCCCGCGAGGCAGAGCAGGCCCCAGATCCAGACCGGCGGGACGGCGGAGGCGATTGGAGTGACATCCAGATCCATGCGTGAGGAACTCCGTGGGCGCCCCGGGGAGATGATGACCATACCTCGTGAAGACAGGAATCCGCTGGCCTTGCCGGTCGATCGAGGGGATGATGTACGTATCGGTTGTCGGAACGTCTCCACAACGATGATCGCCAGCACTCCGAGAGAGCGAGAAAAAGGCCCCATGCGAGCCCGAAGAGGCATTTCGAGCATCAAGCTCCTGGTCGCGTTGCCTGCGATCCTTGTCTCTTCATGGCTGGGGATCGAGTTCGGCCTTGTCCTGCGAGCGATCCAGCAGGCCAAGTCCGCCGCCGATGCCGCGGCCCTCGCCGCGGCTGCACGGCTCACTTCGGATTTCGAGACCTACGGCGATGCCGCGGTTCTTGCGGCCGCGGCCAACCCCGGCCCGTCCGGAGGCATGGCCATACAGGTGGCGATGGACAATGCGGGCGGGGATCTGATCGTGGGCACCTGGGATCCCGATGCCCGCCTGTTCACGGCGGATCCGAACGCCATGGATGCGGTCGAAGTGACCGTCCGCATCGGCGCCGGAGCCCCCAACGCCTCTCCCGGATACATCCTGCCCAACATCCTCGAGCTGGTGGACGCCACGTTTCGGCGGTCCAGCGTCGCGACCATGAACCCCGCACCCGCATCCGCATCCATGCTGTGCACCGAGGAGACGAGCCCCCGGACCGTCGATCTCAGTGGCAACGTGGTGTTGGATTCCTTCGGTGACATCGAAGTCGCGTCATCGGATTCCAATGCGGTCCGAATTCGCGGCAACGCCTCGATGACGGTCGCGACCCTCAGGGTCGCCGGGGGACTCCAGGGCGACAGTGGAGATGCCGTGGACGGGTTCATCGAGACCGACGCGGTCATCCTCGACGACCCCTTCGAGGCGATCGCCCAGCCCCCCCTTCTCCCGGTCTCCGAAGGTCCGGACCTCCTCGGTCCGGAAAGCGTCTCGACCCTCGAACCCGGCAGACATCCCGAGGGCCTTCTGATCGAGCAGGGCACCGTCCGACTGCTGCCCGGCCTCCATCAGTTCGGAGGTTCCGGACTTCGGATCAGCGGCAGTGCCACGATCGAACTGATCGACGCCACCATCCAGCTCCTGGACACCGGAACGCTCGTCATCGATGGCATGGGTTCGCTCAACGGCACCCCGCCGACCGGAGGAGACTGGGACGACGTCTTCCTGATCGCACCCAAGACCGACTCGGTGGCCCTGACGAACAGAGGTTCGGCCCTCGTCCCCGGAGTGGCGTGGTGCCCCGATGCGATCATCCGACTGGAGAACGATGCCTCCATGGTGATCGACGGCATGATCATGCGGAAGCTGATCCAGAGGGATCGGACCGACGCCCGACTCGACCGGGTCATCATCGCGGCACCGATCGAAAGCACCGCCCGGGCCCGTCTCCGACGCTGAGAAACGTCCGAACGACTCCGTCCGCTGCACATCCACGGACGGCCCACGACGAACACGTATCCGATGTCCACGACTGCCGACGCCTCCTCGATCCCCTCCCCCGCATTCCCCTCATGGATGCGCCGGTGGCTGATCGCCGCCGGGATCTACAACCTGGTGTGGGGCATCACCGTCATCCTGCTGCCGGATCTTCCCTTCCAGCTCTTCGGGATGGCCCCTCTGACCGATCCCGGCCGGGCCATCTGGCAGTGCCTCGGCATGGTCATCGGGGGCTACGGCATCGGATATCTGGCGGCCAGTCGCGATCCGATCCGACACTGGCCGATCGTCCTCGTCGGCCTCATCGGCAAGATCTGCGGGCCGATCGGCTTCATCTGGACCGCGGCTCGCGGCGGCATCGACTGGTCCTTCGGGTGGACCATTCTCACCAACGACCTGCTCTGGTGGGTGCCCTTCGGCTGCATGCTGCTCGCGGCGGGAAGAGCCCGTCCCTCGACCGGTGCGTGATCGCCTCAGGGCGCCAGCCATGAGGATTCGATCAGCTCCGGCCCGCTCCACCTCCATCGACAACGGATGTGTCCGTCGTGATGGAGTTCGAGTCGCTCGAGGGTGTCGACGGTCGTCCTGACCACCGCGAAATTGACCCGGCCGGTCTCGGAGGAGGCCTGATCCGGCACCGACTTCATCCACGCTTCGGGAAGATTGGGATCCCACGCCTCGAGGACCTCGGACGGACCGTGAGGGGCCATGTAGCACCGTCGGCTGCTCGCCGAGGATCGGGACCATGCCTCGTCGGCGACCTCGTCGTCGAGATGCACCACGCTTCGTCCGACCGCCCGGAGCTGGACCTTGCGTTCCCGTTCGTAGAACGTCCACGCGACCTGGCCGGCGCCCCCGTCGAGCTCGGCGACCTTTCGACTGCGGCGGTCGGTGTGGCAGGCCAGCACCGGTCCGGCGGGAGCGTCGACCCGGACATCCCGGAGCACGACCACCCGGGCGGTGGGACGCCCCTCGGCATCGACGTTGGAGACGACGGGAAGGTGCCACTCGTGCCGGGCGTCTCGAACCGCCGCCTGAAGACTTCCCCAGGCGTCGGCGAGCAGTGCATCCATCGATCGATCGTTTTCTTCAGAGGAGGACGTCATGGCGTCATTGTCACCTCTTTCGGCTCGGGCTGCGGCGTCGGCTTCCATGCTTCCGCTGGACGGCGCGGGACGCATCCCGCGTGCCCGGACCGGATCGTCGTCGTTGAATCACCTCTCGAGCACGGCGATAGGCCGTCGCATGATCGACCAGCGGCATGGGGTAGTCCCGGCCGATCCGGCATCTCGCGAATCGCTGGGTCATGTCGGGCATGAGACCGGGGTCCGCAAGGTGCTCGTCGGGCACGTCGAGGAGCTCCGGGACCCACTTTCGGATGAACACGCCGGTGGGATCCTGATCGACGACCTGCTTGCCGGGAGAGTAGATCCGGACCGTGTTGATGCCCGTGACCCCCGCCTGCATCTGACACTGGCTCCAGTGGATGCCGGGCTCGTAGTCGATGAAGAGCGCCGCAAGGTGGCGGCCGACCGGCCGCCAGTCGATCTGCAGATGATGGCAGGCGAAGCTGACCACCATCGCCCTCATCCGGAAGGTCGCCCATCCGGTGGCGGCAAGGGATCGCATCACGGCATCCACCATCGGAAAACCGGTCATGCCGTTCTTCCATGCTTCCAGATGTGCTTCGCTCCACTCCTCCCGAAGTCCCTCGAACGCGGGATTCATGCATCGGGTCTCAAGGGTGGGCTCGTCCTCCAGCTTCTGCATGAAGTGACAGTGCCAGCGGAGTCGCGACTGGAAACTGGCAAGGGAACCCGCCCATCCGTCGCGTCGTCCCAGCTCCCGGACCTCGGCCTGCCTCACCGCCGCGGCCTGGTGGGCCCGGCGGATCGACAGGGAGCCCCACGCCAGATGCGGACTGATGCGGGAGCATGCCTCCGCCGCGGTGACCGGGCTGGACATCCCACCCCGATAGTCGCGACCGCGACGATGGAGGAAGTCGTCCAGGGTCCGCAGCGCATGCTGCTCCCCCGCAGGCTGGACCTGGAGCCGGGGAATGCGATCGGCGTCGTGTGAATCCGTGTCATCGAACCGGCCGGGGTCCTCCACCATCGCGAATCGCAGTCGGATGTCGGAATCGGGGGCCGACGGGTCCGGACTCTCCGACGTCCGCATCGTTCGATTCCATCGAGCGGCCCAGCCATCGCGGGTGTCGAGCCGCCGGATCACCCCGTGCTGAGGATGCTCGATGAAGTCGACACCTCGACCTCGACACCAGCGGGCGACCGCTCGGTCCCGATCCCAGGTGTGCATGCCTCCGGTCTCCTCATGGGCGTGAACGACGTCGAAGGACAGTTCCCGATGGAGCTCCTCCAGCACCCTCACCGCATCCCCGGTTCGAAGAACCAGCCGACCGCCCAGTCGCCTCAGACCGCGATCGAGCTCCGCGGCGCAGGCCATGCCGAAGTCGGTGGTGGCCGGATCGACTCCCTCCGCCCGGGCGATGTCGGGCTCCCGGATGAACAGCGGAAGGATGCGATGACCCTCCGCCGCCGCGACCAGGGCCCGGTGATCATGCAGACGAAGGTCGCGCTTGAACCAGACGACGGCGATCCGGTCCGTTCCGATCGAGCGGCCCGTCCCCTCCAACGCGGTGGCCCGGCCGGTGGTCGTCATCGCCACCCTCCGACGGGATAGTTCGTGACCAATCCGGATGAAACCTTCCGCGACGACGGACGAAGACGGAATCGAACGTCGGGTCCCGACAGGGTCGTCGAAGTCCATGGCGTCAGCATCGAGGAAGGAATCCTGCCCGTGAATCGGATGAATGGTCACGAAGACCGGCCCGCCACCGCACTGGTGGTCGGCGCCGGAGGCGGCATCGGACGGAGCGTGGTTCGGCGGTTGTCGGGGCGGGGATTCGCCATGGTGGGAATAGGCCGGAACCAGGATCGCCTGAACGAGGTCGAGGGTCTGGACGAGCGGCGGGTCTGCGACGCGACCTCCTTCGAGGATCTGGACGAGGTGGTCCGCTCGATCGTCGAGGACCCCGAGCGTCCGCCCCTCGGGGCCATCATCAATCTCGCCGGATGCATCACGCTGAAGCCGGCTCATCTGATCGACGAGAAGACCTGGAACGACACGATCGCCCAGAAGCTGACGACCGCCTTCACCTGCGTGCGAAGCGCCGGAAGGCACATGAAGGAAGGCGGAAGCGTGGTGCTGGTGTCAACGGTGGCCGCGGGCATCGGCCTCGCGAACCACGAGGCGATCGCCGCGGCGGGAGCCGGTGTGGAGGGCCTTGCCCGGTCGGCCGCCGCGACCTACGCCGGTCGGGGGCTCCGCGTCAACGTCGTGGCACCGGCGCTGGTGGACACGCCGATGGCATCGAGGATCACCTCCAGCGAGCGGGCCCTCGAGCACTCCCGGAAGATGCACCCCCTCGGCAGGATCGGGACCCCGGAAGACGTCTCACCCGCGATCGAGTGGCTGGCCACCGAGGATTCGGGCTGGATCACCGGACAGGTGATCGGCGTCGACGGCGGCCTCAGTCGGGTCCGATCCGGTTGAGCGATCACGGGACCATTCTCAGGCTCGGCCTGCCCGACCACCTCGCGGAACGATGCGCGGCGATCTCCGAGGGAAGCACCGGAGCCCCACCACCCTCACCGGTGGTCGTCGCATGGCTGCATCATGCCTGCCGCATCGACGAGAACCCGGTGCTCGAGGTCGCCTGCCACGCGGCGAGGTCGACCAACTCCCCGCTGGTGGTCCACGCCGGCTTCGGCGGCCGTCACGACTTCGCCAACGACCGCCAGACCCTCTTCATGCTTCAGGGATGGGCCGGACTCCAGGCAGATCTTCGAGAACGTGGCATCGCCATGTCGATCACGCCCCCGGACTCCGGTGGCACCAGCGGCCTGCGGCACCTTGCCGGACGAGCCCGCATGCTGGTGACCGAGGACCACCCCCGCAACCCCTATCCCGCCTGGACGCGGGCCATCGCGGCCCATGTCCACGGCCCCGTGATCGCGGTCGACGCCTCCTGCGTCCTGCCGGGCCGGATGGTGCAGGGGATCCATGATCGGGCCTTCAAGTTCCGAAGCGCCTGCGAGTCCGGATGGAACGCGAGGATCCACCGCGAGTGGCCGGCCTGCGGACTGGAGGCACCCGTGGCCGGAGAGGCCGACCTGCCGCCGGGAGCCCTCGATCTCATGGGCCGATCCGATCAGGACCTCCGCGACCTCGTCGGGTCCTGGCCGGTCGACCACTCGGTCGGCCCGGTCCCGGGGATGAACGGCGGGGAGGCTGAAGCCCGCGCCCGCTGGAACCGGTTCCTCGAGACGGACATCGACCGCTACCACCGCCGAAGAAACGATGCCACCGACGACGGGACCAGCGGGCTCTCACCCTGGATCCATCATGGATCGATCTCCCCCTTCCGAATGGCGAGGGAGGCTGCCGCCCGAGGCGGCGACGGGTGCGACAAGTTCCTCGACGAGCTGCTGGTCTGGCGGGAGCTCTCCCATCACTTCTGCCGGACCGAGCCCGGCCACGACCGCATCGGCGCCGTGCCCGCCTGGGCGAGGAGGACCCTGGAGGCGCACCGGAATGATCCCCGCTCGATGCGATCATGGGAGGCGATGTCCCGGAGCCGGACCGGCGACGGACTGTGGGATCTCGCACAGAGCTCCCTGCGGGAACGCGGCTGGCTGCACAACAATCTTCGCATGACCTGGGGCAAGGCGATCCTCGAATGGTGCGCCGATGCCCCTGAGATGCTCGAGAGACTGCTCGATCTCAACGATCGCTACGCCCTCGACGGACGGGATCCGAACTCGATCGGCGGCCTTCTGTGGTGCCTCGGTCTCTTCGATCGTCCGTTCCCCGAGGACCGTCCGGTGACCGGCTCCCTTCGAACCCGACCGACCGCCGCACACGCGCGACGTCTCGATCCGGACCGACTGCGCCATCGAATCCGCGGCCACATCTCCAGAGACCGGGTCCTGGTCGTCGGAGCCGGTGTCGCCGGATCGATGGCCGCGAGGACCCTGCTGGATCACGGCCACGACGTGGTGCTGCTCGACAAGGGACGAGGTCCGGGCGGACGGTCCAGCACCCGACGCCGGGGAGAGGGCCGTCGTGTCGCGCACGACCACGGCTGCCAGGTGCTGCGCCTTCGCGGCGATCATCGTCGCCCCCTCACCGAGAGCTGGATCCGGGACGGTGTCGTCACTGAATGGCGACCACGCGTCAGGCTGATCGACGGCACCGTGCGACCGCCCGCCGACGACTGGTACGTCGGGACCTCGGGGATGAAGGGACTGGTGGCACATCTGCAGTCCGACCTGCGGGTCCGCTTCGGCCATGCGGTCGCCGCGATCCGGAGACATGACGACGGCTGGCACGCCCTCGACGAGAACGGCGAGCGCATCGAATCCGCCCGCCGCATGGTCCTCGCCCTCCCCGCACCCCAGGCCCGGCGTCTGCTGGAGCCCCTGGTGGAAGACCCGGGCCGGACCATCGACGCGGAGATGATCCGGACCATGAGTGCGGTGGACTTCGACCCCACGTGGACGCTCATGACCCATGGCGTGGAGGTCGACCCGGGCTTCGACGTCGCGACCGACCCCGACCCCGACGTCAGCTGGCTCTGTCGCGAGGCCAGCCGTCCGGGACGGGACGATCACGGCGCCTGGACCATGCACGCGACACCGGACTGGACCCGACGACATCTCGAACTGGACCGCAAGGAGGTCGAACCACTCCTCCGCGAGATCACGGCAAGGATCCTCGGATGCGAGGTCCCACCCGGGGATGCACACCGATGGCGGTTCTCGCTGGTCTCCAGGCCCGCGGGCGTCGATCACCTCCGATCGGCGGACCGATCCCTGGCCGTCTGCGGCGACTGGTGCCTCGGCAACCGGGTCGAGCACGCGATCGAGAGCGGCATCGCCGCCGCTGGATGCATCCTCAGGGATCTCGGGGCCTCGCGGGTCGATGCCGCCGCCGGCACCCTGTTCCAGGACGCATGAGACGATCCCCCCTGCCAACCCGCGTCTGCGTGACCTGCGGCCGCTCCTTCACCTGGCGGAAGAAGTGGGCCAGGGACTGGGATTCGGTCCTGCACTGCTCGAAGGCCTGTCGAAGTCATCCGGTGCGCGATCGTGATCGAAGCATCGAGAAGACCGTGATCGACATGCTTCGAGGCCGAGGTCCCTCCGATTCGATATGCCTCACCGATGT
Source organism: Phycisphaerae bacterium (assembly GCA_002709295.1). Classification (GTDB taxonomy): domain Bacteria; phylum Planctomycetota; class Phycisphaerae; order Phycisphaerales; family SM1A02. The sequence continues at coordinate 86,806 of PAQL01000015.1, read as the reverse complement.
CGCTCGACGCATCGATCCGGAGAACTGGAAGTCCGGGCTCGAGCCGGTCCGAAGAGCGGTGCGACGACTGGTGGATCAGGAACGGGTCGTGATGATGCAGGGTCGCCGGGTGGTGGATCCGGATCGGGCGCGGGGATCCTTTCAGATCCGTCTCGTCAGGGACTGAACACCATGCCCGCTCGAAAAGTCGTCCCGATGTGCGAATCCCGGATCAAGGCTTCCTCGAAACCTCTCCCGTCAGCAACTCCAACTCCCCATGCAAGGAATGCTCGCGTGATTCATGACCTCAGACCCCACGACGAGGTCGACACCGGAGACACCGACGAATCCGGTTTCGATCTTCCCCGCATCCGGAACGCGGTCCGGGAGATCCTCCTGGGCATCGGCGAGGATCCCGATCGCGAGGGACTTCTCGACACGCCGCGCCGCGTGGCGAAGGCCTACGGCGAACTCTTCGGCGGCATCAGCGAGGATCCCGGCGTGCACCTGGCGAGACAGTTCGACCAGGACGGCAACGATCCTGTGATGCTCAGCGACATTCCCTTCACCAGCATGTGCGAACACCATCTCCTGCCGTTCACCGGCGTGGCGCACGTGGCCTATCAGCCCCAGCACGACCGGGTGGTCGGTCTTTCCAAGCTCGCCAGAACGGTGCAGATCCTCGCCCGGCGACCCCAGCAGCAGGAGCGATTGACGAGACAGATCCGCGAGGCCATCGAGGAGCATCTCCGGCCCGCCGCGTGCCTGGTGATGGTCGAGGCCACCCATTCCTGCATGCAGCTGAGAGGGGTGAAGAGCTGCGGTTCGGTCATGAGGACCCGCTCGGCCGGCGGCCTGTGGGTCCGGGACGCCGCCGGACGGCGGGAGATCCAGGACATCATGACCGGGTCGGGTTGATGAACCGGCTCCGGGCGTGGATGATCGCGGCATGTCGAACCCCCCAGTCCTGATCGTCGGAGCCGGCCCCACCGGGCTCGCCTGTGCAAGGACCCTTCGGGATGCCGGGCGGGACGTGACGGTCATCGAATCGTCCTCGAGGGTCGGAGGCCGTCTCGGCAGCACCGTGGTCGAGGGGATCGTCTGCGATCTGGGCTTCCAGGTCTCCATGTCGAACTACACCACGCTCGAGGAACTCGCTCCGAGGAACGCCGCGCCCCGGCACGCCTTCACCTCCGGGGCGATCGTGGTGACCGAGGACAGACGGATTCGAATGGTGGATCCCGGACGCGAACCTCTCGCCGGGCTGAAGGCCTGGTGGAGCGGACTCGCGAGATTCCGTGATCTCCGGGCCGCGCTTCGTTGCCGTCGAGCGGCGGCCGCGGTCTCGGCGGGCGGCCACGCGAACGGCACGGGCATGTCCTGCATCGAGTCCGCCGGGTTCTCGTCCGGTTTCACCGAATCGTTCCTCCGTCCGTTCTTCGGAGGCGTGATGCTCGACGAGGACCTCGACGTGCCGGCGGATCGCTTCCTTCGCACGCTGCACCGCTTCGCCACGGGTTCGGCGGAGCTGCCCGCCGGCGGCATGCAGTCGCTCGCAGACGCCCTCGCCGCTCCGATCGAGGGGGACATCCGACTGGAATCCACCGTGGCCTCCGTCGTCCCCGGTGAAGTCGTCCTCGAGGATGGAAGTCGACTCGAGGCCGCCGAGATCGTCCTGGCGACCCCCTTCGACGTGACTGCACGCCTGCTGGGCGGAACTTCGCCTTCGAGCACCGAGGGATGGTCCGGCACCACCGCGGTCCACTTCGCCTCCACGGATCGGGTGATCGAGGAACCGATCATCGTGCTCGACGGGCGGGGCCGTGGACAGGTCAATCTCGTTTGCAGTCCCAGCGAAGTCGCTCCCGGCATCGCTCCCGCAGGCACCCATTCGGTCCTGGTGAGCCTGCGTCCCGGCCACCGCGACGCCGCGGACATCGATCCGGACGCCATCCGTGCAGAGGCCGCGGATCTCCTCGGAGTCGACGGCGGCGGCTGGCGACATCTGATCACCACCAACGTCCCCCATGCCCTCCCCCGACCCGGATCGGCTCCAGACAGGCACGCTCCGCCGGGCATTCGAATCGCCGGAGACTGGATGGACGACCCCTCGATCGAGAACTCGGTCCGAATCGGCATCGAGACCGCCCGCGAACTCATCGATGAGTGAGTCGCCCGCATGACCTCGATCTCCCAACCTCGCCGCACGATCGCCTGGTTCCGCGACGATCTTCGGATCGACGACCAGCCGGTGCTGCATGCCGCGATGAGCCGCGGCGAGGGCGGCTGCCTCCCCCTGTTCCTCGTCACCCCGGAAACATGGGAGAGACACCATCTGGGATCGCCACGCCTTGCGATGATCGCAGGCGGGATCGCCGCCCTGCAGTCGGAACTCGCGGATCGCGGCCTCGCCCTTCGAGTGGTGGAGGTGGAGAGTGACCGGGACGTGGCCGCGACGGTCGCTGGAATCGCGGAACGCATGGGGGCCGACGAGGTCCATGTCGGACGCGAGTTCGGAATCGACGAGACCCGCCGTGACGAGGCGGTCGCTGCCGCACTCGGGCGGGACGGCCGTGTGCTCGTCGAACATGAGAACCAGGTCATCCTGCCCGTCCGCGACATCCGCTCGGGCGGAGGCACCCCCTACACCGTCTTCACCCCCTTCAAGCGGACATGGTTGAAGCTGCTGGCGGCATCGGGGATTCCCGCACCCGTCGCCCCGCCGGCCTCCGGAGTCGACGTCGAGGTCGGCGTCCTCGACGGCGAGATCACCACGGAGGCGTTCACCGGACGGCATCCTTCCGGCGACTTCCCCCCCGGGGAGGACGAACCCCGTCGCAGACTCCAACGCTTCCTGGATGGTCCGGTCGAGACCTACCACGACGACCGGGATCCTCCCGCCCTCGACGGAACCAGCACGCTCTCCCCCTGGCTGGCGTGCGGAAGCCTCTCCCCACGTCGCGCTCTGCACGCGATGGTCGAACGGTTCGGATCCGATCCCTCCGGATGGTCCGAGGGGCCGGCCACCTGGCTGAGCGAACTCGTCTGGAGGGAGTTCTACCGGCATGCGATGGACGGGATCCCCAGGCTTTCCATGGACCGTCCGCTGCACGGCTGGACCGACCGGGTCGCCTGGAACGATGACGCGGACGCGTTCGACCTCTGGCGGGAGGGACGGACCGGGATCGCCATCGTCGATGCCGGCATGCACCAGCTCGCGAAGACCGGCTGGATGCACAACCGGGGGCGCATGATCGTGGCCACCTTCCTCACCAAGCATCTCCTCGTGGACTGGCGGAAGGGGGAGCGGTTCTTCCTCCGTTCGCTGGCGGATGCCGACTTCCCCAGCAACAACGGCGGCTGGCAGTGGGCGGCCTCGACCGGCACCGACGCCGCCCCCTACTTCCGGGTGTTCAACCCCGACACGCAACGGGACCGCTTCGATCCGAAGGGCGACTACATCCGTCGCTGGGCTCCGGAACACCTCGACGGCACCGCCCGACCGCCGGTGGTCGACTTGAAGCAGGCGCGAGTCCGCGCCATCGAGGCGTTCAAGGCGGCGAAGAATGCGATGCCCTGAAGACCGGAACAACGCACCGGCCCCGTTTTCGAGCCCATCTTCGTGATCCGGCCGAATGAACCGTTCGGACACTCCAACCCGTGAAGCCGCCGGTTCATCTTCCGGTGTGGTCAGGGGGCGTGGATGCGGAGCAGACGGTCTCCGGCCGTGATCCAGATGCCGCCCTCTCCCACCGCCACGTTCGCGCACCATGACTCGTCGGGAACGAGAGTGCGGATCAAGGCTCGTCGTTCCGGGTCCACCACGAACACGCCCCGTCCGGTCAGGAGCACCATGCCATCCTCGGCGATCGCCATGCCGTCCGAACCGATCGGCACCACCATGCGACGCGGCCCCAGCGTCCTCCCTCCCTCGATCGGGTACGACCAGAGTCGATCACGATCGATGTCCGCGACGTAGAGGGTTTCTCCGTCCGGAGTTCCGACGATCCCGTTCGGCCGGCCGAAGTCCCCGGCCACCTCGTGGATCACGCCGTCGGGGAGACGACGGTGGACCGCGGGGGAACGCCGAGGCTCGTCCCCCTCGTGCCACGATCGCCGGTACCAGGGATCGGTGAACCAGATCGAGTCGTCCGGTGCCGTCCAGAGATCGTTCGGCCCGTTGAATGGCGCTCCCTCGCCGGTCGCCAGGACGATGACCCTGCCATCGGCTTCGAAGCCGACGAGTTCGTTCCTCGCCTCGGCACAGGCGATGAGACGGCCCTCCCCGTCCACGGCCAGGCCGTTCGCCCGGAGCGCCGGTTGGATCACCGTCTCGCAGCCGTTCTCCGGCGACCATCGCACGATCCGGTCGTTCGGCTGATCCGTGAACCAGACCGATCCATCCGCTCGAACCACCGGCCCTTCGGTGAATGCGAAGCCGTCGCAGACGACTTCGACATCGCATTCACCCGCCCAGGCGGGATCGGACGCGATGCGAAGTCTCTCGACCCGCCAGCCGTCGGGCGTCGATCCGTCGGCGTCCCGGCGGGAGGCCTCGACCACACGGAGTTCCGCGTCCAGGGTGCCGTCCGCGACCCGCGCGGCGCCTCGCAACCCGAGGACCACCCCCACGCTCGCGAGCGCATCCGCGTCGGCACCGTTGAACGCACCGCCACCGCGCACGATGGCAGTCGCCTCGCGTCGGGTGCGGATCGGTCGACCGGTCCTCGGATCGAGCAGATGCCCGAGCCTGACCATGGCGCCGTCCTCCTCGACCTCGAGGAACTGCTCCACGTCGCCGCTGGTCGCGATCGCCGCATCGGCAAGCTCCATCTCGACCTCGTCGTCCCAGGGCACGGTCTCTATCCGGACCTTCCAACCCGTCCGGCCCGGTGGAGGCGAACCGGCCACGAGGTCCCCACCGACCTCGATCAGCGTTCGCGGCAGGCCATGGGCACGCATCGTCTCGAGGGCGAGGTCGGCGGCCAGCCCCTTCCCGATGCCACCGAAGTCGAGCCGCATCGCCGCCGTGAGGAACTCGATCGTGCGAGCCTGCTCGTCGAAATCCAGCTTCGACCAGCCGACCGTGGTTGCCGCGAACTCGACGTCACGAGCCGCCGGCGTCCTTCCCGAACGGCGGGAGTCGCGCCACAGTGCGGTCAACGGTCCGATCGTGGGGTCGAACGCACCCCCTGATCGATGACGCCAGACCCGTGACCGCGACATCGCCAGGGCGAAGTCCTCGGAGATCGGGACCGGTTCCCCCACCGACTCGACCGCGATCATCGATTCGCTTCGCGACCGATGGTCGCTGATCGCCTGCTCGAGAGCGGCCATCCGGGCGAACGCGGCCCGGGTCGCCTCCCTCGCGATCGTCTCGGACGGCGCCCAGGTGACGATCCTCGATTCCACGCCCATGACGATCCGCCGGTCCGTGACCTTCATCAGGTCGGCTCGGAGGTGGTCATCAGTGCCGGTCGAGGCGCACGAGAACGGCGCCATGAACACGACGGCGAGGATCAATCCCTGAAGTCGTCGCACTCTCGATAGGCGGCGACGAGTCGCTCGACGCCCTCCCTGCCCCCGCGGCTCATGCCGTGCTCCATGCCCACGATCCCCTTGAAGTTCCTGCCATGGAGATGTCGGAAGATGTTGCGATAGTCGATCTCGCCGGTGGTGGGTTCACGTCGCCCGGGATTGTCGCCGACCTGGATGTAGTCGATCTCGCTCCACGCCGCATCCATGTAGGGAATCAGATTCCCCTCGGTGATCTGCTGGTGGTAGAGATCGTCGAGGATCCGACACGACGGACTGCCGACCGCACGACAGATCTGATAGGCCTGCGGGACCCCGGTGAGGAAGAGGCCCGGATGATCGCGTCGGTTCAGAGGCTCGAGCACCATCACGATGTCGTGGGGCTCGAGGATCTCGGCACAGAACCTGAGGTTGTCGATGCAGTTGGCGGTCTGGAAGTCCGGAGCCAGTCGCTGCGAGTAGCGGCCGGGCACGACCGTGGTCCACCTGGCCCCGCAACGGCCCGCCACCTCGATGGCGTCCTCCATCTTCTTCTTCAGCCGGTCACGCTGCCGATCGAAAGGGAGCACGAAGGTCTCGTTGCCGAAGTCCGCCTCGGAGACGAACACGCCCATCCTCATGCCGAGTCGACGGAGCTCGTCGCCGATCCTCGTCTGCTCCTCGGGCGAGCGGCCGGGCATGCCGTTGTCCTCCCAGGACCGGAAGCCCTGGTCGTGGGCGTAACGGATCTGGTCGAGCCGATCATCACCGCTGACCGCGTTGAACATCCCGAAGTGCGGGGCGTAGTCGAGTTTGAAGGCGCCGGCATCCTGACGCCCGGCCGCCTCGGCGGCCGAGGGAAGCGAGGCACCCACCGCCGCAGCCGCTCCCGCGGCACCGATGAAACCTCGCCTGCTGGTGGTGTCGGAACCCATGTCAGCCTCCGGTCACTCGAGCATCGTCGGATCGATCGAACTTCGTCCGGCCTGGAACCGGGACCGCGGGGCGACCCATCTCCGCGAACTCCATGACGTCCGGCATCAGGTCCTGCTCGCTGTTGAGAGCGTCCTCGAAGGTGACGACCTTGCCGGTGTAGGCCGCCTCGCGTCCCATGATCGCGGTCAGGGTGCTTTCCGCGATGCGCCGCCCCTCGTTGAGATACGCGGCCTCGCCGCGGATCGCCGCCTGGAGGTCCATGTGCTCCTGCACGTAGGGATTCCGCTGACGACCGGTGAATCGCCAGGGATTGGCCCCGGTGATCCGCGCCCGCCCGGAGGAGAGCATCGCCGTCCCCTCGGTGCCGGTGACGACCTCCTCGACCTTTCCATCGGTGTCGGTCTGCTGACGACACATGCTGAAGGCGAAGCGATCCTCGGGATAGGTGTACTCCAGGCCGAAGTGGTCGAAGATGTGACCGAAGTCCTCTCCGGTCCGGGCCTGCCGGCCGCCGACTCCGAACACCTTCTCCGGGACCGACTGGAAGGCCCAGTTGATGACGTCGAGATTGTGCACGTGCTGTTCGACGATGTGATCGCCGGAGAGCCAGGTGAAGTAGAGCCAGTTGCGGATCTGGTTCTCCATGTCCGAACGGTCCTTCTCTGGAGCCACGTTCCAGAGTCCGCCCATGTTCCAGTAGCAGCGACCCACCAGGGGGCGCCCGATGCCGCCACCGTGGATGCGCTCCATCGCCTCGAGGTAGCACTGTTCGTGACGGCGCTGCGTTCCCGCCACCACGCACCGCTTGTCGGCGGTGGCCTTGGCCGCGGCTTCGAGCACGGTGCGAACGCCGGCGGCGTCGACCGCGACCGGCTTCTCCATGAAGACGTGCTTTCCGCCGTCGATCGCGGCGGCGAAATGCTGGGGACGGAATCCCGGCGGCGTCGCGAGGATCACGATGTCGCAGTCACTGTCGATCACGCCCTGAAAGGCATCGAAGCCGGTGAAGCGTCGCTCCTCCGGGACGTCGACCCGGGAGCCGTCCTTCGCGATCTCCTGCTGCTGCAGTCGTCCGAGGCTCGAGTTCAGGCGATCCGCGAAGAGGTCGCCCATCGCGGTGATCCGGGTGTCCGGGCTCGCCTCGAGGGCGTTGACCGCGGCGCCGGTGCCGCGGCCGCCGCATCCGATGACGCCGACCCGGAGCTCACGTTCGGCCCGGCCCAGCGTGGTGGCGAAGGACGGAGCGGCGATCAGTCCACCCGCGGCGATTCCCGCGGTCCGGACGAAGTCACGGCGATCGAAGGGAAGGTCGGTCATCGAATCTCCAATTCTTGGCCGAGGTTCCGGCCGGTGTCCGGCGGGGTGCCGCCGGGGTTGGTGGTCACTTCGACTCGGACTCGCCGGAAGCGGCGATACGGTCCATCCTGGCTGCGACATCCTCCAGCCAGACCCTGTCCCCCCCCTGGATCTCCGCGGTCATCCATCCCTCGTATCCGACGTCGTCCAGCGCCTTCATCACTGAAGGCCAGTCGCAGTCCCCCTCGGTCAGCTTGACGCTGAAACCAGCCCAGCGGCCCTCGTCGTCGAGCTTCTTTCGACTGTACTCCTTGACGTCGATCTTCATGATCCTCGGCCCCAGCACCCGGATCCACTGCTCCGGCCAGCCGTAGGCCACCAGGTTTCCGACGTCGAAGTACCAGCCCACCCGTTCGCTTTCGAAGGAGTCGACGTAGTCCGCCGCTTCTCGAGGGCTCAGGAGGAAGTTGTTCCAGACGTTCTCGAAGGCGATGTCGATGCCCGCCCGCTCCGCCTCGGGGACGATCCGGGCGATCGATTCCCGGGAGAGTCTCCATGCGTCGTCGTACGGCATCGACTTGTTCACGACGGCCGGAACCACCAGCACCGAGGAGGCGCCGTAGGCGGCGGCGTCGGAGATCGCCTCGCGGATCGCGGCCACGCACCGGTCCCGCACCGCGGGGTCGGGATGGTTCAGGGGACTCTTCCAGTGCTCGCTGCAGACCACGCCGTGGACGGGAAGACCGGTCGCATCACGCGCCGCAACCACCTCCTCGACGGTCCATCCGTTGGGGCTGGGCAGTTCGACGCCGTCGAATCCCAGCTCCTTGAGAAGAGCGAACTTCTCCTCGAGCGTCTCGCCGTCGGCGACCATCTCGATCTTGACGGCCTTCTTCACCGCACGCTCCTCCGCCCGGACCGGTTCCGTCGCGGCAGCGACGATCGCCAGTCCGATTCCGACCAGCACAGCGAGGTGTCTCGGCATCCCTGATGCTCCAGAAGTCGCCCGGATCGAATGCCCGGCCGCACGACCGGAGCCACTGAACTTGGAATCAACTGAACTGGTAGACACCCGGGACGGCGATCTCGATCGCGGGCCGATCGCCGAACGCCGGCTTCGCGGGCACGATCTCCCGTTCGGAGTTCATGATCTCGTCCCAGGTGATCGTCCGCCCGCTGTACCCGGCCTCTCGACCCATGATGCCCATGGCGCAGGACTGGGTCATCCAGTCGCCGTCGTTGATCAGCTCGCCGTCACGGATCGCCTTGAACAGTTCATTGTGCTCGGTCTGGTACATGCTCGGGGTGCCGCCCTTGTACCGGAACTCCTTGGAGCCGTCTGCGAACTTGAGGTTCGAGGTCCGCGGCGCCCATCCGTTGATCTTCCCGATGCCCCTGGTGCCCGCGACCCAGTCGCTGTTGTCGTTGGAGCAGTTGGGCTGCTGACGACAGGTGAGGAACCCGCGGGCCCCGTTGTCCCATTCGTAGATCACCGCGAAGTGGTCGAACACGTCGCCGCGTTCGGGGCCCTTGCGAAGACCCCGGCCCGCCATCGCGGTGGCCCGTGCCGGCGGCACGTTGTTCATCGCCCAGTTCATCTTGTCCACGCTGTGGACCGCCTGCTCGACGATGATGTCGCCGCTGAGCCAGTTGAAGTGCTGCCAGTTGCGAAGCTCGAAGTCCATGTCGGTCATGTCCTCGGTGCGGGGACGCGTGCCGAGGGGACCGGTGTGATAGGTCGAATGGACCGACTCGATCTCGCCGAGGGCCCCGTCGTTGATCTCGCCGTACATCGCCCGCTCGGGCATCGAGTACCGCCAGCAGAAGCCGGACATGAGCTGGGTGCCCTGCTCCTTCGCCTTCTTCGCACTGGCCATGACCCGGCGGAGCCCCGGCATGTCGGTGGCCATCGGCTTCTCGCAGAAGACGTGGGTTCCGGCATTGACCGAACGCTCGAGGTGGTCCGGTCGGAAGCCGGGAGGGGTGGCGAGGATGATCACGTCGACGCCGCTGTCGAGAACCTTGTCGATGGCGTCGAAACCGACGAACTGCCGCGACTCGTCGACCATGACCCGGTTGCCGTGCTGCTGCTTCAACCCGCCGAGGCTGCCCTGGAGACGGTCGGAGTAGACGTCGCCCATCGCCCAGAGAAGGACGCCGGGATCCGCGTTGATCGCCTGGTTGGCGGCTCCGGTGCCACGACCACCGCACCCCACCAGACCGACCTTGAGGCGGCCGCTGGCCGGAAGGGAACCCCAGACCGGCATCGCGAGACCCGCGACGCTTCCCGCGCCCAGCGCTGCGGTGCCCTTCACGAACTCACGACGGGAAGGGGCGTTGTCGACGGTGTTCTCACTGCTCATGATTGCTCCAAGATTCAGGGTCGGGTCGGGTCGGGTCGGGTCGGGTCGGGGAGGCGGCGCGGTTCAGGGATCGCAGACCATCCGCACACCGACCCAGTCGTTTGATGCGAGCCACCACGGGCTCTTGGGGATCTGAGGATCGTCCGCGTTCCACTGGGGCGTGAACGGGATGCGAAGGGAGCCATCGACGTCGGCGACCTCGTCGATGAACGAGCCCCCCATCACGACGTACGTCCCGTCGGGCATGATCGCGTACTCGCTGACGTTGCCCCACACGTCGTGCAGACCGTTGGCATCGGCGGGAAGCGAGCCGATCGCGTGCGTGGTGTAGTCGGAGTTCTCCGCGAACCATCCGTGAACGAGCCGCGCCTCGCCGTCGGCCACGCCGCTGGTGGCGATCAGGTGCGAGAGCTCCGCCTCGGTGGGGATCCGGAACCGGCGACCGGTCTTGACCGTCAGCCATTCGGCCAGCTGTTCGGCCGCCTTCGGACTGATGCTCAGCGCCGCGTATCCGGCATGCCCGTAGCCACGATCGACCAGGACGTAGGGCTTGCTCGGACGGGTCACCGCATCCGATTCCGGAGTGCTGCCGCCGGCGTCGGTGTCGAGGTTGAAGATGAATGCGTCGTAGAGGTCCCAGCTCACCTCGGTGGTGGCGGCGTAGAACCCGCCTCCGGGGGCACCGTTGACCGGCATCATCTCGAGCTCCACGCTCGTACCCTCGATCGGCACCGTGATCGGCCCACCCTCGACGTCCACCGTGGCGATCGTTGAGACGGGCGGGGTCGCTTCGGCCAGATCGTCACCGGCCTTCTCACGAGACCAGCAACAGCCGGACATGGTGACGAGGAGGGCGCCGAAGGCCGCGGCGTGGGACACGGTGAGTGTGAATCTGGACTCTGCAATCATGCTGGTACCTGAAGCTCCGGGGCGGTACCCCCCGGAAGCCGTGTTCTGGTCTACCGACGACGATCGCCGGGGGTTCGCGGATACCTCGGAAGACCGCCCCGAAGACCGGAGCGGCGAGGTCCGTGCATGATCCCCGATGCAGGGCCCGCCGTCCACCCTTCCCGACCCGAACCGATCATGGTCGTGCCCCTGAAAGGACACGGTCCCGCATCCGGGTGGACGCGGGACCGTGGGAGTGGACTCGAACGAGGGAGCCGGGGTCAGCCGGTCCAGTTGGCGATGAGCAGCCCGAGGTCGCCGCCTTCCACCGTTCCGTTGCCGTTGAGGTCGGCATCGGGATTGCTGGTGCCCCAGAGGGCGAGGAAGATGCCGACGTCCGCGCCATTGACCAGCCCGTCGCCGTTGAGGTCTCCGGGGAGCGAATCGTCGCACTCGAGGCCGAAGATCCGCAGGTTGTCGATACCGGCCTCCACGACCGATCCGTCGTTGTAGTCGCCGACCACGAAACGAAGCTGCATCTGACTGGTCGGGGTGAGGACCGCATCGACCGGGAACTCGACCTGGACCCAGACGCCGGGGCTTTCGGTGACCGTCTCGAGCAGGGTCCAGCTGGAACCTCCGTTGTTGGAGATCGAGATGTCCATCTGATCGAGACCGGGCGCCGCGCCGAAGAGGTCGTCGTACCACCGCTGGTAGGAGATGACGCCGCCCTCGACCGCCGTGCCGTCGAACACCGGGGACAGCAGGGTCGTGAATCCACCGTCCACGTCGCTGTTCTCCGTCGACGAGTCGAGGTCGGTGAAGAACGCCTGACCGCTGGGGGATCCCGAGCCGTCGGTCGGCGGATCGCCGCGGTTGTTGCCGTCGGGCTGCCCGCGATCCCACTGACCGTCGGTTGCGGTGTCGGAGGGAAGACCGAGAGTCCAGCCCGCCGAGGAATTGCCGTTCCATTCACCGGCGACCACCGATCCGTCGGCCACGATCGCCCCGTAGGTGCCGCCGGGATCCGAGTAGGTGTCCCCGTTGGTGAGGGCCGCCGAGAAGCTGAACTCGACCTCGTCGGGGCAGTTGGCGGAGGCCGGAAGCTGGAACGAGTACCGGTTGCTTCCGATCGCCTGTCCGACGACGGTGCCGTCGGCGCCCGCGGCGAAGTCGTAGGCCATCTCGACGGACTCCACCTCAAATCCGGACTCGAGGCTGGTCTCCATGACCAGCGACGCTCCACTCGAGGGCACCACGTCGGGAAGACCGTCGGGGAAGGAGAAGCCGATCGGGGAGAGGTCGAGCTTCAGGACGAAGAGGCCTCGCTGGAAGTCGCTCGCGATGATCGTGCCGCTCTCGAAGTAGGGATAGACGCTCCAGACACCGTTGAAGCTCGCACCATCGTTCTCGGGGTAGGTGTCGAAGTAGGCGACCTCGGTCATGAAGTTGCCGTTGGTGCAGTCCAGAACCCGGACCCCCATCGAATAGTTCGCGGCGTACAGACGACCCTCGTGAACGTAGTTGTTGTGGTTGACGGCCGTTCCCGGAATGCTCTGCTGGATGCCGAGCGAGGCATTGTCGAGATCGGTGATGTTGACCATCTGCCACGTGGAGTTGAGCGCCGTCTCGTCGTTGGAGATCACCCAGGTGAAGTCGTCGTTGTGCCAGCTCTGGTGGCTGTATCCGGCGCCGGGCCAGGTGACGCGGGAGAGCAGGGTGCCCGAGGGGTTGAAGTTCTGCGGGGTCCCGAAGTCGACGATCGAAAGACCGGTGTTGGTGGAGCCGCCGTTCAGACCGTCGTTGAGGAACCCGATGATCCGGCCGCGGTAGGCCGCGTCGGGGCCGTTCTGCGGATAGACGGTGAGGCAGGCGTCATGGACGTACCGGTCGTTCCAGGCCCCGATGAACTGGGGGTTGTTCGGGTTGGAGGACGTCGAGTAGAAGCGGAGACCGTTGCTTCCACCTCCGCAGCGGGCGATCAGGTTCGCCTGCGGAACGCTCGCGATGTTGTGACTGGCCGAACCGCCGTCGGAGGACGACTCGCCGATGTAGGTCACGACTCCATTGTCGATGTTCGACATGTTGAAGGTCTTGATCGAACCGCCACCCTCGCCCACCACGTAGGCCCGGGAGCCCACGACCTTGACGTCGCACCAGAGCGAGCCGGTGCCACCACGCTGGTAGGTGTAGAGGACCTGCGGATTGAAGGGATCGCTGACTTCGACCCAGGCGACCGCCGACTCCATGGTCACGATCGCGTACTCACGACCACTCGGCGAGGTGTAGCCCCAGCAGTCGGAGCCGTTGCCGCTGCCGCCGAGCTGGTTGACCGGAATCTGGGCACAGAAGATGAACCCGTCGGAAGCGCCACCCCACCCCCCGGCGATGCCGTCCTGGCCTCCGTAGATGGTCTCGCCGTAGATCGGCGGCCGGGTCCTCTTCTTGGGATCGTTGTCGTGGGCCGTGGTCGCCGCAGTCACGAGGGCGAGAGCGGCGATCGGGGCGGCACGAAGGATGGTTCGCGACAGGCTGGCCATATGAATGTTTCCTGCAGGGAAGGGTGGTGCTGATCTGGTGGTGGGTCTGGTGGTTGGGCTGGACTGGGGGACGAAACCATGGTCCCGGATGCCGACATCGAACTGCTCACTGGCGACTTTCGCCCCGGCCGGTGTCCGGCCACGGAATGAGGCTAGGGGACGAAACCGCCCTTGGCCACTCCAAGAGACCAGCTTCCCCCCCTCTGGTTCCCAAAAAGCCAGAAACCACCCGACGGACGGCAGATCGATCAGTCTTTGGTGTTATCGGACGCCAACGGCCCCGGAGTGACGAACTCGATGTCGCCGTCGAGCGATCGAAGAAATGCGACCAGATCGGCGATCTCCCCGTCGGAGAGGTCGAGCGGAGCGAGCACCGACTCCTGGTGATGATCGAGCTGGATGGCCCCCTCGAGCGTCGAATAGAACCGCACCACCGTCTCCAGGTCCGGCATCGAACCGTCGTGCATGTACGGCGCGGTTCGACCCACGTGCCTCAGGGATGGTGTCCGAAAGGCGCCCCACTGGGAGGGATCCCGCTTCACACCCCGACTCACGATCGCCCGCGCCCCCTCTTGGTCGTCACTGTGCAGACCCGCCGCGTTGAACCGGTCGTCGACGACCAGAGCCGCCCCGTCGTATCGGCCGGGATCCCTCGGCAATCCGCCCGGCACCGGGGTTCCGATGTTGTGGAATTCCCCGTCGGTGAACAGCGGTCCGGCATGGCACTCCCAGCATTCGGCCCGCCCGAAGAAGAGCTCGAGGCCACGTCGCTGAGAGGGGTCGAGTGCGACGCTCCCGTCGCCGCCGGCCGCGACCTCCGCGACCCAGTCGTCGAACGACGAGGTGCCGCCCTGCAGGGTTCGTTGATACGCGGCCATCGCCTTGCCCACGTTCGCCGCGACCCGGTCGATTCCCAGCCGGGTCTCCTCCGGCATCGCCGCCCAGGCCTCGCGTTCGGACTCGTTCCCCCCCGGCCTCGCCCGTTCGGGGAGCGAATCGAGTTCCGGAAGAGGATCCTCGAATATCGCCTCGTAGGTCGCCCGCCGTTCCGGATCCTCGAGGAGATGACGGACCACCGCGGTCCGATCCCCCCCCATCTCGTCCGGGTGTTCGATCGGACGGATCGCGTGGGCCCACATCGAGTCGCTTCGTCCGTCCCAGTTGAACCAGCGCTGGTGCGCGGCATCGACCAGGGTCGGGGCGTGCCGCCCCGCGGTCGCGACGCCCCGGGACAGGGGCAGCCCATCCGTGAAATGCAGCTCCGGCCGATGGCAGGTGGCGCAACTCACATCCCCGCGTCCAGACAGACCGGGATCGAAGAAGAGGGTTCGCCCGAAATCGGCCGCAGTCGCATCGTCCGCGACGCGATTGGTGGAATCCGCCGGCGGAGGCGGCACCGGGGAAGCCCTCATCGCCCTTCGGACCACGGCTTCATCGAGCCCGACCCGCACCGCGACCTCCTCCGGAGTGGAGGTCCTCGTCGTCGTGCCGGAGGGCGACGAACGATCACATCCCGCCGCGGCAAGGATCATCAGGCCGACCATGACCGGTCGCCGGCTCATCACCGGTCGAGCATGAGCGTCCACTGCGCCCGCTCCGATTCATGTTCACGAACCACGTCGACCACGAACTCCCAACGACCCGGCATGTGAAGAAGCATCCCCTCCGCGATCCAGGCGTCACCCTGCCTGAGGATCCGGGGGACGACGTTCATGCCGTGGCCGTGATGAGGCATCGTGGCGTCCACGAGAATGGTGGTGCCCTCCGGCGGCAGGTCGCCTCGGGGATCGCTCACCCGGACCTCGACCGCGAAGGGATCGAGGGTCGGGATCGGTTCGGCCAGCGGACGCCAGCCGACCCGCCAGGTGCCGTCCGCGGTCTCGGCCTCCCGCCATTCGATGTCCGCGGTCGTCTCCGCCGCGACACCCTCCTCGCCACGGTCGCATGCGGAGGCGAGAAGTCCCAGTCCGATCGACAGCGACAGGATCCGGCGGCGTCCCCCCGGCGTCGGGGAGCATCGGATCGACTTCGCCTGCCCGCTCGCTTGATCGCTCGCTCGATCGCTCGCTCGATCGCTCGCTCGATTCATGGGTCGACCTCCTCGGATTCGCTTCGGATCGGGCCGGGCATGAAGTCCTCCTTGAGAAGCATCGGCCGATCGTGTCCCTGACCGAGACTGAAGGTCATCCGCCAGTCGCCGGTCGCGGGATCGAAGGCCTGGGCGCGATGGTTGCCCTGGTCAACCACCGCAACCGCACCTCCGGGAAGGGACGCCAGTCCGACCGGACGCCAGAGAGCGCCGTCCCACACCCCGGTCTCCCCCGCGGCCAGCGTGAGGTCGAGGTTTCCGTCCAGCATGACGATGCGATCAGTGGCACGATCCGAGACCGCGAATCCGTCGTCGGTCACCACGATGCCGAAGGGACGCTCGATGCCCTGCGAGCGGAGCGACTTCGAGGTCGCCGCGCCCTCCGGGTCGATCGACCAGGCCTGCCCCGCGTCGGGATCGATCACGACCCAGCCGTCGCGGCCGTCGCCGGTCGCCGCGAACTGCGATGGGCGGATGCCCCCCGGAAGCGGCACCACCCGCTCGATGCCGAGGGTCCGGTCCGTGACGATGATCGCCGGCCCCGCCGCATCCAGAAGGTGCACACGACCGCCGGAGACCTCGGCATCGACCAGATCGATCCAGGCATCGTCTCCACGGTCCTCGGCGAGCCCCTCCTCGATGGCCCGGTAGGACCAGCCGCGGGCCAGCCGTCCCATGAAGGGGTCGAAGACCAGCTCCCCCGGCCGTTCCGGGCGCAGTTGCCAGCGGGAAAGACGCCGATGTCCGGCGTCGACGAGCCAGACCTCGCCGCGTTCACCGTCGACCGCGATCGACGCGAGCCGGCCGACCCCGGCGGGAGGCGGACCCGCACTGGTGAAGTTCGAGAGATGAAGCGGGATGCCGTGAGCGGTGTTGAACACGAGCACCACTCCGCCTTCCGGCTCCCACATCGCGAGCCAGTCGCCGTCGGCGGCGATGTCCGTGCCGAAGTGACTCTCGACTCCGAGCCGCTGGGGAAGCCCGGCCCCGGCGGCATCCTCCCCCTCCTCGAGTCTGCCGAAGACCTGGTACCGCCGCTCGAACGGTTCCAGCACGAAGATCTCGTCTCCGTCCGGCGACAACGACACCCCTTCGGGGTAGTGGATCCGGCCCGCACCCTCGCGGGGCTTCACCGCATGCATGCCCCACTGGGAGAGAAACGCACCATCCTCGACCCGGTGCACGGAGACCCGATGGTTCAGGTGGTCGGCCACGTAGAGACGATCACCGTGGACCGCGAGATCCACCGGGGTGTTGAAGAGTCCCGGGAACGCCCCCCGGTCTCCGATGGTTCGAACCTCGAGGCCCGCGGGATCGAGCTTGACGATGCGATGGCGATCGGTGTCGGCGATCCAGGTCGAACCGTCGGGCAGGACGACCAGGCCACGGGCTCCGGGATACGCCCGGGGCAGTCTCCAGAACTCCCCATCCCCGTCGGGGCGGGGATCGAATGCCACGACCGTGCCGTCCTCGCTGGTGCCCGGGGCGCCGATCGCCAACACCCGGACCGGATCGCCGCCGACCGAGACCGAGCCCACCGGCATGTCGAGGGGCGGGCTCCACCATCCGACCCGACCGGGACGTTGTTCAACATCGTGGACCGAGATCCCCTCATGACCGCCCACGACCACGACGCCGTCGCCGGAGACGGCCACGTCGCGAAGGCCCTTGTGCATGTCGGAGGCATGCGGGCCGCCCACCAGGGAGCCCCCCTCGTCCACGAGCAGCACGACGGGGTCCTCACCCGGGCCCGGCGTCCAGAGGGCCAGGGCCCGGCACGCCCCGACCCCGTCGATCTGCCGATCGAATCGGCCGATGTCCCGGATCACCTTCCCGTCCTGACCCCCGTTCCAAGGGTCGGCCATGGCGATGTTCGAGTTCGCAGAGGCGAACACCGAGCCCAGAACGATGATGATGTGGAGGAATCGATGCACGGGAATCCTGGTCCATGGGATCCAACGGGTCGGCCCGCAGGTTTCTGTAGAGTACGCCGCCGAACCCGCCCGCAGCCGGATCCGCCCCCGATGACCGCCCATTCCGAATCCCAAGGCAACCCGCTCAAGATCCCCAACCTCATCGGGCTGGCGATTCTCGCCCTGCTCGTGCTCGCCCCCCTGGTGGTCGATCTGCACGGGCCCGATGCCGGCGCGATGGAACAGGCGGCGCAGCCGTTCGGCGAGGCAGCCGCACCCCCGGACGCGGAAAGCGGCGTCGAAGAGGGCGATCACGATCACGCCGGACACGATCACGGCCATCACGACCACGGCGTGCCCCACCTCTGGCAGATCGGCACCATCCCCTTCGTGCTGCTGCTTCTGGCGATCGCGATCCTGCCGCTGCTCCGCTCGACCATGCACTGGTGGGAGAGCAACACCAATCGACTGGCGGTCTCGCTGGGTCTCGCGTTCGTCACCCTCGTCTACTACGCGACCCTCGATTCGCCGATCGGCGCCCTGCTCGCGATCGAGCATGCGATCCCGGGCGAGTACGTCCCGTTCATCATGCTGCTGTTCTCGCTCTACGTGATCTCGGGCGGGATCTCGATCAGCGGGGATCTCAAGGCGACCCCCACGGTGAACGCGAGCTTCATCTTCGTGGGCACCCTGATCGCGAGCTTCATCGGCACCACCGGGGCCAGCATGCTGCTCATCCGACCGCTGCTGGAGACCAACCGGGATCGTAGGTACCGGGTCCACACCGTCGTCTTCTTCATCTTCCTCGTCAGCAACATCGGCGGCACCCTCCTGCCCATCGGCGATCCCCCGCTGTTCCTCGGCTACCTCAAGGGCGTCCCCTTCACCTGGACCCTCATGCTCTGGAAGGAATGGGCCTTCCTGGGCGCGATCCTCCTCGCGGTCTACTGGGTCTGGGACACCATCATGTTCTCCCGCGAGGCGCCGAGCGATCTGCAGAGGGACGACACCCGGCGTCGCCCGCTCCGCCTTCGAGGCTGGGTGAATCTCCTGCTGCTGGTCGGCGTGGTCTTCGCCGTCGCCCTGCTGGATCCCTCCAAGCCGCTCCCGGGCACCGAATGGAACGCCTTCCCCTTCATGAGGGAACTGGTCATGCTCGGGCTCGCCGGTCTGAGCCTCGCCATCACGCCCTCGGGGGTGCGGGCCGCCAACCGGTTCAACTACCACGCGATCGCCGAGGTCGCGGCGCTGTTCGTCGGCATCTTCATCACCATGCAGGTGCCGCTCGCGGTCCTCAAGGCCCACGGCGCCGACCTCGGACTGGAGACCTCCGGCCAGTTCTACTGGCTGACCGGGATCCTCTCGAGCTTTCTCGACAACGCCCCGACCTACCTCGTCTTCTTCCAGACCGCGGAAAGCCTGAACGACGCACCCGGAGACGGCATCGTCGCCCTCACCGGATCCGCGGGCGGGTTCATCCGCGAGGATCTTCTGATCGGCATCAGCCTCGGCGCGGTGTTCATGGGAGCCAACACCTACATCGGCAACGGCCCGAACTTCATGGTGAAGTCGATCGCGGAACAGGAAGGCGTCCGGATGCCGAGCTTCTTCGGCTACATGATCTACAGTGGCCTCGTGCTGGTGCCGTGCTTCCTGCTCGTGCACCTGCTCTTCCTCTGAGCACGCGGTTCGACGGCGGACCGCGAGGTCCGGGAGACCAGGCATGGCTTTGAAGCGAGTGTTGGTGGCGCTGGGTGGGTCCCGATACATGGATTCCGCGATGGCGGAGGCGGTGCAGATCGCCCGCCGCAACCGCGCCGAGATCATCGGACTCGCGGTCATGGACGAGACCCTCGTCGATCCCGCCCAGGCCGCCCCGATCGGCGGCGGCGCCTCGGCGGCGGATCTTCGCGACGACCGCCGGCGAAGGATCGAAGAGGCCATCGACGACGCGATCGGGCGATTCGAGAGGGTCCTCGCCGACTCCGGTCTCCCCGGACGCGCCGAGCGGACCGACGGCGACGCCCAGGAGGTGCTGGTCGAGGCCATGAAGCTCGCGGACCTCTCGATCATCGGCATCCGCCATGCCTTCGACTACGGAACCGTGGATCACGCCGACGACTTCATCGCCCGCGTCGCCACCGCCTCCAATCGACCGATCATCGCGATGCCCGAGGGGGCCCGCCCGGTCTCGAAGGTCCTGGTCGCCTACGACGGCTCGATGGCCTCGGCCAACGCTCTTCGTTCCTTCACCACCCTGAGGGCGTTCGATCCCTCGCTGATCCGGCTGGTGTACTGCCGGGACGACGAGAGCGACCCCGATGCGATCCTCGCCGAAGGACGGGGGTATCTGGAACTCCACGGCTACACGGTCGAGACCGCGGTGCTCGAGGACCCGCCCTCCACCGCGATCCTGGCGGAGGCGACGGACATCGAGGCCGATCTCGTGGTGATGGGCGCAGTGGGCCGAAGGGGTCTCTCCCGCCTGCCGGCCGGCGACACCGCGGCCTCGCTGCTCGAGACCAGTTCGGTCCCGTTGTTCCTCAGGCGCTGAACGACGGGGCCGGAATCACTCGTCCTCGTCGACGTCCCGCTTCATCATGCCGTAGATGATGCCCTGCACGACCGCGGACTCGCCGACGATGCGACCGGCGCTGGCCGCGGCCTGCGAGAGGGTCCGGAAGCGATCGCTTCGGACGTCGTTCTCGAAATCCTCGAGCGCGTTCTCGATCGAGAGAAGCATCGAGGCGACGACCGACCACTCCCATCGGGTCTGCGGCCAGTACTCGGTGTCGCGGACCAGCTCGATCGGAACGCTCGCCCGCCAGCCGTCGTCGGTCTCGAGCATCGCGATGAACCCCCCGAGGGCCGGCTCGTCGTCCCAGAGCACCGCAGCCGTGCCGTCTCCGAGATCGAGGATCTCGATGCGTCCCTCACCCTCGTCGAGGAATTCGTAGGGACTGGTGAGGATCTGCCCGACGATGTCGGTCCAGTCACCCCCGCCCTCGGACTCGACCATGGTCACTGCCTCGTCCAGGGTGTCCAGTGACTCGTCCGGGAAGCGGGCCTGAAGCTCCTCTCCGATCACCCACAGCCGGCCCATGAGTTCGGAGAGCTTGGCCTTGACCTCCTCGATCGCACTGGCCTCCGTGACACCGTCGTCGAACTCGATGTCCCGGGCCTCGAAGTGGATCAGCTCGGGAAGCCGGTTCGCATCGCCGTTCTCGACCATCGCCCGGGCGGAGGCGAGGACCGCCTCCGGAGTCGAGGTGTCGTAGTCCTCGCTTCCGCAGCCGGCCGCGAGCCCGGTCAGGACCAGTCCGGAAAGCAGCCGTGCGACACCCCGGCGGCCGGGAGCGGTGCGGGAGGTCCTTGATCTGTCCATCAGGTCGACAATCATGCTGGGGATCCCTGGACGAATGCGGAGACAGGAGCGGTTCGCCTCCTATCATGCCCGGATGCGGATCACCGTCAATGGCGATGCCCGAGAGTACCCCGACTCCGTGACCGTCGCGGGGCTCCTGGACGACCTGGAACTCGGTTCCAGGCCGTGCGCGGTGGAGGTCAACCGGGTCGTCGTCCCCAAGAGAAGCCACGCCGAGCACGCCCTGCGGTCCGGAGACGCCATCGAGATCGTGACCCTCGTCGGAGGCGGCTGACCCCCTCCGCCACCGATTCGAGCCCAGCCATGCCAGACACCACCAGCCAGACCCTCGACATCCCCCCGCTCCCCATCGGCCGCTTCGAGCTTCGCAGCCGCCTGGTGGCCGGAACCGGGAAGTACGCCGATGCCTCGACCATGCAGGCGGCGCTGCAGGAAAGCGGCTGCGACGCCGTCACCGTGGCCGTGCGACGGGAACGCCTCTTCAACGAGGAGGGGCGATCCCTCCTCGAGGACCTCGACCTCGACCGGATGACCGTGCTGCCCAACACCGCCGGCTGTTTCAGCGCCGAGGATGCGGTGCGGGTGTCGCGTCTGGGCCGGGAGCTTCTGGATCAGCTCGACAATCCCGGCAAGGACTGGGTGAAGCTCGAGGTGCTGGGTGACAGGACCACCCTGCTGCCCGACCCGGTCGGCACCCTCGAGGCGTGCCGGGAACTCGTCGCCGACGGCTTCGACGTGCTCTGCTACTCCAGCGACGATCCGATCATGGCGGCCCGACTCCGGGACGCCGGCGCCACCAGCGTCATGCCCGCCGGCAGTCCGATCGGAAGCGGCCGCGGCATCGCCAACCCCGCCGCGATCCGGATCATCCTCGAACTGCTCAAGGATCCCGCCCACGGCGGCTCACCGGACTACCCGGTGATCGTCGATGCCGGGGTGGGAACCCCCAGCGACGTCACCCTCGCGATGGAGCTCGGCGCCGACGGTGTGCTGCTCAACACCGGCATCGCCCACGCGGCCGATCCGGTCTCGATGGCCCGGGCGATGCGACTGGCCTGCGATGCCGGCTGGCTGGGATGTCGATCTGGTCGGATCCCGAAGCGCCTCTACGCCACCGCATCGAGTCCCTGGGACGGCGTGATCTCGCACATCCCCGGGGAGTGAGCCACGACCGGCTCCGCCCCCGCCGCGGGGGTTCAGTGGTCCACCGGGGTTCCGAACATCTCGACGAACCCGTCGAGGGCCTGCTTCAGCGTGGCCTCGTCGACCGCCTCCACGTTGAGACGCAGAAGCGGCTCGGTGTTGCTCGGCCGGACGTTGCTCCACCACTCCCCGAGATCGTGACTCACCCCGTCCAGCCGTGAGACCTCGTGATCTCCGAACTTCCGGTCGACCTCGGAGAGGGCGTCCTCGACCGATTCGACCTCGAAGTTGATCTCGCCGCTGCGGGCGTATCGATCGTGGGACGCGATCGCCTCGGAGACCGTGCCGCCTCCGGCAAGCAGGTTGCAGACCTCGATGAAGGCCCTCGCCCCGGAATCCGTCCCGAAGTGGTCCTGGAAGTAGAAGTGACCGGAGAGCTCGCCACCGATCGGGGCCCCGCTCTCGCGGAGGGCCGCCTTCATGAAGACGTGTCCCACCCGGCTCTCCACCGGCGTGCCGCCGCCCTGCTCGATCGCCTCCCGAACCGCGCGGCTCGAACGCAGGTCGTAGACGATCGACGCACCGCGGTGAGCGGCGAGGACCGGTCCGACCATCCAGGCGAGGAGCAGATCGCAGCCCACCGACCGGCCCTGCTCGTCGACGACCATGCAGCGGTCGGCATCACCGTCGAAGCACACTCCGAAGTCGGCCTTCTCGGCGACCACCGCCTCCCGCACCTGGGCGAGGTTGGCCTCGACCAGGGGATTCGGATCGTGGACGAAGGTGCCCGGCATGTCGAAGTTGATGCTTACCAGGTCGAGACCGGGGACATCGCCGAAGACCGCCGGAATCATCGCACCCGCCATTCCGTTGGAGGCGTCGACGGCGATCCGAAGACGCCGGGAGCCGCTGCGGATCCGCTCGTCGAGCCGGTCCAGCAGGAAGTCCCGGTACTCCGGCCAGGGGTCGCGATGCTCGACCGGGGTGTCCCGGGACGGGGTCCTCTGACGATCGGCCATCGCCGAAAGTCGCTTGACCTCCTCGAGTCCGGTTCCGGTTCCGACCGGCCGGGCATCGATGCCCGAGATCTTGAAGCCGTTGTAGGCCGCCGGATTGTGACTGGCGGTGACCTGGATGCCCCCGGCGGTGTCGTATCGATTGATGGCGAAGGAGACGGCCGGAGTGTCCACGAGCCCGATGTCGATGACCGTCGCCCCAGCGTCGCGAAGTCCGTCGATCAGGCTCGCGGAGAGGGACGGGGAGCTGGTCCGCATGTCCCGGCCGACCACGACCGCACGACCCATCGGATCGAGCCGGCCGGCCTTTCGTGCCTCGTTCATCAGATGGGTCGCGGCCCCGTGGCCCACCTGCCAGGCCACCTTCTCGCTGAGGGGCCGGGGGTGGATGGCCCGAACGTCGTACGCCTTGAAGACCTTCCCAATCACTGAAATCCGTCCATCAGGGGCCAAGGAAGCCGTTTCGAGCCGGGGCGGAGACACCGCCAAGGGGCGGCTCGGGGCCCGGACATGGTACGAGGGTCCGGGGTCGAGCAGCGGATCCGATCATTGCCTCCGGAGCGGGAGACGGGTATCCTGTTCGATTCGTCCTCGTTTGGATCGTTTTCCTCCCGACGAGCCGGCCAGGGAGTCGTGGCGGCCCCCTGGAATGACTGCGCCCGGCATCCCGGTCGCACCCCGGGTTCCGAATGTCGTTTCGGATCCCTCTCCTCGTCCCGGTCAAGCGCCCTCGCACGATCGCCCGGTCCTCCCCTTCGGAAGACCCGCCACCGGAAGCCTTCGTGGGTGTCGCTGCATTCTCCGCGGCCGTCCGCTCACCCGGACCGTCGCAGCCCCACGTCGCATCGTCGGGCGGAAAGGTCTCATCGCCATGGCATCCCTCGTCAAGGAACTCATCGAAGCGGGCATCCACTTCGGCCAGCGTCGAAGCAACTGGAACCCGAAGATGCGTCCGTACATCTTCGCGACCAGGAACCAGATCCACATCATCGACATCAAGGAGACCATCAAGGGCCTCCTCCTCGCCCGCAAGCTCGTCCAGAAGGTGACCAGCGAAGGCCGGGACGTCGTGTTCGTGGGCACCAAGCGACAGGCACAGAACGCGATCGAGACGCACTGCGCCGAATCGAACCAGCCCTACGTCACCGAGCGGTGGCTGGGCGGCACCCTCACCAACTTCCGAACCATCCGCGAACGCCTCAAGAGACTCGAGCAGCTCGACCAGCTCATCGACTCCGGCGAGATCAAGTCCTACTCCAAGAAGATGGAGTCGCAGCTCCTCCGCGAGCAGCGGAAGATCCACCGCAACCTCAACGGCATCCGCAACATGTCGAAGCTGCCGGGTGCGATGGTCGTCGTGGACGTGAACCGCGAGAAGAACGCCCTCAACGAGGCCCGCAACCTGGGCATCCCGACCATCTGCCTGATCGACACCGACGGCGACCCCAACCTCGCCGACATCCCGATCCCCGGCAACGACGACTCGATGCGATCCATCGACGTGGTCGTCCGCGAGCTCTGCAACGCCGCCGGAGAGGGCCGGGAGAAGGCCGCCCTCGCCGCGGCCGCGGAACGCGAAGGCGATTCGGACGGCGACAACCCCGCTCCGCGACGCCGTTCCAGCCGCAGCCAGTTCCGGGCCAGCGACCCGGCCACCGAGGCTCCGGCCGCCGAAGCACCCGCCGAGGCCGAAACGCCCGCCCCTGCGGACACCGGCGTCTCCACCGAAGCCTCGGGTACCTGACTTTTTCCCCTCACCTCGAACCAGCAGGAACGGAAACGAAGATGTCCACCACCGACGTCAACGCCAAGGACGTGATGGCCCTCCGCCAGAAGACCGGCCTCGGCATGATGGACTGCAAGAAGGCCCTCATCGAGGCCGGCGGCGATGCCGCGGCCGCTGAAGAAGCCCTCCGCGAGAAGCTCAAGGGCAAGATGGATACCCGAGCCGACCGAGCCGCCGGCGAAGGCTGCATCGCCATCGCCATCGACGGCGACAAGGGCGCCATTCTCGAGATGCGGGCGGAGACCGACTTCACCGCCCGCAACGACTCCTTCCGTGAGATGGCGGACGCCATCGTCACCACGAGCCTGGGCGGTCCCGACGGGGACATCGCGCTGAGCGACGCCCAGACCAAGGAACTCGACGACGTCCGCATCACCACCGGCGAGAACATCTCGATGGCCCGGGGATGCAAGATGAGCGGCGGGGGATTCGGGAAGTACATCCACCACGACTCGAAGCTCGGCGTGCTCCTCCAGTTCGAGGGTGAACTGCCCGAGGACGTGGCCACCGGCATCTGCCAGCACGTGGCGGCCCACATGCCGACCCCGATGGCGGTCGACGAGACCGGCCTCCCCGAGGAGCTCGTCTCGCTGAAGATGGCCGAGGCCAAGGCCGAGGCCGAGAACAGCGGCAAGCCCGCCGAGATCGCCGAGAAGATCGCCCAGGGCAAGATCCGGAAGTTCCACGAGGAGGTCACCCTCCTCGGCCAGAAGTTCGTCCGGGACGAGACCAGGCAGATCCGCGAACTGCTTCCCGAGGGCACGACCCTCAAGGCGTTCGTGCGATACCAGGTCGGCGGCGACTGATCACCGGAAGCCACGGCCCCGGCGATCGACCGACCATACCGAACCACCGGAGCCCGACTGCGTCGCAGTCGGGCTCCGGTTCTTCATGGGTTCATCGCGCGGGGGAAGCGGTCAGGGGGCGGTCTCCACGCCCCCGGCCAGTTCGGCCAGAGGCCGCTGGCGGTCCGCCTCATCGATCCAGGATCCACGGAAGATCGGATCGGGACCGATCGGCACCAGATCGAACTCCAGGACCCGGCTCCCGGCCGGAACGAGAAAATCATCGATGCGACGAAGCTCGGAAGCCTCGACCCGTCCGGAGGCGATCTCCGAGGAACCGGATCGAATCACGTATTCCACATCCCTGATCTCGATCAACAGGCCGACGATCATCGTCTCGGAGAGCTCCACGTTCAGTCCCGCCACCAGACGCCAGGAGTCGCCGGTCTCGAGGCCTCGATCGAGGACCTCCGGAAGCAGAGGCCTCCCCACGACCTCCAGTTCGGAGGCCCGCCAGGAGCGGGTGATCGCCGATGCCCCCTCCCCGATCTCGAGTCGGATCCCGAACGGTCTGCGGACCGGCATCTCCGATCCGGGATCGATGGTAAGGGCGTCGTAGCGGGGTGGATCAGGCAGGTTTCGGACGAAGATCACCACGAGCAACGCCACCACGCCGGCGACCAGCGTGAACAACACCCATCCATGGATGCTGCCGGTGTTCCGGGCCCGGGATGCCGGTGGTGGTGACTGAGGCATGACTCGAATCTGCTCCGGTTCTAGGAACGACCCGCCTGAAGAATGCGGATCAGGACATCGAGCGCCAGCACGATGGTCACCATCAGGATCAGCCAGCGCCACGGCGGTCCCAGTCGCCATCCGCCCGGGCCGAATCCCGAGGCACGGCCCCCGTGTTCGGCATCGATCGCGGCCATGCCGTGCCGAAGGGCCTGGACATCCTGGTCGTCGAAACGGGTTCCAAGGGTTCTCAAGTGCCCTTCCAGAGCGCTTCGAGAGCAGTCCATCGCCCGGGCCGCATCCCGATCCGACCACCCGAGGACGATCCGCAGCACCCACGCCTCCCGGCCTCGGTCGCCGCCGCCATCCACCCGTTCACGATGGTCGAGGATGACCAGCCGCTCCCCCCGGGGGCCATCGGCGACCTCCGAGGCCAGACGCCGCCCGTGACGCTCCGCCTCCGCGGCGGGTTCACCCAGGGCATGCAGCAGCCGGGCGATGCGTCGGGCCCGAGCCGGTCGGGCGGTTCGAGGGACATGGGCCATGTCGGAGCATGGTACGTCCCCTGGAGGACTCGCCGGTGGCTAGACTCCCCGGGACGACGGAGGCTCGACGCACGGACGCGGAGGTTCCCTGGAGTGATCAAGCACCCCAAGCATCGCATGCCCCATCGATCGGGCCGCCTGCTGCCCGTGGGAATCGGTGTCGGCACCCTGTCCCTCGTGGGACTGGCGATCACCCTCCGCCCCGCGACTCCGACACCCCCCCCTCTGGCGGTGACCACGACCACGGCCACCCCCCAGCCGGACCGTTCGACTCCCAACGCCCCGCCCGCAGCGGAGGCGGATCTGGCCCGCAAGATCCTGCGCCTGGTCCGAGGAGCCGGACTCGGTGCGGACAAGGTCTCGGTCAGTGTCCGGGCCTGCGACGACGGGGACGGACCGGGTCGGGAGATCGTCTCCATCGACTCCAGACGTCCGTTCAAACCCGCGAGCAACATGAAGGTGATCTCCACCGGGGCCGCCCTGCACGAGCTCGGCGCGGATTTCCAGTTCCAGACCCGCGTGGTCTTCGACGGGGACGCCTACGTCCTGATCGGCGACGGCGACCCCGCCCTCGGTGATCCGCACTTCTTCGACGTGCTTCGCTACCGGGATCGCGACGGCGAGGAACGCTCGCTCGACGAGGAGCGGCTTCTGGAGTTCTGGGCGGACGCGATCGCCGGGCACCATGCGGAAGAGGGAGGCGGCGGCATCCGACTCCTGGTGGACGATTCGATCTTCGAGTCACGGGGCTGGCACGACGGATGGAACCCGGATGATCGACTTCGTGGATTCGCGGCCGAGGTCGGGGGGATCAACTTCCATCGCAACACCTGGCATTTCAGGCCGGACCCTTCGGGAGGCGGGCGTCCCGACTGGAGCGACATGCGACCAAGGTCCGAGGCCCTGCTCTCACGCTCGAACAACAAGTCCACCAGAGCCGGCAAGGGCAAGGACTCCACCGCGTGGATCCAGCGATCACCGGAAGCCAACGACTTCACCTTCAGAGGAGCGGTCGCGGGCACCTACCGCCCCACCAACCCGGCGCTCGAACTGACCATGCACGACCCTCCGATGGCGCTGGGGAATCTGCTCGCCGATCGCGTCCGACGTCGCGGCGTGGAGGTCGTCGAGGTCGTCCGGGGAACCGCCCGCTCGCCGGAATCGGCGATCACCATCGGACCGCGGATCAAGTCTCCGATCGATCGCCTCGTCGAACACTGCAACGAGGAGAGCCAGAATCTCTACGCCGAATCGCTGCTGAAGCGGACCATCCACGCCCGGAACGGCGGCACCGCGAAGTGGGAGGATGCGGACGAGACGATCGAGGAGATCGCGCGGGAACGCCTCGGTGCCGGCGCCGACGAACTGCTCGTCGACGTGAAGATCGACGACGGCTCGGGCCTCTCCCACGGCAACCGACTGAACGCGTCGTTCGTGACCGCATGGCTCGACTCCATGCAGGCGGATCCCGAGTTCGGGGAACTCTTCGTGGAAAGTCTCTCCGAAGGGGGCGTGCCGGGGGATGGAACCCTGGGGAAACGTTTCAAGGGGTTCCCCGGGGGATACCGGGCGGAGGCCAAGAGCGGCTACATCTCCGGCGTGAGCGCCCTGAGCGGCTACGTCACGGGACCCGACGGACGCCGCTGGAGCTTCAGCGTCCTCTGCAACGGCGTGGCCGGCAAGGTTCGCAGCGCGATGACCCTGCAGGAACGCATCGCGCGGGAGATCGCCAACCACGGCAAGTCGACGTGAAACCGGCCTCGACCGACATCGATTCCGATGCCTCGCTCACCCGGGCCCGGTCGCTCTTCACCGAGTACTGGGGACACGAGGACCTTCGCCCTCTCCAGCAGGAGGCGGTCTCCGCCGTCCTCGGGGGTCGGGACACCCTGCTGGTGCTGCCCACCGGCGGGGGCAAGTCGGTGTGCTACCAGCTCCCCGCCCTCGTCCGGGACCGACCGGTGGTGGTCCTGAGCCCACTGGTCAGCCTGATGAAGGACCAGGTCGACGGCCTTCGAGCCAGCGGCATCCGGGCCGCGGCCCTCCACGGCCTGCTGAGCGACGAGGAACGGCGAGAGACCGTGCGGGACTTCGTCGGAGGCGGACTCTCCCTGCTCTATCTGGCCCCGGAGCGACTCGCCCTGGGATCCCTGCGTTCGATCCTCGGGGATGCCGAGCCCTGCCTGATCGCGATCGACGAGGCCCACTGCATCAGCCAGTGGGGACACGACTTCCGCCCCGACTACCGAAGACTCGCCGACATCCGCGAGCAGATGCCGGAGATTCCGATCCTCGCCTGCACCGCGACCGCGACGCCGAGGGTCAGGGAGGACATCGTCACCCAGCTCCGACTCGACGATCCCGTCCGGGTGGTGGGCTCCATCGACCGACCCAACCTCGTGTTCCGGGTTCTTCCCCGCAGCGACGCGACCGCCCAGATCGTCGAGGTCCTCCGACGTCACGAGGGGGACGCCTGCATCGTCTACGCCCAGACTCGCGCGGAGACCGAACGCATCGCCTCCGCCCTGCGGAGCCGGGGATTCGACGCCGCGCACTACCACGCAGGGATGACCGGCGAGGAGCGGTCCTCGGTCCACGAGGCCTTTCAGGCCGACCGACTCCCGGTGGTGGTCGCCACGGTCGCCTTCGGCATGGGGATCGATCGCAGCGACGTCCGCTGCGTGGTGCATGCAACCATGCCCAAGTCCCTCGAGCACTATCAGCAGGAGGCCGGCCGGGCCGGACGAGACGGACTCGCCGCGGAGTGCGTCCTGCTTCACGCCGCCTCCGACGTCGTTCGCTGGCAGGGTCTCGTCGAACGCAGCGCCGAGGAGGCGATCATCCAGGGCGGCGACGAGGACGTCGTCATGCGAAACGCCGCCGCCCAGCTGGATCTCCTGCAGGAGACCACGGCATGGTGCCGTTCGACGAGATGCCGGCATCGCGCCCTGGTCGAGTACTTCGGCCATGAGTGGGTGGAGAGCGAGGACGCATCCGGCTGCGGAGCGTGCGACGTCTGCCTCGGGGAGGTCGATCTCCTCGAGGATCCCGGAACCATCGCGAGGAAGATCGTGTCCTGCGTCGCACGACTGGCCAATCTCGACCAGCGATTCGGAGCCGGTCACGTGGCCGACGTCCTCGTCGGTTCGCGAAGCCAGCGGGTGCTGGAACTTCGCCACGACGAACTCTCGACCCACGGCATCCTCAAGGAGTTCGCCAGAGCCCAGGTCGTGGACCTGATCGGCCAGCTGGTGGCCCTCGACGTGCTGGCCCGAACCCCCGGGGACCGCCCCGTGGTGATGCCCGGCCCCGACGCTCGTGCGGTCCTGCGGTCCGAACTCGAGGTCGAACTGGTCCGACCCGCCCCGGTCCGCGAGTCCAGACGCCGGTCGAGCAGCGGACGGGACGCCACCGACTTCGAGGGCGTGGAACGCCCGCTCTTCGAGGCCCTCCGGGCGCGACGCCGCGAGCTCGCGGCCGAGCGGGCGAAACCCGCCTACGTGATCGCGACCGATGCGGTCCTGCGGGATCTCGCGAGGGTCCGTCCCTCGACCGTCGAGACGATGGCCTCCATCCGCGGATTCGGACGACGAAAGCTCGCCGAGTTCGGACCGGCGCTGCTCGAGGTGCTGGATGCGTGGGAGTCGGATCACGGGGGCGGACGGGATCGACTCGACGAGGGCTAGTCGCCCTCGGGATCGACGGGCCCGTCGATCATCTCGGAGTCGTCCTCCGCCCCGGGCTCCCGGGACGACTCGGCCTCGTCGGCGATCGCCGCCTCGTCGCCGTCGGGGTTCAACTCCAGTTCGATCTCGCCGGCCTCCACCTGGTGGAAGACGATGCGGCGCTGACGGGCCAGCTCGAGCACGGCGAGGAACAGACCGATCATCGCCCCCCGGGTACGCCCCTCGAAGGCCTCTCGAAGACCGATTCGTCCACCGGTGCTGCGCTCGATGCGATCGAGCAGATCCTCCTGGTGAAGGGCGATCGGCGTGTCGTCGTATTCGACGGCATGGTCGCCGAGACGGGTGGTGTCGATCGCGGCCATGATGCGGTCGAAGGCCGAGAAGAGATCGCCCGCATGCACGTCTTCGAGTTCCAGCGAAGGCGCCTCCGTCTCCTCCTCCTCGGCCTCACCGACCCGGACACGAACCGGCCAACGGGCCGCGAAGGCCGCGCGCCGATCGTCGAGGTCCCCCGCCGCCGATCGGTACTTCTGATAGGCCAGCAGCTGCCGGACCAGATCCTGCCGGGGATCGGTCTCCTCGAGATCGGGAGCACCGTCAGAATCGCCATCCTCGGATTCCCGCCGGGGCGCCAGAGTCCTGGACTTCAGTTCGACGAGCGTCGCCGCCATCACGAGAAACTCGGCCGCGGCGTCGATGTCCAGCGATTCCTCGTGCTGGAGCCCCTCGATGGCATCGAGGTACTG
Organism: Phycisphaerae bacterium; assembly: GCA_002709295.1. Taxonomy (GTDB): domain Bacteria; phylum Planctomycetota; class Phycisphaerae; order Phycisphaerales; family SM1A02. The sequence goes on along the minus strand of PAQL01000015.1, from coordinate 55,461 downwards.
GGAGGTGATCTCCACGATCGGAATGTCGTGGATGTCGACCTCGGCCCGCCTGATGAGGTAGAGCAGCAGGTCGAGCGGCCCCTCGAAGGTCCCCAGCCGAACCGTGTACTCCTCCTGGAAGCTCATGTGCACATGGTACGAGCAGCACCGCCGGGATGCCCGGTCTTCCCGACCCCGACCTCCGGGACGTACACTTACTCCCATGACCGCCAAGCCCTCCATCAACCGGACCTCGAGCGAGTCGGAGGAAGTGGACTTCCTGAGGAGCGTCTTCGAGGCCGAGTCCGAAACCCTGGAAAGGCTGGTCGCCCGACTCGGGGAGGACGCCGAGGAGTGGACTCGGGCGATCTCCCTGGTCGCCGGATGCGGTGGCCACGTCGTCGTCTCCGGCATGGGCAAGTCCGGCCTCGTGGGAGCCAAGATCTCGGCCACCCTCTCGAGTCTGGGACGACCATCCCACGCCCTGCACCCGGCGGAGGCCGTCCACGGCGATCTCGGCCGGATCCGTCGGGACGATGTCGCCCTCCTGCTCTCGTACAGCGGGGAGACCGAGGAGGTGGTGGCCCTGGGATCGATCCTGAAGACCGACGGCGTGCCCTGCATCGGGATCAGTCGTGATGGCGGCAGCTCGCTGGGTCGGATCTGCACCGCCCACCTCTCGCTCGGTGACATCACCGAGGCCTGCCCGCTCAATCTCGCCCCGACCGCCAGCACCACCGCGATGATCGCGGTCGGGGACGCCCTCGCCCTCGCCGCCGCGAGGCGGGCGGACTTCGATGCGGACGCCTTTCATCGACATCACCCCGGCGGACTGCTCGGAGCCGGACTCCGCCCCATCGTGGAGACCCTTCGTTTCCGCGTCGGCGAGAACGTGGCCGTGGTCGCAGACGACGTCACGGTCCGGGAGGCCCTGGGCGCCAGCGGGGACGATCGTCGGACCGGCGCGATTCTCCTGGTCGGGCCCGAAGGCCTGCTCAGCGGGATCTTCACCGACGGCGATCTGCGACGACTGGTCAACACCGCCGGCTCGCAAGGTCTCGAGCGACCGATCGCCGAAGTCATGACCCGCAACCCGAGGCATCTCTCCGAGACCGACCTCGTCCGCGATGCCGTCCGTCTGGTCCGGGAGCGTCGGGTCGACGAGATTCCGGTGGTCGACGGGGATGGACGGCCGCTGGGCATCGTCGATGTCCAGGATCTGGTCGCCATGAAGGTCGTGAGGGACTGAATCCGAAGCCCTTCCCCATCGAGGGAGGATGACGGCGTTCTCGCCATCCGGGCCGGTACCGGCAGCAAGGCGGTCGCGTTCGAATCGCCCGGGCCCGGACCCGCCGTCGCGCAGCTTCTGCCCCCGAAGCGAGTCCAGACGGTCCACGGCCGGGATCAGGACGAGGGCCGAGCCGTGCTCGCGACCCGCGAAAGCGGGGTCCGAGCCCCGGAGGCGGACCTGCGGATCGAAAAAAATCGCACGCTCGACCGACCACCACCGCTGGTGGTCGTCGTCGACACCGCCCCTTCATCCAGAGTGCCCCCCGGAGGGCACGCCGATAAACACCGCTCCGCATCGTGGATCCCGGAGTTATCGGTTAGCCAAGGTCGACCCCTCGGGCCGAAATCTCTCGCGTCGCCGGTCGCGATCCACCCGAGCCCGGGTCCGACCGACCTCTTTCCTTCGAGACGAACCAGGGAGCACAGCCATGCCCGCCAAGGACCACCTCATCAAGGCCATTCGCGAGTACAACCGGTCCGCCCGACGTGACTGGCTGAACCAGTTCGACTCCGACAGCCTCCAGCGATACCTCGATCACCTTCTGCACGGAAGCGAACCTCGAGGTGGCACCAGCCGATGGATGCGTCCCGGTGACGCCCCCTCCATGATCGCTCGCACCGCGGGCTGAATCCGTCTCACGACGGCAACCACGTTCAACACCGCCCCCGGCGACGTCCGTCGCCGGGGGCGGTTTCTCAATCGGTGGATGCGGAAGCGATGTTCGCTTCGGGGCGGACGGGGCGGAGGCCGCGTTCAGCCACCCTGCTGGTCGGGGCCCGACATCAGGGCATCCAGTCGCTTGCGAAGAAGACGCACTCGAAGCAGGCTCTTGACCCTCGTCAGAAGCTCGATCTTGTTGACCGGCTTGGACAGGAAGTCGTCGGTGCCGCTCTCGACCGCTCGTTCGTAGTCCGGCACCTCGTTGAGGGCGGTGACCATGATCACCGCGGTGTCGCGGGTCGCGGGGTCGGACTTGATCTTCTGGCAGACCTCGAAGCCAGACATCCGAGGCATCATCACATCCAGCAGGACCAGATCGGGCTTGTCCTGCTCGACCTTCTGCATCGCCTCCATGCCGTCGGTCGCGGTGACGGTCCGACATCCCAGATCGTCGAGGTAGGCGAGGATCAGTTCGAGATTCTGCTGGTTGTCGTCCACCAGGAGGACCAGGGCCTCGGGGAGGGAGGCATCTACGTCCAGGGCCTCTTCGGCGATGTCCGGGGGCGTGTCGCTCATGCCCCGATGGTACCGCCCTCAGGTCAGCCCGTCTCCCTCGGCGGCCGGTTCCCGATCGCCTCCCTCGAAGAGATCCAGCAGATCCTGCTTCAGACGCTCCTCGGATCCGGGCCCGAAACCGGTCTTCACGGTGACCACCCGGCCTGCAGCGTCGATGACCACGGTCGTGGGCAGGCCTCGAACCGCATAGGCATCGGCCACCGACCCGTCCAGATCAAGGACCATCCCCATGCCCTCGGCGTCGAGCTTCTGCTCCTCCACGAAGGTCGCGATGCGCTTCCGCCGCAGATCGAGCGTGCGGCTCTGCTCGCTGGTGTTGACCGCGAGCACCTCCACCGGCATCCCGTTCTCGTCGGCCCAGCGGCCCAGGGCCGCCAACCGAGGCAGGGCCGCCCGGCAGGGACCGCACCAGGTCGCCCAGAAGTCCAGCACCACCACCCGCCCTCGCAGGGCCTGGAGGGAGACGTCGGGAAGCCCGGCATCGAGATCAGGCAGGTCGAACAGGGGCGCCTTCCGCCCCGGGACCAGACCGCCGTCGCCTCCGGGCTCTCCCGCTGCGACCTCGGCTCGCCGTTCCAGCGCCCCCACCACGTCGACGCGTTCTCTTCCCTCGATGGGCAGGGCGAGGGCCCGAGCAGGATCATCGACCGGTTCGAAGGTCCATTGATAGTCGAAGAGGATCTCCACGCCCTCGGGCACCATGCGGCCGCCGTGGATGACGACTTCCGCCCTGGTGGGCAGGCCGGTCTTCGAATCGACCTCGATCCACATCTTCTCGATGTCGCTCGAGAACTCGATGCGCGGATTCCGATTCGCCCCGGGGTCCGCGGCCACGACGCCGGTGGGCTGCAGCCACGGAGCCCGGCTGTTGAGCTGCATCGCGCAGTCCTCGGGGACGGCCTCACCGATCGACATCGCAAGACCGGGCCAGGGAAGGTCTCCGAACTGGGTGAACAGGGCGTAGTAGGGTGATCCGCGATCCTCGAGATCGACCGCGAGGTCGTCCCGGGATTCATGGACGGCCTGCATTCTTCCGTCGGCGAGCCGGATCCTGAAGCCACCGAACTCTGCCTTCAACCCCTTCCCCGGGACGTTCGTCCAGAGCAGGGTCACCTTCGGCGCGGATTCCTCGAGCTCCCCCTCCCGGGTCGTGACCACCAGGGTCTCCTCCACCGCACGAGGCGCCTTGCGGATCTCGGCGATGACCTTCGCGAAGGCCGCGGCCGCCTCGGGATCGCTGTCCCTCATCTGGGCGGACACCGGACGCGAAAGCAGCGTCGCGCCCAGGAGGGCGACCAAGAAGGCGAGGGTTCGGGGGCTCGGCGTCGAGAAGATGTTCTGCATGAGGAGGCTCGGCTCCGCCTGTGGCGACGATGGAACGGCGACTTCGGACCAGGTCCCGGAGCTCCGTGTCCTGATCATACGACCTCGAGGTCGGCCGGGACCGGGAAGAAGACACCCCCCCGGACGAGTCCGGAGGGGGTGGATGTCGCGAACGGAGGTGGCAGGGAGGCGATCAGCCCTTGCCGGCGGCCAGCTTCTGGAGCTTGGCCTTCATCGCCTCCAGATGCTTTTCCTTGGAGGCGTCATCCTGAGGGTTGAAGCTGAGACCGACCTCGATCTCGGCGATCATCCCGTCGGGACCGATGACCACGGTCAGGGGGATCGACTGGGCTCCATAGGCCATGGCGGACTCGTTCTTCGGGTCGAGAAGGCACGGGAAACCGAACTTCTGGCCCTTCCAGTACTCCTCGGCCTTCTCGCGGGACTCGCCGATGTTGATGGCGAAGACCTTGATGGGGCTGCCCGAGGAACCGGCCCACTCGGCAAGCTCGTTCATCGCCGGCATGCCGGCCCGGCACGGGCCGCACCAGGTCGCCCAGAAGTCGAGCACCACGACGTTGCCGCGAAGCGAGGCGAGCGAGACCTTGCCGCCGTCGAGACTGTCCAGATCGAAGGCCGGAGCCTCCTGCCCCGCACTCAGCGTGACCGGCTGCGGGAAGAGTTCCTCGACCGTGTCCACCCTGGTCCTGCCGTCGTTGTCGAGCGCGATCGGACTCGGGAGGGCCTTCATGACCTTGCCGTCGATGATGAAGGCGAGGTCCATCTTGAATCCCGCGGGTGCCCCCGGAGGCGTCGTCTCGATGTCGATCCGATCGATCAGGCTCGTCTTCCCGTTGATCGAGATGATCGAGGTGCCCTGACCGTCGCTCGACGCAAGGAGGACCTGCTCACCGGCGTCCGAAGTCCGGAAGCCGATCAGCGACGGGTTCATGACCGCACCCATGCTCAGCAGCGTGGGGATCTCCTTCGGGTCCATCTCCTCCTTGCCCGCGAGCCGGAAGGCCACGGCGGGATCGGGGATGCCGCCGCCGCCGGTCATCTGGCCCAGTGCCGACTCCATCGACTGATCGGCAGCGACCGTCATCGACATGTACTTGTCGGTGCTGGCGGGGATGGTCAGCTGGAGCTCCCTGCCCACCGAGGTGATGTCCATCTGATCCTTCATGGAGATCATGAAGCCGTTCTTGTCGTAGGCGGAACTCAGGGCGAAGCTGTCCTTGCCCATCGGCGAGGTGAGCTCGATCCTGATCGACTCGGTGAGGGCTGAAGCGTCGCGGTAGGCCTTGCGTGAGCGGGCGAGGGCGGCATACCCCTTCTCGACCGAGGCTTCGGACTTGTCCGCATCGGTGAAGTCCGAGACGTTCGCCTTGGCGACCGGAGCCTTCGGAGCGGCTTCCTGGGCAAGGGCGAACGGGGCCGCGGTCAGAACGGCTCCGGTGATCAGGGCGGTGGTGAGACTGCGCATCGTTCTGGTTCCAGCTGGTGGGAAAGAAGGCATGGGACGAGGAGCAGGTGTCACCCATCGGCCGCGGTGGAATGCGGGCGTGATCGCATGGAGGTCCGATCCGATCGCCCGCCGGAACGAGGGATGGTACCCCCCGACCACGCTCCGGGTTCAGGAACCCGTCCCCGCGGTCCTGACCGCGGACGGCAGGGAGGATCTGATCCCCCGGACGATGTCGAGAACCCGGTCTTCCCCGGTGGATTCCAGCCGGTCGAGCACCTCGGCCAGCGGCTCGAGGACGAATGTCCTTCCGGCCAGCCTGGGATGGGGAATCCTGATGCCCACCTCGTCGATCACGGTCCCTTCCATGATCACCAGATCGAGATCGAGGGTCCTCGGATCACAGCCTCCGCGCCGACGACGCCCCACCACCGTCTCGATCGCGAGCAGTCGTCCCATCAGGGCGCGAGGCGAGAGAGTCGTCGAACCGACCACCACCGAGTTGAGATACCAGGGGTGCCTGGACTTCTCCCCTTCGGAAACCACCGGACTCGTCCGGATCGGCGTGGCGGCCTCCAGCACCTCGATGCCGGGGGTTCCCGCGAGCAGTCGGATCGCCAGGTCGAACTGCCCGGTCCGGTCCCCGAGGTTGACCCCGATCCCGACCGCGAAGCCCCGCGACCTCATGAACCGTCCCCGCTCTCGCTCCACTCCCACAGCAGCGTCGCCGACTCGCCGAGGAGACGCAGACGGATCATCTGAAGGGCGGCCAGCACCGTCCGGTTTCGGACCAGGTCCCGCCCGCCGGGAAAGCGGAAGCGTCGCCGATCGACCCCGTCCCGGTCACCCACCGCGATCCACACGGTCCCGACGGGTCTGGCATCGGTGCCTCCCCCCGGCCCCGCGACCCCGCTGGTCGCGACCCCGAGATCGGCGCCGGTCGAGCCGCGGACGCCCGCGACCATCGCCTCGACCACGCTCGCACTGACTGCGCCCTCGGAGGCCAGCAGTTCCGGAGGCACCCCGAGGTCGGCCACCTTTCGTTCGTTCGCGTAGGTCACGAATCCACCCGGATACCACTCGCTGGATCCGGGCACCTCGGTGATCGCGGCCCCCAGACCACCACCGGTGCAGCTCTCCGCGGTGGCCACGGTGAGGGACCGTGCCGCGAGCTCCCGCCCGACGACGTGGGGCAGCGAATCGGCATCCCGTCCGAAGCAGTAAGGCGCCCAGGCCGACTCCACTTCGGCCGCGATGGCGTCCACCAGCGCCCGGTCATCGCTCGATCGTCCGCGGATCCTGGCACTGACGATGGAGTTGGAGACCGTGGTCGCCACCGGAAGCTCGCGGTTCCGCTCCATGAGCGACTCGATTCTCGAGGCGGCATCGGATTCGCCGAGACCGTGGGCCCGCAGCACCACCCGGGGGCGGGGCGGCGCATCGGCGAGAACCCCGTCCATGACCGAGTCGAGCATCGGTCCCAGCTCCCGGGGCGGCCCCGGCAGCAGGACCACGGTGGCCTCCGAGCCCTTCCAGAGCACGCCCGGTGCCGTGCCGTTGGCGTTCTCGAGCAGCACCGCGTCCCGCGGGCGAAGCGCCTGACGTCGATTGGTCGCGGGCATGGGACGCGAACGACCCGCGAACCATCGTTCGATGGTCGCCAGTCCGTCCGGGTCCTCCACCAACGGCTGCTCGATCGCGGCCGCGAGTCCCTCCCGGGTCACGTCGTCGAGGGTGGGCCCGAGGCCGCCGGTGACCAGCACCAGGCCCGCCCGCCGCAGGGCCGACCGGATCGCCTGCTCGATCCCCACGACGTCGTCACCGACCACCACGTGGGAGACCACCCGGACCCCCCGGTCACCGAGGGCCTCGGCGATGGTCCGCCCGTGGGTGTCCAGCGACTCTCCGGCCAGGAGTTCGTCACCCACGGAGATCGTGGCGGCGGCGACCGTCATGACTCTTCGCCATCCTGCAGAAGGGAGAACACCCCCACCGAATCGGTGGGCCGGCCGATCTCGCGACGACTTCCGTGGACGAACACGCATTCCTCGCCGGCCTTCGCGATGCCCCGCTCGACGAGACATCGACCGGCGGCATCGAGGAATCTCGCTCGATCGGCGCCGAGCTCGAGATCGGCATCCACCGGAACCGGAACCACGCCCTGCAGGAGGCGCATTCTCCGGGCCGCGGCGGCATCGTCGGTCAGAACCACCAGCGGCACCCGGAGATCCCCACGACTCAGGATCAGCGCGGTCGCGCCGGTCTGCGACCAGGCGACCATCGCGGTGACCGGAAGTTCGGCCGCGATCCGGTGCGCTCCTCTGGCGATCGCCGGGAGCCATGGGTCCCCGCTGACCTCGCCGTCGGATCCCTGCCCGTGATCGTGCGGACCGGCGTCACGCCACGCCTCGGTGCGTCGGGCGATGCGCCGGAGGGTGGCCACGGCGAGCACCGGATGCCGTCCGATCGCGGTCTCGCCGCTGAGCATCAGGGCGTCGGCCCCGTCGAGGACCGCATTGGCCGCATCGGTCGCTTCGGCGCGGGTCGGCGAGGGCTGGCTGATCATGCTCTGGAGCATCTGGGTCGCCACGATCACCGGTCGTCCGGCCCGGACCGCCGCGGCCACCACCGTCTTCTGGATGACCGGCACCTCGGCGATGTCCATCTCCACGCCGAGATCCCCGCGAGCCACCAGCACCGCATCGCTGGCCTCGACCACGTCCTCCAGGTGGGTGATCGCCGCCGGCCGTTCGATCTTGGCCACCAGTCCCGGCGTGCGCCCTCCGTCCGAGGAATCATCGAGGGCTCGACGCAGACGACGCAGGTCGTCGCCATGACGGACGAAGCTCACCGCGACGAGATCCACCCCGGCATCCCGCATCGCCACCGCGAACTCGAGGTCGCGAGGGGTGACCGCGGGAAGATCGGGATCGCTGTCCGGAAGGTTGACGCCCACCCGGGCCCGCAGATCACCGCCGGAGGTCACGGCACATCGGACCCGCCGCCCGCCCTCCTCGTCGGCACACCGGATCGCGAGCAGACGGATGTTGCCGTCGTCGAGCAGGATCCGATGCCCCGGTTCCACCGCGTCCAGCACCTTCGACGCATCGATGGTGATCGTGGGAGATGATTCTCCGGAGACACCGCCCGGCTCGACCACGTCGAGCTCGATGCCCTCGGCCAGTGCCTCCACATCCGCCGCGTCGACCCGGATCTTCGGTCCCGGGAGGTCGGCCATCACCGCGACCGGGATGCCGAGCTCCGTCTCCAGCTCCCGCACCAGAGCGAGCATGCGGAGATGGCCGTCGAGATCGCCGTGGCTCAGATTGAGACGAAGCACACCGGCCCCGGCCTCCACGACCCGTCGAAGGACGTCACGGTCGGCACAGGCCGGACCCACCGTCGCGACCACCGCGGTTCGCGCCGCCTGGTCCCCGGTCACGAAGCATCTCCCCCCGCCGCTGCCGCCGCCGATCCGTCGATGATCGATTCGTAGTCGGCCGCGGCCTGACGCCGGATGATCCGACGAAGGATCTCGGCGGGGTCCGCGGGCTCGGGCCAGAGGCCGTCCTCGTCGTACCCGCCGCGAAGCCAGCCCGCCTTCACGGTCGCCAGCTGCGATGGGTCGCCGAGATCGTAGGTCGCGTCCTTCGGCCCCGGAACCACCGGCAGCCGGTCGAAGGCCACGAGCATCGCCCGGAGACCGGGATCCGTGACATCGTCCGCGGTCACCAGCGGCCCCTGATCCTTCGGATACGCGGGATGCTCGAAGATCGCCCGCCATGCCTCCCGCAGCAGCTCCGGCTGGTCCAGGGCGATCCCCCTGAACATCGGGGTGATGAACGAACGCATCGCTCGGTTGGGAGAGGCCACGGGCGTGGCGATCGTCCAGGGGTCCACCTTGTCGACGAACTCCTCGAAGTGATCCCGGTAGAGGCTGCGCCGGATCGGAAGACGTCGAAGTTCGAACCGTCGAGGTCCCGGACCGCTCTCGGCGACCTTGAACTGCCAGAGCGACTGACCGTCCTCGGAGAGCACGAACTCGATGAAACGTCGGGCCAGCTCGGGATCGGGGGCGCCGGTGAGGAGGGCGATGGGATCGGGATCGATCACAGTCTCCCCGGGAGGACTGACGTATCCGATCCGCCCACGGGCGTCGGCCCCCTGGAGGCCGGCCCTGATCGCGGCGTCCCGGGTCCGCTGGGCCTCGTACCGCCCGTAGAAGTCGATGCAGATCGCCGCCGCCGCCTCGCCGGCCGCGACGTCGAGCGGGCCCTTGGTGCTGCTGCCCGCGAAGCTTCGAGCGTTGGCCGCCAGACGACGAAGGATCTGCCATCCCTCGATCCACCCCCGACGCTGGAGGATCGCCTCGAAGGCGGTGGTGACCGAACCGCTCATGCCCGGATCGACCATCGTCAGCCAGGTCAGGTAGCGAGGATCCGCGAGATCCTGCCAGGTGCCCGGCTCGTTCATCCCGAGCTGGGAGACGAGATCGCGGTTGTAGACGATTCCGAAGCTGGACAACGCGGTGCCGAACCACCGCAGATCGGTGTCGAAGAGTCGATCCCCGGCGATCAGGCCGTCGCCGTAGATCCCCTTCAGATACGAGTCGTCCAGATCCATGACCTCCAGCACCCGGGTGGACCGCTCCTCGCCGTCACGGGTGACGGTGATCGGCCGCGAGAGCTGCGTGAACTCGTAGGTGCCGCCGCCCCAGAGCAGATCCGAGTTGCCCCCCGGGCTGATGCCGTCCTTGAGGGCCGCGGTGTATTCCGACTTGAGCAGCTTGCGGATCTCACTGGTGCCGCCCGGCGTGCTCCAGTCGATGGACACGGCCTCGTCGAAGTTCGCGAGATGCCACTCCTCGAAGGCGCGGGAGAATTCGTCCCTGATCTGCTCGTTGTGCGGCGTGGTGATCACCAGTCGACGGGCACCGGGTTCGGGGGCCTCGCCGGGCCGCTCCAGAAGAAACGGAGCGGCCAGCAGAATGACCAGCATGACGATCGGAAGGTAGCGCAGCATCAGGCGATCGGCTCCCCGACGATGGTCGAGATCTCCTCGACGAATCGATCCGCGGCGGCCGCGACCGAATCCGTCCAGGAAGCGTGATTCCCGTCGGACTCCCAGGCTCGGATGATCGAACGGCTGGCGGGGACCAGCACGCCTCCGCCCGATGCATCGAGCGCCGCCCGAACGCCTTCGGCCCCGCCTCCCTGGGCTCCGTAGCCGGGAAGCAGGAAGGGTGCCCGGGGCATCACGTCCCGCAGCGTTCGTGCGGACTCCGGCTTGGTTGCGCCGACCACCGCTCCGACGGACGCCAGCTCTCCCGCGGGCGGCTCGCCGCCCAGCCTCGCGACCATGCCTCCGACCAGCGATGCGACCGTGCCGCCCTCGCAGGCGGGCGACTGGATCTCGTCACCCGAGGGATTCGAGGTCCGGACCAGGACGAACACGCCGAGTCCCTCCTCCAGAAAGGGCAGGATGCCGTCCTCTCCCAGATAGCCGTTGAGCGTGACCCAGCCCGCGCCGGTCGAGGCCGCCGCCACCGCGTAGTGTCGGGCGGAGATGCCGATGTCGCCCCGCTTGGCATCGAGGATCGTCTCGAAGCCCGCATCGACCGAATTGCGAATCACCCGCTCAAGGGCCGCGACCCCGAGATGGCCATGCCGCTCGAAGCAGGCCGACTGGATCTTCACGCAGGGGACCCGCCCCCGGACCGCCTCGAGGATGCCGAGGGAGAACCGCTCGATCGCCTCGATCGGATCCAGACCCTCCAGCTCCGCAGGCATCCGGTCGGGGACCGGGTCCAGCCCCACGCAGACCGGGGCCGCGGATCCTCCAAGCAGTTCGGCGAGCCTCGCCCCTGCACCATGCGTTTCATGTGCCATGTCCGGCAGTGTACGGAGACCGGGCCCGGAGGCTCGTGCCACGACCTCCGTCCCGGTTAGCATCGTCGTCATGGACGATTCCCCCCCCCGGCATCTCCACCTCGACCGCCGACGCGGACTGGATGTGGAATGGCCCGATGGTCGGCAGGTCCACTACTCGATCCCCTGGCTCCGCCGGATGAGCCCCTCCGCCGATGCCAGGGAGCTCCGGGACGAGCTCGCCTCCAACCCCCTCGCGGTCCTGCCCTCCTCGGGCGGCGACACCGAGATCACCGCCACCGGGATCGAACCGGTCGGGAACTACGCCATCAGGATCCGGTTCAGCGACGGCCACGCCTCCGGCATCTACTCATGGTCCTACCTGCGCGAGATCGAGCCCGACGACGGCACCGGAGAGCGAAGACCATGATCCAGACGACGTTCCAACCGATCGATGCCGCAGGGGCTTCGTTCAAGGAGATCGGCATGGAGATCCCCGAGCATGCCTTCCATGCCTCGGTGCAGGTCGGTGATGACGGGATCAGCCGAGGAGTCCCGCACGTCAACAATGCGGAATACGTCCGCTGGATCGATCGGCTCGCCGAGATGGCCACCGATGCCGCGGGATTCACCCGGGCCTCGATGCTCGGCGAGAACCGCATGTGGTTCGTCGCCCGACACGAGATCGACTACCGGGGCGAAGCCTTCGAGGGAGATCGTCTCCTCGCGGCGACGTGGCTCGACTCCTGGACCCGGACCACGGTCCACCGGGCCACCGCGATCATCGACGCCTCCGAACCCAGGCCGATCTGCACGGCGGTCACCAGGTGGGCGTTCGTGAATCTCGAAACCCGTCGACCAGCGCGAATCCCTCCCGAACTGCGTGCCGCCTTTCCCGCCGGGCACGTCAAGGGAGCGACGAACCCATGATCAGCGCCGCGATTCTTCTCGACGGAGAGCGCACCGAGGAGGAGCTGGTCGCCTTCTCCCGGCTCGCGGTGGGCCTCGCGGGCGAGGGCATCCACTCCGCGATCGTGCAGTCGGTCGATGCCGGGGATCTGCCCATCGACGGCACCTCGAGGATCGCCGCTCCGATTCCCACGATCAGCGTTCCCCGGAAAGTGCCCTTCTGGCTGCGTCGACGAATGGCATCCGCGGTGCTCGACCAGCTCGGCGAGGTCGGCCGAGGCTCCCCGGACGTGATCGTGGGATGTGGACGCGGCTGCCTCTGGCTGGCGGAGCAGATGGCGGATCTGCTCGACGTGCCGCTGGTGGCGGAGACGAGATCCTTCCGGGAGATCGACGGAACGGATCCCCGCAAGGTCGATGCGATCATCGCCGCCACCGCGAATCTCCGACATCACGCCGTCCGGCGTCATGGAGAGGACTTCGCCACGCATCTTCCGGTCGCGGTGCCCAGAACCGAAATCATCGGAGATCGGCGCGGACTCGCCATCGTGCTGGGACCGGTCGGGGATCTTCGGCGATGGACCGCGATGATCGAGGGACTCGCGGGTCCCGGCGGGCCCGTGCACGGTCTGAAACATCTGGCTCTCGACCTTGGTTCCCGTCGACGTGACGAGACCATCTGGCGCCACATCCGACACTCCCCCCTCGCGGCCTGCATGAGCAGCTTCGACCACACCGACCGCATGCGCGGCCTTCTGGCCGGCGCCGACGTGATCATCGTGCCAGACCACGATCGCGTCGTGCGCAGCATCGAAGGCCAGGCCCGCATCGGTGGAGGACTCGTGGTCGCCGCCGCGGACCCCGCCCGGGACGATCGGGACGAGGCGATCGGCGATCGGATCCTCACCAATGCCGAGGCCCGGGATCCGGAGTCCTGGCGTTCCGCCGTCGCCTCCGCCTTCGCCGGAACGCCCGCCCCGGGATCGACGGCCCGAGGCCGTGAATCGCTGGTCTCATCGGTCTCTCCGCGGTGGGCGGCCCTGCTGCGTGGACTCGTCCACGGCGATGCGACCCCGATCTCGGACGCCTGAGCGGGCCGAGCCTGTCCGATAAGGACTTACTCGCGGGAAATGAAGCACGGATGGCGAACCGCCGGGGATTCCTGCGAATAGCAGGGAGGCGACGCATGTCGCACTCACTTCATCTCTCCTCTTCCTCACCGCCGCGTAGGCTCTTCGCCGCACGCGGCGGTGACGGTTTTGGTGGACTCGTCAGAATGCCGTCCGCCTGCAGGAGGCCCTCATGCTCGAGATCCCTTGTCGACTCTTCCTGGTCGGATGCATCCCGGCCGGGATCCCCTGCTCGGCGGCACCGCCTTCGAACCCCACGACGGACGTCCTTCGCCAGGGACGATTCACCCTCGATCCGGAGGGGCGGGCCATCGACGGACAGGTCGTCTCGGACGACACGCTCGATCGCTCGATCGTGGCCATCCTCCCCGACCGGACCACCGGCGAGGACTGGGGACTCCCCCACCTCGCCCGCGCGATCGACGACCTGAATCTCCTCCGACCGGATGCCGTGTTCTGCGTCGGCGACCTGGTCCAGGGGTACACCCGGGACCTCGAGACGTGGAACGGCGAGGTCGACGACTACCTCGCCGAAGTGAACCGACTGGACGCGGACTTCTGGCCGACCGCCGGGAACCACGACGTGATCTCGGGGGACCGCGACTCGACGGACACGCGGTTCGTCGATCGATACCGATCACGATTCGGGCCGCTCCACTACGCCGTCCGACTCGAACACGGCCTCGTCGTCGTGCTCTTCAGCGACGAGACGCTCGACGGGGGCCGGATCGAGATCTCGGACGAACAGCTGACCTGGCTGGAAGGCGTGCTTCGACGGGCCGACCGGGATCGACCCATCGTGCTCCTCATGCATCGACCGCTCTGGCGATACGGCAAGGTTCGCTGGGAGGAACGGGTGCAACCGATCCTCGCCGAACACGGCGTGGACGCGGTCGTCGCGGGTCATTTCCACGCCCTGCATCGTGACGAGGATCGCGACGGCGTTGAATACCACCTCCTCGGCGTCTGCGGCGGCGCCATCGATCAGCATCCTCTGACCGGCCAGTTCAACCATCTCACCCTGATGGATCTGGGCCCAGGGGACGAGATCCACATCCGGCACCTTCCGAGCGGGGTCGTCCTTCCGGACGACTTCGTCACCCGCAAGGACCAGGATCGGGCGTATCGCCTCAAGTCCGGTCGGGTGGCGACGCTCTCCGGGACGCTCGTGGACCCTCGCCACGGCCCCATGCAGGACGAGGTCACCCTTCGACTTCGGAATCCGATCGACGTCCCGATCGAGGTTTCGGTCCGCCCCGCGGCCGAGCCCGAACCCTGGCTCGTCCCCGGCCATGCCTTCATCGCCCGGACCGCGCACGACATCGCGAACCCGTCGACCACGGACCTCGACTCGCCCTTCACGCTCACCCCGATCGGGAACATCGTGATCGAACCCGGGGCATCGATCGAGGTGCCGCTCACGTTCACGAGCCGGGGGGCGGACGGTCCTCCGCCACCGCCCGAGGTTCGGGTGACGGTGGAATACGAGGATTCGCAGGGCCGTCGAGTGCCCATCGTCCTCCCCCGAAGGGTCGCGGTCGATCGGAGCGACGAGGACCCGGCGGACGGCGAGCCCGCATGGCCGATCGCCGCGTGGACGCACTCCGTCTACGAGGAACGAGAGCCGCTGGGATCACTCCGGACGACGGTCGATTCGATCGACGGACGACGACGACTGGCCCTCGAACTCACCATCTTCGACGACCTTCTCGTGGACGACGGCCTTCCCCCCGATGAGACGATCAGCACCCGGGGGAACCCCCATGGGGACCTGGTGGTGATCGATCTCCAGACGACCGACGGCCCGGTGTCGTTCCTGCTCGAGCCCGGGCTCTCGGATCCCATCGATTCCTCGGCCACGCTCCTCCACGAGTTCCGGTCGCAGCCGGGAACGACGGAGGCGACCGTGGTCCCCCATGCCGGACTCGTCGTCCGCCACATCGCCGCGGATGCGACGGAACCCCCTTCCCATCGCTTCCGAATCCTCCTTCCCACCGCTTTCGAGTCCATCTCGTCGCTGCAGGTCCGGGTCGCCGACAACGACCGGACGTATCACACCCAGTGGAGGTCCCTCGCCCCCTCGAACGGCCGATTGCGACTCGGAAGGCCCGGGGGCCGGGCGGCGCCTTGACGAGCATGCACCCGATCGAGTCTCATGTCACCTGACCGATCGGCGTTCGCTCGGCCATGCCCGACATCAGGGATCCGACATCAGGGATCCGACATCAGGGATCCGACATCATGGATCCGACGTCGAACGGCGTCACCCCCCGCAAGGAAGGTACCCACCCATGAAGCACCTCATCAGCTGCAGTTCCATCTGCCTCGCCGCGACGTTCACCCTCGGTTTCGGCGGCCTCGCCGGTTGCGAAGGCTCCGACACCGCCGACGTGAGCGGCCACATCCGCCAGCACGACTCCAACACCCCCAAGGTCGATCCCAACGCGATGCCGGGCCAGGGCGACGGACTCGAAGCCCAGGGCGGCGGCTGATCCCCGCAGAGAAACCCGAAGAAACGCGGCCCGGCCGGGCGACCGGCCGGGCCTTCTTCTTCGACTCCCCGTTCGGTTCACCCGACATCGCACTCCCTCAGGAGCGACTCATGAAACGCGTCATCACCGGCCCCTCGATCCTGTTCACCGCCACCCTCGTGCTCGGCCCGGCGTTCCTTGCCGGATGCGAAGGCTCCGACACCACCGATGTCAGCGGCCACGTCCGTCAGCATGATTCCGACACGCCCAAGGTCGATCCGAACGCCATGCCCGGCGAAGGCAGCGGCATCCAGGACAAGACCGGAGGCTGAGCCTCCGCCGCCTCGAGTCGTCACGGGCGGACCTCGGATTCGTGATCAACGTCCCTGGAGAAGCTCAGCGATCGCCTGAAGACCCTCTTCGAGGATCTCCTCGCCGACCGCGAAGCTGAGACGGACGTGCGTGTCGCGGGAGGAGAAGACTCCACCCGCGACCAGAAGCACTCGACGTTCGACCGCACGCTCGACGAAGGCCGAGGCGTCGATGCCGAGCGAGGCCGGAACCTCGAAGAACGCATAGAACGCGCCGCCCGGGACGACCACGTCGGTGTGCGGAGAGAGCACCTCGACCACGCGGTCGCGTCGACGGGCGTAGGCCTCGATCTGGTGACTGTTGTCATGATCGAACGCCGGCACCACCCCCCACTGGAGGGGAGTCGGAGCGCAGACGAAGGTGAACTGCTGGAGCTTCCTCATCTGGTCCACGAGCCAGTTGGGTCCCGCCGCGTAGCCGAGTCGCCACCCGGTGCAGCCATAGGTCTTTCCGAACCCGCGGATGACCAGGGTGCCCTGGTCGTGACGACCCGGCGAAGGGCAGCTTCCGTCGGGACGAGCCGACTCGGGGAAGACGAACTCGTCGTAGATCTCGTCGCTGACCAGCTGGACCCCCCGGTCCCGGCAGAGTGCGGCCACGTCCCGCATCTCGCCCTCGTCGAGCACCACACCGGTGGGATTGCCGGGACTGTTGATCAGGATGAACTTGGTGCGATCGGTGATCAGAGGCTCGATCCGCTCCGCGGTCATGCGGAAGTCGGGATAGGTGTCGCAGGTGACGATCCGAGCGCCGGTCAGCGGTCCCAGCTGCGGATAGATCACGAACCACGGATCGGGAATGATGATCTCGTCACCGGGATCCACCAGCGCCATGGCCGAAAGCAGCAGGGCTCCACTGGTCCCGCTGGTCACGATGACGCCGATCTCCGGATCCTCCGTCGACCAGCCCAGATCATGCTTGAGATGCCCTCGCACGACCTCGTGCAGGGCATCGATCCCACCCGACAGCGAATAGCCGTTGCAATCGTCGCGGATCGCCTTGATGGCCGCGTCCTTCATCACCTGGGGGACGGGATAGTGCGGCTGCCCGATCGAGAGATTGATCGGATTCTCCAGCCTCGCTCCCAGTTCGAACGCCCGACGGATGCCTGAGGCGTCCATGTCGAGCACCCTTCGACTCAGAAGATGTTCGAGGTTCGCCTGGCTCATCGTCACGATCTGGTTCTCCCCCGGAGATCTTCACCGGAACAGGAACGCACGGTTCCTCGGAAGGAACGGCCCCGCGGAAGACCGCGGGGCCGGAATGGTCGATGCTGGTGGAGTGGGCCCGGCAGACCGCGGACCCGGGCGGAATGCGGGACTACTCGTCGGCCTTCGCCTCGGCGTTCTCGGCCTTGGTGGGCTTCTTCTTGCCGGCCGTGACCTTGATGCTCCGAACCTTGGGGATGCCGAGGGGCGAGGAATCGCCGACCACGAACTCCTCCTTGTCCTGGAGCTTCGCGATGCGCTCCGCTCGAGTCAGCACGTTGCGATGCTGGTTGAGGGCGCCGGACTTGGTCTTGAGGCTGCTGTGAAGGCTCATGAGATCACTCGCTGGCCCGTCATGCGGGCCGATCATGGTTCCAACGACGGGTCACCGGCCGAACGGTTCGGCATAGTGCCCGGGGAAGGGGCGTTCCCCACCCCACACGGGTTCGTCGGCGACTCGCTCTGCGAGCTCTTCGATCCGGCGATCCCATTCGATCATCTGCTGCTCGGTGAACGGCTCGGGGGAGCCCGGAAGCAGAATCACAGTTCCGAACCGACCATTCTGGCTCCGCTCGACCATGGCGTCAACTCCAAGGTCGGCCCCCTGCTCTCGGATGCTCTTCGCGACCTCCCTGGCGAACTCGAGCCTGGTGTAGAGGACGACCTTATAGGTCCATCCCTTCCGCCTCCGCTCGACCCCCACGTCGATGGAGCGATCCAGGGAATCGGCCCCCTCGGGCATGGGCGGGCCGCTGCGGCGGGGTACGGCGGGCGACCCGGACGAGGTCTCCGCGGACCGGGACCCGACCGGGGCTCGATCCACAGGTCGTGGCTCCACCGGGGTCACCGGCGCGACGGCCCCCTGCCCGGAACCCGGTTCGCGACGGAGTCCACCGGTCCGATTGACCTCCTCCATCGACCGACTCACCTGATCGCCGACGATCCTTCCTCGCTCATACCCCCGCTCGGACCCCATCCAGAAGGCGAGGGCGAGCAGACCCACCACCGCGATGATGCCGATCCACACGAAGCCGACGGGAATCCTCACCACCGATCCGGGCGTCAGCAGCCGGGAGTTGGTCGGGCGATCGACCTCGCCTCGCTGAAGACGCCCCGGCGTCGTCGGCCTCGTCGGAGGCGATGACTGGGACATGACTTCGTAGAGCGTCGGACCCGATCGTCGTGGCATGCAGGCATCCTATCCGGCTTGTTGATGATGGAAGATCGACCCCCGCTCCGATCGGATCAGGACGGCCCACCGAGGGCGAGCACGCTCGCCATCGCGAGTCCTCCCGCATGGGAGAGCGACAACCGCCAGTCCGTGATCCCCGATTCGGCGGCGATCTCCGCGGCCCGGCCGGTCAGCCGGACCCCGGGGGCGCCGAGATCGTTCCTGGTGACCGTGATGTCCTTCCAGTCGATCCCGTCGCGAAGGCCCGTGCCCAGCGCCTTGAGCACGGCCTCCTTGGCCGCGAACCGGGCCGCGATCCGTTCACTCCTCACCGCCGGCCCCTGATCGGCCCAGGCGATCTCGGATTCCACGAAGCACCGCTCGAGAAAACGATCCCCGTGATCCTCGAGCATCCGCTCGATTCGCTCGATCTCGACGAGATCCACTCCATGGCCGATGACGCTCATGATGCTCCACGCTACCTTCCATGACCCGATGAGCGTCGAGGAACACGAGTCGATCTCCCATCAAGACCCGGAAGCGGGCCGGCTGCCGGTCGCGGTGATCACGGTCAGCGACACCCGGACCCCGGAGACCGACCGGGGGGGCGATCTTCTGGAGCGGCTGGCGGTCGAGGCCGGACACCGGATCGCCCGGCGATCGATCGTCCCCGACGATCCGGAGGCGATCGACGGGCTCCTTCAGGCCTGCCTCGCGGAACCGGAGATCAGGGCGATCCTCCTCACCGGGGGGACCGGCATCGCACCCCGCGACGGAACCATCGAGGTGGTCGCCCGAAGGCTTCGAGTCGAGATGCCGGGCTACGGCGAGCTGGTTCGTTCCCTCGGGGTGGAACAGGTGGGACCGTCCGCCATCCTCGGCCGCGCGATCGGCGGGGTCGTCGAACGTCCCCTGCGGGAAGGTGGACCGATGCTGGTGTTCACCATGCCGGGATCGGTGCAGGCCGTCGAATCGGTCATGACCGGAGTGCTGGTTCCGATCCTGCCCCATGCGGCATGGGAGGTTCGCCGCGGGCTCGAGGACCTCGAGAACGGCTCCAGCTGATTCGACGAGCTCACCCGATTCGTGCGAGCGTGGCTTGAATCCCCGCCGGCGGATCGTTCCACCGCCGGGCATCGATGATCGGCAGGCCTTCCCAGCCGCCGGTGCGTGCCACCGCGATGAGGGTGGTCGGATCGATCCGACCATCGGGTTCACCGGGAGGAATCCGCATCCCATCCGGAGTCAGGTCCGCCAGCCGGATCGACTGCACCCCGGCGGCGGCTCCCTCGAGGACGTCGAGTCCCGCGACCAGCCAGGCCGGAGGATCGATGCCGATGCCGACCCCTTCGATGACCGAACCCGATGCCGCCACCTTCGAATCGGCTTCCGCGGGATCGATCTCCCCGGGAACCAGCAGTCCCGTGGGGGTGATGGTCCGATCGGTCCGAGTGGCACCCCGCCCCCGAGGCGGCACCGCGTGATCCACCAGCGGAACCCCCAGCCGAGCCGCGTGCGCCGCCAGCGTGGTGGTGATCTCGTCTTCGTCGGTGGCGGGAAGCCGAAGCGACACCGCCACGCCTCCCAGATCACCGGCCAGATCGATCGCAGCCAGCAGTTCGCCCGCCGACTGATCGGCGGTGGACGGGTCGAGCATCGCCTCCAGGGGGATCCAGACATCGATGCCGGAGATCTCGAGTTCGTGTCGACGGGCCGTGGCCAGCAGGTCGCGTCGGCCGGAACGATCGAGATCTCGTGGCCGGGTCCCGGGCTGCCCGCTCGAGAGCTGCACGCCGCGGAGGCCGAGACGCCCGGCCAGCATCAGACCGGCACGGGGGTCGGCCGCCAACGAGCCGAGGGTCGCGGCGGCGGGTGGGCGAGGATCCTGGAATCCGGACATGAAGGGGAATGTACGGCACCCCTCGATTCCGGGTCGGAGATGTCGCGGGGGTCCCGGCCGTACCATCCACGCATGACGATTCCCCATCCCTCTCCGACCGACGGCGATCCCTTCGTGAAGGTCCGGATCCTCCCGCCCCCTCTCGACGTCGGATCGACGCCGGATCACGGCGGCGGGGCCTGCACCTTCGAGGGGATCACCCGCCCCGACCGCCATCCCGAGAAGGGGGAGCTGATCGCGCTTCGCTACGAGGCCGCGGAACCGCTCACCACGCGACGACTCGAAGCCCTCGCGACCGGAATCGCCCGAGCTCACGGACTGCACCGACTCGAGGTGCAGCACGCGATCGGCGAGGTCCCGGTGGGCCGGGCGAGCGTTCGAATCACCGCGGTCGCCGATCACCGGGATGCGGCGTTCGCCGCCTGCCGTGAGACGATCGACCGCCTGAAGTCCGAGATACCGATCTGGAAGCAGGAATGCTGGGTCGACGGTTCGACCTGGTCGGAGGCCGCGACCCCCCTGCCCGAAGTCCTTGAAGGAGTCGATCGTTGAGGATGACTGCCTCGATCCTTTGGTGGGTCTCCATCGTCGTCTGGTTCGCCGCGATCGCGACGTCGGGGGGTGCGGCGATCTCCGCCTTCACCGTCCTTCCGGAGATCGGGGCGACCATGCCGGGCATCGACGCGTACTTCGCGGACGACCCGGAGGGCGCCGCCCGCTTCGTGGCGGGATACGTCACCAATCCGATCTTCCTGGTCAGCGACCGGATCTGCTTCTTCGCCTCCGTGGCCTGCCTTCTGTCGTTCCCGATGAGCGGTTTCCGCCCCTGCGGTCCCGGGGTGACGGGCCGGATCGCGGTGACCCTCGCGGTGATCGCCATGGTGGCCCAGTCCTTCTATCTCTGGGGAGTGGCTCCGGAGCTCTCGATCGAGCTCGAACGCTGGCGGGAGGCGGTGCTGGTCAACGACCGCGAGGCCGCGGAGACCGCGTGGTCCGCCTTCGATCCGCTTCACGAGGATGCCGCGACCCTGTTGAACGTCCAGATGGCGATGCTGCTCGGTGCCGTGGTCGCCGGCGCGATCTCCAGTGCCCGGCGCCACGGCGTGAAGGCTCCGAATCCATGATGGATCCTCCTCCCGTCGGCGGCCCGCGAAGCAAGAAGGAGTTCGACCTTCCCGAACGATCCGAAGCGGATCGACGACGCGCCGCCGATCTGCTCGCCGCCCTCCGCCGCAGATATCCCGACGCCCGATGTGAACTCGACGCCCGGTCTCCGCACGAGCTGCTCGTGGCGACGATCCTCTCCGCCCAGGCCACCGACGTCGGGGTGAACAAGGCCACACCGGGCCTCTTCGAGGCGTTTCCGACCCCGCAGGACTACGCGAACGTCGGACCGGCGGAGATCGAACCCCATCTTCGGACCCTGAACTTCTGGAGGAACAAGGCCAGATCGGTCCACGGGGCGATGACCATCGTCGCCGAGGAACACGGCGGGTCGGTCCCCGCCGACATGGACGCGCTGCTGGCCCTGCCTGGAGTGGCCCGCAAGACCGCCAACGTGGTGCTCGGGAATGCGTTCGCGATCAACCTCGGCGTGGTGGTCGACACCCACGTCGGTCGGCTCTCGAGACGGTTCGGTCTGGTCGATCCCGACGAGGAGGATCCCAAGCGGATCGAGAGGCACCTGATGGCGCTCTTTCCGAGACCGTCATGGTGCCTGCTGAGTCATCTGTTCATCTTTCACGGACGTCGGTCCTGCAGGGCGCGCGGCGCCCTGTGTCACGAGGACCGGCTCTGCGGACGATTCTGTTCGAACGCCGCCGCGGACTGACTTCACCGGCCCTTCAGCGTCCGCCCGCGGGCCTCCGTCCCTCCCGCATCTCCTTCTGCGCCTCGGCCGCCTCTTCGGGTCTCACCCGACGGACCAGGCTCTGGTCCGCATCGGGATCCGGGACCACCTCGACGGTTCCCAGTCCTCCGAAGATGCTCACGAAGGCGACCTCGTCGCCCACCCGGGGACGGAAGAGCCAGGCGACCGGTCCCTCGAGGACGATGCCTCCGACCCTGTCGACCCGTTCATTCCGGAACCCGAAGCACTCCACGCCGAAATCGTGACCGACGAAGACCCGGTCATCGGCGGCCTCCAGGGTCATGATCCGACCGTTCCACGGGCAGCGCCACTCGAAGGGCTCGACCTGGAGCGCATCGATGCGCAACACCCGTCCATCCTCCTCGACGGTCGCCTCACCCCACGTCGTGGTGACCTTTCTCTTCGGAGGCGTGTCGTTGCGAAGCGGTCGATCCGTGAGCTCGACCTTGCCACCGATGCGGTAGATCCAGTTGCCCTCGTCGCTTCCCGCGAGCACCCTTCGACCGTCGGTCGCGGCCGCGACCATCAGTCCGGGCGTGCGTTCCACCGCGATGAACTCGTCGGCATCTCCGGTCGAATCGGCCTTGAAGCGGTAGATCGCCCGCCCGAAGGTGCCGCACACCGCGTAGTAGTTGGGTGCGACCATGCCGATGTCGCGGGCTCCCTTGATCGGAATGAACTGGGGCGATCCGAGCCGCCCGCCCTCCTCGAGGGGCCAGGTCACGATCTCGGTGGGCATGACCGCCCAGAGCCGGTCGCCGAGGACCCGGGCCGACTGCACGTTGGCCCGGTACACCTGACGATCCCGTTCCCGGAGATCGGGCCCCATGATGCCGACCGTCGAGGCCTCCGAACCCCTCAGGATGAAGACGAGACCACCGGGCAGACCGACCTTCTCGGCGATCGCGGTCGGAATCGGTCGAAGCTCGCTGGCCGCTCCGAAGTACCGGCCGTCCTCGACGCCGAGGATCCGACGACCGACCGTCGCCACGATGCCCTCCTCGCCTCCGACCACGCGTCCGATCGAGATGTCGTCGCCGAGGTCGTCGAGCACCACGACGCCGTCCGAACCCAGAGGAGTCGCACCCCCCCGTCCCGAGACCCAGACCCGGCCGCCCTCCTCGGAGAGGAAGAGCGGGAGGACACCGAGCGACTCGGCGTCGTACTCCCGGACGAGCACCGGCCTCCGTGGATTCTCGAGGTCGTAGCGGGCCACCCGGTCGAAGGCATGCACCGCGAGCAGATCGCCATCGGGGGAGATCATCAGATCGGAGACGGGCGGGACGGTTCCCCACGGGCCGGGTTCGAGGGTGGTGATGCGAAGTCCGTCCTCGGAATCGATCACTTCGATCTCGGGACCGAAGGACTGGTACCAGTGCTCGTCCAGGTGGACCATCACCCGGCGGTTGCCGCCGTGCTGATTCACGACCTCGAGGATCCTGGGACGCAGGTCGATGGTCCGCTTCGGGGCGTAGCTCGGCTGGCACCCCGTCATCACGACCAGAAGGCCGGACAGGACGGTGAGGAGATGCGACCGGGATCGATGGGAGTTCCGCATGAGTCGAGGGTATGCCATCCGACCGTCCGGGGCGCGGGAGGAGTTGCCGTCCGGGGCATGCTCGCGGAGAATGCGTCCATGACCCCGCCAGACCGACTCGCCAGCCTGATGTCCCTCCTCGAGAAGGATCCCGACGACGCCTTCTGCCTGTACGGGATCGCCCAGGAACACGCCGGACGCGGCGATCACGAGGAGGCGATCTCCTGGTACCGCAAGGCCGCGGAGGCCGACCCCGACGACGGCTACATCCACTACCACCTCGCCAGATCGCTGGAGGCACTGGATCGAATGCCGGAGGCGATCGCCGCGGTCCGGGACGGGATCGTCGCCGCCGATCGCAGCGGTGACGCCCACGCCCGCAGCGAGCTCGACGGACTGCTGGACGAACTTCAGGGATGACCGCGATGTCGTCCAGGCCCGGACGCCGGAACACGGCGACCGGACACGGTCTCGAACTGCTCTCACGCCGGGATCACTTCGCAGCCGAACTGGTGAACCGGCTCGCCGAGGCCGGCTTCTCCGACACCGAGATCGAGGAGGCCCTCGGTTCGCTGAGATCCGGAGGCCTGCTGGACGATCGTCGCCTCGCCGTGCACTGTGTCCGCCGGTGGCGGGGCGAAGGCCGGAGCGAGGCCGAGTGTCGGGCCCGGTTGAAGGCCCGAGGAGCGGACTCCGCCGCCGTCGAGGAGGGCCTGCGCACCCATCCCGACGAGGATCGGCAGGGTGACCCCGATGGTGATCCCGAACTGGACGCCGCGATCAGGACCCTCGGCAAGGCCATCGGATCGGGGACTCGAACCCCGTCGCCGGAACGTCTGGCCGCCCGTCTCGGCCGCCGCGGCTTCGAACCTGACACGATTCGTGCCGCCCTGCGACACTATGGCCTCGAGGATTCCGACTGCGACTCCTCCGACCCGGAGACCGCCCCATGACCGATCATGACCGTTCGAACCGGTCCACTTCGAATCGAAGGATCCCCCGCGGATCGATCACGGCCCTCGGCCTCGGCCTGCTCTTCGTCGGTTCGACCGGCTGCATCGAACAGAGCGGGGACCTGCTCGACACCGCGCCACTGCCGGCTCTCTCGGCTTCGAGCGACGCCGGGACCTGGAACGGCTCCACGCAACCGTCCCTCCCCGCCGCGGACGATCCCGATGCCTGGAGTCGCGCCGACTGGAGACCGGTCCGGATCGAGATCCCCATGGCCTCGACGATCCACCAGCCGACCTACGTGGGCCGGGCCCTGCCCACCGACGGGGTCACCACCGGTGGCCGGAGGGTCTCTCCGAGGGACTTCCCCACCAGCGAAAGCGCCCTCGTCATCGAGACCGACTGCAGCGAGGTCGTGACCGGAGCCGTGCTCGCACCCTTCGCCGCCGCCCTCGACCTCGTGGTGTCTCCGGTCCGCCTGATTCTCATGCCGCCCTGGACGGAGTCTGCGGGACCCGAGGGCGACTGGGTGCTGCTGCCCGGCGTTCCGACCGTCGAACCGGAGGGATCATCGTGAGTCGCCATCCATGGGAGGTCGAGGTCGATGAGATCGCCGCCGCGCTGTCGGGGGAGGATCCGCCCCTGATCATCGACTGTCGCGAACCATCCGAGATCGCCACCGCCAGCATCGACGGCACGCTGAACATCCCCATGGGCGAGATCTCCGCCCGACTCCCCGATCTCGAGGCGCATGCGGATCGCGACATCGTGGTGATGTGTCACCATGGCGTGCGAAGCCTCCAGGTCGTCGCCTTCCTTCGGGAGGCGGGCTTCGACGAACCCCGGTCCATGGCCGGCGGCATCGACCGCTGGAGCCAGGAGATCGACGCCGGGGTTCCTCGGTACTGATTCCCGCGACTGAACCCGCGACGGGTCCGCCCCGCCGCGTCTCGGAGTCCTCATGCTTCGCCGCAGACTCGTCACCGGTCCGCTTCTCATCCTCGGCCTCGTCGGCGTCGTGGCTCTGGACGAGTATCTCACTCGAACCACCGGCACCGCCGGCATCGCGTTCACCGCGCTCGCCGCGCTGGTGGTGATTCCACTCGGCGGGATCGAGGCCGCCCGTCTGCTTCGCGACACCGGAGTCCGGGCCGGCACCACCGCGACCGTCCTCGCAGCCGAGTCGGTCCTTCTCTTCACGATCGGAGCGGCCTGCCTCGGTGATGCATCGACGACGACGGGCATCGTGCTGCTGGGGCCATTCGTCGCGGTTCTGATCGCCGGGATCGACGTGGCCCGATCGCGACGCGTCGATGGTGGCTTCACGGCGGTCGCGGGAATGGTCACCGCAGGGATCTGGCTGGGTCTCGGCCTTGCGGCCTGGATCCTCGTCGCCGGGCAGGCCGGGGGGATCGTCGCCGCCGGCCTGGTGATGGTGGTCAAGATCGGTGACATCGGTGCCTACTTCACGGGCATGGCCATCGGGCGGCACAAGCTCATCCCGTGGCTGAGTCCGGGGAAGACCATCGAGGGCGGGATCGGGGCCCTGGTCTGGGGCGGGGCCGCGGGAGCGGGGCTGTCGCTGGCCACCGGCTCCTTCGGACTCGAAGCGGGCATCATCGGCGGGGTCCTGCTGTCCGCGATGGGAGCGATCGGCGATCTCCTGGAGAGCCTTCTGAAGCGATCCGCCGGCGCCAAGGACAGCGGCACCATGCTGCCGGGGATGGGCGGGATGCTCGATGTGCTCGACTCGCCGCTGCTGGCGGGCCCGGTCGCATGGCTGATCGTCGTTTTCGGGGCCTGAACGGGCCGCGAACCCACCCGGGGCTGCTACCATCACGGGAATGAGCCTCACTGACGATCTCATCGGTCTGTATCGAGTCGACAGCCAGCTGCGAGGACTTCGCACCCGGGTCGACTCGGCGAAGGAACTCCTCGAGATCCGCGAGAGGAAGCTCGGCGAGGTCCAGGCCGGACACGACGAGACCGTCGCCCGACAACGACAGTCCCAGGCCCACATCGCCAATCTGGAGGGAGAGTCCGCGGACTTCGAGCAGAGGATCGAGAAGCTTCGATCCGAACTCAACTCCTCCACCACCGACAAGCAGTACCAGGCGATCCTCGCCGAGATGAAGTCGCTGCAGGAGCTGCGCGACGAGGTCGAGACGAGCCAGCTCTCGGAGATGGAGCGTCAGGAGGCGGTGACCGCGGAGGTCGCGGAGACCGAGGCCCAGCTCAAGGAACGCACCCGCCTCGTCGAGGTCGCCCGCGAGGAGTGCGAGAGCTGCCAGCAGGCGGTCGCCGACCGCGTGGGTGAACTCGAGGGTGAACGCGAGATCGCGGCAGCGAAGGTGCCCGAACGCATCCTGAAGCTCTTCGACGAGGTCGCAGACCAGACCGAGGGAGAGACCCTCGCCCCGGTGATCGAGGTCAGCAAGCGACACCGCGAGTATTCCTGCGGTGCGTGCCACGTCCAGATCCCCTACTACCTGGTGGTCGACCTGCACGCGGACGACAACAAGACCGTCCAGCAGTGCCCGAACTGCATGCGGATCCTCTATCTCGAGACCGCCACCGCCGAGAGCTGATCGAACGCCGCGTCGGTCGGTCAGTCGTATCCGAGCGCCTCGAGATCCTCCTCGTCCAGCCCGAAGTGATGCCCCACCTCGTGCAGGATCGTGATGCGGATCTCCTCGCTGATCACGTCCACCCCGCCCCCCTCGAACTCCGTGCCGTCCTCGTCGCGTTCACGCCATGGCGTCCAGCCCCCGGCGCACGCGACGATCCCTTCCCGGAAGACGTGGATCACGCCGATCTCCGCGGCGGGATCACCGTCCCCCGAGGCGTCGAGGATCAGTTGCGGCCCCATCGGACCGGAATGAAGTCCGCAGATCTCGTCCCGGTGGACCTCGGGAATGCCGAGTTCGCGCATCATCTCCGGACTCGGGCGATCCTCGACCACCAGCGGCTTCTCCTCGAAGAGCTCGGTCACCCCCGGGGGCAGGGTGGCCACGACGTCGTCGAGCAGCAGGTCGAACCGTTCTCGATCCAGGGGGCTCACGACTCGAACGCTCCCACCAGGTCGCCGATCGAATCGACCTTCTGACGCCGCACCCACTTCTCGAGACCGCGAACGAGCTTCGCCGGCGTGCGGGGATCGATGAAGAGACCGGTCCCCACGCCGACCGCATCGGCGCCGACCAGAAGCATCTCCGCGGCATCCGACCAGGAGGAGACTCCTCCCAGCCCGATGATCGGGGTTCCGGGGTGACTCTCCTGCAGCCCCGTCCGCACATCGTGGATGATCCTGACCACCATCGGATGAACCGCCGGTCCCGAGAGCCCGCCGGACATCCTTCCGATCCGACTCCGGCGGGTCTCCGGATCGATCGCCATCGCCGGCATGGTGTTGCAGAGGGTGAGCCCCGTGGCTCCCGCATCCAGCGCCACCCGAGCGAGGCCGAGCGGATCCGCCGAACCGGGAGACAGCTTGACCAGCACCGGCCTGCCCTGGAGCGCCGGGACCGTCGAGGACACGAGTTCGTGGAGCAGGCCGGCATCGTCCCCGAACTGACGGCCGGTGTCGGTGTTGGGACAGGAGACGTTGAGCTCGACGATGCGAAGGACCGAGGCGGCATCGTCAGCGAAGGCTGCGGCGACCTCGTGGTAGTCCTCGACGCGATGACCCGCGATCGAGCCGATCATCACGGTGTCGAGGTCGCCGAGTTCAGGCACCACCTCCGCCATGAATCGGTCGAGTCCGAGGTTCGCAAGACCGATCGCATTGAGCATGCCGGCGGGCAGATCGGTGACCCGCCAGGGTGGATTGCCGTCGCGTCCCTCGGGCGTGATGGATTTCGTGGTGATCGCACCGAAACGGGTCGCCGGGACCACCTCCGCGATCTCCGGGCCATAGCCGGCCGTGCCGGCGGCCGCCACGATCGGATTGCGGATGGGAATCCCGCAGAGATTCGTCGCCAGCACGCTCACCACCGGAATCTACCACGCCACGATCCGACGGAATCGGCGGGATTCCCCTTGAGCCGCGGGGGCCCGAAAGGGGATGATCGATTCGAAGGGGTCATGGGAGCCTTCCGATCATCAAGGGTTCGCGGAACCCTGGTCGGAACCGTTCATCCCTGAATCCCCCGTCCCCGGATCCCAATCCCGGTCGCTCCGGCGATCGCGGCCTCGGACGGGCGATGGACGCCGTTTCCCCCCTCCGGGGACCGACAGGGCGTTGATTTCGAGAAAATCTCCTGTTTGCCGAAAAGCGGCGTTCGCCCCGAGATTCAGCCTGTGGACACCCATCGGTGGTGTCGCTCGATCCTGATCGTGTTGGTGGGCGCGACCACACGTGAAGACATGGCCCTCCGGGAAAGGCCACCTCGGCTCGCGCTGTCCACGCGCGGAAAGGAAATGAAAGACATGACAGATGAGAGACTCGAACAACGACGTCGACTGCACCGGTTCGTCGACCTCGCCAGGGTGTATCGCGGCTGGTCGCGGACGGAGCTTTCCCGCGTCCTCGGCCGCGATCCCTCCAAACTCATTCCCGAAAGCGGGAATCCCAAGCTCGATCTGATCGTCGGACTGGCCGACGCCCTCGATTGGAACATCGGGGACGTCGCCGAGTGCGTCTGGGATCCGGAGGAGCTTCGCTGCCCGAGGGAGGAGAAGACCACCTTCGAATCCCTCAGCATCGCCTCGATCGAGGCAAGACATGCCGGGCGATTCGATGAATCCCTGATGCTGGCCCGCCGGATGCGAGGGGTCGCGACCAGACCACGTGAACACGCGATCGCGTGTCTGCGCGAAGGATCGGTGTGGGATCGTCGCGGGCGATACGCCCGCGCTCTGGAGAGCGCCCAGGAGGGACTCTCCATGAACTGTCCCGATCTGGACGTTCGGACCACGCTTCAAGGCCGACTCGCCAACGCCCACTACTCCCTCTGGCACCTCGTCGAGGCGAAGTCGGTCGCCCGTGATCTGATCGATCGACTGACCGGAGAATGCGGCGACGATCCGGTTCTCCGCGAGAACCTCGCGATCGGCCACTACGCCTTCGGCCATGCCTCCAGACGTCTCATCGATCTGACCGACACCGACGGACCTCGACACCTCACCGACGCCACCGAGCATCTGCGACGTGCCGTCTCGTTGTACCTGGATCTCCACCGGGACCGGGGACGCCCCACGGATCTGGCCCTCGCCCGGATCTGCACCGGCGGCCTGATCGAGGTCGGTGCGGCCAGCGGCGAGAAACGACCGTCCGACGCGCTGGAGGAGGTCCTCCACGAACTCGATCAGGTCGTGGATCTGGACACCTGTCCGTCCATCGACCTCCTCGAGGCCCGTGGCTGGTGGTCGATCTTCGGATGCAACATCGCCCTCCGGCACTTCCATGACAACGACCTGCATCGCAACATGGCCGTGCTGACCAACAAGGCCATGGAGATCGCCGAGCGGATCGGCAACTGGGGCCTTCGTGAGCGGGCCTTCACCCTCGAGCATTTCCGCCGGCAGCGGATCGCCGACATGGTCGGAACCGAGCAGGACTGGGTGCTCGACGAGGAGGAGATCCGTACGATCACCGGCACCATGGGCCGGTTCCCCGGTTTCCGCCGGATCGGCTGGAGCATCCTCGAGGCTGGACGTGTCTTCGAGGCGGCGTCCTGAACCGGGACCCTGGAGGAAACCATGAACCACACACACATGCAACATCACAAGACCCGCCGCAGGTGGCATCGCCGGCTCCTGCCCGGACTCGTTCTCGTCGTGGCCGTCGCAACGCCTTTCGGGACCGCCGCCTCGGGAGACAAGGGTGATCGAAAACCGATCCACCCTCACGTCGCGTTTTCAGACATCGACAATGAAGGACCGGTCACCCGCCAGCAGGCGAACCGCCGGGTCCTCGTCGAACGCGCCCGCCGGGACGCCATCCTCCACTGGAGAGGACCGATCCGGCTCGATCTGATTCTTCCGATTCGAACCATGCCTCGGCACCATCTCCCCCGTCGCTGAACAGCGAACGGGCGTTCATTCATCAGCTCGATCGGCGGCCCGGTTCGTCCGGGACCGCCGATCGGCCGTTTCCTCCGCCTGTTTCCGCCAGAAGCGAGGCCGAGACCATCGAATCGGCATCGCATTCGTCATTTCCATGCGCCCCATCGGAATCATCACGCATCTACCGGTGTGACCAGCGATTCCGGTTCGAAGGATTTCAGTGACGAGTCATGGCTCACCCTGGATGAGGCGGCGAAAGCCTTCGAGGTCTCTCGTCGGACTCTCGAGCGTTTGCGCGGGAAGGGCAACCTGCCCGGAGTCCGCGCCGGACGATTCCTGAGGGTCCGCCGGGTCGATGTCCATCGGGCCCTGACCTTCGAGAATCCGACCCTGGCCCTCCAGTCCCTTCTGACCGCACCGCCGTCGACCCCGGTCGGCGACTGGATGGGTGACTGGTCCCGATACTTCACCCTCCTGCCCGAACACTCGTCCAGGGTCAGAGCTCCGCTCAAGGCGTGGGCCGAACACACTGCGACGATCCACGGCACGCTCCAGCTCGGGGATCTCCGGGTCGGCCACGTCCTCGAGGCGGCACGCTCGACCGCCCTGGCCGATTCGATGCCGATGCTGGTCGCGATCATGGAGCAGCTGCCCTCCAACACCCCTTTCCTGCCGATCCTGCGGGAGTTGACCCCGGTGTTCAACCCACATCTGGATCGGGACCGAAGACGTTCCTGAGCGGACCCCGGGCGGACGACGGCCCATGCCGCCATGCTGATAACATTCCGGAATGAGCGACGCCCCGAGCAACGGCGAACGGGATCCCCGCATCGAGCAGAGGATCGCCCAGTTCGAGAACATGACCAGTGCGGACCCCGAGAATGAGATGGCTCATTTCTCCCTGGGGAACGCCTATCTCCAGGCCGGCCGGGCCGCTGAAGCCGCCGGAAGCTTCGAACGGGTGATGGAACTCAACCCCGAGATGAGCAAGGCCTACCAGCTCGCTGGCGAAGCGATGCTCGATGCCGGGCTGGAGGACCGTGCCGTGGTGGTGCTGGAGTCCGGATGGAAGATCGCAGCCACCCGGGGCGACCTGCTGGTTCGCAATGCCATCACCGATCGACTCGAGTCGATCGGACGGGAGGCACCGACCCTCTCGGAGGAGGAGGATGCGAAGGCCGCGGAACTGGCGGCCTCGGGATCCTTCATCTGCAGTCGGACGGGTCGGGCGGGACACCAGCTCGACGCCCCCCCCTTCAAGGGGCCGGTGGGTGGATGGATCCATGACAACATCTCCTCTGAGACCTGGAACGACTGGATCGGCCAGGGGACCAAGGTCATCAACGAGCTGCGTCTTGATTTCAGTCGTGACGAGGATCAGGAGACCTACGACCGCCACATGCGGGAGTTCCTGGGCATCGACGACGAACTCCTCGGCACGCTCCAGAGCGGCTGAGTCCGGAACTCAGCCCGCACCGACCTGTCTCTGCCAGAGCACCCACTCCACGACGGAGAGGGCGAGTGCGGCCGCCAGCATCCATGGCCAGAGATCCTGCCAGCGGGTTCCCGATGCCCGCACCACCCGGCCCTGAAGCCGTTCGGTGCCGATCGCGACCGACTCCGCCGAGGCCACGAGCCGTTCATCACGATCGAACTGATTCACGGCGATCAGCCTCGTCCGACGCTCGGAATCACCGGGCATCACCCATGAGAACTCGTGCAGTCCGGTGTGTCGTGCCGGTCCCCAGGAGACGTCGCCGGAGGAGTCGATGGTGAGGGGCGTCGATTCACCATCGGGCGGGGTCACCCGGGCGTCGGTCGCCCCACCGGGCAGCCTGACCGTCAACGGTCCTCCGGGCTGCCCGGAACGCATGGTCAGGGCATCCCCGCTGGTCCCCAGATACTCGATGGCGTTGGCGGTGAAGTTCACGAAAGATCGCAGATACGGCCAGTTCGAGTCCAGCGGATCGAAGGCGACGTGGATCATCCGAACCGGACCGCGATCGACCTCCATCACCATCGGGCCGTCCCCGGATTCCACGATCACCGAGACTCCGGTCCCGAGCACGAGCTTCTCGAGGGATCCGACGTAGAGGTCGTCCAGATTGACCATCCTCATCACGGGATGACCGTCCCTGGTCCTGCGGACCAGCACTCCGGTCGCGGGTTCACCGAAGGGATCGAGACTCTCCATCGGGGGCGCCGAGCCGAAGGACAGGTACCGCCCGGGGGGGAGCGTGTCCACATCGAGATCGGCATCGGCCAGGATCACCACGTCCCAGTCCTCGAGCTCCCGATCCTGGACCATCTGCTGGAACATGGACGGCGTGAAGATCTGCAGCGACTCCAGCGGCATGCCCTCGAGCAGGGACCGGAGCACCGGCCGCCGGTCACCCACCAGGGCCACGCGAAGTCGTTTCGACGGAGGCACCACCAGGGCCGCGACGTTGTCCGAGGCCAGGCCGTCCTCGCCGAGGATCGAGACCTCGATCACGGCCCCGCTGGATTGTTCGATCGGGGTGAAACTGATCTGCCGACGCCCGGGGATCAGTCCGATGCCCGGTTCCTCGCGAGCGGCGGGAACCTCGACCGGCTTCGGGGTGATGGATCTCACCACGCCGTCGACCGCCAGCTGGAGATCGACCGCGGTGGCGGCCGGGTCGGGATTCTCGACCGCGACGAACACCTGGATCCGACCCGGCTGGTCGTAGGGACGTTCCGCGGCGAGGGAGGCGATCCCCACGTTGGCGGTGTCCGGATTCCCGATCTGGTGGTACTCGAGGGTCTCGCCCACCTTGAGCACCTGGTCGGGAAGGTCGGCCACCCGCCCGTCGGACCAGAGCTCCAGCGCCGCGGGCGTCTCGCCGGGACCGGACTGGGCGTCCGGATCCACCACGGTGGTGTAGGCCCGGGCCAGCTCCAGCGCAGGGCCGATCAGACTCCGACCATCGGTCGGTTCGATGCCTTCGACCGCGTCGATCGCGGCCTGCTGCGAATCCGTGAAGGGGGTGCGGATCGCCGGATCGTCGGAGAATCCGATGACCATGATCTCCGCCCCGCTTCCGAAGAGCCCCCCGGAATGAAGAGCCTCGATCCGTTCGATGGCCGCCTCCTTGGCGAGCTCGAGCCGGGTGCGACCCGACTCGTCGGCATCCGGAACGTTCATCGACGCGGAACGGTCGATCAGGAGGACGGTGCGACCGTCGCGAAGGTCGCCGGAATCAAGCCGCGGCTGCATCAGGGCGATGCCCAGCAGGACGAGCAGCAGGATCTGCAGGAGAAGCAGCAGGTTCATCCGGAGTCGCTGGAACGGCGCATTGGCCCGGACATCCTCGACCGACCTCTTCCACAGCATGGTGCTGGGTATCGCCCGCTCGGTGCGTCGAAGACGCAGGAAGTACAGGGCGACCAGCGACGGCACCACCACCGCGAGGACGATCCCGCCGAAGAGAGGAGTGAGCCAGCTCAACGCAGCAGCCCTCTTCGACGCAGGTAGTCGAGCATGAGGGTGTCGAGATCCATTCCGGTGTCCACGATCATGTGCATGATGCTCCGCCGGATGCAGAAATCCCGCAGCCGCCCGCACCATGTGTCGAGCCGGTCCTTGTATCCCCGTAGGACCGCGGCATTCACCGTCACCTCGGCCTGGTCGTCGTCCTCGAGATCGACCAGTCGGAGATCACCGCTCATGCCGTGGGCGAGCGGATCGATCTCCTGCGGGGACAGCAGCTGCATGGCGAACACGTCGTAACCCCGACCCGCGATGTAGCGGAGACCGGTCTCGAAACCACCCTTGTGCAGGAAGTCGCTGATCACGACCATCACCCCGCGTCCCTGTCGAGAGAGAGCGATGGTCTTCATCGCGTTCTCGAACTCATCCCCTCCTCCGGGCTCGAGATCGATCAGCCACTTCCCGACCTCGTGGGTCCGGCGTCGACCGCGAAGATTCGAGAGCCTCTGCAGACCGGCGGGGTTCCCGTCCCGATCGATCCCCCCGAAGGCGGACATCGACACCCGGTTCTGGTTGGTCAGGCCGATGTAGCCGAGGGCCATGGCCAGTCGACGGGCGAACTCGAACTTGGAGGGGTCGCCCCAGTTCATGCTCGCCGAGGCGTCGAGCACCACGTGAAGGGAGAGATCCTCCTCCTCGAGGAAGATCTTCAGGAAGAGGCGATCGAGTCGACCGTAGATGTTCCAGTCGACGAACCGGAGATCGTCTCCGGCCACGTAGGGCCGGAAGTCGGCGAACTCGACGCTCTGTCCCCGGCGCTTGCTTCTTCGCTCCCCCTGGACCCGACCGCTGAAGATCTTGCGACTGACCACGTCGAGGTGGTCGAGTCTGGCCATGAGCCGGGAGTCGATCAGCTGATCGACCGACGTGGGCCGCTCCGAACGGGGCGGAGGTCCATCGGGGAAGCGGGTCATGAGGCCGCTCCCGTCCGGATCGTCGCGAGGTCCTCGGGATGGTCGGGATCGACGGGCACCCGCTCGAGCAGGCCCCGGACGATCTCGTCCGCGTCGATGCCGTCGGCCTCGGCCTCGAAGGTCCGGATGATCCGATGACGGAGCACGGGCAGCGCGACTCGACGCACGTCCTCGATGCTGGCCGCGTATCTCCCGTCCATGATGGCGAGGACCCGGGCGGTGGAGACCAGGGCCTGGGCAGCTCGCGGACTCGCGCCCACGCGGATGTAGTGACGGAAGGCCGGGATCTCGAACGCCCCCTCGGGATGCGTCGACATCACCAGACGGATCGCGTAGTCCTGCACCGTCGGCGCGATCAGCACCCGACGGGAGAGCTCCCGGGCGGCGACGATGTCCTCGGCGTCGAGCACCGGTTCCGCCTTCGTGGTCCTGTTCGCGGTGGTCCGATCGAGGATCTCCATGAGTTCGGCCCGGACGGCATGGGGCACCGAGACCTTCAGGAGGAATCGATCCAGCTGAGCCTCGGGGAGAGGGAAGGTGCCCTCCTGTTCGATGGGATTCTGGGTGGCGAGCACGAGGAACGGAGCGGGCAGCTTCCGGGTCGAGTCCCCGGTCGATACCGATCGTTCCTGCATGGCCTCCAGCATCGCAGACTGACTCTTCGGCGTGGCGCGGTTGATCTCGTCGGCGAGCACGATGTTGGCGAAGATCGGCCCCTCTCGGAACCGGAACTCCCGGCGCCCCGCCCCGTCCTCGACCACCACCGTGGTTCCGGTGATGTCCGCGGGCATGAGGTCGGGCGTGAACTGGATCCGGCTGAACTCCAGCCCCAGGGCATCCGAGATCGTCCGGACCAGCAGCGTCTTGCCCAGCCCGGGGACGCCCTCGAGGAGCACGTGCCCCCCCGCGAAGAGCGAGAGCAGGGTCTGCTCGACGACCGCCTGCTGGCCGACGATGACCTCACCCACCTCGCCACGCAGGGCCTCGAAGGCCTCTCGGAATCGCGTGCAGGCATCCGACACGGATTCGACGTCGTCGGTGGAGAGGCGGAGTCCGCGGGCGAAGTCACCCATCGCGATCGTCCCTTCCGCCTCCGGAGGCCCGCTTCTTCGCCCGGAGAAGACGACTGGTCATGTCCTCGGCATCGTCGGACTCCTGCTGTCGCTGCTCCCCGGAGGACGTCTCGCGACGCGAGGCGCGACGGCCCGCGGCTTCGGCATCATCCTCCCGGGTCGACTGGAGATCGTCCCCGACCGAGAAGGACGGGGTGGCGTCCTCGTCGACCTCGACCTTCGTCGAGGCGACGTTCTCCTCGTCCCCGGAGTCGGTGCTGCGGGAGGCGCGACGACGGGCCGTCTTCCAGGCCTCGACCGTCGAGCCTCCGGCCTTCTCCCTGCGCTCGCGGCGACGTCGTCGCTCGAAGCTGATCCTGCGGACCGCGACGTCCATCACGAAGAGACCGGCCGCGATGACCACCACGATGTCCCAGATCCGGGTCGGGGACATCGGCATCTCGAGACCGGTCCGATCGAACGGATCGATCAGTTCGAGGTCGTCCCGGGCGTCGAGAATCCGACCCCCGGTGCGTTCGGCGATCATCTCGAGGAGCACCCGGTTGTCGCGGGTGGTTGCGAACTCCTTGCGGTACGGCACCGCGATCGCCGCCTGCACGCTGGCGGCCTCCCCCTCCTCGTCTCCGGGGAAGACCGCGTTCACGAGATAGGCGCCCTGCTGATCCACGGCGAACTCGGTGCGGTATCGACCCGGTCCCACCTGCTGGAGCGGCACCGGTGCCGCGGTCCCGTCGGGAGCCAGCACCCTGGCCTCACCGGGCAGGAAGTCGGCGAAGCTGCCGTCGGCGGCGAGCGCCTCGACCTCGACCACCGCTCGCCCCTCATCGTCGATCGAGGTCCGGATGGAGAGGTTGGAAGGCGAAGCGGGCCGCATCGACCACCGGACCACCTGCTCCCAGAACGGCTGGAATCCCGACCACGAGGTCCAGTCGCCGGCCCAGCGGGCGCCGACGTCGCTGGTGAAGGCGACCGCCTTGCCCAGTCCGTGATTCCAGGCCGCCAGCAGCGGGTCGTCACCGTCCTCGACGGGAATGTCGATCGGAACCTTGGCGAGACCGTCACGAGGGACGGTGAGGACGAAGCCCCCGATCGACGGCGCCGCGGTGACTCCTCGGGTGGGTCCGTCGAGGGAGGGGATCACCCGTGGCTGGTAGTCGCCCTCCTGGATGAGGGAGCGGGAGACCAGCGTCGCCTCCTTGATGAAGATCTTCGGAAGCGCCTTCGGGTTGGTCACGTTGTAGAAGGTGCCGCCCGTGTATTCGGCGACGCCCTGCATGTTGTTGCGATCGACCTGGGTCCCGTGCCCCCCCACCATGATGGTGGTGATCGTGACGCCGCCCGCGACGAACTGGTCCAGCAGCTGCTGGGACGGGACCGACGGGTCTCCGTCCGAGATGACGATGACGTGCCGCTGGCCGGCATTGACCCCCATCAATCCCTGGAGGGCGACCTGCATCGACGGCGCGAAGGACGGCATGTCCCCGATGGTCATCGACTTGGCCGCCGCGATCGCGGCGGTCTTGTCGCCGGCGAGCTGCA
The DNA here is from genome assembly GCA_002709295.1 of Phycisphaerae bacterium. Lineage (GTDB taxonomy): Bacteria > Planctomycetota > Phycisphaerae > Phycisphaerales > SM1A02. The sequence goes on along the minus strand of PAQL01000015.1, from coordinate 17,738 downwards.
TGGGGAACGCCCAGCCGGCACCATTGATGTTGGGCCCCTGGGCGGCGAAGTTGAAGGTGATGATCCCCACGTAGTCGAGACTGCTCAGAGCCTCGATCGCGGAGATCGCGGTGCGCTGTCCCCAGTAGTTGCCCTGGGGCATCTCGCAGGAGTGCATGATGAGGGCGAGGGCCCCCCGGGTCAGCTGGCGTTCCTGGGGCGGATCGAGTCTGACCGGAAGCGCCTTGGCGGTCTCGGAATCGATCCAGCCGCCGGCCCCGAAGGACCGGTCCCCACCGAGCATGATCAGTCCACCACCGAGATCGTGCACGTAGGACCTCAAGCCCCGATCCGCCTCGATGTCGAGCTCCCAGCGGGCGACGTTGGAGAGGATCGCGGCATCGAACCCGTTCAGATAGGCGGAACCACCGGCGAGGGCCGTGGTGTCCTCGACCACCACCTCAAGTCCTCCCGAGACCAGGGCCCTGACCAGTCCCTCGACCTCGGTGGGGTCGTCGGAGACCACCAGCACCCGACCGTCGCTGGAGACGAAGGTGACCGCCTCGAAGATGTTGTTCTCCTCGAGCGAGTCGGCCTCGGAATCGGAGGGTTCGAAGACCGCGGTGAATCTCTGGGCGCCGCCCATGTCGAGGGTCGCGGGGATCGAGATCGGATTGGATCCGGCCTGAAGCCTGAGGGTGATGCCGTCGCCCGGGCCGTCGGGGTCCAGATCCACGACCCGACCGTTGCGTCGGAGCCGGAGCGTGCCCTCGGTCTCCGTGCTGGAGTCGATGAACGCACGAAGGTCGATCGACTGCCCGAGCCTCGCTCGGCTGGGGGCCTTGAGTCCCTCGAAGACGACTTCACGCTCGTACTCGTACTCGATCGGGAGGACATCGACCGGGATGTCGTTGGCGGTCGCCAGTTCGATCGCCTCCAGCACGCTGGCCTCGGTCTCGTTTCCGTCCGAGACCAGGAGGATCCGGTTCGCGGTGTCGGTGGGCAGGAGCGAGATCGCGGTCCGCACCGCCGCGGAGAGATTCGTGGCCGCGGGGTCTCCGGCATGGTCGAGCTGGATCCTCGCGTTCTGATCCGGAGTCTGCCGGATCTCGGAGGCCTCGGCGACCGTGACCACGCCGATCCGGTCCTCCTCGTTCCTCTTGGCCTCCTCCACCCGGGCGAGGAACTCCCCACTGTCCCTCTGAAGCGACTGCGGGATCGACTGGCTCATGTCCGCCACGACCATCAGGGTCAGCGACTCGCCTCGGTCGACCACCGAGGGCCGGGCGAGGGCCACCGCCAGCAACCCAAGCAGAAGGGAACGAACGACCAGTGATGCGACGAGCTTCCCACGCCCCTGACCCGCGGCCCCGATCCTGGCGAGCAGGATCATCGGCACGATCAGGAGAGCCACCAGCAGGAGAAGCGGGTGCTCGAACGTGATGGGAAGCTCAGCAGCCATTCGTCGCCACCTCCATCGGCATGGGAAGCCTACCCGCGTGGTGCCCGTCGAGAACCGGAATGGCGTGCCACCGGAGGCATGAAGTCCGGGCGGTCACGGACGGTCTCCGACCAGCACCCGGCTGTTGCCGCTGTCCAGGACCACCATGGTGCGGTCTCCGGCATCGAGACCCCAGGGATATCGCAGTCGTCCGGGCTCGACTCCCGTTCCTCCCCACACCCCGAGGGGACGACCGTCGAAGGCGTCGAGTCGCTGTATCCGGTTGTTCCCGAACTCCACGACCAGCAGGGTTCCGTCGGGTTCGAGTGCGAGGTCGTAGGGATAGCTCAGACGTCCGGGATCGATCCCCGGGCCTCCGAGGATCCGGAGACGCCTGCCCGTGGCATCGGTGACCACGATGCGATGATTCACCGCATCGGCGATGTAGAGCTCCTCCCGTCCGGCATCCCAGAAGATCGACTGGGGTCGTGCGAGCAGGAGCTCCCCCTCGGTCTCGAACACCGCCTCGCCGAACGAACCGATCACCCCGATCGGATTCCAGTCCGAGTCGAAGATCTGGATCCGGTCGTTGCCCCCGTACTCCGAGACGAACCAGGTGTCGTCCGGGCCGCGGACCACATCGGTCGGATAGATGAACTCCCCCGGTTCGGTCCCCAGACGTCCATGGGTCTCGAGCAGCTCGCCCTCGGGCGAGAAGATCGCGATGCGCTGTTCATGAGTGTCGGCCACCATGACCCGGCCGTCCTCGTCGACGGCGATCCCCGTCGGCTTCCCGTTCTCGTAGGCCGGCATCCGCCACCACGTCTCGAGTTCGCCGTCCAGCGAGAACCGCTGCACCCTCGCGCTCTTGTCCACCACGTAGACCCGACCGCGCGATTCATCGAGGGCGATCGCGCGTGGATAGTCGAAACGGCCCTCGATGTTGCCAGGCCTTCCGAAGGCGATCCGGTGCTCGACCGGGTTGCGCTCCGAGGACTCCTCACCCGCATCACACCCGAAGGGCAGCACCAGCAGGGATGCCATGCCCAGAACGGCGGGAACGGAGCTGCGCAGGACCCCCGTGAGTCGCACCGCGAGCACCGCGGCGATGCCCGCCGCGATCACGAGCAGGACGATCACCGGCAGGACGGAGTCGGCGTACTGGTAGTGCATCGCGTCGAGCAGGGTCCCGGTCAGGGTCGGAAAGCCCGGAGGACGGACCCTTGCCGTCACCGGAATCTCCCCGGCGGCCAGCGTACCTCCAACCAGGAATCCCGCCGCCAGAGCGGCGTTGAACCCGGGACGGGCCGCCCGCCAGCCGTCTCGCAGTCCTCGAGGAGCGTCCAGACGCGGCAGGTCGCCGATCGAACCGCCGAGGACCGCGCCGATGATGGCGGGGACGATGGCGGTACGAGCCGCGACGGCCAGAATGGTCGGCAGTGGTCCGTCGATCAACCGCTCCACCCCCGGCCGATTCCAGGCGGATTCGACACCGACCGCGATCAAGGTGGCGGGCATGAAGGCGACCATGCCCAGCAGGGGGACCACCCAGATCCAACCCCTCGCCTCTCGCGTTCCTCGAGTGCCCGCCCTCCAGATCGTGAACCCCAGTGCGGTGACGGCGCCGAGAACGCCCCCCCCCGCGGCCAGGATCAGGGTCCCCAGCGCGGCTTCGCCGTGCAGGGCGCGGGTGGTGCTCAGATCCTGATCAAGGGAACGGGTGACCAGCATCGTCAGCGGTCCCCCCACCAGCAGGATCCACATCACCAGCGAACAGAGTCCCCGCAGACGATCGCCTTTGGTTCGAATCGTGATCGGCGGTCGCGAAGGCCCGCGTCCCTCCCGGTGACCGAAGGCTCCGATGCGAATGATCGCCAGGGAGGCCGCCAGCGCAACCAGGAGACCCGGACCACCCACGCGGAGGAGCGTTCCGGGCGTGGCGCCACGGGTGTCGAGGGTGCGCAGTTCGAATCCCCAGGTCCGGACCTGGGCGAGGTCGAAGGGCACGGTGAGACCGGCGATGATGCCGGCGGTGGCCGCCCAGGTGATCAGCAGCATCCAGCGATGTCGACGCCATGCGTTCCTGCCCGCCACCCCGATGCCGGGTCGATCCTGGAGCATCAGCATCCGATCGGAATCCGCGGCCGGGTTTCGCAGCGCGGCCATGATCCAGGTGGCCAGGGGCACGCCGGTGCCGAGCAGTCCGATCGCCAGCACGCCCCTCCGCAGCAACGGCACCCGATCGGACTCGCCGGCGGCCCGTCCGATCCAGGAGTCGGGGCCCGCCTGGATCCACCAGGCATCGAAGAGGAGCGCCGGCGGCAGGAAGATCGGAATCAACCACGCCGCGAGGATCAGACCTCGACCGTCCCGGGCCCAGCGACGAATCCGGGAGGCGGGAAACAGCGCCAGCACCACCGCGACCGCCGCGAGCCCCGTCGACCATGCGATCGTGGCGAGGAGGACCTCCCCGCCTCGGAACCCGAGCGTCTCGGGATCGACGGCCTCCGAGTCCGGGACCGCGGCCGCGATGCCCGCGAGCACCGGAAGCAGCATCGCGATCAACGCCAACCAGGCGATCGATCTCCAGACCCGCCACCCCGGAACCCCGATCACGGCTCGCCCCGATCGAGAAACCGGTCCATCGCCGAATCGACGGCCCGGTCCATGCCCCCGGCGACGTCGGGGATCGACACCACCAGGGGGTCCGGAGCGCGGATCGAGTCCGCTGCTTCAGGCTCGTCGTCGAGGATCGTCGGGTGCGCGATCGGAAGGTTCCCGCTGGGCGAATCGTGGAGCATGCGCTCGACCTCGGCGGAGGCGAGGAATGCGACCAGTCTCGCCGCGAGATCCGGATGTTCGGAACCCTCGACCACGCCGGCGGCATTGGGGACCAGCATCGTGCCGCCGTCGGGCACACCCTCGGCAAGATGCCGGGGGGCGATCGCGCCGATCTCGACGCCGCGGCGACGCACCGCCCGGACATCATCGGAATCGGTGAGCCCCAGCAGGACCTCTCCGCGCACGACCGCATCGACGGTGGCCGCGTTGCCACCCGGCATGAGACGCACCCGGTTGCGACCGAGGCCCTCGATCCAGTCCTCGAAGGAGAGCTTCGAGGGTCCGAGCTCGCCCAGCACCTCGATCGCACCGATGTGCCCGCGGGTGGTGCCGAAGCGGGGATCCGCCATCGCGATCCTTCCGTTCCAGCGGGGATCGACAAGGTCGGACCAGAAACCGGGCAGATCCTCGACCGGGATCCGCTCGGGATCGAATGCGATCACCCTGGCCCGACCCGCGAAGGCGAACCATCGATCATCGGGACGTCGCCACTCCCGGGGATGTGATTCCAGCAGCGGATGCACGGCCGGGGCCAGAAGGCCCTCCGAGGCCAGCTGCTCGACCGCGAAGGGTTCCGAACTCCAGAAGACGTCGGCCCGGGGACGATCCCGTTCCCGGCGGATTCGATTCGCCAGACCGGTGGTCTTGGTGGCCTCGGTGTCGAAGAGCGGACGGACCCTGATGCCCGTCTCACGGGTGAACGCCTCGAGAACGGGGATCGCGATCGCGCGGTCGGCCGAGACGTAGGCGACCACCTCCGGTCGATCCGGATCCTCGCCGCAACCGAGGCCGAGGGTGACCAGCAGGTACGCGGCCAGGATCTTCCCGATCGCTCGTGTCATTCGCCCGAGGCCGGCTCGCTCGACGTGCCCGGGTCCTCACCGGACCCGGAGCCCTTTTCGGATCCCTTCGCGGGTGCGGCGTCCGCCTTGCCGGCGGTCTCCTTCTCCGCGGTGACCGCTCGAATGCGCTTCTCAACCTCGCCGAAGTAGTGACGATGGACATCGCGAAGATGCGGCGGCACCGGATCCTCGCCGATCCCCTCCTCCTCGCCCTTGGCGATGCGATCCGCGATCCGCTTCAGGGCGGCCTTGGACTCGCCCACGACCACCTCGCCCTCGATCATCTCGCGAGCGATGATGTCACCGCCCCGATTCTCGACCTTCTCGCGCTGATCGACGGTGCCGCTGGGCGTTGGTGCGATGGGTGCATCCCCTCCGCCACCCTGGCCACGGTTGCCGAAGCCGCCGGCGCCGTTCTGACCCTGGCCCTGACCCTGGCCCTGACCCTGGCCGTCCTGTGGAAGCCCCGCCGCCCACTTGGACAGTCCGGAGCCCATCTTGTCACAGGCGTTCTGGCACTGCCCCTGAGCGGCCCGGGCCTGCTGGAGCATCTGCTGCGCCCGTTCGAGTTCGCTGAGGGTCTCCTGCCCCTGCTGCTGGCCCTGCTGACTCTGCTGGCCCTGCTGCCCCTGCTGCTGACCGTTCTCGCACTGCTGAGCCATCTGCTGCATGGACTCGGCGAGGTTCTGGAGGGCATCGGATGCCGAGGAGCGGGACTTGATCATCTCCTCGATCGCCTGGCGACGGCTTTCGCTCATCGTGGCGTTCTCCATGGCCTTCTTCAACGCCTCCGGGTCCTTTGCGAGATCTCCGTCCAGGCCGGCCTGACGCAGGGCGTCCTCGAGCGCCGCGGAATCCTCCGCGAGCCGGTCCAGTTCCTCCGCGAGGGCGTCGAGCTCCTTCTGAAGCTGCGCCTTCTCATCCTCGGTCATGCCGTCGGAGTCGATCTTGTCCGCGAGCTTGTCGAAGGCCTCCAGGGCCTCCTTGAAGTCCCCCGCCTCGAGGGCCTCGGCCAGCTGCCTGGCATCGGCATCCTCGAGTTCGCCCGGGTTCAGATCCGAGAGTGAATCACGCAGGGTCTCGTCGAGCCGTGCCTCCTCGCCGTCGAGAAGCTCCTGCATCTTCTGTTCCATGCTTCCGACCCGACGAAGCGCCTCGCGGCGGACCTCCTCGGGAGTCATCTCGGGCTGGTCGGGATCGGCGGCGAACTCGGAATCGGCGAGCTCGGAGAGCGCCTCCTGGATCTCGGGGGCCAGCTCTCCGTCACCATCCTGTTCGACCGAGGCGATGATCTCCTCGACCTGCGACCTCGTCTCCATGCGGGCCGCGGCGGTGGCGCCGCCCTCGTCCCTCTGCGAGGCGGCGAGGTAGTCGATCTGCGGCACGATGGTCCAGACACCTGCGAGGGCGACGATCAACACCGAAGCCACCCACCACCCGTGGGGAGCGTCGGGCTGGAACGCCTCGCGGACCCGGGCGCGGATCGAGGGATCGGAGGCGATCCGCTTCGCATCGGCCACGGCGGCCACCGCGAACGGATCATCGCGATCGGCCAGCTGCAAGGCCGTGGAAAGACGGTCATCGAGACCGAGACGATCATCGACCGCCACCGCCACCGATACCCGGTCACGACCCGATCTCCAGCCGATCAGGATGGAGACGACCAGGATCAGACCGCCGACCACCGCGGCGGGGATCCACCATGGAGTCGCCAGCACCGGCAGCACCCGGGAGAGGACCGTCCAGACGAGAAGGGCTCCGAGTCCGAACACGCCGACCAGCACCAGACACTCGAGAAATCGAGTGAAGGCGAGTCGCCGGGCGGCCATTCGTACGAGCGTGTCCAGTTCCTGCATGAGGTCCTCCGCGATCGAGCCTGTCCTCGGTCTGTGAACATCCTCGGACTGTGAACAATAGTACCGATACCGATCGTCCGGATTTCCGCATTCCCTCGAAACCGGGGCTCATACCCTTCACAGGACCACCCCGGACGCCTTCCGGGGGGGGCACTCTGAAGTCGGGGCCCTCGAGCGACCGATCCAGTGAAGGTGCGGGACACCCGCACGCAGGAGAACACGACATGACCCACGATTCGAACCTTCGACACCTCGTGCTGGCGATCTGCCTCCTGGTGGCGGTGCCTGCCGGCCTCGTCACGACGGCGGAAGCCCAGAACCGGGAGGCGGACCTCGCCCGGGAGAACGAACGACTCAAGGGACGGAACGCGGATCTGGAGGCGACGCTGGAAGCGGCGATGCGAAAGATCGAACGCCTCGAAAAGCGGATCGCGGAGCTCGAGTCCTCCTCCGGCGGAGCGGTCGCCCCCGCTGCCGAGACGGTCGAGATCCCCGAGGCCAGTCCCGATGGCGTGGTCGAGCGGATCCGTGCCGTTCATGCCGAGGCGATCGTCTCGGGAGAGATCGAGTCGCCTCTGGATGCGGCGGACCAGGCGAGTCGGAACCGGGCTCTTCGCGGGCTGCAGAAGTGGATCGCGGCGACGAACCGGAAGCTGAAGCAACGCGTCGAGTGGCCGGTGCTGGTCACCGGAATGGAACGCATGGGCCCCACCGCGGCGGGCATCGAGCTCACCCCCTGGAATCCGAAGGAGAAGGTCGCCTGCGGCGATCCCTTCAAGATCCAGGTCACTCCACGGATCATCGAGAACATCCGTCGATCCGGACTTCGCGCCGAGGGCGAGACGCCGGTCTTCCTCTTCACCGGGGTCTTCGAACCCATGATCTCCTGGAACCCTCGGCGGATCGAGGTCGGACCGTTCGACAACCCCCGGTTCATCGCACCCGGCGTGGAGATGAGATGGAAGGTCGACTTCAAGTCCATCGGCGACCACGACCCCGAGGCGAAACCCGCGGATGCGAAGCAGCCGGGGTCCCCGTCGGGCGGCGAATGAACGTTCGAAGGCGGACTCCGAGACCACAGTCATGGAACCCGACGATCATGTCTGCCTCTGCTTCCGGGTGAGCCTCAGGAAGCTTCGCAACTTCGTGACCCGCGAGGACCCGCCGGTCGCCAGCCGCATGGCGGACTGCCTGGGAGCGGGCACCGGATGCCAGTGGTGCGTCCCTTTTCTGAAGAAGCTCCACCAGCAGCACGTGGACGGCGAGCCCATGGACCTTCCGGTGTCTCCCGCGGAGTATGCGACCCTGCGGACCCGGTATCGAAGGACCGGCGAGCGGACTCCGGAGACCGCCCCCGACCGGGACCCCCCGCTCACCCCTGACGAGTGAGCGTCTCCAGCGAGATGGTGGTGTTGGTGTAGATGCAGATCTCTCCGGCCACCTGCATCGACTCGGTCGCGACCTCCGAGGCCGGGAGATCGCTTCGTCGCTTCAGAGCCCGAGCCGCTGCGAGGGCGTAGTGGCCTCCGGAACCGATCGCGGCGATCCCGTCGTCGGGTTCGATCAGATCCCCCTGCCCGCTGACGATCAGCATCGACTCCAGATCGGCGACGATCATCATCGCCTCGAGCCGTCGAAGCGCCCGGTCCGTCCGCCAGTCCCTTGCAAGCTCGGCGGTCGCCTTGAGCAGCTGGGTGGGCGTGGCCTTCAACTTCGATTCGAAACGCTCGAGCAGCGCGAATGCATCGGAGGCTCCGCCGGCGAATCCGACCAGGACTCCGGCCCGGTCGTGCCCGACATCATCGAGTCTTCGGATCTTGCAGGCGGACGACTTGGCAACCACCGCCCCCAGGGTCACCTGCCCGTCGCCGGCGATGGCCACGGAGGCCTCGTCCCGGACGCAGACGATGGTGGTCGCGTGGATCGATTCCAGGGTGTTCTGAGGCATCATCGAAGGGTACCGGTTCGTTGGATCCGACGAACCACGTGTCCCCGAACCCGGAAATCCCGACAAGGGGTGTTCAAGGACCGCTCCAGGAGCCCCGCCATCGAGAACGATCGCACCGCATTCGAGATCCTCGTCCGGGAACATTCCCCGATGCTTCTGGCCTTCATTCGGGCCCAGGTGAAGGATTCCGGGGCCATCGAGGACATCCACCAGGAGACCATGGTCACCGCCTGGCGGATTCTGGACCGATTCGATCAGACCCGCCTCTTCGGCCCCTGGCTGAGGGGGATCGCCCGAAACCACATCCTCGTGCACTACCGACGGAACAGTCGGCTCCCCCTTCATTGCGAGGAGGAGGTCATCGCCCATCTGGATGCGAGACTCGACGAGATCAGCGAGCGTTCCGGTGACACCTGGCCGGAGAAGCTCGAGGCCCTCGACGACTGCCTGGGCGCCCTGCCCGAACCCTCCAGAACCCTCATCGACCTCCACTACCGGGAGGAGATGAGCACCGAGCGGATCGCCGGACGAACCGATCTCAACCGGGAGACCGTCAAGAAGCGACTCCAGCGGATCCGGGCGGCTCTGGCCCGGTGTCTCCAGCACAAGGGGGTGCTCGCCCCCCTTCCCACACCGTCCTCCTGAAGCCTCGGATCACCATGACCGACCACCATGAATCCTCGGATCACCCTGCCGACCGCCATGCGGCCGACATGGCCGACGACCGACTGCTCGATGCGATCCTCCGCGGAAGAGCGCAGGACACCACGAACACTGTGAACGCCCGGGTCGCTCGAGTGATGGACGAGGTCGCCACCACCTCGCGGGAGCCCCGCGGGACGGAGTCCCAAGACGAGGGAGCAGGACGATTCCGGCTGATCTCCATCGGCCGCGCGGTCGCCGCCGCCGTGCTCTTCGGAACCCTCCTGTCCCTCATGCTGCTCGTGTCGCGTCCGCAACCGGCGGAAGCGACGCTTCTGGAGAGAGCGATCGAGCGGATGGGTGTGGAGGACCTCACCTATGCCATCACCGTCGTCCCGGATCCCGACGGCCCGGTTGCAAGACCGGCATCCGGTGAACGAAGAGTCTCCGCGAAACGACATCCGGGCCCCCGGGCGTTCGCGTGGAAGAAGGCCCCGGAGAATCAGGGACGGCGAGGCACGGGCCCCATGTTCTCGAGACTCGACGGCGCCACCCTGCTCACGAGGGGTGAACTCTGGTCGCTGCTGGTCCCGACCCGACAGGGCAGGATGTATGCCCGAGGCTTCGATGGAGAGAAAGCCTGGGACAACCGTCCCGACGACCCGTCCCGATCGAGATCGTCCGCGACCCCGCCGGGCGAGAACCGGATGCGGCGCTCGATGCAGGTGTTCGAGTTCGCGATGCTCGATCTGTCTGAACTGATCATCCAGCTCGATCGGAGCTACGAGGTCTCCGCCCCGGAGATCGTGGATTCGCAGGTCGATGATTCCCCTCTGGTTCGATACGAGGCGATCCGGAAGTCCAGAGCGCGAGGCGCGGGTGCGAATCGAGCCGCCGACCCGGGCAAGGCCCGGAGCATCAACGGCGAATCCCGTCGGCACGGCCTTCCCCAGACCATCGACATCTGGGCGGACCCCGAAAGCGAGCGGATCGTCTTCCTTCGCCTCTCCGGCCTGGGAGGGCACGGCTCCGAGGAGACGGTGAACCTCGAACTCGCCCTCGAGTCCACGAACGCGATCCCCGACGCCGCCTTCTCCCGTGAGGGCTACGAGGAACTCGACATGCCCCGACGCCCCGGTGACCGGCCCTCGACCGAGCGACGACGGGAAGGGGAATCGGAGCGAGACCGCCCCGCGGAACGCCCCGGTCGGATGCGGAGATCGTCCTCCTCCTCGCTCCAGCCCTGATCGGGGATGGGGCAAACACCCTGATTCACCCCCCATGTGCCGAACGACTGATCCGTGGCCTCGTAGGAGTCGATGCCGAACGAGGTGAGGACCCTCTTCGAGAATCCAGGCCCGTCCGACGGGCGAAAAGGCACGACATGAATCCGGGCGACCATCGACGATCCATCGAATCCCACCCTGCGGTGTTTCTCGTCGACGACGACCCGTCGATGCTCATCCTCGTGGTCCGGCGACTGGCGGCCCGCGGGCATCGATGCCTTCAGTCGTTCCCCGAAGCCGCGGTCTTCGTGGTGACCGGGGACGACGACCCGGCACGAGACATCGTGGAGAGCGTCAATCGACATCGGGATCCGATCGCGCTGGTGAACGCCGTCGGCTCCTCTTCGGACTCCTCCGTCATCCTGCTGATCGCACGGGGCGGCGACCTGAGCAGACTCCGCCGGGAGCTTCCGGAAGCCAGGCTGATCGAGCGCCCCTGCCGTTCGAACCGGGTGGCCATGACGGTCGAGGCCGAGATCTCGCGTCGCGAGGCCGCCTGACGGAACCGAATCAGGATCCCGCGGCCGGGGGATCGATCCGGATCACCCGATCGACCGGAATCGACTCCATCCTCCGGCTCCTGCCGTCGGGCCATGAGACCTCGATGGCGGGCACCAGCCTCGAATCACCAAGCCCGACATGCACCCGGGGATCACCCGCGGTCATGTAGCTCCCGTCGGTCCTGACGACCCTCGTGAGCACCCGGTCCCCGAGTTCGAACCGCACCACCGCCCCGAGGGCCGGCGCCCCCGCATCATCACGGACATCCGCCAGCAGCCAGCCGCCCCGATCCGGGACCACGTTGCGAAGCAGATGGAAGCGGGCGTCACGGTTGATCACTCCGACATCGATGCCGCCGTCGTTGTCGAAGTCCCCGAAGACGGCTCCCCGGCTGGTCATCCGGGGCAGTCCGGTGATGCCTCCCGGAGACTCGCTCTCGACGAACCCCACGCGGTCGGCCAGCCCCCGCATCGCGAGGTTGTGCTCGGCGTAGGGATCCGAGCCCTCGGCCGCATCGAGGTTCGCGGAGACCGCCCCGTTGGCGGCGAAGTAGTCGAGTCTGGTGTCGTTGTCGAAATCGATGAAGCCCAGCCCGAAGCGGGTGTAGCGCCGGGTCGGGGACCCGAGGCCGGATCGATTGGTCGAATCGACGAAGCGCCCCCCTTCGTTGAGATAGAAGGAATCGGTCTCGCCGTTGACGTTGCAGACGATCAGGTCGAAGTCGCCGTCGTCGTCGATGTCCTCGACCGCGACGCCCATCCCCGCCTTCGCGATTCCGGTGAGATCACGATCGCACCCCATCCGCAGACCGGACTCCTCGAACCGTCCGTCGCCGAGGTTGCGCCAGAGCCGGTCGGGATTCTTGTCGTTGGCGACGAAGAGGTCGACACGGCCGTCGGCGTCGAAGTCCGTGGCCACGACTCCCAGTCCGTTGCCCCGGACCCGATCGATGCCGCTCTCCTCCGACACGTCCAGGAAGCCGTCCGGGCCGTCGTTTCGGTACAGCAGGTCGGTGGTGGGAGCCTCGAAGCTCTCCGGGTGGCAGTATTCGGGAAGCCCCCTCGGATTCGGGCATCGCTTCTCCCGTTCCGGACTCCAGTCCAGATAGCGGGTGACGAAGAGATCCAGGTCTCCATCCGCGTCCATGTCGAAGAACACGGCGCTGGAGCCCCAACCATCGTCCCCGAGCCCGACCTCCTCGGTCACGTCGGTGAAGGTGCCGTCCCCCTCGTTGCGATAGAGGACGTCGGGACCAAGGTTGGTCACGAGCATGTCGACGTCGCCGTCTCCGTCGTAGTCACCGGTGGCCATTCCCGATCCGTACCCCTCGTGGCCCACACCCGCGGATGCCGTGACATCCTCGAAACCCTCGTCCCCTCGATTCCTGAACAGACGGTTGCCGCCGTCTCCGCTCGACTGGAGGAGATAGAGGTCGAGAAGGCCGTCGTCGTCGAAGTCGATCGCCCCGCCTCCACCCACGATGATCTCGGGAGCCCAGGGCTCCTCGTCCATGTCCGTCACGAGCGTGAAGTCGATCCCCCGCCGCAGCGCCTCCTCACCGAACCAGTCGGTCGAGGTCGACTCCTCCTCGACCGGACCGCAGCCGGACGCCGCGAGGACGGCCGTGAGCACTCCCCTGCGCAGGATGGACCGCGAACAGCTCATGGTGATCATGGAGCGGACGCCTCCCGGAGTCGATCCTCGAGTCGCCGGATCTGCTGCTGCGGCACGTTCGGTCTCGACCGGGCACGACCGATCGCGGTGGCGGCCTCGTCCAACCGCCCGAGGTCGATCAGGATCGAGGCTCGAGCCAGATCGATGGGCGGCACCGGACCGAAGATCACGATCGCATCGTCGAGGGTCGCCAGGGACTCCTCCTGATCGCCTCGCTCGAACTGGATCCGAGCCAGCTTCAGACGATGCTCCAGCATCCAACCCTGCGCGGCCACGATCTCCTCCATCAGGGGCTGGGCCGCGTCGAGCTCATCAGAACGCACGAGAATGTCCACGAGCAGCACCCTTGCGACGTGGTTCCCGGGTTCGATCACCGTGGATCGTTCCAGCAGGCTCCGGGCCCGCCGGTCGACCTCCGGGTCGGGGTCGGTCCCGGAATCGACCAGCATCGCGGCCGCGGCCCGATTCATCGCCTGGGACCAGTCGGGATGCTCCTCGACGAGCGCCTCGAAGTGCACCGCGGCCTCGTCGTGACGTCCCTCGCTGACGAGGATCACACCCTCGGTGAAGTCGACCTCCCTGGCTTCGGGATACCACTTTCTCAGCACCGAGTCCTGAATCGTCCTGGCCGTCTCCGGATCACCCTGGTTCGCGATTCTCTGGGCCCGGCGGATCCAGAAGGGAAGATCGGTGCGGCGAGTGACCGCTGCATCCAGCCATGGATCGAAGTAGTCGGGCCTGACATCACCGGCGAGGACCGCCTCACGCTCGGCGGCCGGCAGATCGCCGGAGAGTCGCAACGCCCTGACCAGCGTGGTGCGGGTCTGCCGGTCATCCGGACGCGCCTTCACGATCGGGCGCAGAAGCCGGATCGCCTGTCGTGCTCGGCCGGCCTCCAGTTCGATCAGGGCGAGCGTGCGTCGGGAGTTCCGATCCCCGCCGGAAAGCTGCATCGCATCGGTCGCCAGGCGTTCCGCCCGCTCGAAGTTCCCACCGTCGCGATACCAGAGAGCGGCCCGCCATCGGACGTGCGGCGTCGAGTCATCGAGCCGGATCGTCTCCTCGATGTCCTCGAAAGCACCGGTATCGTCACCCAGCCGCTTGCGGATCACCGCCCGAAGGTACCTGATGCGCGGGTCCTCGGGACCGAGTTCCACCGCCACATCGAAGCACTCGAGGGCGGATTCAAGGTAGTCATGCGCGTAGTAGAGCTCGCCGAGCTGGGCCCAGGCCCGAGGATTTCGGGGGGCCTTCTCGACCGCATCCGCGGTCCGGGTGATCGTGTCGTGCACGAAGGGATCGACCCCCACCTCCGACGGAAGCCGTGGGGCGGTCCGACCCTCGCCACAGCCCGCGGTCATCGAGATCAGCAGGATCGCGAGGATCAGGGCCGGACCCCCTCGGAACGCGGATCCGACGATCGGGATCCCGTGGACGGCGAATGAGTTGTCGGAAGGACGCGATTCCATGAACACCTCATCGGATCGGGGCCGGCATTCCTGCAGAGACTTCGAACGGACGTCACCGGAAGAGCCTGGAAAGCTCTCCTAGGAGGTCGATTCCGGGTGATCAAGGCGGAGAATGCGACCCCCCCGCTCGTCCTCGAGAACCCTCTCTGCGCCGTCCGGCCAGCGGACCACCACGCGGGGGACCCTCTGGAGATCACCGATGCCGACGTGGACCCTCGGATCCCGGGCCGTGAGGTAGCTGCCGTCGGTCCGGACCATGCGTCGAATCGTGCGGCCATCGAGTTCCACGGCGACCGTCGCTCCGATCGCCGGAGATCCTCCGGCGTCACGAACGTCCAGGATCAGCCAGTTGCCGGCGTCGGGGACCTCGTTCCGCAACAGCCTGGCTCGCGCCTCCCGGTCGATCACCACGATGTCGACGCCGCCATCGTCGTCGAAGTCCGCGAAGACGGCGCCTCGGCTGGTCCGGGGGATCTCCAGATCGACTCCCGGTTCCTCGACCTGGCGGTATCGCCCCTTCCGATCGCCACGCAGCAGCAGATCCGGTTCGGCGTAGGGATCGGAGGGATCGTTGATGCGATTGCCCACGCCCACCCTTCCGTTGGCGGCGAAGAGATCGAGCCATCCGTCCCGATCGAAGTCGATCAGGCCGAGGCCGAACCGGGTGAACCGACGGGTGGCCGCCCCCAGACCGGCCCGCGTGGTGCCGTCGACGAAGCGACCGCCCTCGTTGATGTGGAGTGAGTCGGTCTCCCCGCCCAGGTTGCAGACCAGCATGTCCCAGTCGCCGTCGTCATCGACGTCCTCGATCGCGACGCCCATGCCGGCCTTCGCCGCCCCGCTGATGTCGCGGTCGCATCCGGTTCGAACCGCGACCTCCTCGAAGCGCAGATCCCCCCGATTGAGCCAGAGGTGGTCGGGCATCCCGTCGTTGGCCACGAAGAGATCCATGCGGCCGTCGGCATCGGCGTCGAGAAACGAGACCCCCAGTCCGGTGCCCATCGACCCCGCGATCCCGCTCTCGATCGAGATGTCGGTGAAGGTGCCGTCGCCGTCGTTGCGATAGAGCAGATCCGAGGTCGGCCGGTCGTACTGGCTGGGAGCGCAGTAGTCGGGCTTCCCCGAGGGCTGACGGCAGTCGAGTTCCCCCTCGGCGCTCCAGTCCACGTAGCGGGTGACGAAGAGATCGAGATCGCCGTCCCCGTCGGCGTCGAAGAACGTCGCGCTGGCGGACAGTCCCTCGTCACCCAGGCCCGCGGCATCGGTCACGTCGACGAAGCGGAATCCGCCGTCGTTGCGAAGAAGCGTGTCGCGTCCGAGGTTCGACACGTAGAGGTCGGGATCGCCGTCCCCGTCGAAGTCTCCGGTGGCGGCACCCATGCCGAAGCGGCCGGAGTCGGACGCTTCGCCGGCGTCGGTCGAATCCTCGAAACGGAAGTCCCCCAGATTCCGGTAGACGCGGTTGCCGCCCTCCCCCGTGCCCTGGACGAGGTAGAGATCCAGCCGGCCGTCACCATCGAAGTCCGCGGCGGCGCCGCCACCGGCCACGATCTCGGGAAGCATCGGACGATCGTCGAGTCTCGTGCGAAGCACGAAGTCGACCCCCGAGGACCCGCCCGCATCGACGAACCAACCGTCGGGTCGAGGTGCTTCAGCCGAATCCCTCGGATCGGTGGTGGACGAAGGGGTCGGATCGCCGGCCTGCGACGAGGGGCCGGAGCCTCCGTCATCGCAACCGCACGTGGCGGACAGGGCGACGACGATCGCGATCCGGAGGATCAGCCGGGCGGGAGCAGCCGGAGATGATTCCGCCTCCAGCCTCACCCTCCCGCCTCCTTGATCGCCTGCTCGGTCCGGGTGATGCCGGGGTGATTCGGAATGGCGGCGCGGCAATCCCGGAGAAGACGACTCGCCTCCACCGGCCTGCCGGCCGCGGCCAGCGCCCTCGCCTCGACCAGGGTCGCATCGACCGAGCGGCCGAAGACCGTGTTCATGCGTCGCATCAGATTGATCGCCTCGAGCTGGGATCCGGTCTCGACCAGGCAGTCTCCGACCGCGATGTGATATCTCGCCACCGACGGGGACATCTCGAGGCATCGACGGAACACCGCGAGTGCGTCGCTCCAACGGCCCTCGGCGGCCAGCGCCCTGCCCAGCAGCTCGTGGGACTGCGGATCCCCCGGAGCCAGGTTCACACAGCGTTCGCCCTCCATGCGGGCCCTCTCGATCCCCGCCGAGTCCATGGGCGAGACCGACATCGCCAGCGCGAGAGAGGCCAGTCCCGCACGAAGACGCGGCGGCGCCCAGTCCGGCTCCATGGCGATGACCACGTCGGCCGCGGCCACGACGTCCTCGCGTCGGCCGGCGAGGGTGTGAGCGACGACCCGGGAGAAGAGGATCTCCCGATCGGCGCCGTATCGCGCCTCGAGCTCGTCGGAAAGCGCAAGCGCCTGCTGCAGACGTCCATCGCCGGCGAGATCGATCACATCCTGGATCCGCTGCTTCCGATCGACCCGGAGCTCCCGGACCTCCTGGGTCCATGGATCGACGAAGACCGGTCTCGACTCACCCGCGATCATCAGTTGTCTCGATGCGTCGGACTCGCGCCCCGCGAGCTGCAGGGCCCGGCCGAGGAGGAATCGACTGGCCTTGTCCTCGCGATTCGCATCCACCACGGGGCCGATCGCCGCGATCGCCGCGTCGGCGTCACCATCGGCGAGCTCGACCATCGCCAGGGCCTGTCGACCCCGGACATCATCCGGATCGAGGGTCGTCGCGAGAGTCGCCAGACGTCGGGCCTCCTCGATGTCTCCGGCATCGATCGCGAAACGGGAGGCTCTCCAGGCCAGCTGGGGGTTGCTCGGATCGAGCTCCACCGCGGCCATGGCGACGTCACCCGCGGCAAGATTCTCTCCCGCGCCCTCGAGGGCGACCGCCAGGAGCAGTCTCCGCCGCGCGGACTCCGGATCCAGTTCGACCGCGCGGGTCGCTGGATCGACGGCGAGGTCGTACCGGGCATGAGCCAGCCATGCATCGGCGAGTTCGCTCCAGGCCACGGCGGAGTCGGGTGAACGCTCGGTCGCCTGCAACCTCGTGAGCACGAACTCGAGGACCGCGGGATCCAGCGACGCCGCATCCACCCCGGGTGGCAGGGCGGCCGTCGACGCGACCTCGTTCCCCTCCGATGCTCCCGCCCCGTCCCTTCCGGCATCGCCGCAGCCCCCGACCAGCCCGAAAGCCAGACCGACAGCCAGACCGA